>NZ_NQKI01000006.1 GCF_002269125.1 Pseudomonas lundensis | reverse complement strand
GCCATCTTGGCCTCCTGGCTTTAATGGCGGTGTATTTTACAGAAAATCGTATTTCTTGGGTTTACGTACAGAGCCTAAGCGCGCTTTTAATTTAGTTGCCTGTATTCTTGGCTGTCAATGAACGCAGTTTCAACTTGCGCGAGCGAATTAATATTTTGGTACATGTTTATTTTTGTTCGGTGCTATTCACTGTTCGGTTGGTGTGGGAAGGCGCTGGAATGCGGGTGTGACCGGCGTTTAATAATACGGAGGCGTGAACTTGAGTGTAGGTACAAGGGTGAGTGTGTGAGGTGTTTATTGTAGGGCTGTCAATAGAGTGCTTTTTTACAGTCAGGGCGTTTTTTTAAGTTGTGTAGGGCTCATCACTCATTTCAGGAATTAAGCGAGAGTTCGACGCGATAGGCAGTATTTTCTTACTAAAACCTTATGGGGCGAGTGTTTGTCGGATGTGGCTCAGTAAGGTGGGCTCAAGTGCATTGTGGCCTGCCTTGACCAGCAAGCTTGGGCCGCTCGAGCGCTCTTGCAGCCAGCGCATGCTCAGCAGTCCGCATGGGTCGTCTATTCCTTGGATAAGGGTCGTGTTGGGGCCGATTCGAAGATTCAGGTCCTCAGGGGTGAAGAAGTAGTGGTTGAGGTGATAGTGCAGTTCGAGACGAATGGAGGCGATGGCCGAGCTGTCTACAAAGTCATCCAGTTGCTCATCGGTCATGATCCCTGCGAGGTGGGCCTTGCTCCAGTTGAGCGCTGCAGCGCGGCGGGCTTCATGGCTATCTGTGCACAGCGCCTTGTAGGTTTGGTTGAGGGTCACGCCTACATCGGGTAAACGTTCAAGGGTTTGCTCGAGTATCCGTTCATAGGCACTAAACACTTTTTCTTCAGGTGCAAATACCGACGCAGCAACGCACCGGTTAACGCGATGCTTGAACCGGTGCTGATATTTCAGAGCCAGCCAACTGCCCCATGACACCCCGAGCACGCTGAGGCGTTCAAATCCAAAGTAATGGCGCAGAGCGTCTATGTCTTGAACCAGTGCATCCGTATTGTTATCCGTTAGTCGCCCTTGGGGCGTGGAGCGCCCGCAGCCCCGTTGATCAAATAAAACGACATCAACGTGCTTAAGATCAAAGAACAGCAGATGTTTTTCATTACAGCTTCCGCCGGGTCCGCCGTGAATAAAGAAAACGGGTTCGCCGCCGAGGTTTCCATGTCGTTCCCAATACAACTGGTGGCCATCGGTCGTTGAGTAATAACCGCTGGACTGGTGAAGAGTCTGCATGGGTCATTTTCCTTTGGTATTTTAAAAGTCGGTGCGCAGTTTTATTTATTGTTTCTAAGGCAGGAAGCTCGCGAGGCAGCGAATGTATGAGGGATAAAAATACCTGTCAATGCACCGTGTTTTTCAGTTTTGTAATAAGTATTTGATAATTTGTATGTGCAGGAAGGGGACGTATAGAGGCGCAGGCTGCTGTCGTTGCTGAGTGTTTCGCAAGGTATAAACAGCAGAGGGGAAAGCAGTGCCAATGGCTAAGCGTGGGTGAATTAACAGTGTGTAGGTAAGTGTCAATATCGAGTCTTTGGCAATCAATATTCAGAACTATTTTGGCATTACCCAGCTCGCGGGCTGTTTATAAACAGCTGATAAAAAAATACCCCGTGAAAGCCAGGCTTTCACGGGGTAGCGGGTCGGGCGAGAGGGGTTAGCCCAGCAAGCCCAGGGTGGCGCGTTGTACCAGTTCCAGCATCGGCTGAGGGTAAACACCCAGCACGAAGACCAATACCGACACAGCGAGCAACATCACGCCGCCTGCTTGCTGTTCCCAATTGAGCGGAGCATCGTGGCGATGCAGTTTCGGTTCAACAAGGTACAGAGTGACCATCACACGCAGGTAGTAGAAGACGCCGATGGCACTGCCCAGGATCAGGGAAGCCACCAGCCACCATTGCTGCGCCTGAACACCGGTAGCAATGATGTAGAACTTGCCGATGAAGCCTGCGGTCAGGGGAATACCGGCCAGCGACAGCATCATCACCGTCAGTACGGCGGTCATGTACGGACGGCGCCAGAACAGGCCGCGGTATTCATACAGGGCGTCCGCGTCACGGCCTTTGTAAGGCGAGGACATCAATGTGATCACACCGAACGCACCCAGACTGGTGAGTACGTAGGTGATCAGGTAGACGCCGATGGCTTCCATGGCCATGCCTTTACTGGCGACCAGAGCAATCAGAAGGTAGCCGAAGTGGGCGATGGACGAATAACCCAGCAGACGCTTGAGGTTGGTTTGCGTGAGTGCCAGCAAGTTACCGAACAGGATCGAGGCAATCGCGATCACGGTCAGTACGTCGCTCATGACGCCGGTGGTGGCGGCAGGAGAGATCTGGAACAACCGTACCATCACAGCAAATACCGCGACTTTCGAAGCGGTCGCCAAAAACGCCGCTACGGGCGCCGGAGCGCCTTCGTACACGTCCGGCGTCCAGAGGTGGAAAGGCACCAGCGACAGCTTGAACGCCAGACCGACCAGCATCATCCCCAAACCGAGCTGCGCGATGGCACTCGGAGCACCGGTAGCGGCCAACGCATGGCCGATGCCGCTGAAGCTCAGGCTGCCGGCTTCTGCGTAGAGCAAGGCCATACCAAACAACAGGAACGCTGAACCAGCGGCCGACAGCACCATGTATTTGATGCCGGCTTCCAGTGAACGTTTGTTGAAAAAGGCATAGGCCACGAGCCCGTAGACAGGGACCGAGAGCAGTTCCAGACCGATGAACAGGCCTGCCAGGTGTTGTGCGCTGACCAGTACCAGACCGCCCGACGCTGCCAGCAGCATCAATAAGTAAAGCTCTTCGCGGTTGCCCGGGTAACCTGTACCGCCTTCACCCAGATAGGCATGCGCAAGTGTCACGCAGGCCAGGGTCGCGACCAGGATCAGCCCGATATACAGGTAAGCAAAGTTGTCCAGCATCAACAGCGGAGTGACGGCCAATGGAGCGACTTTCAACGCCGGGAAGATCGACAGCAGTGCCAGGTTGAGACCCGCTACCGAGAGCAGGAAGGTCTGTGAGTGGTTGCGGCGCCACGCGATTGCCAGCATCACCACAACGAGGGTGATGCTGGTAATCAACAGTGGAGCAAGCGCGATAAAGTGTTGGATCGTGAATTCCATAGCGCTCTTACCGGGCCGAAGCGAGTTGAGTGAAGGCGGTGCCGAGCCATTGCTGCACGCCATTCATGGTCGCAGCAGAGGTGTCGAGGAACGGTTGCGGGTACACGCCGATGAAAATCAGCAATACCGCCAGACCGAGCACCATGATCATTTCACGTGCGTCCATGCCGGCCAGTACGGCGTCCGACTTGGAAGGGCCGAAGTAGGCGCGGTGAATCATGATCAACGAGTAGACCGAGCCAAACACCAGGCCGGTCGTGGCAATCGCCGTGACCCAAGGGAAGCTGGCAAACGAGCCAATCAGGATCAGGAACTCGCCGACAAAGTTACCGGTGCCCGGCAAGCCCAGCGACGCGGCAGCAAAGAACAGGCTAATGGCCGGCAGGTAGGCGATCTTCGACCACAAACCGCCCATTTCACGCATGTCACGGGTGTGCAGGCGCTCGTACAGCTGACCGCTGAGAATAAACAGCGCCGCCGCCGATACACCGTGCGCCAGCATCTGGATCACAGCGCCTTGCAGAGCCAGCAGGCTGCCGGAGTAAATCCCGATCAGTACGAAGCCCATGTGGGAAACACTGGAAAAAGCGATCAGACGCTTGATATCGGTTTGTGCGAAAGCGAGGAATGCGCCGTAGAAAATCCCGATCAGACCCAGGGTCATGGCAATCGGCGCGAATTCGGCCGAAGCGTTCGGGAACAGGGGCAGGGCGAAACGCAGCAAACCATACGCCGCGGTTTTCAGCAAGATACCGGCCAGGTCGACCGAGCCTGCAGTCGGCGCTTGTGCGTGAGCATCCGGTAACCAGGAGTGAAACGGTACAACCGGCAGTTTCACGGCAAAGGCAATAAAGAAGCCGAGCATCAGAATGTACTCGGTAGTGAGTGACATCTTGGTTTTCAGCAACTCGGCATAGCTGAAGGTCAGCACGCCGGTTTCATTGAAGTTGACCAGCACCAGACCGAGGATCGCCACCAGCATGATCAGGCCGGAAGCCTGAGTGAAGATGAAGAACTTGGTCGCTGCGTAAATGCGGGTTTTCTTACCGTCCGATGAACTGTGACCCCAGAGCGCGATGAGGAAGTACATCGGCACCAGCATCATTTCCCAGAAGAAGAAGAACATGAACAGGTCGATGGCGAGGAACACGCCGACCACACCGCCCAGGATCCACATCAAGTTCAGGTGGAAGAAGCCCACGTGACGCTGGATTTCTTTCCAGGAGCACAAGACCGACAGCACACCGAGCAAGCCGGTGAGCAAGATCATCAGCAGGGACAGGCCATCGAGCGCCAAGTGCACGCTGATGCCGAAGCGTTCGATCCAGGTGTGCTGGAACTCAAGCGCCCAGGCCGGGGCTGCGCCCGGGTTAGGTGCCAAGTGGTAGTCCCCGTGCGCCCACAGCCAGAGGCCGAGCGCAAGTTCAAGGGACATGGTCAGCAACGCAATCCAGCGTGGCAAGGTGGCGCCGAAGCGCTCACCCAGCCAGCACAGCAGGCCGCCGATAAAGGGGATCAGGATTAGCCAAGGCAGAATCATGACGGGCTCAATTCCTTTCGCAATGTCGAAGGTTCATATCAGACCGCTACCAGTACGATGGCGCCCATGACCAGTACCGCACCGGCAGCCATGGAAGCAGCGTACCAACGCAGTTGACCGGTTTCGCTGCGGCTCAGGGCGTTGTGCCCGGCCTTGGCCATCTTAGGTACCAGACCGATGGTCTGATCCAGAGGGTCTTTGCGCAGCAGGCGGCAGATCAACAGGTACGGTTTGACGAACAGTTTGTCGTACAGCCAGTCGAAGCCCCATGCAGCAAACCACCAGGCCGACAGGAAGCGACCAATACCGCTGTTGGCCACAGCCGTCACGAAACGACGCTTGCCCAGGTAAAGCAGGGCGGCCAGCAGGATACCCGCCAATGCGATGGCACCCGAGGCGATTTCCAGGCTGTGCTTGGCTTCGCCGCCGGCATGGCCAACGCTTTGTGGCAGTACACCCGCCAGTGGAGGCGTGATCATGGCGCCGATAAAGGTCGACAGGACGATCAGTACACTCAGTGGCAGCCAGTACGACACACCATGGCCTGCATGGGCTTGTGTCTTGGCTTCACCGTGGAAGGTGATGAAGATCAGGCGGAAGGTGTACAGCGAAGTCATGAAGGCACCCACCAGACCGGCGTACAGCAACTCGTTGTTGCCGCTGGCGAATGCTTCCCAAAGAATTTCGTCTTTGGAGTAGAAGCCTGCGGTCAGCAGAGGCAGTGCAGACAAGGCCGCGCCGCCGACGATGAAGCTGATGTAAGCCAGTGGCAGTTTCTTCCACAGACCGCCCATCTTGAAGATGTTCTGCTCGTGGTGGCAGGCAACAATCACCGCACCCGAAGCAAGGAACAGCAATGCCTTGAAGAAGGCGTGGGTCATCAGGTGGAAAATCGCGCCATCCCATGCTCCGACGCCCAAGGCGAGGAACATGTAGCCGATCTGGCTCATGGTGGAGTAGGCGAGGATACGTTTGATGTCGGTTTGCACCAGTGCCGCAAAACCGGCCAGTACCAGTGTCACACCTCCCACGATGCCCACCAGATGCAGCACTTCAGGCGCTAGTGTGAACAGGCCGTGGGTACGCGCGATCAGGTAAACACCTGCGGTCACCATGGTAGCGGCGTGAATCAGTGCCGACACCGGCGTCGGGCCGGCCATGGCGTCTGCCAGCCAGGTTTGCAGGGGCAGCTGCGCCGATTTACCGACCGCACCACCCAGCAGCATCAGGGTCGCCAGTACAATCCAGAAATCGCCGGCCTGGAACTTGAGCGGTGCCTGAACCAGCAGCTCCTGAATGTTCAACGTGCCCAATTGCTGGAACAAAATGAACAGGCCGATGGCCATGAACACGTCGCCGATGCGGGTCACGATGAACGCTTTGAGTGCGGCGTTACCGTTGTTGCGGTTGCTGTAGTAGAAACCGATCAACAGGTAGGAGCACAGGCCCACGCCTTCCCAGCCGAAGTACACGAACAGCAGGTTATCGGCCAGGATCAGGAACAGCATGCTGGCGATAAACAGGTTGGTGTAAGCGAAGAAGCGCGAGTAGCCGTCTTCACCGCGCATGTACCACGAGGCAAAGATGTGGATCAGGAAGCCTACACCGACCACCACGCCGAGCATGGTGACGGACAGACCGTCCAGGTACAGGGCGAAGTTCGGCTTGAACTCACCCACCGCCATCCACTGCCACAGCACTTGCGTGTAGTGACCGCCTTCAGGCGGCGAGACGTTGAATTGCCAGATCACGTACGCGGCCACAAGGGTCGACAGGCCGATGGAGCCAACGCCGATCAGGGCCGAGAGGTTTTCGCTGAAGCGTCCACGGGAGAACGACAGCAGCAAAAAGCCGATCAGGGGGAATACGAAAGTCAGAAAGAGAAGGTTCATCCGCGCATCTCACTGGCAGCATCGATATCAAGCGTGTGGAAGCGGCGATACAGCTGCAGCAGGATCGCCAGGCCAATACTGGCCTCGGCTGCTGCCAGGGTGATCACCAGAATGAACATGACCTGTCCATCCGGTTGCGCCCAGCGTGCACCGGCAACGATGAACGCCAGTGCAGCAGCGTTCATCATGATTTCCAGACTCATCAATACGAAGAGAATGTTACGGCGAACCATCAGTCCAACCAGACCGAGGCAGAACAGGACGCCTGCTACCGCAAGGCCATGTTCCAAAGGTATTCCAGGCATCTTATTGCTCCTTCGCCTCGTTGCGGCCCACGTGGAACGCCGTCACCGCTGCTGCAAGCAACAGCATGGAGGCGAGTTCGACCACCAGCAGATACGGGCCGAACAGGCTCACGCCGACGGCTTTTGCATCAATGGTGGTTTGACCGATGGCAGCGCCGCTCTGCTGTGCGAACAGCACGTACAGCAGTTCGGCCAGCAGGATGGCGGACAGAATGCTCGGTCCGATCCATATACCGGGTTTGAGCCAGTGACGCTCCTGCGTCACCGAGGCCGGGCCCTGGTTAAGCATCATCACCACAAACACGAACAGCACCATGATGGCGCCGGCGTAAGCGATCACTTCGAGGACGCCGGCAAAGGGCGCGCCGAGGCTGAAGAAGGTCATCGCCACGGCAATCAGCGAAATAATCAGGTAGAGCAGGGCGTGCACAGGGTTGGTGTTGGTGATCACGCGCAGCGTGGACACGACAGCAACACCCGATGCGAAATAGAAAGCGAATTCCATCGTTCTTCCTTAAGGCAGCAAGCTCTTCACGTTGATCGGCTCGGCTTCGTTCTGAGCAGCGCCTTTCGGCTTGCCTTCAACGGCCATACCCGCAACACGATAGAAGTTGTAGTCAGGGTTCTTGCCGGGACCGGAGATCAGCAGATCTTCTTTCTCGTACACCAGATCCTGACGTTTGAACTCGGCCATTTCGAAATCCGGCGTGAGCTGGATGGCGGTGGTCGGGCAGGCTTCCTCACACAAGCCGCAGAAAATGCAGCGTGAGAAGTTGATGCGGAAAAACTCCGGGTACCAGCGACCATCTTCGGTTTCGGCTTTTTGCAGCGATATGCAGCCTACCGGACACGCCACGGCGCACAGGTTACAGGCAACACAACGCTCTTCGCCGTCCGGGTCGCGGGTCAGGACAATCCGGCCACGGTAACGCGGTGGCAGGTAGACCGGTTCTTCCGGGTATTGCAGCGTGTCACGCTTGCGGAAGGCATGGCCAAACACCATCACCAGGCTGCGAAGCTGGGTGTAGGTGCCATGCACGATGTCAAACAAGTACTTGAACATGGGTCTCTATCCTCACTGAACCGCGCCGGCGGGCGTGTTCAACAACACGACTGCGGCGGTTACCAGCAAATTGATCAGGGTCAGCGGCAGGCAGAACTTCCAGCTGAAATCCATCACTTGGTCATACCGAGGGCGCGGAATAGAAGCGCGCAGCAGGATGAAGATCATGATGAAAAACGCGGTCTTCAGGGCGAACCAGATAAACGGAATCTGCGGCAGGATGCCGAAAGGCCCGTGCCAGCCACCGAAGAACAGAGTCACCAGCAACGCCGAGATCAACACGATCCCGATGTATTCACCGACGAAGAACATGCCCCATTTCATACCGGCATATTCAATGTGGTAACCATCGGCCAGTTCCTGCTCCGCTTCCGGCTGGTCGAACGGGTGACGGTGAGTCACGGCGACGCCGGCAATGAAGAAGGTCAGGAAACCGAAGATCTGCGGAATGATGAACCACAGGTTCTGCGCTTGATATTCAACGATATCGCGCATGTTGAACGAGCCAACCTGCACAACGATACCCATCAGCGACAGGCCCATGAACACTTCGTACGAAACAGTCTGAGCCGAGGCTCGCAGGCTGCCGAGCAGGGCGAACTTGTTGTTGCTCGACCAGCCTGCGAACAACACCGCGTACACCGACAGGCCGGCCATGGCGAAGAAGAACAGGATCCCGATGTTCAGGTCCGCCACACCCCAGGTCGGGGTGATGGGGATAATCGCGAAGGCGATCAGCAAGGCGCTCATGGCCACAACCGGTGCCAAAGTGAAAATCACCTTGTCGGCAAACGGCGGTGTCCAGTCTTCCTTGAAGAACATTTTGATCATGTCAGCGGCGATCTGAAACGCGCCGAACGGGCCGACGCGGTTCGGACCGTAACGGTCTTGCCACAGGGCGAGCAAGCGGCGCTCGACCCAGCTCAACAGCGCACCGCATACCACCACGGCGAGCAGGATTACCACGGCTTTGACCACCGAGAGAATCACGTCGATCACTTCAGGCGTGAACCAGGTCATTGGGCTGCCTCCTGCAAACCGTCAACGGTAAGGCCAAAGATCGCTGGCGGGATACCGGCCAGACCGGCAGGCAATGCCACCAGGCCAGCACCCAGCTCTTCATTGATACGCAGCGGCAAACGCAGGCTCACACCGGCTACGTTCAGGCTGAGCAGTGCACCGTCATTAACGCCCAGGCGATCGGCTTCGGACTTGGCCAGCGCGATATAGGCGGCAGGAATGCGTTCTTGTACCGGCGCGGCTTTCGAAGAGTTTTCTTCGCTGCCCAGCAGGTGATAGAACGGCACCACTTGCCAAGTGCCACGCGCCGGGTTGAATGCGCCCGGAATGTTGGCGAACCAGCTTAGCGAATCGCCCTTGCTTTCGATCAGTCGAATGCCTGGATCGCCCGCACGGATGTGACCGCCGACTTCGTCCTGGAACTTGTTCCACGCTTGTGGCGAGTTCCAACCCGGCGACCAGGCAAAAGGCACTTGCTGACGTGGCTCAACGGAGCCCGAGTAGCCTTCCATGGAGAAGGCGAACGCAGTGTCCGGGTCTTGCGGGGTACGCGGCTCGTGCACACTGATGTTGGCGCGCATGGCCGTGCGGCCGCTGTAGCGCAGCGGTTCGCGGGCCAGTTTCAGGCCTTTGATGCGGAAGGCCGCCGAAGGCGCCGCTTCAACGATGCCGGCCAGTTCAGGCGTGCAGGCGGCTGTAGCCTGAGTCACATGGTCCAGCAGCGTCCAGTCGACCGGTTTGTTCAGCAGGGTGCTGCGCAGGGCGTGCAACCAGCGCCAGCCTTCGTGGATCAGGTTGCTGGCGTCCAGATAACGTGGGTCAAACACCTGGAAGAAGCGCTGGGCGCGGCCTTCCTGGCTGACCAGTGTGCCGTCGCCTTCAGCGAAACTGGCCGCTGGCAGTACCAGGTCGGCACGGTCGGTGGTGGCGGTTTTCTGATGGTCGGCAACGATCACGACTTTGGCTGCGTCCAGCGCAGCGTTCACTTTCACGGCATCTACGCGGGTGAAGAGGTCGTTTTCCAGTACCACGATGGCGTCGGCCTGGCCGTCAATCACCGCTTGCAGCGCGGCGTCTACCGATTCACCGCCGAGCATGGCCAGGCCAAGGCTGTTGGCTTCAGGCACGACAAGGCTGATGGAACCGGCTTTTTCGCGCAGGTGCAGGGCTTTGGCAATGTTGCCCGCCGCTTCGATCAAGGCTTTGGAGCCCAGTGAAGTACCGGCAATGATCAGAGGACGTTTGGCGGCGAGCAAGGCGTCGGCAATGCGTTGCGCCAGTGCCTGAGCTTCAGTGTCCAGTCCGGTAACGGCAGGCGCGCTGGCATCGAGGGCATGAGCCACGGCGAAACCGATGCGGGCCAGATCGTCCGGCGCGGCGTGAACGCATTCTTCAGCCACGTCGTCCAGCTTGGTTTCTGCAAGGCTGGCAATGAACAGCGGGTTCAGCGCGTGCTGACCGATGTTTTTCACCGCCGCGTCAAGCCACGGCTGAACGCGCATGGCGTCGGCCATGTCTTCGGCTTTGCCCTTGACCGACTGACGCAACGACAGAGCCATACGCGCGGCGGTCTGGGTCAAGTCTTCGCCCAAGACGAAAATCGCGTCGTGGTCTTCGATATCGCGCAGGTTCGGCACCGGCAGCGGGCTGTCCTTGAGGACTTGCAACACCAGACGGATACGCTCCAGCTCACCGGCTTCGATACCCGAGTAGAAATGCTCGGCGCCTACCAGCTCGCGCAGTGCGAAATTGCTTTCGAGGCTGGCGCGAGGCGAACCGATACCCACAATATTGCGACCGCGCAGCAGTTCGGCTGCCTTGTCCAGTGCAGCGTCGACGCTCAGCTTGTTGCCGTCGGCCAGCAGCGGCTGACGCGGGCGATCGGTACGGTTGACGTAGCCGTAACCGAAGCGACCACGGTCACACAGGAAGTACTGGTTGACAGAACCGTTGAAGCGGTTTTCGATGCGGCGCAATTCGCCATAACGCTCGCCCGGGCTGATGTTGCAGCCGCTGGAGCAACCGTGGCAGATGCTTGGCGCGAATTGCATGTCCCACTTGCGGTTGTAGCGCTCGGAGTGGGTTTTGTCGGTGAACACACCGGTCGGGCAGACTTCGGTGAGGTTGCCCGAGAACTCGCTTTCGAGAACGCCGTCTTCAACGCGACCGAAGTACACGTTGTCGTGAGCGCCGAATACGCCGAGGTCAGTACCGCCAGCGTAGTCTTTATAGAAACGCACGCAGCGATAACAGGCGATGCAGCGGTTCATCTCGTGAGCGATGAACGGGCCAAGTTCCTGGTTCTGGTGGGTGCGTTTGGTGAAACGATAACGGCGCTCGTTGTGACCGGTCATCACGGTCATGTCTTGCAGGTGGCAGTGACCGCCCTCTTCGCACACAGGGCAGTCGTGCGGGTGGTTGGTCATCAGCCATTCGACAACGCTGGCACGAAACACTTTCGCTTCTTCGTCGTCGATGGAAATCCAGCTTCCGTCAGTGGCCGGGGTCATGCAGGACATCACGATACGACCACGGGTGTCGTTCTCGTCGGTGTATTGCTTGACTGCGCACTGGCGGCAGGCGCCAACACTGCCCAGGGCAGGGTGCCAGCAGAAATACGGAATATCGAGTCCCAGCGACAGACAGGCCTGTAACAGGTTGTCTGCCCCATCGACTTCGAGCTCTTTGCCGTCTACGTGGATAGTGGCCATGGTTCAAAGGTCTTCGTTGGCCCGGTGTCAGCGGGCGTGGCTAATGGAATCTTGTTATTCGTTCGAAGCTACCCAGCCTTACGGCGTTATCGAACGATCAGAGGGCGGCACGGACCACCCTCATTCAGAACGTTACGCGCCGATTACAATCGGGCGTGCCAGAGGTGGAACACCGGGTTTTGCTTGCGCAATGCCGGCTTCGAATTCTGGACGGAAGTACTTGATTGCGCTGCCCAGTGGCTCCACGGCGCCCGGTGCGTGGGCACAGAACGTCTTGCCCGGGCCCAGGAAACCCACCAGACCCAGCAGGGTCTCGATGTCGCCCGGCTGGCCTTCACCTTTCTCGATGGCCATCAGCAGCTTGACGCTCCATGGCAGGCCATCGCGGCAAGGCGTGCAGAAACCGCACGACTCGCGGGCAAAGAACTGCTCCATGTTGCGCAGCAGCGAGACCATGTTGACGCTGTCGTCCACGGCCATGGCCAGGCCCGTACCCATGCGGGTACCCACCTTGGCGATCCCGCCGGCGTACATTTGTGCGTCCAGATGTTCAGGCAGCAGGAAGCCTGTACCGGCGCCGCCCGGCTGCCAGCACTTGAGCTTGAAGCCGTCTCGCATGCCGCCCGCGTAATCTTCGAACAGCTCGCGCGCAGTCACGCCAAATGGCAGTTCCCACAGGCCGGGGTTCTTGACCTTGCCGGAGAAGCCCATCAGCTTGGTGCCGTGGTCTTCGCTGCCCTCGCGGGCCAGGGATTTGTACCAGTCAACGCCGTTGCCGATGATGGCCGGTACGTTGCACAAGGTCTCTACGTTGTTGACGCATGTCGGCTTGCCCCAAACGCCCACAGCCGCCGGGAAGGGCGGTTTGGAACGCGGGTTGGCACGTCGGCCTTCAAGGGAGTTGATCAGTGCGGTTTCTTCACCGCAGATATAACGCCCGGCACCGGTGTGCACGAACAGTTCGAAATCAAATCCCGAGCCCAGAATGTTTTTGCCCAGCAGGCCCGCGGCCTTGGCTTCTTCGACGGCACGGCGCAGGTGCACGGCCGCTGTGGTGTATTCGCCACGCAGGAAGATGTAGCCACGGTAGGTTTTCAGTGCACGGGCACTGATCAGCATGCCTTCAATCAGCAGATGGGGCAGTTGCTCCATCAGCATGCGGTCTTTCCAGGTGTTGGGCTCCATCTCATCGGCGTTACACAGCAGGTAACGGATGTTCATGGATTCGTCTTTGGGCATTAGCCCCCACTTCACGCCGGTGGGGAAACCAGCACCGCCGCGACCTTTGAGGCCAGCGTCTTTCACGGTCTGGACGATGTCGTCCTGAGCCATGTCAGCGAAGGCTTTGCGAGCCGCCGCATAGCCGTTTTTGGCTTGATATTCGTCAAGCCACACCGGCTCGCCGTCGTCACGCAGGCGCCAGGTCAGGGGATGGGTTTCTGCCGTGCGCGCAATGCGGTTGGCAGGCCCGAAAGAAGTCAGGGTCATGGGTAGCCCTCCAACAACGTTGCAACGCCCGATGGCTGGACATCACCGAAAGTGTCGTCGTCGATCATCAACGCAGGCGCTTTGTCGCAGTTGCCCAGGCAGCACACCGGCAGCAGCGTGAAGCGACCGTCTGCTGTGGTCTGGCCCAGGCCGATGCCCAGCTTGGTCTGGATCTCGCTGACCACGGACTCGTGACCACCGATGTAGCAGACCATGCTGTCGCATACGCGAATGATGTGTCGACCGACCGGCTGGCGGAAGATCTGGCTGTAGAACGTGGCCACGCCTTCGACGTCACTGGCGGGGATGCCCAGCAGTTCGCCAATGGCATAAATCGCGCCGTCCGGCACCCAGCCACGTTCTTTCTGAACGATCTTAAGCGCCTCGATCGACGCTGCGCGCGGATCTTCGTAGTGATGCATCTCGTGCTCGATGGCCGAGCGCTCGGTTTCGCTAAGGGCGAAACGGTCTGTCTGGATAAGCGTGCTGTTCATGCTTAGCGGTCCACGTCGGCCATAACGAAATCGATACTACCCAGGTACGCAATCAAGTCCGCGACCATTTCGCCTTTGATCACCGAAGGGATCTGCTGCAAATGGGCAAAGCTTGGGGTGCGAATCCGGGTGCGGTAGCTCATGGTGCCGCCATCGCTCGTCAGGTAATAACTGTTGATGCCCTTGGTCGCTTCAATCATCTGGAAGGATTCGTTGGCCGGCATGACCGGGCCCCACGAAACTTGCAGGAAGTGCGTAATCAAGGTCTCGATGTGCTGCAAGGTGCGCTCTTTGGGCGGCGGCGTGGTCAGCGGGTGATCCGCCTTGTACGGGCCGGCCGGCATGTTGCGCATGCACTGCTCGATGATTTTCAGGCTCTGGCGCATCTCTTCGACACGCACGATGCAACGGTCGTAGGCATCGCCATTGGCCGCCAACGGCACTTCGAACTCGAAGTTCTCGTAGCCCGAGTAGGGACGCGCCTTACGCAGGTCGAAGTCGCACCCGGTAGAACGCAGGCCAGCACCTGTAACGCCCCATTCGAGGGCTTCTTTGGTGTTGTACTGTGCAACGCCGATGGTACGGCCTCGCAGGATGCTGTTGTCCAGAGCGGCTTTTTGATATTCGTCCAGACGCTTTGGCATCCACTCGACGAATTCCTGAACCAGTTTTTCCCAGCCGCGAGGCAGGTCGTGAGCAACGCCGCCGATGCGGTACCAGGCCGGGTGCAGACGGAAACCGGTAATCGCCTCAATCACTTTGTAGGCGCGTTGACGGTCAGTGAAGGTGAAGAACACCGGCGTCATGGCGCCCACGTCCTGGATATAGGTCCCCAGGAACAGTAGGTGGCTGGTGATACGGAAGAACTCGGCCATCATGATGCGGATGGTGTCGACGCGGTCCGGTACCTTGATCCCGGCCAGTTTTTCAACCGAGAGCACGTACGGCAGGTTGTTCATCACGCCGCCGAGGTAATCGATACGGTCGGTGTACGGGATGAAACTGTGCCACGACTGGCGCTCGGCCATTTTTTCGGCGCCACGGTGGTGGTAGCCAATGTCAGGCACGCAGTCGACGATTTCTTCGCCGTCCAGTTGCAGGATGATGCGGAAGGCACCGTGAGCCGAAGGGTGGTTCGGCCCCAGGTTGAGGAACATGTAGTCCTCGTTTTCGCCGGAACGCTTCATGCCCCAGTCTTCAGGCTTGAAGCGTGCGGCTTCTTCTTCCAGCTGGACTTTGGCCAGGCTCAGGCTGTACGGGTCGAATTCCGTGGCGCGTGCAGGAAAGTCCTTGCGCAGCGGGTGACCTTCCCAGGTCGGGGGCATCATGATGCGCGACAGGTGCGGGTGCCCGGCAAAGTCGATGCCGAACATGTCCCACACTTCCCGCTCGTACCAGTTGGCGTTCGGCCAGATCCCAGTCACGGTCGGCAGGCTCAGATCGCCTTCGGACAGGGCGACCTTAATCATGACGTCGCTGTTACGCTCAAGCGACATCAGATGATAGAACACAGTGAAGTCGGCACCCGATGGCAGGCCCTGACGCTTGGTGCGCAGACGTTCGTCGACACCGTGCAGGTCATAGAGCATGACGTAGGGTTTTGGCAGGTTGCGCAGGAAGGTCAGCACGTCGACCAGTTTGGCGCGGGCAACCCAAAGCACCGGCATGCCGGTGCGCGTGGCCTGGGCAGTGAATGCATCAGGGCCAAAACGGTTATTCAGTTCGACAACCACATCGTGGTCGTCAGCCTTATAAGGCGGGATGTACAGAGCGGAGCCTGTAGTCATGGTTTTTTATCGCTTTCGTTCAACGTAAAGAATGAAGCCAGTGTCTCGTTCTATAAAAAAGACGCGGGGCTGGATCAGACTTCGTCGGGGCTGCGCAGGTTGGTCACCTGAATACGCTGTTCGCGGCGCTGTTCCTTTTGCGATGGCATCTCGGCGCGGTACACGCCTTGTTCGCCAACGACCCAGGAAAGTGGGCGACGCTCCTGGCCAATCGACTCTTGCAAGAGCATCAAGCCTTGCAGGAAAGCCTCAGGGCGGGGTGGGCAGCCGGGTACGTAAACGTCCACGGGCAAAAACTTGTCCACCCCTTGAACCACGGAGTAGATGTCGTACATGCCACCGGAGTTGGCGCACGAACCCATGGAGATGACCCATTTAGGTTCAAGCATTTGCTCGTAGAGACGCTGAATGATCGGCGCCATCTTGATGAAGCAGGTACCGGCAATAACCATGAAATCCGCCTGGCGCGGCGAGGCCCGGATAACTTCGGCGCCAAAGCGCGCGATGTCGTGGGGCGCCGTGAAGGCGGTGGTCATTTCCACGTAGCAGCACGACAGACCGAAGTTGTACGGCCACAGGGAGTTTTTACGCCCCCAGTTGACCGTGCCGTTCAGCACGTCTTCAAGCTTGCCCATGAAAATGTTTTTGTGGACTTGATCTTCTAACGGATCGGCAACGGTTTCCCGTTTGCCGATCGGGTATTGCTCGTTAGGAGCATCCGGGTCGATCCTGGTGAGTTCGTATTGCATCGCCAAAGCCTCATTGTTTCAGCTTGGCCTGCCGCTTACGACGAGCTTCCGGTGCCCAATCAAGAGCACCCACCCGAAATAGGTAGACAAGGCCTGCCAACAGAATTGCTATGAAAACGAGAGCTTCGACGAATCCGGTCCAGCCGCTTTCGCGAACAGACACAGACCAGGCAAAGAGAAAGAGGGCTTCGATATCGAAGATCACGAACAGCATCGCGACCAGATAGAATTTTGCGGAGAGCCGCAAGCGGGCGCCACCGGTGGGTAGCATGCCGGACTCGAACGGTTCATTTTTGCTGCGGCCCCAGGCTTTTGACCCGAGGAGGCTGGAGACGCCAAGCATGAAGGCACAAAGGCCGACAACGCCGAGAAGGAAAATGGCAAAGCCCCAGTTGTGGGCTATGAGTCCTGTCGCTTCGGGCATGCTGGTAATCCTTAACAGAGAGCCAATGTCTCTGAGCTCAAAAAGGTAATAAAGCAGTGACGATATGTCGCAGCGCAATTGATGGGCGGGATTTTATGGCTAAACACCCAGCAAGTAAATTTTCTAAGATGAATTAATTCAGTCCTTTAGTGGTATAGCTTCCTCCAAAGTCTACGTAGGCCACGTGATGCGGGCCTTACAGCTTATTTCAGCAATGATGTTTTGTTTGCACGGCTAAGCACCGGAACGCTTACAAATGATAATGAATATCGTTTGGGTGCGAGTGTGTTGTTTTACAGCTTAGCCTGCCTGCGCAAGTTGGCTTATATATGTAGCCGTTGCAAGTTTCGAACTTGGTTTTTTAACCTGATTTTGTTTTCGATGTATGGATCTGGGTCAGGTTTTGGTCGGCGTGCGGGCACATTTTCACAAAATCCAAATAAAAAAACGCCCCGAACCGGTCGGGGCGCTATGTTCAAGGCATTGCGATTGTTCTTTACAGGCGAGGCAATGGCCGTCGTTTCACTGGTTGCCGGGCAATCAGTGGAACTGTTCTTCTTCAGTCGAGCCGGTCAGGGCGGTGACCGAGGACGAGCCACCCTGAATCACGGTGGTCATGTCATCGAAGTAGCCAGTGCCCACTTCTTGCTGGTGCGCAACAAAGGTGTAGCCTTTGGCAGCATCAGCAAATTCCTGTTCTTGCAGCTTCACGTAGGCGGTCATGTCGTTACGGGCGTAGTCATGCGCCAGGTTGAACATGCTGTGCCACATGTTGTGGATGCCGGCCAGGGTGATGAACTGGTGCTTGTAGCCCATTGCCGACAGCTCGCGCTGGAATTTGGCGATGGTCGCGTCGTCCAGGTTTTTCTTCCAGTTGAAGGAAGGCGAGCAGTTGTAGGACAGAATCTGGTCCGGGTATTCCTTCTTGATGGCTTCAGCAAAGCGACGCGCTTCGTCCAGGTCCGGCTTGGCGGTTTCACACCAGATCAGATCGGCATACGGTGCGTAGGCCAGGCCACGGGCAATGGCTTGATCCAGGCCAGCGCGCACTTTGTAGAAGCCTTCCTTGGTGCGTTCGCCGGACACAAAAGGCTTGTCGTACGGGTCGCAGTCAGAGGTCAGCAAGTCGGCAGCGTTAGCATCCGTACGGGCCAGAATGATGGTTGGCACGCCCGCCACGTCGGCAGCCAGTCGCGCAGCCGTCAGCTTCTGTACCGCTTCCTGGGTTGGAACCAATACCTTGCCGCCCATGTGGCCGCATTTTTTAACCGAGGCCAGTTGATCTTCGAAGTGAACGCCCGCAGCGCCCGCTTCGATCATGTTCTTCATCAGCTCGTAAGCGTTCAGTACGCCGCCGAAGCCAGCTTCAGCGTCTGCCACGATGGGTGCGAAGTAGTCGATGTAACCTTGATCACCCGGGTTTTTGCCGGATTTCCACTGGATTTGGTCGGCGCGACGGAACGAGTTGTTGATGCGCTTGACCACGGTTGGAACGGAGTCCACCGGGTACAGCGACTGGTCGGGGTACATGGATTCGGCAGAGTTGTTATCTGCCGCCACTTGCCAGCCCGAGAGGTAGATAGCCTGGATGCCGGCTTTAACCTGTTGTACTGCCTGGCCCCCGGTCAGGGCGCCCATGCAGTTGACGAAATCTTTTTCAGGACGGAAGGACGGGTGTGCGCCCTGAGTCACCAGTTTCCACAGCTTTTCGGCGCCCATTTTTGCAAAGGTGTGCTCGGGTTGAACCGAGCCGCGCAGGCGGACCACGTCAGCAGCGGAGTAATCGCGAGTCACGCCTTTCCAGCGTGGGTTTTCGGCCCAGTCTTTCTCGAGGGCTGCAATTTGCTGTTCGCGTGTCAGTGCCATGGTGATAAACCTCGTCGCATAGGTCTGGGTTGAAAAATTTTTGCTCCACCAGGCACACAACCATTTTGTTCGTATACGTGCGTGAATGGCTTCTCGCTTGCGGTCGGGGGCGCTTTGCAGGGCCTCTGATCGGCGGGAGCGGGGCCATCATGCCTTCGCTTTTTTGAGCCGTCAAACGTTTTGTAGTGCTTTTATGGTTGCACTACATATTTGGTCTAATACGACCCGTCAGTCAGTTTTGGCCCTTTTGGTCGAGCGCGTCGACTTTGACCCGCAATGTCATGTCATCCCGGTTTTGGGTCGAGTATGTAAGGGTTTGGCCCTGCTGCCCTGCTTGATTCTGGCCGCTGATGCCCGCCACTGTGATCCATTGTCCAAGGGGGCCGCTGACTTGTGTGTCGGTACTTTGCACGTTCACTACATCCGGTTGTTCCTGGCTCATGCGGTCGCGGTTGGTGCTGATCGCCAGGTGTACCGTTTCACCTGTAACACTGGCTGTGATGTAGAAACCCCGGGTCACAGTGCGGTAAGTGGTTTGTGCAGAGAGGCGCCCGTATGCGTCGGTCTGGGTGCTGGTCTGGGGAATGCTTTGGCCTGTCTGGATCAATGCGGGCACACCTTCAGTGGCCTGAATTTGCTGAACGCCGCCGTCACGGCTGGCGGTGCTGTAAACCCGTGTGCTGCTGTTGGTGTCCGGCAGGTTGTTATCGCTGGTGTCGACGGTGATGAGTAAACGGCGTGCAGGTTTGTCGAGTTGTCTGAGCAGCGCTTCCAGGCTTTGGATTTTCTCTGACGGCGCCTCGACGATAAGTTGATTGCCGTAAACGCTGACGTTGCCGTCCTTGCCGATAAACTGCTGTGCAACCGGCAGTAAGTCTGCGCTGGTGCGGTTTTTCAGGGTGATGACTTGGGTGTCGGCAACGGCGTTGAGGCTGAACAGCAACATCAGACCGGCGATGAGGGGGCGTAAGACCATGTCTGTTATCTCCGCAAGGCTTGAAAAGGGATGAGGGCAGTGTGCCAGTTTGTCGGCGCAAATGTGACGAGGTTGAATGACACTTGGCAAAACGCCCTGCGATCCGAAGATGGCAGGGCGTTTTCTTATCCAGCAACAGGGATCGCTCGTGTCAAGCGCAGCGCACCATGTCCACGTGCGGAATGCCCGCCTCCAGAAACTCTTCACTCACAATCTTGAACCCGAGTCGTTCATAGAAAGGCGTAGCGTGCACTTGCGCACTTAGCTTCTGCTCTTTCAGGCCGCGTTTTTCGGCTTCTTTGAGGGTGGCTTGCATCAGCGCGTCGCCAACTTTCAGCCCGCGCCAGTCCTTGAGCACGGATACCCGGCCTATATGGCCGTCAGCCAGGAGCCTGGCCGTGCCAATCGGGTAATCACCCTCAAACGCCAGAAAGTGCACGGCGCTGCTATCGTCCGAATCCCACTCCAGCTCGGGCGGCACCTGCTGTTCATTAATAAACACCGCTTCACGGATGCGTCGAAGTTCGGCGTTATCCTTTTGCCAGTCGGCGACACGTACGTGAATTCTATTCATCAGCGAACCCCAGGCTTCCTTGTTTAACCAGCTCACAGAGCAGGTTGCGTCCATCTTCATCGGCCAGCCATGGGCCGAGGTTTTCAGCGTGCAAGGCATCAGCCGCACAGATCATTTTCAAGAGCTCGCGCAGTTTGCCCGGTAGCAGGCGGCTCTGGCCGCTGGCAAACAACAACAGGTCTTCATCCACTTCAGACCAGGCTAAGCGGGCGCTCGGGTTGCGAATCAATACCGCGCCCTGGTCGAGACTGCCCAGCAAGTCTTCCTCTTCGAGTTCGGGGCCAACCACGAGTTCCGGATATCTTGGCTCGGTCATGAATTGGCCGAACCAGGTCAGAAGCATGCGTTCATCGCTCATGTGCTCAGCGAGCAGCCCTTTGAGGCGATCCAGCGCATCGTGCTGGATCTGATGCGGGTCGCTGACCGGTTGCGCGTCGGCGTCCGTATAGCGCTCTTCATCGGGCAGGTACTGGCTCAGGAAGTCGGTGAAGTGAGTCAGTACTTCAGCTGCGCTCGGCGCGCGGAAACCGACCGAGTACGTCAGGCAGTCGTCGACTGCCACTCCGCAGTGGGCCAGGCGTGGCGGCAGATACAGCATGTCGCCGGGTTCCAGGGTCCACTCGTCGGCGGCCTCGAAGTCAGCCAGGATACGCAGGTCGGCGTGTTCCAGCAGTGCGCTGTCTGAGTCGCACATCTGACCGATCTGCCAGTGGCGCTTGCCGGCCCCTTGCAGCAGGAACACGTCGTAATTGTCGAAGTGCGGGCCTACGCTGCCGCCGGGCGCGGCGTAGCTGATCATCACATCGTCAATACGCCAGCTTGGCAGGAACCGAAAGTTCTCCAGCAGCTCGCCCACTTCCGGCACGAATTGATCCACCGCTTGTACCAGCAGGGTCCATTCGCGCTCGGGCAATTTGCCGAACTCATCTTCGGCAAAAGGCCCGCGGCGCAGCTCCCACGGGCGTTCGCCGTGCTCGATGACCAGTCGCGATTCGACCTCTTCTTCAAGCGCCAGACCGGCCAGTTCGTCGGCATCGATCGGGCTTTCGAAGTCAGGGATTGCCTGTCGGATCAGCAGCGGTTTTTTCTGCCAGTAGTCGCGCATGAATTCGCGTGCAGTGATGCCGCCCAGAAGTTGAAGAGGAAGATCAGGATTCATGTGTAACCTATTGAAAAGTTGCGCTTTGTATTCGGGAATAAAAACGCCCGGCACGGCCGGGCGTTAGTAGGTCGTACAGCGATCAGATGCGCTTGGCCTGTTCGACCGCGTTGCCGATGTAATTGGCAGGGGTCAGCAGCTTCAGCTCGGCCTTGGCCGCTTCCGGCATTTCAAGGCTATCAATGAAAGTCTGCAGCGCTTCAGGGCTAATGCCCTTGCCGCGCGTCAGCTCTTTAAGCTTCTCGTACGGGTTTTCAATGTTGTAGCGACGCATGACGGTCTGGATAGGCTCAGCCAGGACTTCCCAGCAGGCATCCAGATCCGCAGCGATCTTCTGGGCATTGAGCTCCAGCTTACTGATGCCTTTGAGGCTGGCTTCGTACGCGATCACGCTGTGGGCAAAACCCACGCCGAGGTTGCGCAGCACGGTGGAGTCGGTCAGGTCGCGCTGCCAGCGGGAGATTGGCAGCTTGCTGGCCAAGTGCTGGAACAGTGCGTTGGCGATACCCAGGTTGCCTTCGGAGTTTTCGAAGTCGATCGGGTTGACCTTGTGCGGCATGGTCGACGAACCGATTTCGCCAGCGATGGTGCGCTGTTTGAAATAACCCAGGGAGATGTAGCCCCAGATATCACGGTCGAAGTCGATCAGGATGGTGTTGAAGCGCGCAATGGCGTCGAACAGCTCGGCAATGTAGTCGTGCGGTTCGATCTGCGTGGTGTACGGGTTGAAGCCGAGGCCCAGTTCGTCTTCGATGAAGGCGCGGGCGTTGGCTTCCCAGTCAATCTGCGGGTAGGCCGACAGGTGGGCGTTGTAGTTGCCTACGGCGCCGTTGATTTTGCCCAGTAGCGGTACCGCGGCCACTTGAGCGATCTGGCGCTCCAGACGGTAAACCACGTTGGCCAGCTCTTTACCCAGAGTGGTAGGCGACGCCGGTTGGCCGTGGGTGCGCGACAGCATCGGCACGTCGGCGAAGCGGATGGCCAACTCGCGGATGGCTTCAGCAGTTTGACGCATCAGCGGCAGCATCACGTCATCGCGGCCTTCGCGCAGCATCAGGGCGTGGGACAGGTTGTTGATGTCCTCGCTGGTGCAGGCAAAGTGGATGAATTCGCTGACGTTGGCCAGTTCAGGCAACTTGGCGGCCTGTTCCTTGAGCAGGTACTCAATGGCTTTGACGTCGTGGTTGGTGGTGCGTTCGATCTCTTTGACGCGTTCGGCGTGTTCCAGAGAGAAGTTCTCGGCCAGTTCATTCAGAACGGCGTTGGCTTCGGCGGAGAAGGCCGGTACTTCAGGGATGGCGGCGTGAGCGGCCAAACGCTGGAGCCAGCGAACTTCAACCAGTACGCGGGCACGGATCAAACCGTACTCGCTGAAAATAGGGCGCAGGGCCTGGGTTTTGCCGGCGTAGCGGCCGTCAACAGGGGAAACCGCAGTGAGCGAAGAGAGCTTCATGGGGTGTTCTCGGACAGTCGGGCAACGAAATGGGGCGCGTATCATACATGAAAAAAAACGGCCGGTCCGTTGCCAAGTGACCGGCGTCTTACGCGAAAGCGACGTTACAAAAGTGTGCGTTCTGGCGGTTTTTAGCCGCGCAGCATTGGATATAGCTCTTTGAGCAGTTTGCGACGGCTGAATACCAGCTGCCAGCGGTGACCGCCCAATTGCCGCCACAAGCGTGCCGAGCGAATCCCTGCCAGCAGCAGCGCGCGAATTTTGGCGGCGTTGTTGGGTTGTTGCAGGTTGCGCATGTCGCCGTGAACCTGAATCCGCTGTCGCAGGGTGCTCAGGGTGTCCTGATACAGTGCGCCGCACGCAGCCACTACGTTTTCATGGGCCGGACCGAAGTGCTCGACCTGTGACTGGATCTGCGGCAAGCGTTTGCCGATGAGTTCAAGCATGTCATCGCGCTTTGCCAGTTGGCGCTCCAGATTGAGCATCGACAGTGCGTAGCGCAAAGGTTCGCGCTGCAAGGTATTGGGATCGCGCTCAAGGGCGCCGATGAGCGCACGGTAACCCTCGCGCAGGTTGATGTCGTCGCCGCCAAACACTTCCAGCGTGTCTTTCGGGTCGCGCACCAGCAATGTGCCAAGCATGCAGGCCAGGTCAGCTTCACCAACCTGGCCGGTACGCGCGATCTTGTCCACCAGCACGGCAGCCAGAAAAACACCGCCGAGCGCGATCAGTTGTTCCTGGGTGGCATTCATGCCTGTTCGCCCTTGTTGGACCAGGGTTCAGCAACTTCGATCACGCCGCCGCCCAGGCACACGTCACCCTCGTAGAAGACCACGGACTGGCCAGGAGTAACGGCGCGTTGCGGGTCATCGAAGGTCGCGCGGTAGCCGCTTGCGGTTTTTTCCAGCGTGCACGGCTGATCGCTCTGGCGATAGCGCACTTTGGCGGTCAGGCGCAGCGGGCTGCCGAGATCAATCGGGTTGACCCAAAAGATTTCCGAAACCAGCAGGGCGCGCGAAAACAGCCATGGGTGATCGTTACCCTGACCGACAATCAACTCGTTGTTTTCGAGGTCTTTGTGCAGCACGTACCACGGCTCGTCGCTGGTATCTTTGAGGCCGCCAATACCCAGACCCTGCCGCTGGCCAATGGTGTGATACATCAGGCCGTGATGACGGCCGATGACCTCGCCTTCGGTGGTTTTGATCTCGCCCGGCTGTGCGGGCAGGTATTGCTTGAGGAAGTCGCTGAAGCGGCGTTCACCAATGAAGCAGATGCCGGTGGAATCTTTCTTCTTGGCGGTCGCCAGGCCGTGTTTCTCGGCAATTTTGCGCACTTCGGGCTTTTCCAGTTCGCCGACCGGGAACAGGGTACGGGCGATTTGCTCGCCGCCGACGGCGTGCAGGAAGTAGCTTTGATCCTTGTTCGGGTCCAGGCCCTTAAGCAGCTCAGTGCGGCCGTCGAGGTCGCGACGGCGCACGTAGTGGCCGGTGGCAATCAGGTCGGCGCCAAGCATCAGGGCGTAGTCGAGAAACGCCTTGAACTTGATTTCACGGTTGCACAGGATGTCCGGGTTGGGCGTGCGCCCGGCCTTGTATTCGGCCAGGAAGTGTTCAAACACGTTGTCCCAGTATTCGGCGGCAAAGTTGGCAGTGTGCAGCTTGATGCCGATTTTGTCGCACACGGCCTGGGCGTCTGCCAGATCATCCATGGCGGTGCAGTAATCCGTTCCGTCGTCTTCCTCCCAGTTCTTCATGAACAGGCCTTCCACCTGATAGCCCTGCTCCATGAGCAGAACGGCGGAAACGGAAGAGTCAACACCGCCGGACATGCCGACAATGACGCGCTGTTTTTCGGGGGCGACTAAGGCTGGATCACGCATAGGGGTTCAATGAGTGTCTTGAAAAAGGACGCGATTCTAGCAGGCCCGAGCGCTCAAGGCTAAACCGAAGGGCGGATTAACGAGAGGTCGAACAATTTGCCGGCCAGATAATCATCAATGCAGCGCAGGGTCAGTTCGCTGCGCCAGCGGTGGCGCTGTGCGAGTAGTTCGTTTCGGGTCAACCACAGTGGGCCGATAATCCCGGTATCGAGGGGCGAGTCGGGGTGATGCTTGAGCACTTTGCCTGCAAAGCACACGCGCTGATACGTCACACCATTGCTGGGGGCGGTGTACAGGTAAATGCCGATCACGCCGGTCAATTCGACGTCATAGCCAGTTTCTTCAAAGGTTTCGCGAATCGCGGCTTCGAGGAGGCTTTCATTGGGGTCCAGGTGCCCGGCAGGTTGATTAAGCACGGCACGTTCGTGCTTCAGTTCTTCGATCATGAGAAAGCGGCCGTGGTCCTCGACGACTGTGGCAACCGTGATGTGGGGTTTCCATTCCATGAAATCTGCTCGGCTTGAAGGTGGTGGGGTTCTGGATGCTACAGAAAGTTTGTGCCAAGCCCCAAATGTGCAGGTGTCGCAACACGGGGGGGGCAAAAACACAAACCCCGGCGTCGTGGGCCGGGGTTTGTGGTGTTGCGGTGTTGCTCTTACACCGACGCGATGATCGCGTTCAGCGTGGCGCTAGGGCGCATTACGTTGCTGAGCTTGTCGGCATCGGCGTGGTAATAACCACCGATGTCTACCGGCTTGCCCTGAACAGCGTTGAGTTCGGCAACGATGGTTGCTTCGTTCTCGGCCATGGCTTTTGCCACAGGGGCAAATTGGGCTTGCAAGTCTTTGTCTTCAGTCTGGGCTGCCAAGGCTTGTGCCCAGTACAGTGCCAAGTAGAAGTGGCTACCGCGGTTGTCGATATTGCCGACTTTGCGCGATGGCGATTTGTTGTTGTCGAGGAACTGGCCGGTGGCCTGGTCCAGGGTTTTGGCCAACACCAACGCTTTCGGGTTGTTGTAAGTCGTGCCCAGGTGCTCCAGGGAAGCTGCCAGCGCCAGGAACTCACCCAGCGAGTCCCAGCGCAGGAAGTTTTCTTCCAGCAGTTGCTGCACGTGCTTGGGCGCCGAACCGCCAGCGCCGGTTTCAAACAGGCCGCCGCCATTCATCAGCGGAACGATCGACAGCATTTTGGCGCTGGTGCCCAGTTCCATGATCGGGAACAGGTCAGTCAGGTAGTCGCGCAGAACGTTACCGGTCACCGAAATGGTGTCCAGACCCTTGCGGGTGCGCTCCAGCGTGAATTTCATGGCTTCGACCGGGGACATGATGCGAATGTCTAGGCCGCTGATGTCGTGATCCTTCAGGTAAGCCTGAACTTTCTCGATCATCACGCCGTCGTGGCTGCGTTTTGGGTCGAGCCAGAAGACAGCCGGGGTGTTGCTGGCGCGAGCACGGTTGACGGCCAGTTTGACCCAGTCACGGATCGGCGCGTCTTTGGCCTGGCACATGCGCCAGATGTCGCCAGCTTCGACTTTTTGTTCCATCAACACGTTGCCGTTGCTGTCGCTCACGCGAACCACGCCGTCTGTCTTGATTTGGAAGGTCTTGTCGTGGGAGCCGTACTCTTCGGCTTTTTGTGCCATCAGGCCGACGTTCGGCACGCTGCCCATGGTGGTCGGATCGAAGGCGCCGTGTTGCTTGCAGTCTTCGATAACCGCCTGGTAGATGGTGGCGTAGCAGCGGTCCGGGATCACGGCCTTGGCATCGTGCAACTGACCGTCGGTGCCCCACATCTTGCCGGAGTCGCGGATCATGGCGGGCATCGAGGCGTCGACAATGACGTCGCTCGGCACGTGCAGGTTGGTGATGCCTTTGTCGGAGTTAACCATGGCCAGCGCAGGACGATTGGCGTAGACCGCCTGGATGTCCGCTTCGATTTCGGCTTGCTTGTCCGCAGGCAGGGCCTTGATGCGGGCGTACAGGTCACCGATGCCGTTGTTCAGGTTGAAACCGATTTCTTTCAGGACGTCAGCGTGTTTTTCCAGCGCGTCTTTGTAGAACTCGGCCACGATCTGACCAAACATGATCGGGTCGGAGACCTTCATCATGGTGGCTTTCAAGTGCACCGAAAACAGTACGCCTTGTTTCTTGGCGTCTTCGATTTCGGCCGCTACGAACTGGCGCAGGGCTTTTTTGCTCATCACGGAGCAATCGATGATCTCGCCGGCCTGTACGGCCGTTTTTTCTTTCAGGACGGTAGTGGTGCCGTCTTGAGCGATCAATTCGATTTTGACGTTGTCCGGGGCTTCAATCAGGGCTGCTTTTTCGCTGCCGTAGAAGTCGCCTTCGCTCATGTGAGCCACGTGGGACTTGGAGTCTGCGGCCCAGGCACCCATTTTGTGCGGGTGCTTGCGCGCGTAGTTTTTCACCGACAGCGGGGCGCGGCGGTCGGAGTTGCCTTCGCGCAGTACCGGGTTTACGGCGCTGCCCATGACTTTGCTGTAACGCGCTTTAACGTCTTTCTCGGCGTCAGTGGTTACAGACTCAGGGTAATCCGGGATATCGAAGCCCTGCGCTTGCAGTTCTTTGATCGCGGCCTGCAATTGCGGGACTGAGGCGCTGATATTAGGCAGCTTGATGATATTGGCTTCAGGGGTAACGGCCAGGGCGCCCAATTCGGCGAGGTGGTCCGCTACAGCCTTGGCACCCAATTGCTCGGGGAAGCTGGCAAGGATTCGGCCTGCCAGAGAGATGTCGCGCGTCTCAACAGCGATATCAGCCGGCGCGGTGAACGCTTCGATGATAGGCAGCAGTGAATAGGTGGCGAGGGCCGGAGCTTCGTCGGTGAAGGTATAGATGATCTTCGAACGGGTGGGCATTTCGGATTAACTCTCTTCTTTGCTGAGCGTGCTCAGATTCTCGAGATGCGCAGGGTAGGCGCTTTCGTTCACAGTGAACAATGAGCCGAAAGTCGAGGTTCTTCGCGGTGATGTGAATGCATCAGTAGAGCGTCAAGCGGTCGAGCCGGGGTAACGGCTCAGCCTTTCTAGGCCTGAAAGACTCATTGCAGTGTGGTGCCTCGCGATGACTCCGCGGTCACCGGCGCAGTATACATAGGTCACTAATGTTCCGGCGAGGGCTGAGGTGGATCAGTGGTCATCCATTGGTCTAAGAAGCGTTCGCATATCGCCCTGTGTTTTGTCGCCAGGCCCTTTGTATCCGGGGTTGTCAGGGGCGCTGTGGCAGGCATGTAACCGGGTATGTAGAACATTCGGTTTGCGTGCCCATTCAACTGGGTTACGCTCGAGAGCGGCATAGATGTTAAACCCACATATGGAGTTCAGCATGGGATACAACAAGATCAAGGTTCCAGCCGCAGGTGAAAAAATCACCGTCAACGCAGACCACTCCCTGAACGTGCCCGATAACCCGATCATTCCTTACATCGAGGGTGATGGCATTGGTGTCGACATCAGCCCGGTCATGATCAAAGTAGTGGATGCTGCCGTGAACAAGGCCTACGGCGGCAAGCGTAAAATCTCCTGGATGGAGGTGTATGCAGGCGAGAAGGCGACTCAGGTTTACGATCAGGACACCTGGCTACCACAGGAAACACTGGATGCCGTCAAGGAATACGTTGTGTCGATCAAGGGGCCGCTGACCACGCCGGTCGGTGGCGGTATTCGATCGCTGAACGTGGCTCTTCGCCAGCAACTCGATCTGTATGTCTGCCTGCGCCCGGTGCGTTGGTTCGAAGGCGTGCCCAGTCCGGTCAAAAAGCCGGGTGATGTGGACATGACCATCTTCCGCGAGAACTCTGAAGACATTTATGCCGGCATCGAATGGAAGGCCGGTTCGCCCGAAGCCAATAAAGTCATCAAGTTCCTGAAAGAAGAAATGGGCGTGACCAAAATCCGTTTCGATCAGGATTGCGGTATTGGCGTCAAGCCAGTTTCCAAAGAGGGCACCAAGCGTCTGGCGCGTAAAGCCTTGCAATATGTCGTGGATAACGACCGCGAGTCGCTGACCATCGTGCACAAAGGCAACATCATGAAATTCACCGAAGGTGCTTTCAAGGAATGGGCCTATGAAGTGGCGGCTCAAGAGTTCGGCGCAACCTTGCTCGACGGCGGGCCGTGGATGCAATTCAAGAACCCGAAAACGGGGCGCAATGTCATCGTCAAGGACGCCATTGCCGACGCTATGCTTCAGCAGATTCTGCTGCGGCCAGCAGAGTATGATGTGATCGCCACGCTCAATCTCAATGGCGATTATCTGTCCGATGCGCTTGCTGCTGAAGTCGGCGGTATTGGCATTGCGCCAGGTGCAAACCTGTCCGACACCATTGCCATGTTCGAAGCGACTCACGGCACGGCGCCCAAATACGCGGGCAAGGATCAGGTCAACCCCGGATCACTCATTCTGTCGGCTGAAATGATGCTGCGGCACATGGGCTGGACCGAAGCGGCCGACCTGATCATCAAGGGCACCAATGGTGCGATCTCGGCCAAAACCGTCACTTACGACTTCGAGCGCCTGATGGAAGGCGCCAAGCTGGTGTCGTCTTCAGGTTTTGGCGATGCGCTGATTGCGCATATGTAAGCATTGCAGTAACAGAAAAGGCCGACTCACGTGAGTGAATCGGCCTTTTTTTGGCGCTGACTGTGGGATCGGCGGGTCAGACCGAGAGGCTATTGGCCTCTATGGCGGTCGCGGCAGGGGCGACTTTGGTGCTGGTAATATTCACTGCATGCAGGCCTTTGGGGCCTTGAATGATTTCGAAATTGACTGGCTGGCCCGCTTTAAGCGTCTTGTAGCCGTCCATGTCAATGGCTGAAAAGTGAGCGAAAAAGTCGATCTTGTCTCCTTGTTCATCTTTGCCTTCCTTGGCGTCCGTGTTGATAAAGCCGAAGCCTTTGGCATTGTTGAACCACTTGACCGTGCCTTGCATACTCATATCCCTCTGCTGCAAACGACTCCATCACTGGAGTATCATCCAGTTCACTCGCACATCGACCCTGAAAGTGGTTGACTGTGCGGACCTTTACTCCCCACATTGGGTACCAATGGTTGTAACACCGTTTTACCGATAGTCAAGGTCACGCGGCGGCGCTGTTGAAATTTGACGCGCCTGCCTCCATCACTGTAACCGCACAACGACGAACCTTTCTTTCCATGCATGCAATCAGCCAGATTCGACTAACATTCAATCAGGATCGACCCGATTTTGATGACGACGACTCCGCTGGCTTGGCTGTGCAAGAGGCTAAGCCCGCACTTCAGGCGCCGCCGATGTACAAGGTGGTTTTGTTCAACGATGACTACACACCCATGGATTTCGTCGTCGAAGTACTTGAGGTGTTTTTTAACTTGAATCGCGAATTGGCGACCAAGGTCATGCTGGCCGTTCATACAGAAGGACGGGCAGTGTGCGGCATCTTTACCCGCGACATCGCCGAGACCAAGGCCATGCAGGTAAACCAGTACGCACGCGAAAGCCAGCATCCGCTACTCTGTGAAATCGAGAAGGACGGTTAACGCCGACCACTTGGGTATGAGGTGAAGCCATGTTAAACCGCGAGCTCGAAGTCACCCTCAATCTTGCCTTCAAGGAAGCCCGCTCCAAGCGTCATGAATTCATGACGGTAGAGCACCTCCTTCTTGCGCTTTTAGATAATGAGGCAGCCGCAACCGTTCTACGCGCCTGCGGCGCAAACCTCGACAAACTCAAGCATGACCTGCAAGAGTTTATTGATTCCACAACGCCCCTGATCCCCGTTCACGATGAAGACCGTGAAACCCAGCCTACGCTCGGTTTTCAGCGGGTCTTGCAGCGTGCGGTGTTCCATGTCCAAAGCTCCGGCAAGCGCGAAGTCACGGGCGCCAACGTGCTGGTGGCCATTTTCAGCGAGCAGGAAAGCCAGGCTGTCTTCCTGCTCAAGCAGCAAAGTGTTGCCCGTATTGATGTGGTGAATTTCATCGCGCACGGCATCTCCAAGGTGCCGGGCCATGGCGAGCATTCTGACGGCGAGCAAGACATGCAAGACGAGGAAGGGGGCGAGTCCTCTTCTTCAAGCAATCCGCTGGACGCCTATGCCAGCAACTTGAACGAACTGGCCCGCCAGGGCCGTATCGATCCGTTGGTTGGTCGTGAGCATGAAGTTGAGCGTGTGGCTCAAATTCTGGCCCGACGTCGCAAAAACAACCCGTTGCTGGTTGGCGAGGCCGGTGTGGGTAAAACCGCGATTGCTGAAGGCCTGGCTAAACGTATTGTTGATAATCAGGTTCCGGACTTGCTGGCCAATAGCATCGTCTATTCGCTGGACCTTGGTGCATTGCTGGCTGGCACCAAATACCGTGGCGACTTCGAGAAGCGTTTCAAGGCGTTGCTGGGTGAGCTGAAGAAGCGCCCTCAAGCGATCCTGTTTATCGATGAGATCCACACCATCATTGGTGCTGGCGCTGCATCGGGTGGCGTGATGGACGCGTCCAACCTGCTCAAGCCCCTGTTATCTTCCGGCGATATCCGTTGCATTGGTTCCACGACCTTCCAGGAATTTCGCGGTATTTTCGAGAAGGACCGGGCACTGGCGCGTCGCTTCCAGAAAGTGGATGTCTCCGAGCCGTCGGTTGAAGACACGATAGGCATTCTGCGCGGGCTGAAGGGGCGTTTTGAACAGCACCACAGCATCGAATACAGCGACGAATCGTTGCGTGCCGCAGCCGAGCTGGCGTCACGCTACATCAATGATCGGCATATGCCGGACAAAGCCATTGATGTCATCGACGAAGCGGGTGCTTACCAGCGTCTGCAGCCGGTTGAGAAGCGCGTCAAGCGTATTGAGGTCGAGCAGGTCGAAGACATCGTGGCGAAAATCGCCCGTATTCCGCCAAAGCATGTCTCCAGCTCTGATAAAGAACTCCTGCGCAACCTTGAGCGTGACCTGAAGCTGACCGTGTTTGGTCAGGATGCGGCCATTGATTCGTTGTCGACAGCCATCAAGCTGTCACGTGCAGGGCTCAAGTCACCTGACAAACCGGTAGGGTCATTCCTGTTCGCGGGCCCGACGGGTGTGGGTAAAACCGAAGCGGCGCGTCAACTGGCTAAAGCGCTGGGTGTCGAGCTGGTGCGCTTCGACATGTCCGAGTACATGGAACGCCATACCGTCTCGCGTCTGATCGGTGCTCCTCCGGGGTACGTGGGCTTCGATCAGGGCGGTTTGCTGACGGAGGCAATCACCAAGCAGCCGCATTGCGTGTTGCTGCTCGATGAAATCGAGAAGGCGCACCCTGAAGTCTTTAACCTGCTGCTGCAGGTCATGGATCACGGCACGCTGACTGACAACAACGGGCGCAAGGCCGACTTCCGCAACGTGATCATTATCATGACCACTAACGCAGGGGCTGAGACAGCATCTCGGGCTTCGATCGGGTTCACCTTCCAGGATCACTCATCCGATGCCATGGAAGCGATCAAGAAAAGCTTCACGCCGGAGTTCCGTAACCGCCTGGACACCATTATTCAATTTGGTCGCCTCAGTCACGAGGTCATCAAAAGTGTGGTGGACAAGTTCCTTACCGAGCTTCAGGCGCAGCTGGAAGACAAACACGTACAGCTTGACGTCACCGATGCAGCGCGGGGCTGGCTGGCAGCGGGTGGTTACGATGTACTGATGGGCGCGCGTCCGATGGCGCGTCTGATTCAGGACAAGATCAAGCGCCCGCTGGCGGAAGAAATCCTCTTTGGCGAATTGGCCGATCATGGCGGTGTGGTCCACATCGACCTGAAAGATGGCGAATTGACCTTTGAGTTTGAAACGGCTGTCGAAATGGCTTAAAGCAGCCAAGTATAAAAAAAGCGCCGAAAGGCGCTTTTTTTATGGAGTAAGCGGACGCTGACAAATCCCGGGCAAACAAAAACGCCCGGCAGAACCGGGCGTTTTGTATTGACTTGATTAGCGAGCGCGGTAAGTGATGCGCCCTTTGCTCAAGTCATAGGGCGTCAGCTCGACGCGCACTTTGTCACCGGTAAGAATACGGATGTAGTTCTTGCGCATCTTGCCGGAGATATGCGCGGTTACGACGTGCCCATTTTCCAACTCCACGCGAAACATGGTGTTGGGCAGGGTGTCGACGACAGTGCCTTCCATTTCGAAGCTGTCTTCTTTCGACATGCAGTAAAGCCCTCGGTGTCCAGTGAATGGCCCGGTGCAACTGCGCCAGGCAAAAGCGGCGTGCATTGTGCCCGAAAAGTGGGGTTCACGCCAAGGGGGTTCAGTAAAGAGTGCTCCATCTTTGGTTAATCAGCAGTTCAATAGGCCTGTATTCGGTCTTGTAATTCATTTTTTTGCAGTTTTTGATCCAGTAGCCCAGGTAAACGGCCTCCAGTCCAAGGCGCTCCGCCTCGGTGATTTGCCACAGGATGCAATAGCGGCCCAGGCTGCGGCGCTCTTCGTCGGGATCATAAAAGGTGTAAACCGCAGACAAGCCGTTAGGCAGCACATCCGTCACGGCCACCGCCAGTAACCGTCCGTCCAGCCGGAACTCATAGAATCTGGAAAATGGCAGATCACGCACCAGAAAGGTCGAAAACTGATCGCGACTCGGTGGGTACATGTCGCCATCGGCATGGCGCTGCTCGATGTAGCGCTGATACAGGTCGAAGTGTTCTTCACTGAAGCCCGGCCTGGCCACTTGCACGTGCAGGTCGGCATTGCGCTTGAAAATGCGTTTCTGCTGACGGTTCGGGTTAAAAAGCGCCACAGGAATACGTGCCGCTGTGCATGCGTCGCATCGCAGGCAGTGCGGGCGGTAAAGGTGGTCACCACTGCGACGAAAGCCCATTTCGGACAAGTCGGCATACACCTGCACGTCCATCGGCTGGCTGGGATCGAGGAACAGCGTCGTAGCTTGTTCATCGTGCAGGTAGCTGCAAGCGTGAGGTTGAGTGGCATAAAACTTCAAACGCGCCAGCTCGGTCATGATCGGCCCTCGGTGAATCTTTGAATTAAGTGTAAGCCAGCTCGGAAAACTCGCCTGTTAAACCACGACTGTTCGCCCGCGGCCAGTGCGGCAGTTTTAATTGTCGGGCGTTGATTAGCGGGGCCACTTGGCGCTTGTCGGTTGATCCAGGTGGTTATGCAGATAGTTGGCGAATTGTTCGCGCGGAATTGACCGCGCACCGAGGCTTTCGAGATGTCGGGTAGGCATCTGACAGTCAATCAAGACAAATCCCCACGCTTGAAGCTGTTTGACCAGCGTGGCAAATCCTGCTTTTGACGCGTTATCTGCGCGGCTGAACATGGATTCGCCAAAAAACAGTTGGCCCATCGCCAGGCCATATAATCCGCCCACCAGTTCATCGTGCTCCCACACTTCTACAGAATGGGCGTGTCCACGTTCGTGAAGTTCGATGTAAGCGTTTTGCATGTCGTCCGTGATCCAGGTGCCATCGGCGTAGGCGCGTGGCGCTGCGCATGCGTGGATGACAGCCCGAAAATCACGGTCGAAGGTGACGGTGTATCGCTGCTGGCGCAGCAATTTGCCCAGGCTGCGTGAAACATGGAGCTCTTGCGGAAATAGCACCGTGCGAGGGTCTGGTGACCACCACAAGATGGGCTGGCCCTCGGAAAACCACGGAAAACACCCATGACGATAAGCTTGAATCAGGCGGTCAGCCGACAAGTCGCCGCCTGCGGCAAGTAAACCATTGGGCTCGCGCATGGCGTTGGCCAGGGGCGGGAATGTCAGGGAGTCGCGTTTCAACCAGGTCAGCATGGCATTGAGTCTTACAGTAGAAGGGGAGGGCGGCTGCAACTCTGTCGCGCAAGTGCGGTCTCAGTCGATCTGGCAGTCAATTCAGGGGGCTGTGTCGGGCCTGTTATAAGTCTTTGTCACATAAGGCAATGCATGCTCAAATTGGCGCGTTGGGGCGTTCTACAAGACAATTTCTGTAACCTCGGGTGCCAGCATGGCATCGGCGGCGCAAACCCGTACAATGGCCCGCCTGTTTGAGCTGTTCTAAGCTGCACAGTATTCACTGTTTTACATGGCGGGCTGGTCATGGAAAAACACGTAATAGTACAAGGCTGTGTGTAAGGCTAGTCCAGTTTCATGTCTGAACTTGTCACCTGCTCGCCGTGAGCAGTATTTTTGCAGTCAATCAATTGTTGGGCGCGCCACAGGCGCAGGAAAACACGCGTTTTGAAGAAATCCACAGCAGCACCTAAAGAAGTTCCTCTCTGGCGTCAGCAACTGCACTACCGGCTCAAGGAAGGTGCATTGATTGCGATTGGCGCCCTTTGCCTGTTCCTGATGATGGCCTTGCTGACCTATGGCAAGGACGATCCCGGTTGGAGTCACAACAGCCGCGTGGTGGATGTGCAGAACTTCGGCGGGCCTGCCGGTTCTTACAGCGCAGACATCCTGTTCATGGTGCTGGGCTACTTCGCTTATATCTTCCCGCTGCTACTGGCGGTCAAGGCTTATCAGATCTTCCGTGAGCGGCATCAGCCCTGGCAGTGGAGCGGCTGGCTGTTTTCGTGGCGCCTGATCGGGCTGGTGTTTCTGGTGCTGTCAGGCGCAGCCCTGGCCCACATTCATTTTCACTCGGCTTCCGGCCTGCCGGCTGGCGCCGGTGGGGCGCTGGGTGAAAGCCTGGGCGATCTGGCCAAGAACGCGTTGAATGTACAAGGCAGTACGCTGCTGCTGATTGCTCTGTTTCTATTTGGTCTGACCGTATTTACCGACCTGTCGTGGTTCAAGGTGATGGACCTCACGGGCAAGATCACCCTTGATCTGTTCGAATTGATCCAGGGCGCCGCCAATCGCTGGTGGTCGGACCGCGCCGAGCGCAAGCAACTGCACGCGCAATTGCGAGAAGTCGATACCCGTGTCAATGAAGTGGTAGCGCCGAGCGTTCCCGACAAGCGCGAGCAAGCCAAGGCCAAGGAACGCCTGATCGAGCGTGAGCAGGCCCTGAGCAAACACATGTCCGAACGTGAAAAACATGTGCCGGCAGTGATTGCCCCTGCACCCGCCAAGGCGCCGGAACCCAGCAAACGCGTGCAAAAAGAAAAACAGGTTCCACTGTTTGTCGACAGTGCGGTTGAGGGCACGTTGCCACCGATCTCGATTCTTGATCCGGCCGAAAAGAAGCAGCTCAACTACTCCCCTGAATCACTCGCGGCGGTGGGGCATTTGCTAGAGATCAAGCTCAAGGAGTTTGGCGTAGAGGTGTCGGTGGACTCGATCCACCCTGGCCCGGTGATTACCCGTTATGAAATTCAGCCTGCAGCAGGCGTCAAGGTCAGCCGCATCGCCAACCTCGCCAAGGACCTTGCACGTTCCCTGGCGGTAACCAGCGTGCGCGTGGTTGAAGTCATTCCCGGTAAAACCACCGTGGGTATCGAGATCCCCAACGAAGACCGCCAGATCGTGCGCTTCAGCGAGGTGCTGTCGACTCCCGAATTTGATAATGCCAAGTCGCCCGTTGCCTTGGCATTGGGGCATGACATTGGTGGTAAGCCGGTCATTACCGATCTGGCGAAAATGCCGCATTTGCTGGTGGCCGGTACAACGGGTTCCGGTAAGTCGGTAGGTGTCAACGCGATGATCCTGTCGATCCTGTTCAAGTCGGGCCCGGAAGACGCCAAGCTGATCATGATTGACCCGAAAATGCTTGAACTGTCGATCTACGAAGGCATTCCGCACTTGCTGTGCCCGGTGGTGACCGACATGAAAGACGCCGCCAACGCTCTGCGCTGGAGCGTGGCGGAGATGGAGCGTCGCTACAAGCTGATGGCCAAGATGGGCGTGCGTAACCTTGCCGGCTTCAACCAGAAGATCAAAGATGCCCAAGAGGCTGGCGAACCGTTGACCGATCCGCTGTACAAGCGCGAAAGCATCCACGACGAAGCGCCGTTGCTGACCAAATTGCCGACCATCGTGGTGGTGGTTGACGAGTTTGCCGACATGATGATGATCGTCGGCAAGAAGGTGGAGGAGCTGATTGCCCGTATCGCGCAGAAAGCCCGTGCCGCAGGGATTCACTTGATTCTTGCGACCCAGCGTCCCTCGGTGGATGTGATAACCGGTCTGATCAAGGCCAACATTCCGACGCGCATGGCGTTTCAGGTGTCGAGCAAGATTGACTCCCGGACCATTATCGATCAGGGCGGCGCCGAGCAACTCTTGGGCCATGGTGACATGCTGTACATGCCACCGGGAACCAGCCTGCCGATTCGCGTGCATGGCGCGTTTGTATCCGACGAAGAAGTTCACCGTGTGGTCGAGGCCTGGAAGCTGCGCGGCAGCCCGGATTACAACGACGACATCCTCAACGGGGGGGAAGAAGCGGGCAGCGGCTTTGAAGGCGCAAATGGCGACGGTGGAGAGGATGCGGAAACCGACGCCTTGTATGACGAAGCTGTCCAGTTTGTGCTGGAAAGCCGTCGTGCCTCTATCTCAGCCGTTCAGCGAAAATTGAAAATCGGCTACAACCGCGCGGCACGCATGATTGAATCCATGGAAATGGCCGGGGTTGTAACCTCAATGAATACTAATGGCTCGCGTGAAGTTTTGGCGCCAGCTCCAATACGCGACTGATCGGCCCGCGGTGTACGCGCGGGCCTGGTTTAACTAATCAAAGAGGGTTTTCATGCGTTTTGTCAGCATGCTGTTGCTACCGGTTCTGGCTATGTCTTCTCTTACGGCTCATGCCGGCGAACAGGATGTAAAGCGGTTAGGCCAACTGCTGGGGCAGTCCAATACCATCACTGCCCGTTTCAGTCAGTTGACGCTGGATGGCAGCGGCACCCAATTGCAGGAAACGACCGGTGACATGTCGGTCAAGCGTCCGGGGCTGTTCTATTGGCACACCGATGCGCCTCAAGAACAGACCATGATTTCTGATGGCAAGAAAGTGACCCTCTGGGACCCGGATCTGGAGCAGGCGACGATCAAGAAGCTGGATGAGCGCTTGACCCAGACGCCTGCTTTGCTGTTGTCGGGAGACGTCTCAAAAATTGAACAAAGTTATGACGTAAGCTCCAAGACGCAGGGAGAGGTCATGGAGTTCATCCTGAAACCTAAAACCAAAGACACCCTGTTCGATTCGCTTCGTTTGTCTTTCCGTAAGGGCAACATCAGTGAAATGCAATTAATCGACAGTGTCGGTCAACGCACCAATATCCTGTTCAACGAGGTGAAGGTGAATAAAGAGATTCCTGAGAGCAAATTCAAGTTCGTGGTGCCTAAAGGCGCTGATGTCATTCAGGAATAACTCACTGTGCCTATGGGGCGGTGACACGGGGCTCGCACTTTTCTGGCCGTTTTCAAGGCGATGTTATCGCTTGGTCACCGCCTTTGCGCGAAGGCGTGAGCACCGCCATGGCATTGGCCCGCAGCACACACGTGAGGTTGTTTAAGCAGTGATGGACCTGTTTCGAAGTGCACCAATCGCTCAGCCCCTGGCAGCCCGTTTGCGCGCCGCCAACCTGGATGAGTACGTGGGCCAGCAACATTTGCTGGCGCGCGGCAAGCCCTTGCGTGAAGCGCTCGAACAGGGGGCGCTGCATTCAATGATCTTCTGGGGCCCGCCGGGTGTGGGCAAAACCACGCTGGCGCGGTTGCTGGCGCAAGTCTCCGATGCACACTTTGAAACGGTCTCCGCCGTGCTGGCCGGGGTCAAAGAGATTCGTCAGGCCGTGGAAGTGGCCAAGCAGCAGGCCGGTCAATATGGCCGTCGCACCATTCTGTTTGTCGATGAAGTGCATCGCTTCAACAAGTCGCAGCAGGACGCGTTCCTGCCCTATGTGGAAGATGGCACCCTGATTTTTATTGGCGCCACTACGGAAAACCCGTCTTTCGAGCTCAACAACGCACTGCTCTCGCGGGCGCGGGTGTATGTGCTCAAAAGCCTTGATGAAGCGGCATTGCTCAAACTGGTGCAGCGCGCACTGACCGAGGAAAAAGGCTTGGGCAAGCGGGGGCTGACCCTCAGTGATGAGGGCTTTCACGTGCTGCTCAGGGCCGCCGATGGAGATGGTCGACGCCTGCTCAACCTGTTGGAAAACGCCGCAGACCTGGCCGAGGACAACAGTGAGATCGGTATCGACTTGCTGCAAAGCCTGCTCGGCGATACCCAACGACGCTTCGACAAAGGCGGCGAAGCCTTCTACGACCAGATCTCGGCCCTGCACAAATCTGTACGTGGTTCCAACCCTGATGGCGCCCTTTACTGGTTTGCGCGGATGATCGATGGCGGCTGCGACCCGCTGTACATCGCGCGCAGGGTGGTGCGCATGGCCAGTGAAGACATCGGTAACGCCGATCCGCGGGCCCTGAGCCTGTGCCTGGCCGCCTGGGACGTGCAGGAGCGTCTCGGCAGCCCCGAGGGTGAACTGGCCGTGGCGCAGGCGATTACCTACCTGGCCTGCGCGCCTAAAAGCAACGCGGTGTATATGGGTTTCAAGGCTGCGCTGCGCAGTGCGTCGGAATATGGCTCGCTGGAAGTGCCCCTGCATTTACGCAATGCGCCGACCAAGCTGATGAAACAGCTCGGGTATGGCGGCGAGTACCGCTACGCCCACGACGAACCGGATGCCTACGCGGCGGGGGAAGATTATTTCCCCGATGAGCTGGCGCCTTTGCCGCTCTATCAACCGGTGCCGCGCGGCCTGGAGCTTAAAATCGGCGAGAAGCTCAAACACCTTGCTGCACTGGACCGTGCCAGCCCCTTGCAGCGGAGAAAACCTTGATTCCATTGGTCGCAGCTGTTTCTATCGGCGGTGTCGCCGGCACATTATTGCGCTTTGCGACCGGAAACTGGATCAACGCCAATTGGCCGCGGCACTTCTATACCGCGACATTGGCCGTTAATATCGTGGGCTGCCTGCTGATTGGCATTCTTTACGGACTTTTCCTGATCCGCCCGGAAGTACCGATTGAGGTCCGCGCCGGACTGCTGGTGGGTTTCCTGGGTGGCTTGACCACTTTTTCATCCTTTTCACTGGATACGGTGCGCCTGCTGGAAAGCGGGCAGGTGCCACTGGCACTGGGCTATGCGGCCCTCAGCGTATTCGGCGGGCTGCTCGCAACCTGGGCTGGCCTGTCCCTGACCAAACTTTGATAAACGAGAAACCGACATGCTCGATTCCAAACTGTTACGTAGCAACCTTCAGGACGTAGCGGATCGCCTGGCATCCCGAGGCTTCACGCTGGACGTGGCGCGCATTGATGCGCTCGAAGCCAAGCGCAAAGAAGTCCAGACCCTGACCGAGAAGCTGCAGGCAGAGCGTAATGCGATCTCCAAAAGTATCGGTCAAGCCAAGGCACGTGGCGAAGACATCGCGCCGCTGATGGCCAGCGTAGAAACCATGGGCAGCGATCTGGCCAACGGCAAGGTTGAGCTGGAAGCCATTCAGACTGAACTGGACTCGATCCTGCTGAGCTTGCCTAACCTGCCGGACGCTTCCGTGCCTGTAGGCGCGGACGAAGATGATAACGTCGAGATTCGTCGCTGGGGCACGCCTGCTGCTTTCGATTTCGAGATCAAGGACCATGTCGCGCTCGGCGAGCAACACGGCTGGCTGGATTTCGAAACGGCCGCCAAATTGTCTGGCGCCCGTTTTGCCTTGCTGCGTGGCCCGATTGCCCGTCTGCACCGCGCACTGGCGCAGTTCATGCTGAACCTGCACATCAATGAACACGGCTATGAAGAGGCCTACACGCCTTATCTGGTTCAGGCCCCGGCGTTGCAGGGTACTGGCCAGTTGCCTAAGTTCGAAGAAGACCTGTTCAAGATCAGCCGCGAAGGCGAAGCCGACCTGTACCTGATCCCGACCGCTGAAGTGTCGTTGACCAACATCGTCTCTGGCGAAATCGTTGACCACAAAAACCTGCCGATCAAGTTCGTGGCACACACACCGTGCTTCCGCAGCGAAGCCGGGGCGTCGGGTCGCGATACCCGCGGCATGATTCGCCAGCACCAGTTCGACAAGGTTGAAATGGTGCAGATCGTCGAGCCGTCCACGTCGATGGATGCGCTGGAAGGTCTGGTCGGCAACGCCGAAAAAGTGTTGCAGCTGCTTGAACTGCCGTACCGCACCCTGGCCCTGTGCACAGGCGACATGGGTTTCAGTGCGGTCAAGACCTACGACCTGGAAGTGTGGATTCCGAGCCAGGACAAGTACCGCGAAATCTCGTCGTGCTCCAACTGTGGTGATTTCCAAGCGCGTCGTATGCAAGCGCGCTTCCGTAACCCGGAAACCGGCAAGCCGGAGCTGGTTCACACCCTCAACGGTTCGGGGCTGGCGGTAGGCCGTACGCTGGTGGCCGTGCTGGAAAACTACCAGCAGGCAGACGGCTCGATCCGTGTACCGGACGTGCTCAAGCCTTACATGGGCGGCATCGAGGTCATCGGCTAAATGGAGTTTCTGCCGCTGTTTCATAACCTGCGTGGCAGCCGTGTCCTGGTGGTCGGCGGCGGGGAGATTGCCTTGCGCAAGTCCCGGCTGCTGGCAGACGCCGGTGCGGTATTGCGGGTAGTTGCACCCGCCATTGAGCCGCAGTTGTGCGCGTTGATCGACAGCAGCGGTGGTGAGCAAGTCTTGCGCGGCTATGTGGAAGCGGACCTGGAAGGGTGCGTGCTGATCATTGCCGCCACCGACGACGAACCGCTCAATGCCCAAGTCAGCGCCGACGCTCATCGGCGTTGCATGCCGGTCAATGTGGTGGACGCACCTGCACTGTGCAGCGTGATTTTCCCCGCCATCGTTGATCGCTCGCCGTTAGTGATTGCGGTGTCCAGCGGGGGCGATGCGCCCGTCTTGGCCCGCTTGATCCGCGCCAAGCTCGAAACCTGGATTCCATCGACCTACGGTCAATTGGCGGGCCTTGCGGCGCGTTTTCGGGCGCAGGTCAAAGGCCTGTTTCCGGACGTGCAACAGCGACGTGCATTTTGGGAAGACGTGTTCCAAGGCCCGATTGCCGATCGCCAGTTGGCCGGGCAGGGTGGCGAAGCGGAGCGCTTGTTGCTGGCCAAAATCAATGGCGAGGCGACCCTGGCTACCGGCGAGGTTTACCTGGTAGGAGCCGGGCCGGGCGATCCGGACTTGCTCACATTCCGCGCACTGCGTTTGATGCAACAAGCCGATGTGGTGCTGTACGACCGCTTGGTGGCACCTGCAATCCTTGAACTGTGCCGCCGTGATGCCGAGCGCATTTATGTCGGCAAGCGCCGTGCCGAACATGCGGTCCCGCAAGATCAGATCAACCAGCAACTGGTGGACCTGGCCAAGCAGGGCAAGCGTGTGGTGCGCCTTAAAGGTGGCGATCCGTTCATCTTTGGGCGCGGCGGTGAGGAAATCGAAGAGCTGGCCGCCCATGGAATTCCGTTCCAGGTGGTGCCGGGGATCACGGCGGCCAGCGGTTGTGCCGCCTACGCCGGGATTCCGTTGACCCACCGTGACTACGCGCAGTCGGTTCGATTCGTCACCGGCCACTTGAAGGATGGCACCAGCAATTTGCCTTGGAGCGATCTGGTCGCCCCGGCGCAAACCCTGGTGTTTTACATGGGGCTGGTGGGGTTGCCGATCATCTGCGAACAGTTGATCAAACATGGTCGCGCCGCTGATACCCCGGCAGCGTTGATCCAGCAGGGCACCACGACCAATCAGCGGGTGTTCACCGGCACGCTGGCCAATCTGGCCACCTTGGTGGCAGAGCACGAAGTGCATGCGCCCACCTTGGTCATCGTCGGCGAAGTGGTGTTGCTGCGTGAAAAACTCGCGTGGTTTGAAGGGGCGCAGGCCGACGTCTGAGAGCGCCCACCCCAACCCTGTCCCTGCGGGAGGCGGTTGGGGTGAGCGATGCTTTTCAGCTCCGGTTATCCCCAACCAGGCTGTCAACCGATGGCACCCGGGTGTCGCTTTCCATTTGTGTGTCGTGCTCCAGCTGGTGACTGAACCTGTCCAGTGAGCCTTGCGCAGGTTGTGCATCGCTGGCAAACACCGGCGGGCTCATCATGTACGCCCCCAGTAATCGACTTAACGCCGCCAGGCTATCGATGTGCGTGCGCTCATAGCCGTGGGTGGCATCACAGCCAAATGCCAGCAGCGCACAGCGTATGTCATGCCCCGCCGTGACCGCCGAGTGCGCATCGCTGAAGTAGTAGCGAAACATATCCCGACGCACAGGCAGTTCGTTCTCCGCCCCCAGACGCAACAAGTGCCGCGACAAGTGATAGTCATAAGGGCCGCCTGAGTCCTGCATTGCGACGCTCACGGCGTGTTCGCTGGAATGCTGGCCTGGGGCGACCGGGGCAATGTCGATGCCGACAAACTCACTCACGTCCCAAGGCAGTGCCGCGGCAGCCCCGCTACCCGTCTCTTCGGTGATGGTGAACAGCGGGTGACAGTCGATTTGCGGCTGCTCGCCACTTTCCACAATGGCTTTCAAGGCTGCCAGCAGTGCAGCCACACCGGCTTTGTCATCCAGGTGGCGGGCGCTGATATGACCGCTTTCGGTGAACTCTGGCAACGGATCGAAGGCGACAAAGTCTCCCACGTTGACCCCCAGCGAATCGCAATCGGCCCGGGTCGCGCAATAGGCGTCCAGACGCAACTCGATATGGTCCCAACTGATCGGCAGTTCATCCACTCCGGTATTGAATGCATGACCGGACGCCATCAAGGGCAACACACTGCCGCGGATGACACCGTTGTCGGTAAACAGGCTTACGCGACTGCCTTCGGCAAACCGGCTGGACCAGCAACCCACCGGAGCCAGTACCAGACGCCCGTTGTCCTTGATTGCCCGTACGCTGGCGCCAATGGTGTCCAGGTGCGCAGAGACAGCGCGATCCGGGCTGTTTTTCTGCCCCTTGAGGGTGGCGCGTAACGTGCCGCGCCGGGTGAGTTCAAAGGGAATACCCAATTCCTCAAGGCGTTCGGCCACGTAGCGCACGATGGTATCGGTGAAACCTGTGGGGCTGGGGATGGCTAGCATTTCCAGCAATACCCGTTGCAGGTAATCGAGGTCGGGTTCGGGGAACGTGCGATTCATAAACACTCCTGACGCGAGACCCACCGCACGCGCTGCGTACGGGGGCCTGATGGGATGTTCAGCGACTGGACCTACGGCACAGGCTGACGGTGAGGAAACAACAAGTCGATAAAGCGTTCGGCGGTAGGTTGTGGCTCATGGTTGGCCAGCCCGACCCGCTCATTGGCTTCGATAAACACGTACTCGGGTTGGTCGGCAGCGGGCACCATCAGGTCGAGCCCTACCACGGGGATGTCCAGCGCCCGAGCGGCACGCACCGCGGCATCCGCCAGCACCGGGTGCAAGATGTCCGTGACATCTTCCAGGCACCCGCCGGTGTGCAGGTTAGCGGCGCGGCGCACAGCCAACACTTCCCCGGCTGGCAGAATATGGGTGAACTCATACCCGGCCGCCTGCACGGTGCGCTCGGTTTCAGCATCGACGGGAATGCGGCTCTCGCCATCGGTGGCGGCCTGACGTCGGCGGCTCTGCGCTTCAATCAGTTGCAGGATACTGTGGTGACCATCGCCCACCACCTGCGCGGGGCGCCTGATAGCGGCGGCCACCACTTCAAAGCCGATCACCACAATGCGCAGGTCGAGGCCTTCGTGGAAACTTTCCAGCAGCACGCGACTGTCAAACGTTCGTGCAGCTTCGATGGCCTGCTGCACCTGCTCAATATCGCTCAAGTCAACGGCCACGCCATTGCCTTGCTCGCCGTCCAGCGGTTTGACCACGATGCGTCTGTGCTGCTCCAGAAACGCCAGGTTATCGTCGGCTCCACCCGCCCGTTGTTGCGTCGGCAAGCTCAGGCCCGCGTCACTCAACACCTTGTGGGTCAGGCTTTTGTCCTGACACAAACTCATGCTGATGGCGCTGGTCAGGTCCGACAGCGACTCGCGGCACCGAATGCGCCGTCCGCCGTGGCTGAGGGTGAACAGCCCGGCCGAGGCGTCATCAATCTGCACGTCGATCCCGCGCTTGTAGGCTTCTTCCACCAGGATCCGTGCATAAGGATTGAGCCCGGCTTCAGGGCCTGGGCCGAGAAATAGCGGCTGGTTAATGCCATTCTTGCGCTTGATGGCAAAGGTCGAGAGGGTGCGAAACCCGAGCTTGCTGTAGAGATTCTTCGCCTGCTGGTTGTCGTGCAGCACCGACAGGTCGAGGTAACTCAGGCCACGGCTCATGAAATGCTCCACCAGATGGCGCACCAGCACCTCACCGACCCCGGGGCGCGGGCACAGCGGATCGACCGCCAGGCACCACAGGCTGCTGCCGTTTTCCGGGTCGTGAAAGGCGGTATGGTGATTCAACCCCATGACGCTGCCGATCACCGCGCCGCTGTCTTCATCTTCCGCGATCCAGTACACCGGGCCGCCCTGATGGCGGGCAGTCAGCAGCGTTGGGTCAATCGGCAACATGTTGCGGGCGATGTACAGCGAATTGATGGCATCCCAATCAGCATCGGTTTGCGCCCGGCGAATACGAAAGCCGCGAAACACGCGGGTGGCCTGACGGTAGTCGGTAAACCACAGGCGCAAGGTGTCCGAGGGATCGAGAAACAACTGCTGGGGCGACTGTGCCAGCACCTGTTGCGGCGCTGCCACATACAGGGCGATATCACGCTCGCCGGTTTGCTCATTCAAGAGTTCGTTGGCCAAGCTGGCCGGGTCGGGAAAGGTGTGCCCGATCAGCAGGCGTCCCCAGCCGCAGTGCACGGCTACCGGCTGGGCATCGAGCGCACTGCCGTCTTCGGCAAAACGCGCTTGCAGTCGTTCGTAAGTCGGGGCTTGTCCGCGCAACAAGCGTTGGCTGTAGGCGGTGGCGAGGGGTTTCATGGGTTAGATTCCTTGTTCGCTCAGCCACAGGTTCAGGGCGGCCAGTTGCCACAACTTGGAGCCGTTGAGCGGCGTTAACTGGCTTTGCGGGTGGGTCAGCAGGCGGTCCAGCATGGCAGGCTGGAACAGGCCGCGGTCCTGGCTGGGGTCGAGCAGCAAATCACGCACCCAGTTCAGGGTGTCGCCTTGCAAGTGTTTCAGGCCGGGGACCGGGAAGTAACCTTTCTTACGGTCAATGACTTCACTGGGGATCACCAGCCGCGCAGCTTCTTTTAGCACTTGCTTGCCGCCATCCGGCAGTTTGAAACGTGCCGGGATACGCGCTGACAGTTCGGCCAGCCGGTAGTCGAGAAACGGCGTACGGGCTTCAAGGCCCCAGGCCATGGTCATGTTATCGACGCGTTTGACCGGGTCATCCACTAGCATCACCGTGCTGTCCAGCCGCAGCGCCTTGTCCACGCCAGCATCGGCACCGGGCTGGGCGAAGTGCTCGCGTACAAAGTCCCCGGCGGCGTCATTGGCCGTTAGCCACTGTGGCTGCACAGTGGCTTTGTAATCGTCATAGCTGCGATCAAAAAAAGCCTCGCGATAGGCGGCATAGGGATCGCTGGCGCCATCGACCTGCGGGTACCAGTGGTAGCCGGCAAACAGTTCATCGGCGCCCTGGCCGCTCTGTACCACTTTGCAATGCTTGGCGACTTCCCGCGACAGCAAGTAAAACGCGATGCAGTCATGGCTGACCATTGGCTCGCTCATGGCGCGGAACGCTGCGGGCAGTTGCTCAATGATTTCGTGTTCGCCAATGCGCAGTTGGTGATGACGCGTGCCGTAGTGCTTGGCAATCAGGTCCGAATACTGGAATTCGTCCCCGCGTTCGCCACCTGCGTCCTGAAAACCGATGGAAAAGGTCGACAAGTCTTGTACGCCGACTTCCCGCAACAGCCCCACCAACAAACTGGAGTCCACGCCGCCCGAGAGCAGTACGCCGACATCCACCGCTGCGCGCTGGCGAATAGCCACAGCTTCACGGGTGCTGTCGAGTACACGGTCGCGCCAGTCTTCCAGTGTCAGGTGAGTTTCGTCGGCGTGAGGGCCATACGGTAACGTCCACCAAGTGTGCTGTTCGGTATTGCCTTGGGCGTCGATGCGAAGCCACGTGGCAGGCGGCAGTTTTTCGATACCGGCAATCAGGGTGCGCGGTGCTGGCACCACGGCGTGGAAATTCAGGTAGTGGTTCAATGCAACCGGATCGAGCATCGGGCTGATGTCGCCGCCTTTGAGCAGGGCCGGCAGGGTAGAGGCGAAGCGCAAGCGTTCGCCGGTGCGCGACAGGTACAGTGGCTTCACGCCCAAACGGTCGCGGGCAATGAACAGGCGCTTGGCACCACGCTCCCAAATGGCAAAGGCAAACATGCCATTGAGCTTGGGCAGCAACGCCTCGCCCCACGCGTGATAACCCTTGAGCAACACTTCGGTGTCGCCCCCGGAGTAAAAGGCATAACCGAGGGCTTCGAGTTCAGCGCGCAGTTCGGGGAAGTTGTAGATCGCACCGTTGAACGCCAGTGAAAGGCCCAATTGGCTATCGATCATTGGCTGGGCTGAACCATCGGACAGGTCCATGATTTTCAGCCGGCGATGCCCGAGGGCTATCGGCCCTTGGCTGTGAAATCCCCAGGCATCGGGGCCACGGGGTGCAAGGTGGTGGGTGATGCGTTCGATGGCTGCCAGGTCGGCAGGTTGTTGATCAAAACGTAACTCTCCAGCTAATCCGCACATATTCCATTGGGCCTTGTATTTGCTGGGCCTAGGCGTATCTACCGTGATTCAAGTACCAATTTTGTACCGTTTTTCGGTAAATCCAGCTTTTCAAGCTCCGCGAAATCGCTCGAAGAGCTGATCCACTTGGCATAGGTCGAAAGCAGTACCTGGACGCTGTGTCCAAGTTGCGCAGCGATGAATGCGGGATTCATTCCGGACATCAGGCACATTGTTGCGTAGGTGTGCCTGGTGTCGTACATCCGGCGATACCGTATTCCGCTCTTGCGCAGGGCTGACAACCAATAACGCTTAGCCCCAGTTTCGGATCGGATGTACAGCTCTGATCTTTCACCCGAGCCTTCCGGCGCGAAAACGTAATCAGAGCGCGCCGCCGTAAGTAGTCTGGCTTTTTCGAGTGCCTGCAAGGCTCGATCGTTCAATAAAACTTCCCGCGAGACCTTCGTTTTGGTCCTCTCCTTGATCTTGCCGTACAGCCTGATACGGCACACCTTGGCGCGCCGAGAGCGCGTATCAACCTCGCTCCAGCGCAGGGCCATCGCCTCGCCTGGACGCATTCCTGTATAGAAAGAAAACTCAAAAAAACACGCGTAAATAGCCTGCAAGCCGCTCGTCACTTCGTACAGCTTCTCGATCAATTCGTCAGCCTCTTCGCGACTGAACGGGTCGATCTCGCGCTTGGTGACACGCGTCGGCGGGATCGAGTTGGCCGGGTTCCTCAGAATCAACTCATCATTCACGGCCTGGGTCAGCAGGCCGGTCACCAGCCGTATGGCGCCCTTCCTGCGGATTGGCGAAGTCCACGTAATACCATTGACGATTTTCCGCATGAGCACCGGCGTGATCTTGTCGAGCGGGTACGTGGCCAGGTGCGGTACCCAGTAGTTTTGCATGGTGCTTCTGTAGTTCTTGCGCGTGCTGTCTTCGATCTGGAGGCTGTTCAGCCAGTCCTGGGCGTAATCGAAAAATATGGGCATTTGCCCAGTGGAGTCGCTCCGACTATTAGGGAACAACTCCCTGTATTTCTCCGGTGTAAGCGCGCCCAGCTTGGCCAGCTGTATTACTTGAGAACGTAAAGCCTCGGCTGCTGCGATTCCCCGAGCGGTTTGCGGGAGAGTGAGCGTTTCGCAGTGCCGCTTCTTGTTCCAGGAGAACCTGATCCTGATCGACTTCCCGACAAGCTCAACTCCGGTGGGCAGCTCCATTGGCTCTCTAGCCATTCGTCATACCTCCATTTGCTGTACATGATTCGCCCGTCGATTTTCGACCAGACGCCGGCTGGGATGATGTTACGTTCTCGTTTGCGCTGCAGGGCTTTCGGCGTGGTGCCCAGCAGTTCGGCCATCCGCTTTTCGGTGACCTTGTCATGGCCGGACTCATCGCCCAGCTTCTCGGCTGTCGCCATGGTGATGCTCCTTGCCGCGCTGGGCAGCAGAAGGTGGGTTAGCGGGTGGCCTTGGAGATGGCGTCCCTGGCTTGCGAGATCACGGCGAGTTCTCGCTCATGCTCCGGGGTGGTGTGCTTGAACTCGTTTGCCAGCAGGGTCCAGCGCTCGACTGCAAGGGTCAGTGCCGCGACCAACTCTTCGCACCCGGCACGCTCCTCTCTGCCTATCTGCCAGAACTGCTGCGCCCAGTGATCCACCGGCGGCGGGCTGGAGTTCTGGGCACCCAAAGCCAGTGCCCCTACAATCGTGTCGCACAGGTCGCGCTTGTAGGCGTTGTCGCCGTCGATGCTCAGGCCGCGCCGGCGCAGCGCGCTGACCACTTCGTTTCTATCCAGGCCCTGGTCTTCCAGGATGATGTCTCGCTCCGGCTCGCCCGGGGTGACAATGACCAGGGCAAGCTTCGCGCCTGGCAGGCAGTACTCGCTGAGTTTGACCAGGGCGTCGTTGGCTGCTTCGTGGAATCGCTGAACTGCTGACATAGGAATACCTCGCCCGCCGCTCACCGGCAGGCATGTAGGGGGATTGGGAGTAGGGTTTTGCCTGCGAAAAGTGGTTCTAGATCACAAAACCATATTTCGATCGCGCCCCTTGCTGGGCTTCCAAGAACTTTTACTGCTTTGGAAGGTCGATCAATAACCTAAAATAGATAGGCAGCTATGCGATCTCTAATTCTTGATATGCCTAATGGGCGCGCGCTCGTCGAGGAGCTTGATCTTGCGACTGAGCTAATGATGTCCATTCCCATCGAGCTTGTCGGCGGTGAGCAATGGCAGGCAGCTTTTGATAGGCAGCAGTTAGCATTCAAGGCTTGGCGCTCATACCTTCTTTGCATAGCCAAGCATCCGAAGCGTGACGCTCAGTGTGAGATAAGTAAGATCGCCTGAGCCTCAATGTGGGCCGGTAGGCGAACCAGAGGGTGGCGATCATGGCGTCACCCGCGCCGCCGCGATTTCATCGATGAGCGATTGAGGAAGCTGCGCGACGTACTCGCCTTCGGACCACGACAAGGGCTCTGACTGGCGGATCATCTCGTTCAGCAGATCGAACGCTGCGAGCAACTGGTCGTCGCGGATCTCGCCGTCCTCCGGCAAGTCATCGCAGAAGTGGTCTGCTGGATCGATCTGGCTGGGGTAATTGGGTTCGCAGATGCAGAGCTGCAGATCAGCCAGGTCGATATCGCTTTCGATCAGGTAGTCGCGCAAGCTGTCCACATCGAAGAAGTACTGGTCGCTGTCAAAGAAAACCAGCGGTTCCCCTGACCACTCTTTGATGGGCATCGCCGCAAACTTCGCTCGGCGCCTTGCCTGGTGGCATTCCTTGCAGTAGCTGTTCACCTCATAGATTTTATGCTCTGGGTTCACTTCGCAACGGCGATGAGTCGCGCCGGAATAGCGGGCAAGGTCCTCATTGTTGCCGAAAAAACGGCCATCAGCAGAAACCCAGCCAGTCACCGTTTTGAGGCTGGCTGCTTCTGGAGCGTCGTACATGATGATTGGCTTTTGTGCAGACATGACTTCGTCCTTGCCGCTATAGCGGCTGACTTTGAAGGGGGAGGGGTTACAGATGTTTCAGCAAATCAGTTGTGCCAGTGCCAGCAGGCACCAGCTGTAGGCAGGGAGTTTGGATTTCATGGATTACGCGCAGGAGCTGGTTCAGGAGAGCCACAAAGGTGGTGGTCCATCTGCTCCCGGCAATCCTGCTCGGTGTAGCCGCAATCCGGGCAACGAGGTGGTGACGGAATGCGTGCCGATTTTCGGTCGCCCCAAAAGTCGGTAACCAACCGGCAGATATCAGCTTCAAGATCCAGATGCTTTTCTCTTGTCAATTCTCCGGTATCAAGAACGCACTCCAGAAGCGAGATGGCTGTATCCACCCGCTCATCCGCTGCGGTCAGGCGCCGTCCAATTTCAGCCATGCGCTTACGATGAAGTTCGTTCAGGCGGTCGATTGCCTTCTGCGCCTGATTGAAAAGTGACTGATAGCGCCCAAGCTCAGCCAGCGCCGCGTCACGCTCGGCGGTTACGCGGTCGAAGTCAGCCGCCAGCACAACACTGAGCCTCCCCAGTGATTCACCCTCTACAAGCCCTGTTTCGGTTACGTGGTAACGCTTTACTTCGGACACAGCTGTTTCCTTGCCGGGCATGCCCGGGCGGTGGAGTGTGGGAGTTATGCGGCTGAGGCGGAGAGGATCACAACCGATACGCTGGTGCCGGCAAATTCGTTGTTGTAGATCTGTGACCACTCATGCTTCAGACCTGGCAGCACGTCTTTACCTTTCGCGCTAGCCGGCAAAACTGCGACTAACCGCCCACCGAGCTTGAGCATGGATGCTGCACGCTCAATGTGAGCCTGCCAGCGACCTTCGCTGTATGGCGGGTTCATAACGATGCGGTCGTACTTGCCGGTGATCTGCCATTTCAGAAAGTCGGCGCACTCGACGTAGTAACCCTTGGCTTTCAATACTTCGCAGTGAAGGTCGCTGATTTCGATGCAAACCGTCTTCGCTTTTGGCATCAGGTCGGCCAATCCACCCATACCGGCGCTAGGCTCAAGGCAGCTATGCTCGGGCTCGATCTGCGCCATTTCAACGGCTGCTGCGGCAACGTTTTCAGGGGTCGGGTAGAACTGGTGAGCTTTCTGATCGGGAATGCACCCGCTCGAGATGATTTCGTCCAGAGCAGAGCGCGGGTTGAAATCGAACTCGAACCAAGAGTGCCCACCGGCCGTGCGCTTTACTCCGCCGATCATAGCTAGAACCTTCTCCGCTTCTGCCTGGGTGATTGCGCTGTGTCGGTCATAGCTAAACTGCAGGGCGTTGGCGTTATCTGTCAGCGGCTCGCGTGGCAGGCTCCAGTGGTCCACCTGTACCGGCTTGCAAGGCTGCTGCTTCATCCCCGCCAGCGCATTTACTACCGTGAAGGGCAAAGGGCGGCCAACCATCTGGAACTCTTTGGTTCTGCGTGCAGGTTTAGTGCGGAAGCTGGCAGGAATGGCGGAAGGGTAGATGCTGGCCAATACCGAATTTAGGCGCCAGGCCATTTCCGGGTGAATCTCAATGTGCGCTGTGCCTTTCTTGTAAAGCCGGATCTTCATTGCGTGACCATCTACCGAATGCCACTGGCCGGTGTTTCGCCGCAGAATCTCCAGAAGTGGTCCGGTGCTGTTGTGGCTCGGCTCCTCCCGACCCATGAACTTTGCAATGATGCAACGCAAGTCATTCAGGTAGCCCGCACGGTCATGGTCCACGGTGTCGTAGTAGGTCAGCATACGGGCGACGATCATTCGCTTACCGAAAGCCGAGGGTGAGTTCGTTACGTGCTCGCCAGAAAGCGCCTGGAATATCCCGTCCACCCGTTCAGCGAAGAACTTAGCGCGGGCCGCAAGTAATTCGCTCAGTGTTGCCCGCACCGTGCTTTCTTCAAAGTCTGGTGCTTTGTGCTCGCGAATCTGCTCGTTCCATTCGTTGCGGCGCTTCTGAGGCATTGCGTCGTAAACATCTGTCAGCGCCAGGGCTTCTCCCCAATATGACGAGTTGAGTGATGCTATAGCACCTGGAAGCTGGAATAGGCGTTCTACCGAGATTGTTCCGTGTCGCCCGTTATCGCCATTACCGTCGAGGAAGTAGTTCAGCGCACCAGCTTTCCCGCCAGCTATCACGAAATCATGAAGCGCTTCGATGCTCCTCCGGGCCGAGTCGTAGCGACCCAACAGGCCGTCAATTGCATCGCCCGCCATCGGCGCGAAGAACTCAGCGACATCATCAACAATCTCCCCGTATGCCGGGGCAGCTACTGCGTTCATGGATTATCTCCAGTCAGGCGCCGCCCTCCGCGTGACCGGATGCAGCGAGTAGGGTGGGTTATGCGGGTTCGATGATTTCGTCGCCCGGGTCTTTCTGTATCGCGAGAAGGCTTTTATTGCGAAATTCCCGCGCCACGTTTTGCGATATCTCGATTTCGTGGCGCGGCGGATTCAGCAGAGGCTGGCATTTCGCAGCGCCCATTGCGTGCAGATGGTGGATCATCAGCGTCATCGCCTCGCCCTGCTCAGTAATGCCTGACCACTCCATCAGGTCGGCCAGTGCCTGCCGTGTGCCTGGCCTGACCCGTAGCCGCAATTCCTCTTCCTGAGCCTTGGACCGCCTGAGCGATGTCCGCTCGTCCCGTTGCTTCTGACTCAGTGCCATCACGCAGCCCTCAGCGCTTCATCCTCATGATCGAGGTTTTCGAGCGATGCCCAGATGATCTCGCGGGGCGCTTTCGACATAGCGCACATCGCGACGATCTTGCTGATTGCCGGGCTCTTGGCTCTACTGCCGACATCTGCCAGCACTTCCTTGAGTATCGCGGCGGACGGCTGAAGCTCGGCGGCCAGCGCCATGACCAGAAGGACATGAAGGCCATCTACCGGGCGTTTCTCAGCGCGCCACCACAAGTGCGGCTTGCCGATTGCTGCGCGCTCTCGGGCGGTCTTGCCCTTCAGTTCAAGTTCGGCAAGGTCTGCGCGCACTGCCTGGATGGTCATGCCGGTCGACTCGGCCAGCATCTGAGCCGTCATGCCGGCCGATTGAGTGAGGTAACGCCAGATTGGGGTCATACTGAATACCGCTCGGTGGAATTTTTAGTTGTTCGGCTCTGCGCCGGGTTCGAACCTGCTTACTAATGCGCCTCATGCTGCCTGGGCCCGCTGGCGCCACACGCCCATGGCGGTGAATACGCGGTTGGCCTCGACCTCAGTGAGCGTCACGTCGTCCGGTATGGCGAGCCAGCCCGACCCGATCATGTGATTCGGGTTGCTCGCCGCGACCAGCTCTGCATGCTTCTCGATCATCAGCTGTTCCAGATTCGCCACCAGGTGCACGCCGACGGGCGAGAACTCGGTTGACTTGCTGTACTGGCTGCCGTCCGGCTGCTGGCAGAAGACGCTCATGTAGATCGTCCAGCGGTGGGCCAGGTCGCAAAGGGCGTTGGCCACTGGGAGGCTGGTGATCTGTCGGCAGTTCTTCCAGTTCAGCATCACCTGTCGATCGGGCGGCTGAACGTCGACCACTGCAGCGTGATTGGTTCGCACCAGGGCGCGGCGGGACCGGTCAATCTGAGCGCGCCGGTTGCAGGGCTTGCGGACTTTGCTCATATCGCCTCCGCCAGCTTGCGCAGCCTGAACCGCTCAGCCCGCGTGAATAGCACGCCTTTGCGCTTGAGTACCGTGTCGGGGTCGATCCAGCTTTTCCGTGGCGGCTTCGGCTCAGGCCGGAAAACCCCTACCTGCCGCACCTCGCCGCCACGCATTTCAAACTCGGCCATGGCCGCAGCCAGGCGCGCCGATTCGACGCTGTTGCGCTGAATTGCGCTCAGTTCTGTGGTCATCATGCTGCCACCTGCTCCAGGGTTACCCCCGGCATATTGAATTCAGAGCCTTGCGACTCAACCATGTCGTCGAGGTTTTGCCAGTTGACCGTCAGCACCGAAATAGGGACCTCTCCGGCCGCGACTGCCTTGACCAACGCTTCCATGTCAGTGACTCGCGCTTCGTGACGTACTGGTTTGGCCTGGACCTTCGTAGACGGAACTGCAGCAACTCGGGCAACCGCGGGGGCAGGCTGTGGAGCGGCTTCAACGACTGGAGCAGGCTTTACCTCAGCCAGACGCTTCTGTTCGGCTTCGTCCGCCAGGCGCTTGGTTTCCGCTTTGACTGCTTCGGCCTTCTGATGCTCATCGATCCGAAACTTGACCAGCGTCACCAGGTCGTCATTGGCCTTCATAACCAATTGCTGAAGGTCGTTGAACAGAAAAGCGTGGTCGGCGGCCAGTTCGGCAAGGCTTGTCAGGTTCAAGCGAATGCTGTCGGCCGTTTGGCTCGCATCGATCTTCGCCCGGGCCAGCTCGGTATCAACAGCGTCCTGCAGGCTGGCGATGGTGCGCTTGTTCTTCATGGCGCCGACGAAGTCCGCGTGCACGCTCGGCAGGACTACCTTGCCCAGGGTTTTGTTGATCGCCGCGACGTGATCGATCAGCGCCTGTTCGGCCTTCTGCTTGATGTTGGTCTTTACGGCGAGCTCCTGCGCCTTCACCAATTTGTCGACCTTCAGGCGGGTTTCGCGGGCATGCTTGCTGATGCGCTCCAGTGCGCTGAAAAGCTCGTCGATGGTCTGGGTTTGCGAAAGCGCCTGTTTCTTCGCCGCCGTCACTGCGTCTTCAACATCGCCGCACCACTTGACGGCTTTCTTCGCGTCGGCGAAGTCTTGGTCAGTGGTCAGCGTGGTTTTTACCGAGTCAATGACCGCCAGTGCCGACTGCTCAAACACTTTCAGGTTGCTGGCGGTAACCATGCCGGTCAGCTCAATGCGCAGCGCTGGCAGCTCGTCCGGGGCCTTGCCGACGACAATCGACGGCGCCTCGGCCATTTCGAAGTTGCCTAGGTCGGCCTCGAACTGTTTCCAGCCTTCGACCAACTGGGCCGCGCGCCCGGCTACGGGCCGGTACTCCATGTGCACGAAGTTCTCCGGCGTGCCGTCCGAGCAAACAAAGATAACCCGCTCAGCGCCGCTCACCAGCAGTTGCTGCTCAAGCTGCCAGTAGTAATGCGGAGCCAGGTCGCCGGCTTTCACCTGGGCCACGACCGACTCATTCCACAGCTTGTGTTCGAACAGCGTCTCGCCGAGCATCGTGGCGCCATCCATGGATGCCAGCAGGTTGCCCTCGGTAGCAACGATCGGATAAAGCTCTTCGCCGATCAGCGCTTCAGTCAGTGGGCGGGCCAGGGCTTCAGTAGCGTGACCTTTGTCGAAGATAAACTGCTGAGAGGGCGTGATGTCCGGCGTGATGCCGGTCTTTTTGGCTGCCAGCAGGTCCGTGCGGGTTTGGTACTTCGAGGCGCCCATCATTGCCGGGGCTTCGGAGGCTGTACGGAACCTGGCGCGAAGGGCAAGCCACTCGGCGGAGCCTTGAGCTACGTTGTGAATTTTCATGCTGAATCTCCATCGAGGGCTTTGAGGTTGGTGATTTTTTCAATCTGCGCCGGGCTCAGCGTGTACTTGCTGCTGATGGTCGCAATGAGGTGTTCAGGGCTCGTGCGGTTCGAGTCTATAAGTGGCTGCCACTTCACGATGTTCTCGGTCAGCAGTTCGTCGGAGTAGGCGGTCAGCGCTTCTGGCTCAGGTTGGGCTTGCTGTCGTGGGCTGACATCGCGTGCCGGCTCCTCGAAGGCCTTGCCTTCCATCTCGTCAGCCGTTGGCGCCGATCCAACTTCAGGAAACGCTTTGCGCAGGGCCTGGGCCTCGGCGCATTTGGCGAGCTGGGCAAATGCTCGACGCTTCCACATGGCGTTGGGCGCCGCGGTGTCCTTGCTCGAAGTCGCGTAGTTCTCAAGCCAGCGCTCGTTGGCGGTGTACTCGGCCACCAGCCCGTTGCTCATCTGCCGCTTGACGGTCACGCGGCACCATTCGGGATACGTGACTTCTACGCCGCTCAACTTCGCCGTTACTGGAGGGCCATATTCAGGCTCGCTGATTCCGGCGTACTGGCCGGTGCGTGCCGCTTGAATGCGGTACAGGCCGATGCCCGGCATCACCGTGTCCTGCATCTTTTTCGTCTTCGAATTCCAGATCGGGACGATGTGCACCGGCTTCAACATTGGGTCCAAGTGCGCGGCCTGGCAGTAAGCCAACACCATCACCACCGAGTTCTTTTCTGCGCCCGGGTAGAGGCTGCTGCTCAGCACTTCAACAAGTGCCGCCTCAGACATGGCAGGCAATTGATCTTCCTGCTTCATTACTGCGCTCACGGGAAATCCTTGCCGCGACATGCGCAGCGATTGAATGCTTGGGTTATTGAGTGATGCGGTCGGCGTAAGCGCTGAGCAACATCAGGACGGTGCAGACGGCGAGGGCAGAGAAAGAGCCGCGCCAGATGAGCATGCGCCGGGTGCGCTGGTGGGCGGTCATGGCGATGGCTGCTTGCGAAATCCGGCGTCGTAGATTCGACCCGCCTGATGGTATTCGGCTGAGTCATGGCGGTTATCGATCAGGATATGGGCAATTTCAAATACGGCCTTCTCTCGCTCTTCCGCCGCGATCTGCTCGGGCGTGCGAATAGGGCGAAACGCACTTGACCATCCAGTCAAGCGACCACCGCTTCGCACACCCACAGCAGAGCCTTCATGCTCAGGGTGATGCCAAACCACCACGGCTTCAGCCCACTGGTGGTTCATGCTCGGAAGCATCGCTTCACACACCATCCCAACAGGCGGCAGGCCTTCGCCGGTCCAGGGTTCAGGCTGGGCAATCTCAAGGTAAGAGTTGCTCATGCAGCCAAACCCCATTTCCCACTCGCCATCCTTGAAGAACTGATAGCTTCCAGAGTTTCCGCCAAAGCACTTAATCCAAAGGCCCGAATGCGGGTTTATATGGGTTGCGCCTTCTGGTTTTTTGCTCAGATCAATTTTCATACGCTCACCTTGCAAGTCCAGCGGCCCGCACACTTGCAAGGCTGCTCGATCCATTTCACTTCGGCCAAAAGCAAGAAGCCTCGATTTCTCAAGGCTTCCACGATTCCTGTAAATGATCCGGCGATGATGGTCATGACACCTCCTTGCGCCGGGCAACAATCTTGTTGAGGCGCCCGCAGTAGTGGTTGAATTCGGCGATGGTGATGCGATCGTCTAGCATCATTTCGCTCAGCGTTTTCTGGATCATCACCGACCAGCTGACCGGTGTTTGGCTATCTTCAAGGGTCTCAAGCTCTTCGCCGATCAGTACGTGAGGGCTCATAGATCACCATCCACATCGTCTTCACGCTCTTCCCGTTCTGCTGCAACAGCGTCGGCGGCGTATGGCTTCAGAAGCTCCATGGCGATGCGCTCGGCGGCTTCTATGGGACGCTGCTGGCCGATCAGGTCGGCGACGTGTGTCCTGGCATCGCTCTGACTTCCAAGGATTGCCGAAAGGAACAGTCGGGCGAGTGAGTCGCGCTCATCCAGTCCGTCTATTTGGCGCTGATTCAGGATGCCTTGCAGATAGGTGCAGTACCGGTCGAAGGTCACGACCTGCGGACGGCCAAAGCGCCGCTTCCACTTGATGTCCATGCCGCACACCAACTGCTCGGCCGAGTGTTCCAGCCATTCCTGTTCCGGGTTCGCCTCGCTGATATCTGGAGGCAACTGAGCGTCGTAACGCTCTTGGCATATCTTCAATGCTGCGTTCATGGTCGCCTCCAGGGTGGCGGGTTAGTCGTAGTAGTCCTGATCGGCCAGATACTCGGAATGCTCGTTTACAAGCCATTCTTCCATCGAGGCGATTTCTGATTCAGTCATGAAGCTGGTGTCGTCTTTCGACTCCCAATTGATTTCGCAATGTCCGAAGTACTCGTCGGGATCAGCGGCTTGGGAGCTGAAGTTGCCTTTTCGGGCTGAGAAATATGCGACGGTCAGGCTGATGGCAACGTCCTCGCCGCCCTTGACCGTCCAATATTCGTAAGTGCGGGCCATGGCGACCTCCAGTGTTTGGGGTTAGGCGGTGCACAGGAAGGCACGAGAAGCGAGCATTGCGTCCGCCATCTTGTAAGCGGCTTTGGCGGTATCGCTTTCGGCGCCATCCAGCCCGAAAATGCTTGGGCGAACCGCAGTTGAAATCAGCGCCTGCATGGCGTGAGTTGCGAAGTGGTCGCGGATGGTGATGCCGTACTCGCGACCACACTGGTGATCTGGCGCAGAAGGAAACGCTGCCGAACGACCAGCAAGCATTGCGTCATCGTGGGCAAGCTGGGCGCCTTCAATCTGGCGGTCCATCTGGTCTGCCATGTAGTCCATGACTGAATCCTCTGTGGTTGATCCAACAAAACCCGGCTGCACTCATCCGCTCCGCTGGTTGCCGTTGGGCGCGGAGGGGAGTGCATGCGAGTGATGTCGGGGGAGGGGGATGCAGGCGGGGAGCGCTTCCTCCCGTGCGTCAAGTCTGGCCAGCTATGCCCTCGGACTCGCCTGCGGTACATCGTCGTCATTTCGGTTGTGCCTACCGGAACTCCGGTTGATGCGCGGTCACATCGTCGGCCCTGCTGTCCGCTGCCTGTATGGGTGTTGGGCGCAGCCTTCAGGCTTGCTGTGCCACGCGGGTGGATCGGTTACTGGTGCATGGGTGCAAATCCTCCGTGCTGGGTGGTTGGTGAATGCAGGGGCCGCTTTCGCGGTGTGTACTCGTCCGCATCGGGGTGTGATCTGCCCAGGAATCGAACCTGGAAGACTTACGCGTTCGGCTACCGGGCGCCCGTCGCCTTACGCTGCGTATCTGTGGCGATACCGGCCTTCATACCGTCGAACCGATCCACAAATCACACTCCGATGCAGCCTGGTGCTGGGGAGTACCAGGGCCTCGGGCAGTTTGCGTCAGGCTGACGTAGCGCTTGCCTTCATCCTCGCCACCGCCTTGCTGACGGCTTTGGGCATCTTCTTCTCCCTGATAGCCTTGATTTGGCTATCCGTCAGCATGTCGGCCATGTACAGGTCTGTGATCGCATGATTCAGGCGGTCCAGGCGCTCAGCATCTTTAGCATCCATGCCTGGGAACTGCTCTCCGAACGAGCGAGCAGCCCAGCCCTGTTCAAATGTTTGCGTCATTGTCTTGCCCTCGGTTGTTTTCCCAATGCCCACCGCTCTGGATGGGCATCAGTGAAAAGGTCCGTCATGCTGCGAACAGCTCTTGCTGGTGTGGCTGAGGCGAACAGCGCTGGAGGCCTGCGCGTATGGCTGACTCCAGCAGTTCGGCGTCTTGCTCTAGCTCAGGGAAGGCTCCGGAAAACTCGCTCACCGCGCTGCGCAGTCCTGCCGCCTCACGCTGCAGAGTTGGAATCACGATGCTGATCATGTTGCCGATCGTGCGCAGATCAAGGCTGCATTCCCGGCAAAGCCGGATGTAGTCGAGCATGTACTTCGGCATTTCACTTACTCCCGGTTGTCATCCCAAGCAGCCCTCGCGAGAAGGCTGCTCAGTGATGCTTTCCGCCGTGACCCGCTACTGGCGTCGGTCACCGGCTTGAATCAATGTGGTCGCCTGTTTTTACAGGGGCAGGCTCCCTGTTTCCTCGCTTTCCACAGTCGAGGGAAAACCATATGCTTCGGCCTCCACAGTCGAAACAAGGAATGCAGTTATGGCGAATTACATGGTGCGGGTTGAGATCTTCAAGGCTGACGGCGAGGAATACGCAGACCTGCATAAGGCACTGGAATCGCTTGGCCTCAAAAGGACGGTTCAAGGGGATAATGGGGTTCTCAGGATGCCGCCTGGCACCTACTACGGAGCAAGCTCGCTGGGAACCTATGAGCTGAGGGAGAAAGTTAAGACTATTGCCGCCCCCTTCTCCTACCCTGCCGATCCTTCAGTGTTTGTCTCTGAGTCAAGCGACTGGTCTGGCTGGCTTCGACTAGCCTGAGACGAACTACCGCCGCCAGCGGAAGGTCTTCCTTTGGGCATTTCACTTACCCAGTAGGCCAGGTAGTTTGAAGCGATGGCGAAAGCCTCATCAAAAGTGACGCTTTCATCCGTCGCGATCTCCTGAATAATCTGGCGAAACCGCTCAATCTGTTCTTCGTTCATCTCACTCTCCTGCTTTCCGCGTGGCCCTGAGTAGGGCCACCTGGAGAGCATCCGACTTGAATTTGGTGCCCGGATATTTACCCACGCCGGGCCGTGCTAGCCTCTCCAGTCCCTACAACCGTTGAGGCAATACCGCATGAACATAGAGCTTCAGTGCAGCAAGTGCGGCTGCAAAGACTTCCAGCACCCCGACGACCTGAACGACGAGTCGACCATCACATGCAACGACTGTGGCGCATCCGCCCCCTACGGCGAGGTGAGAGAGCAGGCCATCACCAAGGCGAAGGAGTTCATCGACGGGAAACTCGGGAATCTGTTTAAGGGCAGCTAGGTCGGCTCGCATGGATTCAATTAGTGCGATTGTTTTTGTCGCATCAACATCAATGTGAAGCTGCATCTGCTTCTCCTGCTTTCCGCGTGGCCCTGAGATAGGGCCACCTGGAGAGCATCCGGCCCACACTCGGCGGGCCGGTAATCTCTATTCCTTGCATAGGCCAACGGTCGCTTTCCCGTTGATGACTTTCAGCGCGACAGGGGATCAAGGTCCCAAGGCCAGACGCTTACTTGCCACCACGCAGCCTCTCCAGCTGCGCCCTCCGAATGAGGTCTCCTATGCCCAGCGCCGACATTAGGTCGAATCGCTGCGTACCGTTGCGCGGTACGTCCGCTGGCTATGCATCGGCCAGCTCGGCGTTCATCAAGTTTTTAAAGAGCGGCGAGCCGTGAGGCCCTGGCGAGTCCCTGTTGGGTGACTCGATGGGGTGAACTATCACGCATCGTGTTTATTTCGTCAACACAAAATGTGATTTATTTTTGCAAATAAACACGGCCGAAATCTGTTTACGCCTGCTACATGGTCGAGCTATGATTTTTCTACTACTGGTTATATGTACAGCAAAGGAGGAGTGTATGGGTATGGCGCAGGCGAAGGCGAAACCAGCAGTACGAGTTGAGATGTCCGGAGTGGAACGCCTGGGGCTGCGAGTTTCAGGAATGATCAATCACCCATTTTCGCAAGAGCGGCGCTGGGTGAAGATTCATCGGCTGGATACCGACGGGGATAGGGAGTGGGGCGAGGTAATGGGCTTGCTGGCCGAGACGGACGGCATCGACATTACCTTCAACGATGACGAGACGGTGACGCTAAGGTGGGAAGCAAGCGCGGATGATGAGCGCCCAATTGAAGTGGTCGAGGCGGTAGAGGAGGAGCCAGCGCCTTTCTGATAGGCATAAAAAGCCCGCTCAGTGGCGGGCTTCGAGGCTTCACGAAAGACTAGCTTTTCGCGTCGCTATCTTTTTCTGGAGGGGGAGGCGAGATGCTTTTCCTGAAGTCTTCGGCGACGGGCTTGGAGAGCCCTTTGTTCTCGCCAAAGGCAGTTTTCACGGCATCATCAGCGGCAAGAAACTTCTCAATTTTTCCTTTTGCGCCTTTGGATTCATCGATCTTCTTCTGAAGTGTGGCTATCAGATCATCTGAAGCAGAAGCGAACCTTTTATGCTTCCACTCCCTTTCTGAAGATGAGGCCTCGTGGAGTTCCTTGGTGGCCCGATCATATGCTTCCTGGGCGTTACTCTCCTCCACCATAAGGCGGACCCTAGCGGAAGCGAGTCTTGTCATTGCCTTGCACCCGTCAATGAATGCGAGCGCTACATCTCTGTCAGCAGGGCGGTGAGACCAGTCCACCGAGGCCAGCTTGCCAGCCTCTTTATCCAGTGACTCCAATGTGCCGGATGCGCGACTCGAGTACTCAGCAAGGGTTATGCCATCCTCATCCCGAGCAGAAATCTGCCTTTCGAATAAAACCGCCGATGCCTGAACCGCGCTTAATGCCTGGCTGCTCTCTTGGTGACTCTGGTAGGCGCCCCACCCAAACCAGCAGCAGACTGCGACCAGGGCGGCGATAGAAATCCCTACTATTGAAGCCTTCATCCTTAAGCTCTCCATATGAAAGGCCCGCACTTTACCATTCGTGGCGCACAGCCACCATTTATGGCAGGGATGTTCCGCTACAACACTTCCGCCGCCAAGGAAGACTCAGGGGAGTACTGCAATCGCCAGGGCCAGTTGCGTGTCTGACATAAGCGGCGGTGCGCTGGTCGAGCGGTAGTATCTGGAGGCCTGCTCAAACTGGGCCCCGCGAATCTCTCCGTCCGAACCAATGAACGCCAGGGCGTCGGTCTTGGCTGACTTGAAAACCTCTGGCGGCTCGGTCGTGAGAGACGTGGTAGCCCCAATTAAAAGGGTCGGCGCGCAAATGGTCAGAAATATCGCGGCAGCGATAGGGTTGGCGTCGTCACCTGACACGGCCTGCGTGCTAACCGATATTAGTAGGGCAGCTGCCAATGTCTTCCGTAAGTCCATTCTTCGATGCGTCCATTGCGATCTGAGAACGCTACCTTAACAGGGCAGGGGATCGCCAGATACAAGAAGCCCGGCGCTGGGCCGGGCTCGGGTTTAGGCGGCAAATGCCTGGATCAGGTGGGTTGACCCCGTATAGATAACCACCTCTGCAGCATCAGCAAGCGCTGTAGCGGCCTTCCGATTGTCATCCTCGTCGCCAGGCTCAAGAACAACCTTTCTGTGTGTATTGCCGTGGGCGTTTTTGATATCGAGCATTTTACCAACGGCCCGATATACCAGGCTCCAGTCTACCTTTCCGTGCTTGGTTGGGATCGTCTGAATCAGAGTTGTCTCCCGATCCTCTCCCGTAATAGCAAATGGCAAAGTTAGTTGGTGTCCGCTGGCGCCGATGATATGGAAATCGGTTTTCAAGCTGGCAGCGAATGCCGAGCGAAGTGCCGTTTCGACCACCCGATCAAACCGCGAGATAGGCGATGGACGGAGCTTGTTGCAAGCGAAGCTGACGTGCTCCGCTGCTTCTATGAAGCGGGCCAGGTAATAGGCGAGCTGATCTTCGCTGCACGATTTGAAAATTTCACCGTCATCCGAAAGCTCAAGACCGCTCATTTCCACAAGCTCGGCCAGCTTTCGGCCTTTTGCGGCGGTTGGCTTCACGCCATGGGTGATCGCGGCAAACAGCGTGTCGGCGTTATCGCTTATGCGCACATTCCCGTTTCCAAGATTTTGGACGTACGCGCCTATTAAATTTCCATCGAAAGCCAGAGTCAGCGGCGACTCCAGATAGAAGACGTCATCCGTGACTGGCTTGCACTTAAAGCCGAGCTGGCTGCTGATTAATGTGCAATTCATACGATTAGATCCATTTGTCCTGATTCGGGAAGCTCTATTCTTGGGGCTCCAGCAATGTTCGCTTTCGTCAAGAATAGACCCCAAAGCTCCTGAACAGTAGTGCTATTCAGCGGTTCGGCATAACCGTAGCTGCTTTCGGGAATTGGAATGTGCAGATGAGGAAAATCAATTGAGCGCTGGTATTGAGGAAGCCCGACGCCGACTTTGTTTAGGTGTGATCCGTGGCCGTTGTCATCGATAGCTATGACCCTGGATTTGTTCACGATGAACGTAATCGAGATAGTATCTCTCACACCGGGCACGGAGCTTTTTTTGTAGTAAAGCTCGACAAACCAGTCCTCAGCGAATTTTGTTTGTGTCTCGTCGAGCGCGAGAGAGACCCGGAAACTATAAGGTGCAGGAAACCGTTTTGTTGAAGACGATTTCCAGTCAAAAACCACGCCCTTCGGCCAGATTTTTTTGGCGTTAACCGCCAGCATTGCATCATCGTAAGGAATGGTTTTAGGCTGCGCCATCTAAAGTCTTGCTCCGTGCATTGTTTGACCGCTACAAATCCCCGTCACGCCACCTACTCAGTCTTCCCCCGCACAATCCCCGCTCCGACCTCATCCGCATACCCCGCCAGCCGATCCTCCCCAGCATGAAACACAGTGCACATCTTCAGTACCGCCTGCGCATCCGCCTCATTCCCGGACTGACTCAACCAGTCAGTGATCCGCCCCAAATCGACAGCCGACCACTTCAGGTCTGAGGCGATGCCCTGTAGGTAGCGCTTGAGGTCTTGGCTTGGCTTGGTGAGGGGCATGGCATTACACCAAGTTGGCATTCCAGACGAGGAGCACGCGCGCCTGGATGTAGGTCTCATCGATAAAAATGTCCTCGGCTTTGTGCTTACGGTTGTCCGAGATCATCTTGAATTTGTCTTTCCCCTTCATCTGCAGGCGCTTGATGTACTGGAAGCCCTGATAGGAGAAGAAGTAAATCCCGTCGCCGATGAATTCCTTGATGCTGACATCGACCAGTAGCGGATCGCCATGCTTGATGGTTGGCGTCATGGACTGCCCCCAGCCGGTGATCATCTTCAGATGGAAGTGCTCTTTGAACTCGACGCCCATGGCTCGGAGCTTGGAGGGGCTGACGCGCACGTCCTGGAGCATCTCGGGGAAATCATGAGCAATTTCGCCGCCGCCCAAAGCTCCGCGCACGTCGTAGTGAGCAATCCATACCTCGTCCCCAACAAGGCCGGGGCGGGAGAAGTCCACCGTGACGACGTTGCTGTCTGCAGTATCCGCTACGGCAATAATTTTCTGCTTCAAAGCCTCCGGCACATTCTTCCCGCTCTTGGCGAGCATTGCCCGGACTGCATCGGCGGCGCTGCCTGGGGCGACCGAGGTCTGCGCAGTCTCAAAGCTGAGGGGGCTAAGGTCGGCTGGTGGTGTGCTTAGCAGTAGCTGTGCGTCATCAATTCTGAGCGCTTTGGCTATCGCGGAGATGTCAGCCAGGTTTGGCTCTCTGGTCCCCGCCTCGTAATTACCCACTCTCGACTGAGACTTCCAGCCGCAAGCATCTGCCAACTGGGCCTGGGAGAGGCCAGCTTCTTTCCTGAGGCGCTTTATGCGCTGCGCTAAAGATTCGTTCATTCGCGGGATTCAATCACGAATTGAAATACCCGGCTTTCACTTATTGTGTTTGCCTTTAACACGATGCGTGTTTATCCTGTGTTTAATTATGAAGGAGCACCAGATGAATCAAGTCCGAATGATCCGCGAGAGGGCTGGCGTCACACAGGCAGCGCTGCGCCGGGCGCTCGGCTGGAATCAATCCCGCCTGGCGAATTACGAGTCCGGTCTTCGTTGCCCAGGGCTCAGCGAGGCCCGACTCATCGTCAACGCCTTAAATGTGCTCGGCGCGGAGTGCGAGCTGGATGACGCCTTCCCTCCCGAAAAACAGCCATTAACAGCCGCTTAAACCCAATTCATCAGCCAGGAGCATCGACGTATGTACATGGACCCCAATCAAAAGCGCGCCATTCCGGTGAAGGTTCGTTTCGAACCAGTGCTTGATCGGATTCTGCGTAAAGCTGCCAGCAAGACCCGTATGCAGCACGCCACATATCTCTACGAAATCATCGAGTGGGCAGTTTCCAACGGCGTCATCGAAGAGCTCATGCAGGACAAACAGGAAGATATCGCGGGCTGAAGCCCCTTTGGAGGGCCAAATGACCGTAGAGCTCGAAAGGCTGCCGCCCAAAACGCGACAGCGGGTAGAGGAGTTGATGCGCGCGAATGGCTGGAGTTTCAGCCGCGCCATCAACGAGATAACAGAAACAGCTATCGCCAGCGGGGCTTTTGCCCAGGTCGGCAAGAAGAAGGCGCAGGTCCTTCAGTTGGTTACCCCAATGAGGGCCTCAGGCAGGGACTCTTCCGGGTAATCCAGAGGGCCTCTGCCAAATTCGTGACGAAAAAAAGCCGGGGTAGTGACCCGGCTCTCTTAAAACGCTTGTGGAGCAAATCATGCACCAATCAATCCAAACGATCAATACCCCGGCCAGTGTCGCGCCACGTTTTCTGCAATCGCAAAACGTGTCGCGCTGCAATTTCCATCTCGATGCAGCAATGAGCGCAGCGAAGCAGATTCGCTTCCAGTACTCCAAGCCATCCAAAAATAAGCTCGTGCGCGAATGCCTTGATCATCTCCAGGCTTTCCTGGCGTCGTCGGAAGGCGCTCACCCATGAACAATGTCATTCCTCTCAAAATCACCGGGGGTTTCACCCGGATGGAAAACAAGCTCATCGAAGCCTTGATGGTTGTCGATCTGCCTGGGCGAGAGCTGAAGGTTGCACTGTACGTGGCCAGAGCCACCATAGGCTTCCATGTGCCCGAAGCTCGCATCCAGGCTACCGAGATATCCAAGGCGACCAACATTCATCCTGACGTCGCTTCCAAGGCCATCAGTCACTTGCTCAAGCGCCGGGTTCTCTACCGCGTTGGCGGAGCCCGTGGCGATATCGGTATCAGCGACCCCTCTGAATGGATCTTCTACGACATCAAAAATGAATGTCCGAATCAGACCATATCGTCCGACTCGGATCATTCGGCCCGAGTCGTCAGCATTGCGAGACAGACCAAATCCGACGACTCCCTTCTTTATACAAAGAAAGAACCCCTAGTAACTGTTTCTACGAAACAGATTACTGCCCCCCAAGGGGCGGAACCCACCCAGCCTGAAATCAAAACCGAAAAGCCAGCAGCTCTGGTTTCGTTCGATGGTGAAGATTTCGAAGTCGACGCCACCCTGATCACCAAGTGGGCGGAAGCCTACTCGCCGACCGACGTCGAGGCGGAGATCAAGCGTGCCGCCGCCTGGGCCAGTGGGAGCAAGCCGAAAAAGGACTGGCGCCGCTTCCTGGTCAACTGGCTGGGCCGCGAATTCAAGAAGAATCCAAGTGGCGCGTCTGAGGCCGGTGTCCCGGTGGACAAGATCATCGACCTGTACCACAAGGTCTGCCCAAATCTGCCGGCCGTCACCGTGGCGAGCGACAAGGTTTTGCGCAGCATGATCGCCGAGCGCTGGAACGAGTCGCCGGCTCACCAGAGCGGGCAGGGCTTCTGGCTCCCGTTCTTCCAGAAAGCAAACAACCGGAGCCAGGTGTTCTTCCGTGGCGCCAACGTCGCGCCGCGTCTTGAGGCCCTCGTTAGTCGCGCAGTCTTTCGCGAAGTGTCGGAGGCAGCCCAATGATGGAACTTCAAAGTCTTGAAGCCGAGCACGGCGTCTTGGGCGCAATGCTTCGCCAGCCTCACTTGATCGACGTTCTCAGCGAGGACCTGGCTGCGGCCGCCTTTGCGTGGGAAGACAACGCTGATCTTTATCGTCTGATCCTTGAGCTGCACGCCGATGGGCATCCAATCGACGTCATCACGCTGAGTGACCGCCGCGCCGAACTGCCTAGCGGCACCCGTGTCATGGCTTACGCGGGCGAGATACAGGCCAACACACCGAGCGTGGCCAACGCCAAAGCGTACGCACAGATCATCCGCGACCGCGCCGTATGCCGGCTGATGTCCTCTGCTGCCGACCGCATCAATGAGCTCGCGCACGAAGAGGCCAGCATCGAGGACAAGATTTCACTCGCCCAATCAATCGTCCTTGGCCTCGACAGCAGCGGCAGTGAAGGTGAATGCCAGATGGTCGGTGACATCCTCATGGCGCACGTCGAGATTCTGCAGGATCGACTCGACAAGTTCGCAGCAGGCGTGACCTTTGACGGTCTCGGTACCGGTATCCCTGATCTGGATGGATTCACGCAAGGGTTGAAGTCCGGCCAGATGATCGTTGTTGCCGGGCGCCCTGCAATGGGCAAGACAACCCTAGCGATGAACATCGCGGCAGACGTGGCCATCAACCAGAAAAAACCGGTTCTGGTCATTAGTCTGGAAATGAGCAAGACCCAGCTCATGGATCGCCTGCTCGCCGCCGTCGGAGGCATACCGCTTCCGTCGCTGAAAACCGGTGAGTGCAGCAACGACTACGTGACAGAGCTGAACGCTGCCGTGCTTAGGCTTCGCGATGCACCGATAGCGGTGTCCGACGTGCCGGTCATGACCATGCCCCGCATCCGCTCAATTGCCCGTCGTCAGTCCCACCGCATGGGTGGGCTTGGCCTTGTGGTTATCGATTACCTCGGGCTCGTCGAGGGAGAGGGCAAGGGTCGTACCGAAGACGTTACAGCCATGTCCCGCCAGATCAAGCTATTGGCTCGCGAGCTGGATTGCCCGGTGATCATCCTATCCCAGCTCAATCGTGGCTGTGAGGGCCGTCCAGACAAACGTCCGGTGCTCAGCGATCTGCGCGAGTCGGGCGCCATCGAGCAGGACGCTGACATCGTCATGTTCGTGTACAGGGACGAGGTCTATCACCCGAACACTCAGGACAAAGGCATTGGCGAAATTCTCATCCGCAAAAACCGGGATGGCGAAATTGGCATGGTTCCGACCGCCTTCCAGGGCGCCAAGTCGCGCTTCCTTCCGCTGGCAAACCACGCCCGCCAAGACAACGTCGTGAAGGTGAATTTCTGATGAGAGAGCGCAGAACGATCTATCACCATAACGGCTACCGGCTTCGCTCCTACACCGAGCTTATGTGGGCCCGCCTGTTGGAAGCGTCCGGAATCTTTTACCTGTACGAGCCGGATCTTGTCCGCGTCGACGAGGGTTACTACCTCCCGGACTTCTGGCTGCCGAACGCGGGCATTTACCTTGAAGTGAAAGGCAAGGAGCCAACGCCTGAAGAAATCCAGAAGGCTGATGCAGTCATGGCGCGGACCGGCAAAGAGGTCATGTTTCTTATCGGGTTGCCTGAGTCCGACCGTGGCGGGCTGTTCAATTGCGGACTCCTTATGCGTGGCGCGAACGGCTGGCGCCACAACATCTCCCCCATCGATCTCCAATGCCTGGTTCGCGATCACGTCAGCCCCGAAGCAGCGGCGCGCATGTCCCTTTCAGTCCAGAAGGACGACATGGATTACGTACGGCCAATCGGCGAAATCATGGAGGAAATGTTCCTGGCTCGCGCGGACCGCTCAGACATGGAGCGCGTGCTCCGCGAAACGCATGCCGAGGCAAACGCCCAGCGCTTGACCCTCATGCCGGAGCCAACCATTTGCGAGACCGCACTGAAAGCATTTCTCGACCGCCAGCTATTTCGGACTTCTCAGCGAGGTGCAGCATGAAACGAGCAAACCCAGCACAGCTAAGGCAATCCCTTGAGATGGCGAACACCATGGTCAAGCACGGAATACGTTTCGTGTGCATACCGGTGGTGGATGAGGCCGACGGTATGAATCTGGCCAGTCAGGCCGCCGAGCGCATGGAGCGCATGGCATTGATCGCAGAAGCAGCGGAGCAGCGGACATGACCGACAAGATGCGTGAAGAGTTTGAAGCCTCGGTGCTGAGCGAATACCCCAATCAAAACATGGGCAAATTCGCCACCGGCGAGTACCAAAGCACCACGATTGAGCATTGCTGGTGGGCATGGAAGAAATCCCGCGAGGTGCTGGTGATTGAGTTGCCCCAGATCGTTGGGTACGAGGCCGGTTACGACTCGATCCGCGAAAACGAATACGCCTCACAAAGCAGCGAGCTTTTCGATGCTGATGAGGTGTTTGCTCTGTGTCGCAGCATTGAGGTTCGTGAAGCCATCGAAGCCGCTGGCGTGAAGGTGAAGTCATGACCGACAACACCGAACTGAAACGTCTGGCCGAAGCTGCAACGGCAGGACCTTGGAGTATGTGCGGCGAAGCTGACGGCAGCCAAGGCTTTGAGATTATCCAGGACATTTGGAATGAGCACGGAACCCACACCGGCAAAGATGTAGTGGTCTACGAGTGGAGTGATGAAAGTGACCCTTTGGGTGTTATCCATCGCGCGGATGCTGAGTTCATCGCTGCTGCCAATCCGGTCGCAGTCTTGGCCTTGATCGCCGATAGCAATCGCCTCGAAAGCGAAGCCGTTTATGCTGCTGCCGGTTTCAATGCGGCGCGCGAAGAGATCGCCAAGATCCACGCCGAAGTAGCCGGCCTACGCACCGGCTACGAAGCCTACGAGCGGGTGAATGCTGAGCTGAAGGCTGAGGTTGATGGGCTGCGCAAGTCCCTACTGGATGCAGCCGAAGAAATTGATGCATGGGGCTCATACGCAAGTGATTACTTCCAGGAAAAGCATGACCTTGCTGGCTGCGTAGCAAAGTTCCATGCGGCCGCCATGGGCAAGGGAGAGCAGTCATGACCCTGGATTCAATCGCTTTGTGGCTTGGCTACGGCTCAATGATTGTTGGCGCCGTGCTGCTGATCACGTCGATGCTCTTCGTTGGCGGTTGCGCGTTTGCTGCGGTCGCCAACAAGAGCCTTCGCGCGCTGATCCGCATCTACGACCTCAAGACCCTGCGCGCAACCATGCGCCAGCTTGAGGCTGAGGGGAAAGTGAGTATGAAGACGGGGGTGAAAAATGGCTGAGGTCGCTCTTATTCGTACCGCCCAAGGCCTCGTGCCAGCCACTGAAGCTGATCGCGAGCTGACCCAGAAGTGGAAGCTGGGCCAGGTCATCCACGGCAAATTCACCAAAATGCGCAACGCAAAATTTCATGGCAAGTTCTTCTCCATGCTGGATCTGGCTTGGGAGTATTGGGAGCCGGTTGGCGGCCTGATTCCTCGGCAAGAGCTCCGCGGGATTCAAGGGTTGGCCAAGTTCTTCGAAGCGCAAAGCGGTAAGCCTGGGCAGCTGTCGGATGCTGTGGCTGCGTACATCTCAGGCCTTGAGTCTTCGCGCGCGGATCGCTTTCCCGTGGTGGACAAAAGCCGTGAAGCATTTCGCGAATGGGTAACGATCGAGGCGGGACACTTCCACCTGGTGCACACCCCTGAAGGCGTTCGCAAAGAAGCCAAGTCAATCAGTTGGTCGAGCATGGATGATCTGGCATTTGAGCCGCTGTATCGCGACGTTTTCAATGCCTGTTGGCGGCTGGTGTTGTCGGCGCACTTCGAAGCGGAGCAGGACGCCTTGAGTGCTGCTGATCAGATCGGGAGCTATGCATGAGTCTCGCAGTAAAGCAGCCTCGTCCAAAGATGTGTAAGAACCCGGCATGCGGTATTAGCTTCCAGCCGCAGCGCTTGGGGCAGGCAGTTTGCAGTCCGGCCTGTGCGTTGGCCATCAAGGACGTGAATCAGCAGAAGGCCCGCAAGTCGCTGGCTCAGGTCGAGCGCAAAGAGATCAAGGTTCGCAAGGAGAAGCTGAAGTCACGTAGCGACCACATGAAAGACGCCCAGCAGGCTTTCAACGAGTTCATCCGGTGGCGGGACCGGTCGGCGGGCCGTGCGTGCATCTCCAGCGGCCGGCCGCTGGATTGGAGCGGCAACCAGACAGATGCTGGCCACTATCGCAGCGTCGGCTCGGCACCGCACCTCCGCTTCGATGAGCGCAACTGCCATGCACAAAGCAAGCAGGACAACCGGTTTCTGTCTGGCAATGCCGTGGATTACCGGATCGGGCTGATCGCCAGGATCGGGCTGGCTGCCGTCGAAGCGCTCGAGGCTGACCAGTCGGTGAAGAAATACACGATCGATGAGCTGAAGGCGCTGACCGCGCATTACCGGGCGCTGACCAGAGAACTGAAGAAAGGAGAGGCGGCATGACTTACAGAAATGTTGTGGCAGCAGTAGTCCGGGCCCTGGCCGCCGAAACGATCAACTCCGCCGGCGGCTGCGACTTCGAGCCAAAGGTGCAGTGCGCCAAGCAGAAGGGGGAGATCGTCGGGAAGGAGGCTGCATTCCTCGTCGACTGCATGGTTCACGCAAGGCTTCGTGCCCAGCTCGCCCCTGATCATTGGAATGCGCTGGTCGCCCAGTACTCGACCCACGCGGAGCGCAAACACGCCGCGATAATCTTGATTGCCAAGGCCATTAGGTCGCCAGCGCCGGAGCGATTCAGACATGCGGCCGTCGTGACATGGGCTATGCCCAAGCTCCCAGGTCAGGAGAGCAAGCGCTCAACTAGCGTCCTGCCTGCGGGCTGGTATTCGATGGATAACTGGCTAGATGATCCGGTACCCGAGCGCACCCAATACCGCTGGAAGTCCGCCATCTGCAAGGACCTGCGGCGCAGAGTTGATGAGGCGCTGAGTGAGGCTCAGGGCATTCTGGATGGGGAAGGGTTGATTGCTCAAAATGCTGCTTGACGGATAGTGGCAGAATGGCATAGATTAATGCCTATCTTGTCCTTCTTGCGTGTTAAGAATGACAACAAAGAACCCGGCCACTGTGTCGGGTTTTTTTGTGCCCACGATTTACCCAAACCCCTCGGAACCTCTGCCTGCAAGTTCAACGAGGGCCTCATTAGTGTCTCTGCATGCGCAGGGCATTTGCTTTCGGAGTTCGGCGATGAAGAGTGAATACCGCTGCCTGGTTGAAATGATTATTAGCGACGAGCGGAAGTTGGCCGAGGCGACGAAGCTCCATGCGGAGGCGCTGGAGCGCTTTCAGAAGGCTGCAGAAACACTTGTCGCTGTCAGTAAGCGCCTTGACTCCAGGCGTATAGAGCTGAGCCGGTTAGATGAGCTGCTTGATCGGGCTCGTCCGGCGAGTGGTGGCGGTAAAGCGGCGCCCCAGGATCTCGCTCCGACCGATGGTGGTGCTGAGATCCGGGCGCTCAGGGGAGACGTCAAGTCGCTGCAAGCGTCTGTACGGCTGCTCTGTCGGGAAAGCGTGAGAACCGAGATCTAAAGTTCGGTGCTCTTTGTAAGCACTCGCATGCCGATGGACAAAGCCTGATTCAGAGCCTCCTTGGCCATCTCCTTGGCTCCGCTCTTGGTGGCGGTGGAGAGCTTTTCTCCAAGGGTCTCGCTGCCGAGTGATGGCTTTGGTACGTGCTTAAGCGCCTGAAGTCCGAGCGAGGTCAGTACGTAGGTACAGGAGAAATGACCGTTATCTTTGCGCAGCACAAATCCTGACTGGACCAGCCAAGCCAAAGTCGCCTCAAAGAAATCGGTTTCCGGGTCGCGCTCTCCGGCGGTTTCGGAAGTTCCAGTCACAGGGTCATAGTCCAGGATTTCGACCTCGGCGAGGCCTGCAGTCCGGGGCGATACACCTGTGTGCACAGGGAATGCTTCATACAGGTGGGCGAGTATGTCTGCGCTCATCTCATCAAAACGCTCGATATTTGTTTTTGCCATGGCTCGGTCCATCGTCTTGCTGTAGGGGCGTCGACGATAGCACGGAGCCATACGCCCGCCTTTGTGCGGGTTTTTTCTTTGTGGAGTATCAACGATGGCCGAACCGAGTACCGGTGCGCTGGCGGTGACGGCTGCTGTTGGCATGACCACTGCCAGCCTTATCCCTGGAATTGATGTAAATGCAGTGGTCGGGGCTTTTGCCGGTGCCATGTTCTTTGTGGTATTTGCCAGAGAGCTGACGCCCTGGTCGCGCTTCGGTTACTTCCTTGCCTCTTGGGTGCTGGGCTATTACGTGTCGAGCGAGGTGATGGGCCGCAACTGGGCCAACACCTCGGGTCTGGTGGCCTTCTTCGGCGCACTGTTTTGCGTGGTGATCTGCATCAGCCTGTTGGAGTGGGTTCAAGGCGGAAAGACGCCTGGCTGGTTGCGCTTCATCGCTGACCGCTTTGGAGGTCGCAATGGTTGACCCTTGGACGTTAATTGCAGGCGCCCTGTGTGGCGCCATTTGCTACCGCATTGCGGCTTATCGCCGTGACGGTGCTCGGTACCGCGCAGGAGTGTCATGGCTGGCTTACTTGCTGGCCGTTGGCACAGGGTGCGAGTCACTACTTATCACGTTGTCGGTGATGTTTTCCAAGCCCGTGCCGACGGTGTCGCCTTTCCTGTTGATGGTACTGATTGTTCTGTCGGTACTGGTATATCGCGCTCGGGGCAATGTCGCTCGCATTCTGCGGATGGATTGAGCCGCGCCACGTTTTCGAATGCGCCAAATCGTGGCGCGCAATTGTGAGGGATTTGTATGAGCGTCAAGGTGCTGGAGTTCAAGCGGCCCAACGATCCTCACTCTTCCGGTGAAGCCATCTGCTCCCAATGCAAGCATGAATGGGTGGCTGTAGCGCCGGCGGGCCAGCGGAATCTTGAGTGCCCGGCCTGTAGTTCGCACCGAGGCGTATTCAAGTGGCCCTATGGGCCATCTGAAGGCGATGAGAGCTATCAGTGCAATTGCGGCTCCGAAGACTTCTTCATCATGCGCCGGGGCAAGCAGGCCAATGGCGCGGTGTACTGCCGTGGTTGCGGCACAGAGGCAACTGGATGGTTTGAATAACCATTGAATGACGTTCGAACGACGTTGAATGAACACCCTTTCGCGAAACACCCCATGAATGAGGCAAGCCCATGGCCCAATGCGGCGCTAAAACGCGCTCAGGGGAACCATGCAAGCGACACGCTGTTCCGGGTTCCTCTAAGTGCAAGTTACACGGCGGGGCTGCGTCTAAAGCCAATAAGGCGAATAAGCACGCCGCCAAGCCCGGCTCTATCTATAGCCAGTTCCTGACCGATGAAGAGAACAACCTACTTGCCAGCATTGAGCTGGGTCGGGTTGATGACGAGCTGCGTTTGACGCGCATTCGATTGATGCGTGTGCTAAGTCGTGAGAATGAGTTCGGCAATGAGCTGGAGATTGACAGCGAAAAGATCGAAGACGGCGAGAAGGCGACTACCAGTAAGGTGCGCGACTACTCAGGTTTAATCGACCGGCTGACCGCCAGAGTCGAGAGCCTAGAGCGCACGAAAGAAGACCTTGAGACTCGTCGTCTCACCAACGAGAAGCTGCGCCGCGAGCTGGAAGACCCGAATAAGGGTTTGCCTGAACCCAAGCAAGTCATCATCGGGGTAGAAGATGCAAGCCGTCCTGATGCTGAACAAGCCGCAGTTTGAGTTCATCAAGAGTCACAAAAAGTTCATGGCGTTCGTCGGAGGTTATCGCAGCGGCAAGACGTTCGTGGGGTGTGTGCGAATGTGCGTCAACGCGCTGGAGTTCCCCGGCATTCCGCAGGGCTACTTCGCGCCGACCTATCCGCAGATCACCGACATTTTCTTTGACACCATGCCGGGCGTGGCCGAAGCGTTCGGCTTGTTCGCGGACATTGTGGCCAGCAAGAAGCGCGTTTACCTGCGCGACAACCGGGGCCGATGCTTGAGCACCATTGTGTGCAAGAGCATGGAGCACCCGCACCGCATCGTCGGCTTCAACATTGCGCATGCGCTGGTCGATGAGATCGACTGTATGCCGATCAAGAAGGCTGACAGCGCCTGGAAGAAGATTATCGCCCGCATGTCCACGGTTTGGCCTGGGCGCGATCAGAACACCATCGACGTTACGACGACGCCAGAAGGGTTCAACTGGGTTCACCGCAAGTTCGTCAAGGAGCTGGTCGACGAGCCTGAGCAGCGCGAGTTCTACGGGATTGTCCATGCCAGCACACGGCAGAACGCCAAAAACCTGCCAGTTGACTACATCCCGTCCCTGCGCAAGTCGTACCCGGCCAATCTGGTGGACGCTTACATCGATGGCCTATTCGTCAACCTGACCTCCGGGTCGGTCTACCCGAACTTTTGCCGGGTGAAGAATCACACCTACGAGACGATCCGCCCTGGTGAGCCTCTGCACATCGGAATGGACTTCAACATCAACCGCATGGCGGCCTGCGTGTTCGTTCTGCGCGGTGGCCAAGCCCTGCTGCTGGATGAGATCACCAAGCTATTCGACACGCCTGCAATGATTGTGGCCATCAAGCAGCGTTTTCAGGGTCACAACATCACCGTTTACCCGGATGCCAGCGGGAAGAACCGCAAGAGCGTGAACGGCAGCGAGTCGGATCACGCGTTGCTTCGGCAGGCTGGATTCAATCTACAGGTCAATCCTTCGAACCCATTTGTTCGCGATCGAGTGTTGTCGGTCAACGCCCAGTTCCTGAATGGCGACGGCGAGAGAGCTTTGCTGATCAATACCAACCGCTGCCCGCACACCACGCAAGTGCTGGAGCAGCAGGCATATACCGAACAAGGCGAGCCAGCCAAGGATGGGACGGAAGACCCGGCCGATGCCTTCGGTTACTTCGTCGTCTATCGCTTCCCTATCCACGTTGCCACAACATCCACCCAGCCTCTGAGAATGTAATCATGTCCAACGACCCAAGCATCACACTGGATGCCGTAGACCAGATGAGCTCCTATTGGGACGTGATTACGCCTCTGATGGGCGGGACGCTGGCCATGCGTGCGGCTCCGGCTTTACTGCCTAAGTACCCGGCAGAAGACGATGAGGTTTACAAAGAGCGTTTGCGCCTGTCCACGCTGCTGCCTGCCTACTCCGAGACGGTCGGAAACATGACCTCCCGCGTGTTCGCTGAGCCGCTGCAACTGGGTGACGACGTGCCTGAGCAGGTCGTGGAGCTGGCCAGCAACATCGACAACGCGAACAACGACATCAACGCTTGGTCGGTGGACTTCTTTCGGGAAGGTCTCAGCCACGGCTTGTGTCACGCGTTCGTTGACCACCAGAAGGCGGAAGGTGTTCGCACTCAGGCCGATGAGAAGGCAGCCGGGGTTCGCCCTTACGTCGTCATGGTGAAGCCTGAGCAGGTTTGCGGGTGGCGCGTGCGTGATGGCGTACTGAGCCAGGTGCGTTACCGCGAAATGATCGAAGAGTCTGACGGAGACTTCGGCACCAAACGCGTCGCACAGATTCGCGTGCTGGAGCCTGGCAAGTGGACGACCTACCGCAAGCCTAATGAGGGTGGCGTATGGGCGATTCACGATCAGGGGACAACCAACCTTAGCGTAATCCCCTGGGTGACGTTCTACACAGGGCGCACAGGCTTTATGACGGCTAAGCCGCCGCTGCTGGAGCTGGCCCACCTCAACATCAAGCACTGGCAGAGCCAGAGCGACCAAGACAACATCCTGCATGTGATCCGCGTGCCTATTCTGGTGCGTATCGGCGTGCAGGCCCAGTACGACAATCAAGGGAAGGTAATCCCGCCTGAGTTCAAGGTGGGCACCGGGGCGCTTACGGACCTGCCCATTAACGGCGACATGAAGTATGTCGAGCACACCGGCAAGGCTGTCGATGCCGGACGTCAGGCTTTGTTAGACCTGATTGCGGAAATGCGTATGGCTGGAGCAAAGCTGCTCACGCCTGACAAGTCTGCCACCAAAACGGCCACGCAGGCCGAAGAAGAGGCTGCGCAGGATCTTTCCCCACTGTCGCGCATGGCGAACCACTTCGCCGACTGCCTGGCTCAGCTGCTCCAGTTCATGGCCGACTACCGAAGCCTGGGCGAGGGTGGCACGGTTGAGATGCGCGGCAGCTTCGACGTGGATTACATGCCCGAAGTGTCACTGCCCACGCTGGTGGCCATGGCGAACGCTGGCATGATTTCCAAGGAAACACTGTTCACTGAAATGCAGCGGCGCGGTGTGATCAGCGATGAATACGACTGGGCTGATGAGCTGGAAAAGATCGACTCACAAGGGCCAGCGCTCGGGGAGCTGTAAATGGCAACCGTCAACGAGCAGATGCAGGCAGCCTCCATCGGCCACGCGGTAGACCTTCAACACCTCAGCAATGCCGAGGTTCGCAAGGTTATGCGGCTGCTCAATAGCGTGGACGCTGATCTGCGTGTAAAGCTGATAGAAGCGATTGAGCGTCTTGGGCCTGACTCATACACGACCAGACACTTAAACACCGTCTTGGCCTCTGTGTACGAGCTGAATAAGTCGGTTTACGCCTCGATTGGCGAAGCTATGGCCGAATCTGTTGTGAGCATTGGTCAGTACGAGGCTGGCTATCAGGGCGCGTTGTTCGCCAAGGTTATCCCTGCGCAGGTACTGGCTCAGGTCCGCCTGAGCACTGTAAGTCTTGCCCAAGTGCGTGGCATTGCGCTTGCTCGGCCATTCCAAGGGCGCTTGCTCAAGGAGTGGATGGGCGACCTTGAGGCGGGCCGGGCTGCAAAGATCCGCGACAGCATTCGCATGGGGATGGTCGAGGGACAAACCACAGGCCAGATCGTGCGCCGCATCATGGGCACCAAGGCTCAGGGCTATGCTGACGGGATCATCGAGCGCAGCCGTCGCGACGTAGAGTCGATGGTCCGCACGGCTATTAGCCACACGGCGCAGGGCGTGCGCGAGTCCTACTACAAGGCTAACAGCGACATTGTTGCTGAGGTTAGCTGGCTAAGCACGCTGGATGGTAGGACTAGCGCCCCTTGCAGGCTGCGCGACCGCCTCATTTACACCAATGACGACGATCACGCCCCTGTTGGCCACAAGGTGCCCTGGCTCAGCGGGCCGGGCAAACTGCACTGGTGCTGCCGCTCGACTTCAACCCCGATCATCGCAAGCTATGAAGCCTTGAAGCAGGCCAAGGGGCTGCCAGAAGGTGTCAGGGCTAGCATGGATGGTCAGGTGCCGCAGTCAACGAACTATGGCGAATGGATCAAGTCGCAGGGCGCGGCAAGGCAGGATCAGGTGTTAGGCCCGGCGCGCGGCAAGCTGCTGCGTGATGGTGGTCTCGACCTCGATCAGTTCTACAACGACAAGGGCAAGCTGCTCACCCTTGATCAGCTACGCGAGCAGGACGCCGCGGCATTCGGCCGGGCGGGCTTGTAGTTTTCCGCGCCACGTTTAACGCGCTCACAAAACGTAGCGCGCACTTTCACAGCCTCGGCCATTGCCGGGGCTTTTTATTGCCTGTCTGTTCGGATGAGCGGGGCGCACTGGGCCGGATGGCCCGACAACTGGCCGGATGGCCTAGAGAGACGAAATGAAGCTGAAGCTCGATGAAAACGGCAACGCGGTTCTGCAAGATGGCAAGCCTGTCTATGTCCATGAGGACGGCAAAGAGGTGGCATTTGATGCTCCTGGCACCGTGGCCACCATCACGCGCCTGAACTCCGAAGCCAAGGGCCACCGCGAGCGCGCCGATAATGCTGAGAAGGCCGTAAAGGCTTTTGAAGGCATCGACGATCCGGCCGCAGCCAAAAAAGCCCTGGCAACCGTAGCCAATCTCGACGCCAAAACACTGGTGGATGCCGGTGAAATCGAGAAGGTTAAAGCCGAAATCAGTAAAGCCTTCCAGCTCCAGTTGGACGAAGTGACCGGCAAGGCGCAGACCTTCGAGCAGCAGCTGTATGCCGAGAAGATCGGCGGCAGCTTCTCCCGCTCGAAGTTCATCGCCGACAAGCTGGCTGTTCCGGCTGACATGGTTCAAGCCACGTTCGGGCAAAACCTGAAAGTTGAAGACGGCAAGGTGGTCGCTTACGACGCCCAAGGTCAGAAGATTTTCAGTCGCGCACGCCCTGGTGAGCTGGCCGACTTCGACGAAGCTATCGAAACACTCGTCTCGCAGTACCCGCACCGCGACCACATCCTGAAGAGTTCCGGCGCCATTGGCGGCGGCGCTCAGAACGGCGGTGGCAACAACCAAAACACCAAGGGCAATTTTGGCGGGGGCAAAGACGACCGAGTCGCCGCTATCAAGGCCATGACCGCAACCAGTTAAGGAGTCACCATGTCCCTGTCGAACATGAAGGTATTCAACGATTACCTGAAGAAAATCACCATCGAAACTCTGACGCAGGACGTTGCGAAGTTCAACGCTGCCTCCGCAGGCACCATCCGCTTGACTACCCAAGGTATCGACGGCGACTTCCTGCAAGAGTCCTTCTGGGCTGGCCTGCACGGCGCGCAACGTCGTGTAGACCGTTACGCTGCCAACGGCACTCAGGCAGCAACGCCGCTTGCTCAGAAGCAGTACGACTCTGTGAAGATCGCAGGCGGGTTCGGCCCGATCCTGTGGGAGCCTTCGCAACTGTCGTGGGTTCAGAAGAACCCCGAAGAAGCGCTGGAAGTAATCAGCCGCAACCTGTCCGAAGCCATCATGTCGGATCAGTTGAACACCGCCATCGCCGCCCTGGTCGCTGCCATCGGCAACCAGCCGGGCGCTACCAACGACGTTTCCGCCACTGGCGGCTTGAACTACATCGCTATCAACAACGCGCACGCGCTGTTCGGTGATGCTTCGCAGCGCCTTGTCGCCCAGGTGATGACCGGCGCCATGTACCACAAGTTGCTGGGTCAGAACCTGGCCAACGCTGAGCGCCTGTTCAGCTTCAGCGGCGTGCAGGTGGTCGATATTCTCGGCAAGGCCGTGATCGTTACGGATGCGGCCGCTTTGTTCGAGGCGGGCACTCCTGACAAGCAGAAGGTGTTGAGCCTGGCTGACGGCGCGGCGGTGGTGATGGACGGTTCCGACCTGATTACCAACATCGAAACCTCCAACGGTAAGGAGCGCATCGAAACCACCATGCAAAGCGATTATTCGTTCGGCCTGGGCCTCAAGGGCTTCACTTGGGACACCGCCAACGGCGGCAAGTCTCCGACCAGCGCTGAGCTGGCCACGGGCACCAACTGGGATCTGGTTGCGAACAGCATCAAGGGCTCGGCGGGTGTAATCACGATTGGCGATGCTGCCAAGTAATCGAGCGGGCGGCCTTCGGGTCGCCTTAACTATCTGCAAGGAGTCCGTCATGGGCGAGAAAGTCATTTACGAGAAACACCCGGTCACTGCTGAGCGTAAAGCTGAGCTGCGCCAGAAGGGCTACAAGATCATTGATGCCCAGTTTGCGCCGGCTGATTACAAGAATCCCGAGCCGATCAAAGCTGGCAAGTCCAGCGGTGGCAACAAGCCGAAAACCGAAGCAGAGAAGCAGGCCGCACACGCCGCCGAAGTCGAAGCGGTCAAGTCTGCGCTGACTGCCAAGAGCATCGAGTTCACCGCAGAAGCCACCCTCGATGAGCTGAAAAAGCTACTGGACGAGGCCAAGTAATGACCATTTACATCACCGTTGCGCAGGTTAACGAACTGCTCGGGGCTACCTGGGTGCCAGAAGACCAGAAAGCGCGCGCGGTGCTGATGGCTAATACCTGGTTAACCAATCTCGGCTTGCCTGAATTCGACCCGGTCCCGGGTGACGTGATCCAGGCAGGTGCAGAGATCGCCCGCGAGGCCGCAGCAGGCAACATTTACGGCAGTGTTGAGACCGGCGTGCTGAGCAAGTCGGTTGATGCTGATGGCGTGTCGAGCAGCAAGTCTTACTCGGCATCGTCTCGCAAAATCAGTGCCGGCGAGTCGTTCGCCATGGCGCTGCTGTCCCACTACTTGAGTGGTAACAATGGGCAGACCAAGATCGTGAGGGGCTGACATGGGGCTGCGCGACGAACTACAGGCAGATCTGGCCGAAGCATTCAGCACAGACTTGGCAGACGCGGTACTGCCATTCACGGGCACCTACACAGTGCCCGGCGCATGGGACCCTGTGACCGAGACGGACACCAGCGTCGAGGCGACTTACACCGGGCGCGGCGTGCTGGGCAAGTACGAAACCAGACGCATCGACAATATCAATATCTTGTCGAGCGACCTGAAGCTGACGGCGCTCACCAACGAGGTGACTGACCGCCCGGCCGAAGGCCATACGATCAAGGCTCCGGATCTGGCAGACCGCACTCAGTTGGTCAGCTACCTGGTGAAGGCGGTTCAGGTTGACCCGGCGTCCGCCACGTTTCGTATTCAGCTGAGGGCAACCTAATGGCCATACGTGGAAGCTGGAGTGTGCCGCCCAGCCTATTTGCTGACGTAGTTGAAGAAGACTTAATGAAGCGAGTTCGAACTATTGCCCTCGCAATGCTTCAAGAAATCGTGCTGCGTTCTCCTGTTGATACCGGTCGGTTCCGAAACAACAACATCGTAAGCATCGTCAGCCCCGTTTATGCGTCCACGGTTGAGACTGATGCCTCTGGTGCAGGGACTATCTCCCGCGGCGCAGCTGCAATGAGCGGCCTTGAGCCTTATACGACGGTATTCATTCAGAACAACCTCCCTTACGCGCAAAGGCTTGAAGATGGTCACTCTAAGCAGGCGCCTCCAGGCGGAATCTACGCAGCCTCATTCCACGGCGTATCACAGGCGTTCAAATAATGACCTTTGAGCAGATCCGCAACATCATCACCACGCGAATGACTCAATGGACTGGAATCCCTGCAAGTGATGTTGATTACCCCAACTCGCCGAAGCCCTTCAATCCTGCTAGACGGGCGATATGGGCGCGATTGGCTGACATTCCTGCGCTGTCCTCAACCCCTGAAATTGGCTTAAGCCCGAAGGTGCGCCGTACAGGGTTGATCGTCGTTCAACTGTTTGTCCCGAGTTATAAGGGCACTCTGGCCATCACCCGGGCCGCAGACGCGCTCGTCCAGCACTTCGAGTTCTTCAGTGAAGCTGGCTTTGACTGCTACGCGGCCTCGGCTACGACGGTTGGCGATGACGGAAACGGTTGGTATCAGGTCAACATTCAAATTCCTTACCGGGCCTACTAGGCCCAATTCAGTTTCGCCGAAAGGCAACCCATACACATGCCCGCCACTAGGCGGTTTTTTTACGCCTATTGATAGGAGAATCACCCAATGAGTTCAGGCGCCAAGAACAGAACGGCCTACGTCGAAGAGGTGACGCAGGGCGTGACCCCTGCCATGGGTTGGAAGGAATTGATCCGAACTTCTTACGGCCTCGGGCCTAAACAAAACACCGCCGAGAACAATGAGATCTCGCAAAACCGCATGAGCCAAGGCACAAGCGCGACCACCGTCGATGTGGCGGGTGAAATCGGCATGAAGTGGCGCTATGGCGGCGCAATTGATGACTTCCTCGAATCCTGTTTTGGAAGTCGCTGGAAGGCCGACACGCTGACCATGGGCGATGAGCGCATCAGCTACTCGGTTGCGTCATTCGCAAGTGACGTGCTGGTGTCCTCGATTGCGCGGGGCGCACAGGTCGGCAGCATGGCCTTCACGTTCGGCACCGACGACGACATTACCGTCGCTGTGAACCTGACAGCCACGGGCTGGGCGGGCAAGGTTGACGCTACGCCTTACTTCTCAGCAGCAGCTCCAGAAGTAGGCACCGAACGCTTCAACTTCAAGGACTTCACCTCCTTGACCCTGGATGGCGTGGAAGCAACGCCCGGCAGTGGCACCTGCATCAGCGCTATGGATCTGACGTTCGATAACAACGTACAGACCCAGCGCTGCATCAATAACGGCGCCTACATTGGCAACGTGATCCCGACAACCTTCACCGCGAATGGCTCCGTCACAATTGCCTGGTCTGCCGCCTCTTACGCGCTGTGGATCAAGCAGCAAACGGGCGGCGCCATCGCCCTGAGCTTCACCATTGAGAATGGCGAAGGCAGCTACACCATCACCTTGCCAGAAATGGAAGTTAACGGTGACTGGCCGGACGGCTCAGCAACTGATGTGATCGAGGTGACCCTGAACGTCTCCGCGCGCCGCATCCCCCCAACGATCACTCGCAAGGCAGCCGGTGCTTAGTCCGCCGACCAGCCAAGTACAAAATTAACCACGGGTAGCCGCCTGCAACTGGGCGGCGAAGGATCGACATGGCATTTATTCTCAAGAAAAAAGACGTGATGGACACCATCAGTACGCGATGGATTGAGCCCGCGCCGGGTTTGCGTTTGCTGATTGGTTCGACGGCGCGTCCTGGTTACAGCAGCGATTACCGACAGATCCAGCGTCACTTGGATGCTGCAGCGCGTCAGCTGGGTGTCGGCACGGGCGACTTCGACATCCTGAAAAAGACTGACTACGACATTCCAGACCCGGACATGCTGTTTATCGACCTGGCCTGTAAGCACCTCATCCTTGACTGGGAGGGCGTGGCCGAGGCGGAAGACCCTGAAACGCAGGCACCGTACACCCCGGAACGTGGTCGCCTGCTGATCGAGCAGATGCCGGAGATTTACTTGCTCGTCCTGAGCACCGGCAACGCTATCGCATTGCGGCAGCAGGAGCAGATCGCTGAATCAGTGGAAAAGCCGTTGCCGCCTACCGTTGGGCCGCGGAGTGGGCGGGTGCGGAAAACGAAAGAAAGCGTCAAGTCCGCGAAAGGCTGAATGTCGAAATCCCCGATCCGCCCGCGATGAGCTGGGTTGCGTCGGAGATCATCGAGGCCTATTACGTCATCGGCCGCGGTCGGCAGTTCGTGGGCGCGTCCTGCTCGCCAATGCCTATCTCTGTCGGGATGATCAGCGAATACCTGAGCGCTCACCAGTCGAGCATTGATCGGCGTGAGTTCGATGCTGTGATCTTTGCTATCGATGATGAGTTCCGCGCCAAATGGGCGGAGAGCAGCAAGCCCAAGGAGAATGGGTAGACAGAAGAGAGTCCGGCTCCGCTGGACTTTTTCGCCTGGCGGGCTGAGGATATCCTCACCCTCCAGACTTCGCAGATGCATTCTGTTTCCGAAGCAATTCCTTGGCTTTGGCTGGTCGCGACAGAATCGCGATTGAGCGAGGCCCTTTATGGGTCAGCGCTGCATGCTTTGCTTTGACTATTGACTGGCCCTTGTAGTCATCAGTGATTGCCTTCCAGCGCATGCAAATAGCGATCTCGCCTGAATAGTCCTTGTTCCTCCGGTGGAGGATTGCGGCTCGCTCGAAATAAAAAGGAGCAGCACAGAGGCGAGCACCTTCTTGCTGGCCCCAGTAGTTGATGTCTTCCGCATCGCAGCACTGAAGCATCGCATCAATGTCGTATTTTTGGTCGGCAAGCTCATGTGTTGGGCGCCCGTCGACTACGGCCAACGCATTACTCTTTCGCATTAGATCTTTGGAACTCATGTTGGGAAAACTCATGCACGATCCTTGGGGTGTTTGTTACGAGGCTTTGGTTTTCTACGGAGCGGCCGAATCTTGTCGGCCGCTAAGGCCAATTGATTCGCAAGACCGTAGGGAAATGGCCGATGCTGGTCAAGGGCAAATGCGGGGTTTTGGTGCTTCTGTTTGAAGCCGGTAGACTGACCGCTTCTAAATGGAGAGCAATTGTATGGCTAGGGTATTTACGTTAATGGCCGTCTTGTCGCTTGGCGTGCTTTCGGGATGCAGCGATGAGTCAAAAATGAAAAGCGTTTGTACTGATATTCTGCATGGCGTTGCAATCGATCCATCCTCTGTAAAAATCAATAAAATTGATGTGAGCGGAAGAAGGCTATCGCATAGCGAGGCTCTCGATCGATACAGCATGGCCGCGGATGGCAAGGTTGGGGATTCAAGAAAACGTTACTTGTCTAGCCTGTACGAAGATGGCGAAAGCGTCTCTGAGTTTTTTACAGAGATCGACTACACAGCAAGTGCTCGCAGTGGGATTCAGCGTAGCTCTGTTCTGTGCTCTTTTATAAAGCCGGCGAGCTCGACACCATTCCTCTCAGTGGTAACCGTAAACAATAAAGACATTCAAGGGTTCGCTCTTAGCATGATGCTCAGCGGCAGCAAACGACCGAGCGGCCTTGGCGTAGATATGAAGCTGAATTAGAAGACGTGACAAAAACAAATTCAACCGCCTCCGGGCGGTTTTTTTACGCTCGGAGAAAAGCCATGACCCAGCAGTCCAGCCGCTTAGACGTAATTATTGATTCGCGGTCTGCGCAGAGAAATGGTGAGCAACTGAGGATCACGCTAAACAACCTAAACGTTGTTGGCGATCAGACAACCCGCTCAATGAGTGGTGCAGGTAATGCTGCGCGCGCCGCTGGCGCCGCATTCGCAGCTCTGGGCGCTGGTCAGGTTGCGCGGGAAATCGTCCGTCTGACCGACGCATTCAAGTCGATGCAGGGTTCGCTGGCTCTCGTCAGTGCTTCCACTGGAGCAGCTTCACAAGCATTCAGCGCACTGCTCGGCATGGCCAACAATACAGGCAGCTCGCTTGAGTCGACCGTGGCCCTATATACGCGCCTTGCCAACGCAACGAAGGGTGTCGGATACAGCCAGGAGCAGCTACTTAACGTAACTGATGCTATCAACAAGGCGTTTGTCGTTTCTGGCGCCACTGCGCAGGAGGCTTCTAACGCCGCTATTCAGCTTTCGCAAGGCTTGGCGGCCGGCGCTTTGCGCGGTGAGGAATTAAACTCCGTAATGGAGCAAGGTCCGCGCATCACGCGCGCACTTGCTGACTATCTTGGCGTTACCAACGGTCAGATTCGAGCCATGGCTGCCGAGGGCAAGATCACGGCCGAGGTTGTAACTAACGCTCTGTTGCGTTCGCTTTCATCGCTCAATGAAGAGCTGGATCGAATGCCGCGCCGTTTCGAGCAGGCATCAACCGCGCTAAAGAACAATTTCCTTGCAGCGGTTGGGCAGGTGGATATTGATCCTCTAATCAGCTCTGTTGATGCTCTGGCAACGTCACTCGCTGACCCCAAGGTAATTGATGGTATTCAAAGCATCGCCACCGGGATTGGTCAGGTCGTCGCTGTTGGGGGGGCCGGACTTAAAACTGTGGTGAGTAACACCGATGCCCTGATGGCGATAACTGGTGCCTACGCCGTCAAAGTTGGCGTTGGCTTGGCTAACTCTCTTTTTGTTTCCGCCAAAGCTCGCTTGGTTGATTTAGCAGCAACCAATCAACAGATCATAGCTTCGAAACAGGCAGAGGTTGCCTCTGCTGCTGAGGCTGTGGCAATGCAGAGCGTTGTGGTTTCCTCTACCGAGGCAGCTCTAGCTAGGGCTTACTACGCCAGGTCAGAGGCGATAGCCACCTCGCAGTCTGAGCTGAATAGCATTCGCCAATTGAAGGCTGTAACGGCTCAGCTGGCTGCCGATAGAAGCCTTGAGATTCAAAGACAAAAGGCGCAAATAAACAACATCGGCTTGGCTGCCTCTCATACAAGGCTTGCAGAAATACGCACAGCCGAGGTGGCCATTACGTCTCAGCTAGCAGCAGCGGAAGCGAGACTTGCGGTTTCACGGCAGGCAGAGCTGGCCACTGGGGCAATTGTAGGTCAGCAGACGGCTGCTCTTAATGCTGCGCGCACTGAAGGCGCGGGTATTTTGGCTGCTCAAACAGCCGCTCAAAATGCACTGAATGCTGCCGAGTCAAGAGGTGCTGCTACCCGCGGCGCCGCGCTTGCAGCTCTTGGGGGGCCGCTTGGCTTAGTAACGCTTGGCCTCGCCGCCGCCGCCGCTGGCTACATCTACTTCAGCAGTTCGGCTGATTCGGGCACGCAGTCGCTTATTGAGCAGAACCTCACGCTTGATGAGACAGTCGATAAATTTGACCAGCTCACAGCGGCTCAGCAGCGAAATCAGGCGTCGAAGTGGGCCGAGGCTCAAAAGTCAGCACTCGACGATGCTGCATCGTCGGCACGCAAGTACGCCAATATTGCGCAGGGAGCCTTAACGTCGTCTGGTGCGGCTCGCGTCGAGGATATGCGTGCTCTATCGGCAATGATTGCCGAGGTGGGCTCCGGCAAGAAGACGTTAGATGATGTGACGGTCTGGCTGCAATCCACTCAGTCTCTTGCAGGGGGCTTTAAAACATCGCTTGAGGAAATAGCAGCCGGCTATGACTCAAGCCTGCAAAGCGCTGCGGCGTACGGCGATCGCATTAACGCAGTTGCAACCGCATCCAATCAGGCAGCAGGAAGCACTGACCGGCTGGCCGCGGCACAATCCAAGGCCGGTGATAATCAAAAAGTAAGCGCCGCCGCCTGGGACAAGTACATCGAGCAGCTCACCAAGGCTCGCGACCTGATAGGCGCTAACGCTGCTGCTGAAGCCGAATACACCGCTCGCAAGATGGGGGCGGCGCCCGCGCAAATCGAAGAAGCAAAGCGCATTGCTACGCAGACGGATTTGCTGGGCAAGTATCAAGATGCGGTGCGGGACGGCAATAAGGCTGAGCAGGAGCGCCTGAAGGTTCTGCTCCTTGCGGCTTTCTCCGCGCAGAAAGCGGCAGAGGATTCAGCCTCAGCTCAGCAGAAGGCCTTGAAGGATACTGCCGATGCAGCGGAGTTGAGTGCTAAGCGACAAGTAACGGCCATTGAAAAAGTGGCAAGAGCCTCTTACGCGTCGCTGCTTGTGAAGCCTGAGAGCGGGAATCAAAGTGGTTACGGTCTGCTAACAAATGGCGGAACCCCGCCGGAAGCCTCTACCCCCCAGTCAAAGTCGGCAGAGCAGCGCCTTCAGGACTTGCTTGAGCAGATCACTGCCGGCACCACGCCAAACAAGACGAAAACCCCGAAAGGTGACAGTGGTAAAAGCGCGCTAAACGCGGCCATGACTGCCTTCGATGAGCTGTACAAGAAGGCAGATCCGGCAGCTCAGGCGGTGCGTGATTTAACTGAGGCTCAAGAAAAACTACAGCTTGCGCTATCGAAAGGAAAAATCACGCAAGAGCAGTACGGCGTCGCCATGGGGCAGGCTTCGCGTGATTACGCGGCAGTCCTGGCCAGCACCAAGGCAATGAACGAGGCGCAAAATGATCAGGTTCAGCTACTGACCCTGACCGGGCAGCTGCGGGCAGCCAACACGCTCAAGTCGAGCATTGATGATGCCGCGCAGTTGGTCGAGTACGAGCGTCAAGGCAACTTCGAGGCCGCCAAGCGCCTTGAAACCATGATCAAGATACGCGACGTAAACCTTAAAGCATCTCTGAAGCCAGGGACGGTGGAGGGCGTCTCTGAAGCCCCGCAGCTTGGCGGGCTCGATACCTCGGCAGGTGGAGCTTACGGCGAGATAAAGCGCCTGAATGACGAGGCGGCCAAGGTAGACGCGTGGCGCACTATGGAGCTGGAGAAGCAGCGCGCTTACCTGGATCTTAAAGGTGTCAACGAAGCCACCTACGCCGAGCGTGTCGCCAATATCCATAAGCAATCACGCGAAAGCCTAACGAAAATCGAAGGCGCTAAAAACGCGGCGATCATCACTTCAAGCGCTGACTTCTTCGGAAATATGGCAACGCTGAGCCAGTCAGGCAACAAAAAGCTGGCGGCGGTTGGCAAGGCGGCGGCTATTGCTCAAGCAACCATGCAGGGGTTTGTTGCAGTGCAGAACGCCTTGGCTGTCCAGCCTTACCCACTCGGCATGGCTTTAGCTGTCTCCGCTGGTGTTGTGGCAGCAGCGAACGTGGCTTCAATTGCCGGTGTCGGCTTCTCTGGTGGCGGCTATACCGGGCCAGGAGGGGTGCACGAGGAAGCGGGCGTTGTGCACAAAGGCGAAGTTGTCTGGAGTCAAAAAGACATTCAGCGGTTCGGCGGCGTTGCCGCGGTTGAGGCACTGCGAAAGGGAGATGTGTCGGCAGTTACATCGCCGGCATCGGCTTCGGCTGTGCGCGGATCAAGCGCAGCAATGGCGGCACCAGAAATAAAAATCTATGTCGGCGGTGATGGCTCAGGCGGATCTGTTAGCGCAACGGAAGGCTACGAGCAGATGGGTATTGCTGTTTTGGCAACTGTTCGATCCGAAATGCCAAAGATCGCCCGCAGTGTCATCCAGCAAGAGAAGGGGCAAAACGGACTTCTCGACCCTAGCAACCGGAGGAATCAGTAATGGCTGAGGCTTTTACATGGCGCGCCCAACTTGGCAGCTCGGGCGATGAAGAGCCGAGCATTCTGGAATCGCAATACAACAACGGTTACAGCCAGCGCATATCGGTCGGCATTAACAACTTATCAACTTCTTGGCCTGTTTCATTTATGGGTCGCGAGGATTACATCAAGCCGATTCTTGAGTTCTTCAGGCGGCACAAGGGCGTTACTCATTTTAAGTGGACGCCCCCGCTGCATGACCCTGGCATGTTTATCACGTCGGGAGGCTGGAACTTGAAGCCGGCTGGAGGCGGGACTTTCGTGCTTTCAACCAAATTTCAGCAGGTATTCAACCCATGATCACCTTGGACAACCAGAAGCTGGAGCCGGGCGCGCTGATCCAGCTAATCGAACTGGATGGCGAAGCGCGCGGCATGGGCATTTTGCGGTTTCATGCTCACCAGCAATCAACACCGATTATCTGGAAGGGTGAGGCCTACCTGCCCAGACCCTACGAAACGGGCGGCTTTGGGCGCAGCGTGGAAGGCAACTCGTCAACCCCGATGCTCAAGATCAGTAACATCGACGGCACGATCACCGCGCTGTGCCGCCAGTTTCAGGGCATGAGCGGGGTCAAGCTCACGGTGCGGCAGACCTACGCTAAGTACCTTGATGCGGCGAACTTTCCCGAGGGCAACCCGGGGGCTAGCAGCATGGAAAAGCTGGATATTTCCTACATCAATCAGGTCACCAGCCTAGGTCGCCAAGAGGTGCTGTTTTCTCTGGCACCGCCCACTGCCGTGAAAGGGCAGAAGCTCCCCGGCGGCCTGATCATGAACCGCTGCGAGTGGTGCCTCTGGGGCGAGTATCGCGGGCCGGACTGCAACTACACCGGCATCAAGATGTTCGACCTCGACGGCAATCCGGTGGATGACCCTGCGCTTGATCGTTGCAGTGGTCTGCCGAGTGCGTGTGAGCTGCGCCACGGTCGCGGCAATCCGCTGCCATTCGGCGGGGTGCCAGGCGCTTCGCTTATTGGATAGGTAACCCATGAACAAAACGATGCTCAAACAGATTCAGGCCCACGCGGCCGCTGAATTTCCAAAAGAAAGCTGCGGGGTGGTGATTCGCGAGGCGGGTCGCCTGAAATACATCCCATGTCGCAACGACGCTAAAACACCCAGCGAACACTTCATCATCAACCCGGCCGACAAATGCGATGCCGAAGATCGCGGCGAGGTGACGATGATCATTCACAGCCACCCGGACGTGCCGCCCATCCCGAGCATGACCGATCGGGTCAGCTGCGAGCTGCACGAAAAACCGTGGGGTATCGTCAGTTGGCCGTCGGGCGAGTACTTCGAGTTCAAGCCCTGCGGCTATCAGGCACCGCTGATTGGGCGCGAATTTGGCCACGGTCTGCTCGACTGCTACGCCCTGTGCCGGGACTATTACGAGCGCGAGCACGGCATTGAACTGCCGAACTATCCGCGCCGGGACGGCTGGTGGAATGACGGCGAAAGCCTCTACGAGAAGTACTACGAAGACGCCGGGTTCTATCCTGTGTCGGTGCCGCGCAAGGGCGACATGATCGTTATGCAGATCAACGCTGACGCACCCAATCACGCAGGCATTTACCTCGATGACGGCCTGCTGGCCAGCGAGCCGGATGTTCACCCGGCCCCTGGCACCTTCCTGCACCACCGCTACAACAAAAAATCCACTCGCGATGTGTACGGCAGCATGTGGGCCGATTACACCGTGCTGATTCTTCGGCACCAACGCATGCCGGAGGTTGCCTGATGGCCATGAAAACCTTGATCCGCCCGCAACCGCTGGTGGTGCTGGTGATGCTTTACGGCGTATTGGGTGCCCGGTTCGGGCGCGTGCACCACTTAGCCGTGGCCTCTGGTGCCGAGGCGATCCACGCCCTGTGCGTGAAAATTCCGGGCTTTAAGCGGTTCTTGCGGTTTTCCGAAGAGCGCGGCTTGAATTACGCCATTTTTCGCGGCAAGAAAAACCTCAGCGAAAACGAAATTGGAATGCGTCAGGACACGGTCGAGCCCATCCGCATCGCGCCCATTGTGATCGGCAGCAAGGGTGGTGGCCTGTTCGCCACGATTGCAGGCCTCGCGCTGGTGGTCATTGGCGCCGTCACTCAGCAGTACTACCTGGTAGCAGCAGGTGCAGGCCTGATGATCGGCGGTATCGCCATGAGTATGTCGCCATCTCCGGCGGGCATCTTGGACAAGGAGGGCGACGGAAACCGGCCTTCTTATGCGTTCGGCGGCGCTGTCACCACCATGGCTCAAGGCCGCTGCAAACCACTGCTTTACGGCGAGCGCGACATCGGCGGCGCCCTCATCTCGGCTGGCGTCTTCTCGGAAGATCAGCAGTAAGGAAAAACTATGGCCAAGTCTGCAACAGCGCCCGCTGCAAAGCGTCGGCGCCGGATTCCTGCTGCCCGCGTTACAGGCGCGAAGGGAGGCGAATCCAAGCCCTATACCCCGTATAAGGCGCCTGATACTGCGCTCTCGGTCGCCACGGTAAAGATGTTGTACGCGCTGAGCGAAGGGCCAATTGTCGGGCCGGTGGATGGCAAAAGGTCAATCAAGCTCAACGGCACGCCTTTGGTTTCGCCGGATGGCAGTGAAAACTTCCCCGGCACCGTGTGGGACTTTCGCGCAGGCACGGTCGATCAGGAACACATCGCAGGCTTCCCGTCCATCGAGAACGAAGCCTCGCAAGGTCTGCCGGTCGAGCTGAAGTCAGACAACGCCTGGACGCGCGCCATTACCGACCAGCAGCTGTCGGCCGTGCGTATTCGCCTCTCATGGCCGCAGATTTGGGAGGTCAAAACCAACGGCGATCAGGTCGGCTATCGCATTGATTATGCCATTGACCTCTCTGTCGACGGCGGCAGCTATCTGACCGTGCTCTCGGCCACGCTGAACGATAAAGGCACCACTGAATACGAGCGCACGCATCGCATCGACCTGCCAGAAGGGTTCAACAGCGCGCTGGTACGCGTGCGCAGGCTCACCTCCAATCGTAATGATTCGAATTGGGCGGACCTCATGCGGATTAAAGGCTTCACCGAAGTCATCGACAAAAAGCTGCGCTACCCGAACTTGGCATTGGGCGGTTTGCAATTTGATGCCAAGCAGTTCCAGGACACGCCGAAGTTCAGCGCCCTGATGCGCGGCCGCATCGTACAGGTGCCCACCAACTATGACCCGACAACCCGCACCTACACCGGCGACTGGAACGGCACGTTCAAGCTGGCCTACACCAACAACCCGGTATGGGTCTGGCGTGACCTGCTGTTGCATCGCCGCTACGGGCTGGGTCGGCGCATCACCGCCGACATGGTTGATCACTGGACGTTGTACGAGATTGGCCGCTACTGCGACGTGATGGTGCCCGATGGCAAAGGCGGCTTACAGCCGCGCATGACCACCAACGTCTACATTCAGGACTCCATCGAGGGCTACGCGCTGCTGTCTGACTTGGCCAGTGTGTTCAGGGGCAGCAGCTGCTGGAACGGCTCTCAGGTGACGATGGTGGCAGACATCCCGGGCAACGAAGACGGCTACGTGTTCACCCGCTCCAACATCATCGGTGAATTTGAATACGTTGCCGCTGCACTGCCGGACCGTCACACACGTGCCAAGGTGGCTTGGGACAACCCGGAAAACGAGTTCAAAACGCAACCGGCACCGGTGACCAACGACGACTTAATCGGTGCACTTGGCCACCGCATGCTCGACATCTCGCGCTTTGGCTGCACGGTCGAGGGCGAAGCCATTCGCCACGGCATTTGGGCGCTGAAATCTGAGCAGTACGAAGAGTGGTCTGTCACGTTCACCACCGGCATGGAAGGCCGCAACATCGAGCCCGGCCAAATCATCTGCGTGGCGGATGAGATGTTTTCCGGGCGCCCAAACGGTGGGCGCATCAGCGCCGCTACCAAGCGGGTTATCACCTTGGACATCGATGCCGAAGTGCATGAGGAAGATCGGCTAATCCTCAACTTGCCCAGCGGCAAATCCGAAGGGCGAATCGTCAAGTCGGTCTCGGGCCGCCTGGTCACCGTCATGGCTGACTATTCCGAGCAGCCTGAACCTGAATGCAGCTGGTCGGTAGAAAGCGCTGACCTGGCTGTGATGCGGTTTCGGGTGCAGACCATCGAGCCGCAAGGGCTACACCAGTTCAAGATCGCCGCAACCCAACACGAACCCTTGAAATACACGGCCATCGACACGGGCGCGCGGATCGATCCGCAGCCCACCAGCATCATTCCGCCCGGCGTAATGGCGCCTCCTACGGGCATTAAGCTGGAGTCGCGCAGCGTGGTGTCGCAAGGGATCGCCGTCACCAGCATGCGTATCACTTGGGAGGCTGTACCGGGCGCCGTTGCCTACAACGTCGAATGGCGCAAGGACAGCGGCAACTGGATACGCCTGCCGCGCACCGGAAATCTCGGTGCTGAAGTCGAAGGCATCTACAGCGGGCGTTATCTTGCGCGTGTCAGCTCAGTCAACGCCATGGACGTGTCCTCGATCTGGGGCGCGAGCCCGGAGGTGATACTCACAGGCAAAGTCGGACTGCCACCCGCTGTCACACACCTGACCACCGAAAGCCTGGTCTACGGCATCCGTCTGAACTGGGGCTTCCCACCGGGCGCCGAAGACACCCAGCGCACTGAGATCTGGCAGAGCAAGGCCAATGACCTGCAATCCGCAATCAAACTGGGCGATTACGCCTACCCGCAGGCCCGCCACGAACTGCAAAACATCGTGCCCGGGACCAGTCTGTTTTTCTGGGCGCGGCTGGTGGACCGCACCGGCAATGTCGGGCCGTGGTTTCCGGAGAAGTTTGGGGTCAACGGGCAGCCGAGTTCTGAGCAGACGGAGTACGAGAAGTATTTCCTCGGCAAGATTCAGGAGTCGGCGTTTGGTCAGGCGTTACTCGAGAAGATCGGCAAAATAGAGCTAATCGACGGTGATGGCCCGGGTTCTGTGAATGAGCGGCTCGATGCGGCCAAGCAGGAGCTGGCAGAGCTGATCAAGGAAGTGACGGATGCGCTGGAGTACGACAACGCCAAGCCTTACGCCTCGGGAGATGTGGTTCGCTTGGGTAACCGGCTGTTCCAGGCCATCGCAGCCACCACCGGCCATGCGCCGCCTAACGCCACTTATTGGGTGGATATGGGCACATTGGCCGAAACAACCAATGCCCTGGTGCTGCAAGTGCAAAAGAACTCGGCCAGCATCATAGAGCAGGACGGCAAGATCACCGCGCAGGGCAAACAGATCAGCGCTATCGACGCCAAAGTCACCGACCCGAAAACAGGGCTGGTGGCCACGGCTAACGGGCTGAACTCACTGACCAGCACCGTCGAAACCCTCGACGGCAAAGTCAAAGCCACATCGGAGAAAGTAGACGGTGTGTATGCGCTGGTCAAAACCGATTCGGCGGGCGACACCAGCGGCAGCGCGGGTGACTCCACGTCATCGGCCGGCGCGTGGTCGATCATGTCGGCCGTTGCTGAACGTGACTTTGCACAGTCAGTGCGTACCGACGAAGTCGAAGCCAAGGTGGCGGACAATGCTGCGAAAATCATCGATGTTTCGACGGCTGCCGCAGACGCCACCTCAGCTGTGGCCACGCGCGTCACCCAGCTCAGCGCCAAGGTCGACACCAATGCAGCCACCTTCAAATCGGAAACCACAGCGCTCGCAGACGCGGACAAGGCGCTGAGCAGCCGCATCGAAACAGCTCAAGCCCAGACGCTGAGCAACGCAGCCGCCATTCAGGAAGAGGTGACAGCGCGGACCAATGCGGATAGCGCAATGGGACGCCGGGTGGACACGGTGCAAGCGTCCGTAGGGGATGTTACGGCGTCGGTGAAGCAAGTCAGCCAAGCCGTTGCGGACGTGAACGGCAAGGTAACTGCACAGACCACGATCAAAGCCCAGACCACTGCAGGGGGGCGCACGGTCATGGCCGGGTTGTCGATTGCTGCAGGGGACACGGCAGAGATTCTGGCGTTCGCCCAGCGCTTTGCCATCATAGACGAAGTGACGGGTCAGCTCCGTGCGCCATTTATTGTTTCGGACGGCCAGGTGTTCATCAATTACGCGATGATCGACACAGCGTTCATTCAGAATTTGGTGCTGGGCATGACGTTGCGGTCCAGTGCAGTCAACGCCAAGGGCCAGCCGCTACTGGAAATCAACATTCCGGCGGGCATGTTGACCTTACGTAGCGCGGGTGCGGGCGGTTCATCAACCCTGAATAACGACGGGTTGGTAGTGACTGATGAAGGCGACGTGGTGCGTACTCAAGTCGGGAAGCTGAAGCTATGAGCTATGGATTAAGAACATGGAATGCTAAGGGCGTGCTGGAGCTGGACACCAACACGTTCACCTATCAGGTGATCCACAATCAGGTGTACCAGCTGACGCTACGGGCGGTGCTAACGGTGCCCATTGCAGGGTTCACCCCGGCAAATTGCGTGGCAACGATCCTGCCCATTACACCACCTAATACTTCGTACAACCGCTGTTACGACGCCATGCCTTATATGAGCGTCGGCAATGGCCAGGTCGTCGTCAGGTCGCAAAACCCGATGGAGCCCGACGCCAATAACGGCTCAACGATCCAGTTTAGATTGCTGGTCATGAGGTACAAAAATTGAGCTACGGACTGCGGGTCGTTAATGACAATTCCTATGTGCAGATCGACTCTGACACGCCCAGGCTTTGCAGCCTCTACAACGGCACCTACTCGGCAGGCAGCCGGATAGCCATTGTTACCTTTCCGGCGGCGATAACTACACCGGAACCGCCGTGCATTTTTATCAGGAACTCGCCAACGGCGCCGAACGATGTTTATACGCAAACCATCCTGACCGGATCGCCCGGTAATTGGACCGGGTTTCAAGTCTGGGCAAACAATATCAACTCCAGACCCAATGGAAAGTGGTTTGCAGCTGTATTTGCAACCAAGGCCAACGGGAATTACGGGATGCGTATTTGGGGGGCGAACGGCCAATTGGTATTCGACTCGGGGGCAACGCCGGTCACGGTTACAAGAGCCAGTAACTCGTGGAGTTACGTGAGTTATGGCGCACAAGGGCCTATTGGCACGGCCACTTTCTACAAGTGCAACATCGCGAACGGGCCGCTTCTGGAAGATGAGTACTTCATGATCAACCCGTTTTCCCGAACCATGCTGGCACCGAACAACATCACCTCCATGGATGCGGGCATACGGTGGATGTATGGGAGCAACCAACTGTCACTTTACGCCATAGGATCCCGGGCCAACTGGCTGGACATCGGGTCGCCGGGCGCCGTTTTTGCAAGATTGCCCGGTACTTGATCGCGGGGAGCCCGCTCACTCATTTGTCACTTCCAGCCCGCCCAGTCGCGGGTTTTTTTTCGCCTGGAGAACAACATGGCACGACAAGAAATTATCTTGGGAACACCACCCGCTGGGCTTGGCGGCGACCCTCCGCGTACAGCAAGCATGAAAATCAACGCCATGACGCAGGAGCTATACGACAAGAATGCGGCACTTGGAACAGCATCCTTAGCGAACATGACTACAAGCCGGGATGACACAACCCCGGGGCGAGCCACCAAGACAGGGGATTACGGAATCGGTCTGCCGCTTTCAGGCCGTAATACCCTTAACCGCATGCAGCCAATAGCAAAGGCGGGCGGCGTATCGTTTGATTACTTGACAGGTGAGGGGCGCCCAGCCGGTTCAGCGGATGGGGCACTGATGACCCTCACCTATAACAATGAGTTCTACTTTCAGACCTACTTTGATTGGCGAGCGGGTGACATTCATACAATCTCAAAAGCCACTCCGACCACTCCAGAAGTCTGGCGGAAGTTCTATAACAGTGAAAACGCCTTGGGCCTGGTATCTAACGGCGCCTTGCTTGAATTTGGCTCAAATGCCAATGGTGAGTATGCAAGGTTTGCCAGTGGGGTTCAGATGTGTTGGCGGACGACCATCTCTACGGGCTTGATAAACAGTTCTAACATCGGCGCGACTTGGAACTTCCCCATGCCATTCCTGGGGGAGCCAAACGTCATGGTGAACTTCGCAGCGGGCGAACTAGCAGTGAGAAAGCCATTTAATGGTCCGGGTGCGGTATCCAGAACCGCGACAAATTGCTTGGTCTCCCTTTGGTCACAGGGGGCCTTCGTTCAGGCCGATGTGGATGGTGTGGTTTTTAGCGTCGTGGCCGTTGGAAGGTGGAAATAATGAAAATCATCCTGTCACCTGTACGCACTGACGAACCGGAGCCAAAGTTTTCAAGGCAAGGTGATGTCATTTTCATCAATGGCCAGCCTTTTGATTTTAGACGCATGGAAGAGGGAGACATCCTGCCCGTAAGCGCAATCAGCTCTGATGACTTTCATGGGGACGTCACCCGAGTTGATGGTGAAATTCATTTGGTCCTCCGCTTTCCATACCCGGCTAACTACAGCGAAGAACAAGCCTTTCCCGCACCTATTCAAGTCGACTTCGATGGCCCGATTGGTCTGCCTCAGCCCTTGCCGACGCCACCAGAACCAGAGCCCTTGCCGCCTGTAACAGCGGAGGAACCCACGAATGAGCAACATTGATTGGTCGAAACTGCGCAAGGCCGCCGATATCAAGGCTGAAGCCGAACTGGCGCGCTTGGCGCCCTTGATTGCAGAAGAAACTCAGTGGGTTGAGTCTGAGCGTAACTACGTCTCCGAACAACTGGAGGCCATCGAGGACGGCGAAGAAATCCCAGGCACTGAGCGCGAATGGCGCGACTACCGCATTCAGGTACGCGCGTGGAAAGAGGGTGCGGAGGGTTTTCCCGATTCCGATAAAAGGCCTGCACGACCAAGCTGATAACCAACGTTGCGATAAAGAACCCCGCCATGTGCGGGTATTTTTTTGCCCGGAGAAAGCCATGCCCATTACCGAGCAGCAGTTGCTGCAGATCCTCCCGAACGCCGGCCGCCAAGCCGGCGTTTTTGTTCCTGCCTTGAACACAGCGATGAACCGTTACCAGATCGTCGGCCTGAAGCGTGTCGCCGCCTTCATCGCCCAAATTGGTCACGAATCGGGCCAGCTCAAATACGTCAAAGAGATCTGGGGCCCGACCAAAGTCCAGGCCCGCTACGAAGGCCGCGCTGACCTCGGCAACACTCAGCCGGGAGACGGCTCCAAGTTTCGCGGCCGTGGCCTGATCCAGATCACGGGCCGCGCCAACTACAACGCGTGCGGCGAAGCGTTGGGCCTGGACCTGCTCAGCAAGCCAGAACTGCTGGAGCTGCCGCAGCACGCCGCGATGTCGGCGGCTTGGTTCTGGTCTATGAAAGACCTGAACACGCTGGCGGACAAGGGAGATTTCGTGAAGATCACTCGGCGCATCAACGGTGGGCTCAACGGCCAGGCCGACCGCCAGGGGCTGTACGACAAGGCGCTGAAGGTGCTGGCATGACGCCCGGTCAAGTCCTGGCCGCTATCCTGCTGGCGCTCGCCATCGGATTTGGCGGTGCCTGGCAGGTGCAGGACTGGCGCATGGGCGAGCGACTGGCCGTGCAGGACGGCTTGCACCAGTCGGACCTGACAGCTATCGGCAATGCCGCGGCCGCCCAGGCCCGTATCGAGCAGGACAAGCGCCTGGGCCTAGAAGGCCGTCTTCAATCTATAGACGAAGCGCATTTCAAGGAATTTAGTGATGCACAGAAAAATATTTCAAGGCTGCGTGATCGCCTTGCCACTGCTGATGTGCGGCTGTCAGTCCTTATCGACGCCACGGATTCAGCCAGTGGCTGCAACGTGCCTTCCACCACCAGCGCCGTCGGCGTGGTTCATGCAGCCCGTCGAGCCCAACTTGACCCAGCGCATGCTCAACGAATTATCGCCATCACCGACGCCGGCGACCAAGGACTGATCGCGTTACGGGCGTGCCAGGCGTACGTCAGGGCTGTGTTGCGTTAAGCTAGACCGAATGGATTGAATCGCGCACAAGGAAAGGCTATGGGTCAGGATTTTGTAGGGCTGGGAGTGCTGCTGGTCATCGCCTGGATGGTTGCCATTGCGCTTATTATTTACGTAGCGGCCAAGTAGAAAAGCAAAGCCCGGAGGTTCGCGGCTCCAGGGCTTCTATTTTCGCCTCCATCCCTTAATGGCTGACGAACGTGGCTGGGAGATTACCAGCGACTTTCGGATATTTCACTACGACTATAGGAGTTAGTATTCGGTCGGCAGGACGCCGTGGAGGGATTGGAGCTCGTACCACTTTTCGTACCAATCAATGTTCCCTTGAGGGACTCTCGGGGGTCTCAGAAGGCGCTGAAACCCCTTGTCTAGCGCCTTTGGAATACTCCAGCTAATCCGCACATACTGCTTGAACCCTTTTAAATCCGGGCCTCTCTCGCTACTGCTGTGAGTGCAGTACGCACTGCGTACTGCGTTGCAGAGATCGAAAGCACGTTCTGCACGCCGAGACCACGTTGGGTGGGGCAATAAACGCCGAGTTCATCCCGTCTCTCAAACACCGTGGCATACGTGTGACGGGTGTCGGTCGTTTTGCCGTGTCTCGAACCCAGCGTACGCAGTGCTAACAACCCGTAGCGTTCAGGCCCTGTTTCGGATCGGACATGTTGCTCTGACCTGTCTCCCGATCCTTCCGGCGCGAATACACAGTCAGAGCGCGCCGCTTTTAGTGACTTGGTTTTTGTGAGTCCCTGGAAAGCGCGATCGTTCAAAAAAGTTCGCGAGTGGTCAGGGGGCTTGCCCTTTTTTTGCAGCCACAGCCGGAAATGCCGTGCGCAGCCTTGGAGCCTCCATCGCGCCCTGGCGCGGCTCCCAGGCTAGCCTGCACCTATTCGCGCTGTGAAAAAAACGGGATAAAAAGGCCTGAATGCCGAGGGGACCGTTCGTCAATTCCCGGTCAAGGCTGTGAACTGGGCGCAGGATTTGCACCGGTCATATTTATCTAGGTCATTGCACAAGCCGTGCGGGGATAGCGTGGAGTGCTTCTTCGTCCTTGCCCCGAGCGGTTGATATGACTGATACCCCCCTAACGTTACCCCTTGATGCCCGTGATTCCACCCTGAGTGAGTTGGAACCCCTGGAACTCGTTCGCGGGCACATGCCCAAGTGGCTGGTGAATGCAACACCGGATGCCATCAAGGCGTTGAACACGGCCATGGCTCAAAGCCGTGCTTACCATGCCTTGTCCGGCCAGCGTTTTTCCGAACTGGAAGGCATTGAAGCGTATTGCGCCCCGCTTCTGGCAGCGGAGGTCAAACGTCGCTTTGGCCACGCGCTCGACATTTTTCATGATCACCTGCACATCGTGCATGTGCACCTGATCACGGACGACACGCTCCTTGCCACGATTCGCCATTACACCTTGCTGGATGAGCCCAAAACGCTGCTGTGGGCGGCGCTTCAGAACTTTTCCGAAGACGAGGCTCTTCCTGGCGGCTTCAATCCGCAAAGCCGGATTCGCCTCACGCGGCAACAGGGGGCAATCAGCCCTGTGCATCCGCGCCACTTTGCGGCGTTGTGCCGCGAGCTTAACTTGGGGCTCAAATATCAGCAGTACCTGCAAGACTTCTTGGGAGTGGCGCCCAGCGGGGTGACAGCGCAAAGCGTCAGGGAGCAGGAGACTGAGTCCAACCTGCGCTTGCTCAAACGTTATGACATGGAGGTCGATGCCCGCGTAGCGTTCCTGAAAAAACACATCAGCGACTCTGCCCATACAGCCCTGATTGCCCTGCTGGGCGAGCACGCTTCCTCGGGAACGAGGGGGCGTGGCGCAACACTGGACGGCAAACCCCTTCAGCTCAGTTCGTTGTCACTGCTCGATAGCGTGATTGACGGGGTTGTGATCTTTACGGCAAATGCGCCCTTGCTGCATCCCGATCAGCGGGTGATCGTCTACATCCCCAATGATCCCTTGGCACCGTTCTTTGAGTTCAGTTCGCTGCAGGTCTTCATTGAAGAGTTGAAGGTCCGGCTGCGACGATCAGAGTACGTGGATTTTTTCTCACGTTTTGTTGCTCTGGGCGACCGGCCTGTGTTTTTGCAGAAGGCGCGGGCCCTCCCCGAACGAATGGGGCTGGTCACGACGCCCTTGAGCTTGAGCGCTGCGCATTACCTGTGTGCGGTGCAATTAAAAAACATGTTTGCCGAAGCCCAAGTGCTGGCCGTTCCTACGGGCGTGCTGGATGCGCAGGAGCGCGAGAAGAAATGGCAGCTCTACCAGGGTGTCGGCCTGTTTATCGTCAATGTGGCGTCCTTGTTTGTGCCAGTGCTGGGCGGCGCGATGTTGGCCCTTGCGGTGGGGCAAATGCTTGTAGAGGTGTACGAAGGCGTTGATGACTGGGCCCATGGGGATGTTGATCATGCGCGTGAGCACTTGTTGAACGTGGCGCTGGACATGGCCGCCACGGTGGTTGGGGGCGTAGTGGTTAAAAAACTCACCAACCGCTTGAGTGCAGCCACCCACAGTTATTTTGAAGACTTTCAGCCCGTCATTCGTCAGGACGGCACGGCCCGGTTATGGAATAAACAGGTGAATCATTACGCACACAGCGGTGCGGCCGAGCTGCATCAGTACACGCGGGACGCTCAAGGTTTTTTCAACGTTGAAGGCAAGCAACTTGTCACGGTCAATGGCAAGCACTTTGCCGTGGAACACGACAGCGCGGCCCGGCAGTGGCGTATTGTCCACCCGCGTCGGCCACACGCGTACAAGCCAGGGTTGCTGCACAATCAGCACGGTGCCTGGCAGCACGCACATGAACGCCCGCTGGAATGGGAGGGCAGCGGCGTGTTACTGGGGCGATTGGGCCATCACTTTTCCAGTTTGGACGAACCGTCGCTGGCGCGAGTGATGGCATTGACGGGCACCGAGCCAGACGTCATGCGCAGGGTTCATCTGGAGAATCTGATGCCACCCCCGCTATTGAGTGTGAGCCTGAAACGCTTTGAGATAGACCGTCAAATCAGCGATTTCATTGAACACATGCAGACGGGTGACTACACCCATGCTAAATGGGCTGACCTGCAATTGAGCCTGCTGCCGGATTTGCCGGGGTGGCCTGCAGGTAAGGGGCTGACGCTGATCAACGGGGCCGGGGGCCGCGACCTTGAGTATGGTGTTGCGCAGGGCGCGAACCGGATCAGTATCACCCACCCAATCCTTGAGCAAGGCAAGGTGCTTGAAGCGGTTCTGACGGCGTTGTCCGTAGAGCAAATGCAGGGACTACTGGGTCGCGAAATCCCCGTGTCACCGTTGCCCGTTGCATCCTTGGCCAACGCGTTGAGCGGGTATGCCCGTGATCATCGCGGGGCGCTGTTCGAGCGTCTGTACGGGCGCTTCAATGTGTCGGACTCCCCCCGGGTCAAGACCATTGAGGCGGTGTTCCCCGGTCTGCCGCAACCCGTTGCGCAGTCGTTGGTGGCGTCGGCCACCGATGTGCAACGCGCCAACTTGAGCGCGGGTAAGGTGCCATTACCCTTGGCGGAACATGCGCGTGCGTACTTATACGATGGACGCTTGAACCGCGCCTTTGAAGGCTTTTACCTGACCTCGCACACGCCTGCGGCAGCGGATACCGAGCGACTGATCAGGCACTTTCTCGATCAATTGCCCCATTGGCCGGCCAGCGTTTCATGTGAGCTGCGGGACGGCTCGACCTTTGGCGCATCCTTGCAACGCTGGGGCCGCGACCCCCACCCGGCGCGATTAATTGTCAAAACTGGGCAGGGTTATCAGCGCTACGTGCTTGAACGCGGACGTTATGCGCTGCAACCCGGTGAAGATGCCCTGTTGTCGAGCGCCGTTTTTAAACTGTTGAGTAAGGCCGAGCGTGAAACGTTGGGGTTTTCGACGGCTAATGAAGAGGCTCGCTTTAACGCTGCCTTGGGTTCCATGGCGGCCAGTCAGCGTGAAGCGTGCGCACAGGCCTTGGGCATGCAATCGATCAAGCCGCGCTTTAAAGCGCCTACGCGCATGGCCAATGGCCAATTGGGGTATCCGTTGTGCGGGCTGGATCAAGGACGCTACTCCCGTGCTTTACGCCGTCGAGTGCGCGACCTGTATCCCGAGTTCTACGATGATTACGTGCAGGCGTATCTGGACTCAATCACGGAGAGTCAACAAGACCCGCTGCTGTATGTGCGCGCCCGCAAACGTCAACGAAACCTGTTGCGTGAAACCCTTCAGGAATGGATTAACGTTGCCCCTTCAGAAATGTCCGGCGCACCCGCGCTGCATGACTACCCGGAAAGCCGATACCAGGCGGCGGGACTGATAGAGCGCAGTTGGCGTAAAGATCCGGCACACATGCCCTGGGTCAGTCAAAGTCAGACCTACGAGTTGAACCTCAATGGCTTGCGTGTAGGCAATCTGCCTCGGCTCGCGGCGCAGATCGACTTCAGTCATGTCACCGACTTGAACCTGAACCACATGGATTGCCGTGACACCGCGGCTTCGTTTCTGGAGCATTTCACCGGCTTGACGTCGTTGCAGATGGACCACAACCGAATGGTTTACCTGCCGCCGCAATTGGCCAGGATGCCCCGACTGCGTCATTTGTCATTGGCGCACAACCTGCTGTACCTCTCGTCAGCGGATGCGGCGGTTATGAGGTCAATGCACCGGCTTGAAACGTTGGATTTGAATGACAACTTGCTCGGGCCGTTGCTGGATTTTAGCGGACTTCCCTACCTGCGCCGTGTGTACTTGCGTCGCACCTGGATTCAACAATGGCCTGAGGGGCTGATTTCGCGACCGCTGCTAGAAGCGGCCGATCTGCGGGAAAACCAGTTGGTCGACATCCCCGAGCTGGTGTACCAGACGTCGCCCACCCTCACGCGCAATATCTCCCTGTCGGGTAATCCTCTATCACCCGCCGCCCGTCTGCGTCTGGCGCGCTTTGTGTCTCAGGGCGGTAGCAGCCTGGGGATCAACACCGAGGATTTGATGAGCGAAGCGGCCGCCTTTGAGTTCTGGACCTCGGGGATTACCAATCATGAACGTGTGCAGCGTGAACGGTTGTGGGCCGAGCTGAAGGCCGAACCGGCGTCTGAAGACTTCTTCACGGTGATCAGCCGCTTGACCACCACCGCTGACGCCCAGACTGTGCGTCAGGATTTAAGCCGTCGAGTGTGGGAAATGATTGAAGCGGCGAGCGAAAGCTCCACGCTGCGCCGAGATTTGCTGAGCATCGCCGCAGCCCCGCGCAGTTGCACAGACAGTGTCGCCATGACCTTCAGTGCATTAGAGATAACCTTGCACCTGGCCAGGCTTGAAGCGCAGGGCCCGGCACAGGAGTCCGAGCTGCTGAGCTTTGCCACGGGTCTGTTCAGGTTGGATCAGGTGGGTAAAGTGGCCAGCGAAGTGTGCGAAGCCCGTGTGGCAGCAGGTGGGCCGGCACCTGATGACGTCGAAGTGCATTTGGCTTACAGAACCGGTCTGGCTCAGGTGCTGGGTTTGCCGGATCAACCGCGCAGCATGACGTTCAAGGAGATTGCCGGGGTGACCCAAGCCGATCTGGAGGATGCCCGTGCGCGGGTTGAGGTAGCCGAAAAAACCGCTGCGCTGGCCAACTTTATCAGCCGAACAGAGTTCTGGCGGGCGCAGCTGATCCGCAACCATCAGGCGGAGTTTTCGCACCTGACCGCGCCTTATTTTGAACAGTTGAGCGAATTGCTGCGCAAATCCCCTGAGATGAACAGTGAGCGTTATTTACGGCTTGTCAGCGAGGTACGCGCTGCCATGGAAGCGGCAGTGGATGCCTGGAGTTTGAGTAAAACCCTGGCAGTGCTGCCTGCAGCACTGCCAGGTTGAGGGTGAGCGCTTATAGCCTGCGCACCAATGCGCGTACCGCAAAGCGATTGGGGTGACAGGCGTGGGCCACGGCCCTTGGCATGGGCAACGGTTCATTATTGATCCATGCAGCCAACAACTCGCCCGACAGCGGGGCGGTAATCAGGCCGCGCGAACCATGGCCGCTGTTCACATACAGGCCATCCAGCCAAGGGCACGGGATGTCGGGCACCTGCCGGGCGTCCTTGCCCAGCACGGCATAGGCTTGGGCGAACGCTTCAGGTTCGGCCAGCGGGCCGACGATGGGCAGGTAATCGGGGCTGGTGCAACGGAAGGCCGCCCAACCCTGTAACGTCGCAGGGTCCAGGTTGCCCTTGCCGAGGCGTTGTACCAAGTCCGGCGAAATTTCTTCCAGCAAATCCAGATTGCCCTGATGGCCTTCAGGCGTGGTGGTTAAATCGTCGTTGTGAAAATCGAAGCTGGCACCCACCGTGTGCTCGCCAAGTCGGCCGGGGGCCACATACCCCTCGGCACAGACGACTGTTTTCAGTGCCGCACTGTCAGCCGTTTCGACCAACTGAGTGATCTGCCCGCGAATGCGTTTGAGCGGCAAGCCGCTGCTGGCCGGGAAGCGTTTGACCTCGGCGGCACCTGCCAATACCACCACCGACGCACTGGCCAGAACGCGGTCGTCCTGCAGCGCTTGCCACTGGCCATCCACGTTGTTGAGTTGCAACACGTCATGGTGGATCAAGACCTTCACGTTGGGGTGCAAGGTCTGAAACTGGCATAACGCAGGCGGGTGCACCCAGCCACCTTCGGGATAGAACAGACCGCCATGGGCTAACGCAACACCGGCCTTTGCTTGCGCCTGCGCCTGATCCAGCCAATGGACTAAAGCAGGAGAAAAGGCGTCGGCCAGTTGCGCCTGACGGTCTGCTTCCTTGGCATTAAAGCCCAGTTGCAGTACGCCACAGTCATCCCAGTCGCGGCCGCGCTGCAACTGCTCAAGCACGCGACGGGTGTAACCGAAACCACACACGATCATCTGCGACAGTGCGGTGCCGTGGGCGGAAAGCTTGAGGTACAACACGCCCTGTGGGTTGCCCGATGCTTCTTTGGCGAGCCGTTCGTGACGCTCCAGTACAGTCACCTTCCAACCGCGCCTGGCCAGGCTATTGGCACTGGCGCAGCCTGACAGTCCACCACCGATCACCAGTGCAGTGCGGGGCCCCTGGGGCTTAGGCGGGCGTGCGAACCAGGGTTTTTCGCCCGCGACTGGCACGGCTGTTTGTGGCGCGCCCAGGAACACGCCCCGCAGAATCTCCCACTTGTGCCCGATGCCGGGCGTGCGGCGCATCTTGAAGCCGGCCTCGTTCAAGGCGCGGCGCACCCAGCCGGTGCTGGTGAACGTGCTGATGGTGGCGTCGGGTGCGGCCAGGCGTGCCAACTGCGCAAACAGTTCGGGCGTCCACATGTCCGGGTTTTTCGCCGGGGCAAAGCCGTCCAGAAACCAGGCGTCGACCTGTGCATCCAGCTGCGGCAGCTGTTCCAGCACGTCACCGATCAACAAGGTCAGGGTGACCCGGCCATTGGCCAGGCTGAGGGTTTGAAACCCCGGATGAATGGCGAAATAGCTGGCCAGCAACTGTTCGCTGTAAGTCGCCAGTTCAGGCCATAGCCCAAGGGCGCGTTGCAAGTCCTCGCGGGTCAACGGGTATTTTTCGACACTGATGAAATGCAGGCGAGCGTCGGGCGGCGCGGTTTCGTCAAACAGCTGCCATGCGCACAGAAAATTAAGCCCGGTGCCGAAGCCGGTTTCACCAATCACAAATGGCGCGTTGGCGGGCAGGGCGGCAAAACGCTCTCTGAGGGCATTCTGTTCGATAAAGACATAACGGGTTTCCTCCAGACCCGATTTGTCCGAAAAGTACACGTCGTCAAACAGTCGCGAATGGGGGCGACCCTGGTCATCCCAGTCGAGCTGGGCATTGGGCATTTCAATTGTCATAGGGGGCTCGGCATCGGCAAGGCGGTCATTCTAGCGGATTGGCAGAAGCGGGAATTATCCCTGACAGGTGTGTGAGCATTCTTTCCTACGCATGACAGATCATTCCGCTAGTCTTGTGGGCATCTTGCCAGGGAGCTTTCCATGTTCGAATCCGCTGAAATCGGCCACTTCATCGACAAAGAAACGTACGACAACGAAGTGCCTGCGCTGCGCGAAGCCTTGCTTGAGGCCCAGTACGAACTGCACCAGCAGAAACGCTCTGCGGTGATTGTGTTGATCAATGGCATCGAAGGCGCTGGCAAGGGCGAAACGGTCAAGTTGCTTAATGAATGGATGGACCCGCGCCTGATCGAAGTGCGCACCTTCGATACCCAGACCGATGAAGAGCTGGCGCACCCTCCGGCGTGGCGTTACTGGCGTCAACTGCCGGCCAAAGGGCGGATGGGGGTGTTCTTTGGCAACTGGTACAGCCAGATGCTGCAAGGGCGGGTGCATGGCCATTTCAAGGATGCGGTGCTTGATCAGGCGATCAACGGTGCCGAGCGCCTGGAAAAACTGCTGTGCAATGAAGGCGCAGTGATTTTGAAGTTCTGGTTTCACCTGTCCAAAAAGCAAATGAAAGCTCGGCTCAAAGCCTTGAAAGACGACCCGCTGCACAGTTGGCGCATCAGCCCGCTGGACTGGCAACAGTCTGAAACTTACGACAAAGTGGTGCATTTCGGTGAGCGCATGATCCGTCGCACCAGTCGCGACTATGCGCCGTGGAACATCGTGGAAGGGGTGGATCCGTACTACCGCAGCCTGACTGTGGGCAAGATCCTGCTGGAAGGTTTGCAGGCGGCCATCAACACGCCCAAAGCCCGGGTGCGCTCGATCAGCGTGCCGCCATTGCCGGCGCATATTGATGGCAAGAGCCTGCTCGATTGTCTGGACATGACCCACCGTCTGGACAAGGACGACTATCAAGAACAGTTGATTACCGAGCAAGCGCGCCTGTCCGGTCTGATGCGTGACAAGCGTATGCGTCGTCACGCGCTGGTCGCGGTATTTGAAGGCAACGATGCGGCGGGCAAGGGCGGCTCGATTCGTCGCGTGGCGGCGGCGCTTGACCCTCGTCAATACAGCATCGTGCCAATTGCGGCCCCTTCGGAAGATGAGCGTGCTCAGCCTTACCTGTGGCGCTTTTGGCGGCAGATCCCGGCACGGGGCAAGTTCACCATCTTTGACCGCTCCTGGTACGGACGCGTATTGGTGGAGCGCATTGAAGGCTTTTGCCCGCCGCAGGACTGGTTGCGTGCATATGGCGAGATCAACGACTTCGAAGAGCAGCTCAGCAATGCGGGCGTCATCGTGGTCAAGTTTTGGCTGGCGATTGACAAAGACACCCAGCTGGAACGTTTTCAGGAGCGCGAAACGATCCCGTTCAAACGTTTCAAAATTACCGAAGAAGACTGGCGCAACCGCGAAAAGTGGGACGAGTACCGCACCGCCGTGTGCGACATGGTGGACCGCACCAGCACCGAGATTTCGCCTTGGACCCTGGTGGAAGCCAACGACAAGCGCTGGGCGCGGGTCAAGGTGCTACGCACAATCAATGACGCGCTGGAAGCCGCGTTCGAGAAGCGTGACAAGCACGATAAAAAGCGCAAGAAGTAAGGGCGGCAGAGGCGGCGCCTGACCTCGCAGCCACGCGCTGCGCAGCTGTGAGGGCAGGTGGGGCGGATGTCAGTGTTTGCCTGTTCCCAGCATGTTCTCGGGCCGTACCCACTGGTCGAACTCTTCGTCCGTCAAATAACCCAGCGCCAGTGCGGCCTCGCGCAGGGTCAGGCCCTCGGCATAGGCTTTTTTGGCAATTTCTGCCGATTTGTCATAACCGATATGCGGGTTGAGCGCGGTCACCAGCATCAGGCCGCGTTCCAAGTGTTCGGCCATTTTTGCCGCATCGACTTCCAGCCCTGCGACGCAATGCTTCTGGAAGTTGCTGCAGCCGTCTGCCAGCAATTGGATCGACTGCAGCAGGTTGTGGATGATGACCGGTTTGTACACGTTGAGTTGCAAATGACCCTGGCTGGCAGCAAAGCCGATCGTCACATCATTGCCCATGACCTGGCAGGCCAGCATTGACAGCGCCTCGCACTGGGTCGGGTTGACCTTGCCCGGCATGATTGAGCTGCCCGGCTCATTGGCCGGAAGTTTTATTTCGGCCAAGCCCGCGCGTGGCCCCGAACCCAGCAGGCGGAAGTCGTTGGCCAATTTCATCAACATGACGGCGAGGGTTTTGAGAGCCCCCGACAGGTTGGTTAATGGCTCATGACCCGACAGTGCAGCGAATTTGTTGGGGGCCGTGACGAACGGCAAGCCGGACAGCGCCGCCAATTCCGCAGCAATGGCCTCGGCAAAACCGTGGGGCGCGTTCAAACCCGTCCCGACAGCGGTGCCTCCCTGGGCCAATTCATAGACAGCGGGCATTGCCGCGTAGATGCCGCGTTCGGCGTAATCCAATTGCGCTATAAACGCAGACACTTCCTGACCAAAGGTGATCGGCGTGGCATCCATCATGTGGGTGCGTCCGGTTTTCACCTGTTTCATGTGGCGCGCCGACAGTTCTGCCAGGCCGCCGGTCAGTTCGCTGATCGCGGGCAGTAAGTGTTCATGCACGGCTTTGGCCACGGCGATATGCATGGCCGTGGGAAAGCAGTCGTTGGAGCTTTGGGAGCGGTTGACGTGGTCATTGGGGTGCACGGGCGACTTGCCGCCCCGGCCCTTGCCGGCCAGCTCGTTGGCGCGCCCAGCCAGCACTTCGTTGGCGTTCATGTTGCTTTGGGTGCCGCTGCCGGTCTGCCAAACGGCCAGCGGGAACTGGTCATCGTGTTCTCCGGCCAGCACTTCATCGGCGGCCTGTTCGATCAGGCGTGCAATGTCAGCAGGCAAGTCGCCATTGCGGTCATTGACCCGGGCCGCAGCTTTTTTGATCAGTACCAGTGCATGCAACACCGGCAGCGGCATTTTCTCGTTGCCGATGGCAAAGTTGATCAGCGAACGTTGGGTCTGCGCGCCCCAATAGGCCTCTTCCGGCACATTCACTTCACCCAGGCTGTCGGTTTCGATACGGCTCATCAGGCTGCTTCCTCTCAGAATGTGATCACTGAGCTTAGGCGTGTATCGGGGAAAGGGGTTCAATCTTTGGTTCTATCGACTTTTGTCGACAGGATGAACCTCCCCCTCTCAGCGCCGGGGTTGAGTGACACACTTTGTTAGGCGCAGAATGGGCGTCCTTGGGGTTCGACCTCGCTTGCTAGATAAAGGAAACTCGATGACCCGTCTTCGCGCCATCTGTACAGCAGTTGCTCTGGTATGCGCCAGCGGCCAGGTTTTTGCCGATGCTGCCAGCCACGCTGCCAGTGCTGAAACCTTCCTGAAGCTGGCCCATGCCGACAAGCTGGGTACCCCGGTATACATGCAAGTGCAGCAAATGTTCGCTCAGCGTTTTGAGCAGACCAAAGCACCTGCCTCCAAGAAAGCCCTGCTGGAAACCTACCAGGCCAAGGCCAACACCGCGCTGGACCAGGCCATTGGCTGGGACAAGCTGAAGCCGGACATGGTCAAGCTGTACACCACCAACTTCAGCGAACCCGAGCTCAAGGAACTGGTTGCGTTCTACCAGTCGCCACTGGGTAAAAAAGTGCTGGAAAAAATGCCTCAGCTGACGCAGCAATCGGCGCAAATGACCCAGGCCAAACTGGAGAGCGCCGTACCGGTGGTCAACAAGCTGCTGGCGGACATGACCGCTGAGCTGGAGCCAAAAGCGGCCCCGGCCAAAAAGAAGTAAGCGGAGCCTGAATGAACATGCAACAACGTATTGAATCGGCGCTGAGTGCGTTGCAGCCCGTGCACCTGAGCGTGCTGGATGAAAGCCACATGCACAGCCGCGGTTTGCAGACGCACTTCAAGGCCGTGGTGGTCAGCGAGCAGTTTGCCGGGCTCAACAGCGTCAAGCGTCACCAAAAGGTATACGCCACCCTGGGTGACTTGATGGGCGAGTTCCATGCGTTGGCCTTGCACACGTACACGCCTGAAGAATGGGCGAAAATCGGCACAGCCCCGGCATCGCCGACCTGTGCCGGCGGTGATCGCCCGTTGGCTTAATCTGCTGGCTTTTTGCTAGAATCCGCAGCGCGCCGCTTAGCCGGCGCGTTTTTTTTGGATCCGGTTCACCCCTTACGAGGGTAGCCACCTGGAGAGCGTCCCATGACTGCGCCAATCGTTGTCGCTGCACTGTATAAATTCGTCACCCTTGAAGACTACGTTGAACTGCGTGAGCCCTTGCTCAACGCCATGGTCGAAAACGGTATCAAAGGCACCCTGTTGATCGCTGAAGAAGGCATCAACGGCACGGTTTCCGGCAGCCGTGAAGGCATCGACGGGCTGATGGCCTGGCTCAAGAATGACCCGCGGATGGTCGATATCGACCACAAAGAATCCTATTGCGACGACCAGCCGTTCTACCGGACCAAGGTCAAGCTGAAGAAAGAAATCGTCACCCTCGGCGTTGAAGGCGTAGACCCGAACAAGAAAGTCGGTACCTACGTCGACCCCGAGAACTGGAACGCGCTGATTAGCGATCCAGAGGTGTTGCTGATCGACACGCGCAATGACTACGAAGTGTCTATCGGTACATTTGAAGGCGCTATCGACCCTAAAACCACCAGCTTCCGTGAGTTCCCGGACTACATCAAAGCCAACTTCGACCCGGCCAGGCACAAGAAAATCGCCATGTTCTGTACGGGCGGCATTCGTTGCGAAAAAGCCTCGAGCTACATGCTCAGTCAGGGCTTTGACGAGGTCTATCACCTCAAGGGCGGGATCCTGAAGTACCTCGAAGAGGTCCCTCAGGAAGAAACCAAATGGCAGGGCGACTGCTTCGTGTTCGACAACCGTGTCACCGTGCGCCACGACCTGACCGAAGGCGAATACGATCAGTGCCACGCCTGCCGCACGCCGATCAGCGCGGCAGACCGTGAGTCCGAGCATTATCAGCCGGGTATCAGTTGCCCGCATTGCTGGGACAAGCTGAGCGAGAAAACCCGTCGCAGCGCCATCGACCGCCAAAAGCAGATCGAACTGGCCAAGGCCCGTAACCTGCCACACCCGATTGGCCACAACTACCGTAAACCTGCCGAGGCCTGAGCCATGTCAGCGCGCCTGCTTTATGTGATGGACCCCATGTGTTCGTGGTGCTGGGGGTTTGCGCCCACCGCCCGGGCCTTGGTCGAGCAGGCGCAGGCGGCCGGTGTTGAGCTGCATCTGGTGGTTGGCGGGTTGCGTACAGGCAGCGGCTCTGCGCTCGAACCCGGCACCCGTCGCTACATTCTGGAGCATTGGCAGGCGGTCACTGAGGCCACCGGGCAGCCGTTCACCTTTGACGGGGCCTTGCCCGAGGGTTTTGTGTACGACACCGAGCCTGCCTGCCGGGCTATCGTCGCGGCGCGCAGCCTGGCCCCCGATTGTGCGTGGACCCTGCTGGGTTTGATCCAGCAGGCGTTCTACGTGCAGGGCCGAGATGTGACCCAGGCCAGCGTGCTGGTGGAGCTGGCCGAAACAGCGGGTGTGCCACGCATCGAATTTGCGGCGGCTTTCGACAGTGTGCAACAACATGCCGCAACGGCGGCTGATTTTACCTGGGTGCAGGATTTGGGCATCGCCGGGTTCCCGACGCTGTTGGCTGAACGCAATGGCCAGTTGGCCTTGCTAACCAATGGCTATCAAGCACTCGAGCCTTTGTCCGATCTGCTCGGACGCTGGCTGGATCGTGCCGCGCGTGCCTGACGCCAAGGAATCCCCTCTGACAACTTCCCAACCGGATCGCCTGACCTGGGCCGAAATCCGTCGACTGGCCCTGCGTCATAAAAAAGCGCTGTGGATCGCCAATGGCGTCGCAGTACTGGCCACCCTGTGCAGTGTGCCGATTCCCTTGTTGCTGCCCTTGCTGGTGGACGAGGTGTTGCTGGGCAATGGCGATGCCGCGCTCAAAGTGATGAATCAGTTTTTGCCGACCACATTGCAGTCTTCAGTGGGGTATATCGGACTGATGCTGCTGGTGACATTGATGCTGCGTTGTGGCGCATTGTTGTTCAACGTGCTCCAGGCGCGGCTGTTTTCGCGGTTGGCCAAGGACATCGTGTTTCGCATCCGCCTGCGATTGATCGAGCGCCTCAAGCGCATCTCGCTGGCGGAATACGAGAGCCTGGGCAGCGGGACCGTGACCACGCACCTGGTGACCGACCTGGACACCCTGGACAAGTTCGTGGGCGAGACCTTGAGCCGGTTTCTGGTGGCGATGCTCACGCTGGTGGGCACGTCGGCGATTTTGTTGTGGATGCACTGGCAGTTGGCGCTGTTGATCTTGCTGTTCAATCCGTTAGTGATCTACGCCACGGTGCAGTTGGGTAAACGGGTCAAACACCTTAAAAAGCTTGAAAACGACAGCACGGCGCGGTTTACCCAGGCGCTGACTGAAACGCTGGATTCGATCCAGGAAGTGCGTGCCGGCAATCGTCAGGGCTATTTCCTCGGGCGCCTTGGGCACCGTGCCAAGGAAGTACGCGATTTCGCCGTGGCCTCGCAATGGAAAAGCGACGCGTCCAACCGTGCCAGTGGGTTGTTGTTCCAGTTCGGGATCGATATTTTCCGTGCCGCTGCGATGTTAACGGTGTTGTTTTCGGATTTGTCGATCGGCCAGATGCTGGCGGTCTTCAGCTACCTGTGGTTCATGATCGGCCCCGTTGAGCAACTGCTGAACTTGCAATATGCGTTTTATGCGGCGGGCGGGGCAGTGACACGTATCAACCAACTGCTGGCCCGCGCTGACGAGCCGCAGTATCCCGGCGGTGCCGACCCCTTCACGGGGCGACAGACCGTCGGGGTGCAGGTACGTGATCTGTGTTTCAGCTATGGCGAAGAGCGGGTGCTGGATCACCTCAACCTGACCATCGCACCGGGCGAAAAGGTGGCCATCGTCGGTGCCAGCGGTGGCGGCAAAAGTACCCTTGTTCAGTTGCTGCTGGGGCTTTACACGCCTCAGTCCGGCAGCATCTTCTTTGCCGGCGACAGCCAGCCGGCCATCGGTCTCGATACCATTCGTGAGCATGTGGCCGTGGTCTTGCAACACCCGGCGCTGTTCAACGATACGGTGCGCGCCAACCTGACCATGGGCCGCGAGCGCACCGACGAGGCTTGCTGGCGGGCGCTGGAAATCGCCCAACTCGACGGCACCATTGCTACCTTGCCCCAAGGACTGGACAGTATTGTCGGGCGCTCCGGTGTGCGCTTGTCCGGCGGTCAGCGGCAACGTTTGGCCATTGCGCGCATGGTGTTGGCCGATCCCAAAGTGGTGATCCTTGATGAGGCGACCAGTGCGCTGGACGCTGCCACGGAATACAACCTGCATCACGCTTTGGGAAAATTCTTGAGCGGACGCACGACTTTGATCATTGCCCACCGCCTATCTGCGGTAAAACAGGCGGATCGGGTATTGGTGTTTGATGGCGGTCGCATTGCCGAGCAGGGCGATCACCAACAGCTCATGGCTGAAGGCGGCCTCTACGCCAAGTTATACGGGCACTTGCAGCAAAGTTGACCCGGTGGCGACGTTGCGTTTTCCCTGTTGAGTGCTTGAATCCCCAACATCAATCTCTTTTATGTGCCTGATTGCCTGCCCGTCGCGTTTAGAGAGGGTCAGCACGTCTGGTTGTTTTGGTTGTCAGAAATTGGCCTAGTCTCAAGTACCTGTGAGGCATTTTCTCTGGTTTTCATCCAGCAGTCTGAATGAAAGGGAACTCATGAAGCGTAAACGTGAACTTGGTACACCGCGGTTGCTGGGCATTGTCTGGCCGTTTATTGCGGTGGTTTTATTCCAGGCGTTATTAGGCTGCGTAAGCCTTTATATGCTTTCGGCAGTTCGGGGCTATGTAGCGGGCGAAAGCCTGTGGTCCAAGGGTCAAAAAGATGCCATTTACTACCTCAACCTGTACGCGGACAGCCGCGACCAGGCCATTTTTGATAAGTACCAGCAAGCCATCAGGGTGCCGCAAGGAGGCCACAATCTGCGCCTGGCGCTGGATCAGTCCCCCCCCGATCTGAATGCCGCCCGCGAAGGCATCTTGCAGGGAGGCAACAGCCCGGATGATGTGACGAGCATCATTTGGTTCTATCGCAATTTTCGACATTTCAGTTACCTGGATACCGCTATCCAAAAGTGGACGGTGGGTGACGATTACCTGATCCAGCTCGATAACCTGGCGCAGGAAATGCACCAAAAAATCAGTGCTAACCAGGCCAGCGATGCGGACGTGCAGCGCTGGAAGCGGCGGATTTTCGAGATCAACGAAGGCGTGACCCCGGCCGCCAAAGCCTTCAGTGACGCGCTGGGTGAAGGTTCGCGCTTTATTCAACAGCTGCTGATTGTCGTTAACCTGGCCACGGCCCTGATGCTGATTATGCTGGCCCTGTTGCGCACCCATAAAATCCTGGCGCAGCGCCGGGCCTTTGCCGAGGCGTTGCAGGTGGAGAAAGAGCGCGCGCTGGTGACGTTGGAGTCGATTGGCGACGGGGTGATTACCACTGATGTGAACGGTGCCATCGATTACATGAACCCGGCTGCCGAACAGCTCACCCACTGGAACTCCAGGCAGGCGCAGGGCGTGCCCTTGGCGGCGTTGTTCAGGTTGTTGGATGAAAATGCGCCTGATGATGGTTTTAAGCTGATCGACCATATTTTGAGTGGGCAGTTGGGCAATAGCAGCGATCACTCCAAGCTGATCCAGCGCATGGATGGCACCACCGTCGCCGTGACGCTGGTTGGCGCGCCTATTTTCAGTGCAGGCAAAGTCAGCGGCGCCGTGCTGGTGCTGCATGATATGACCCAGGAGCGGCAATACATCGCTAATCTGTCCTGGCAGGCCACCCACGATGCATTGACCGGATTGGCCAATCGCCGCGAATTTGAGTACCGACTGGATCTGGTGCTGCAAAACCTGGGGCGTCAACACGGGCGGCATGCGTTGATGTTTCTCGACCTTGATCAGTTCAAATTGGTCAATGACACCTGTGGCCATGCAGCGGGTGATGAGTTACTGCGCCATATCTGCGCGCTGCTGCAATCAGGCTTGCGCGAGGGCGATACGCTGGCCCGTCTGGGGGGCGATGAGTTTGGCATTCTGCTGGAGAATTGCCCGCCGGACATGGCGGAAAAAATTGCCGAGGGCTTGCGTCAGACCGTACAAAGTTTGCATTTTGCGTGGAAGGGTCGCCCCTTTCTCAACACCATCAGCATCGGTCTGGTGCACATCCATCAAGCCCCTGTGACGCTGGAAGGTTCGCTGCGCGCAGCGGACATGGCCTGTTACATGGCCAAGGAAAAAGGCCGCAATCGGGTGCAGGTCTACCACGCCGACGACTCCGAACTGTCCTTGCGTTTTGGCGAAATGGCATGGGTGCAACGCCTGCACGTGGCATTGGAAGAGAACCGGTTTTGCCTGTATTCACAGGAGATTACGCCGCTGGGGCAGGGCGTCGAAGGCGGGCACGTCGAGATTTTGCTGCGCCTGCACGACGAGTCGGGGCACATCATTCTGCCCGACAGTTTTATCCCGGCAGCAGAGCGCTATGGCCTGATGACATCCATCGACCGATGGGTGGTCGAAAACGTGTTCAAGGTGATTTCTGAATGTGCCGCGCAGGGGTCGGATCAACCGATGGCCATGTGCGCGATCAATCTGTCGGGCTCAACCATTGGTGATGAGGACTTCCTGCAGTTCCTGCACGAACAATTCGAGTGTTACGGGGTGGCGCCGGAGCGGGTGTGTTTCGAAATAACCGAAACCAGCGCCATTTCAAATCTGGGCAGTGCGATTCGCTTTATCAACGACCTCAAAGGGTTGGGTTGCCACTTTTCGCTGGATGACTTTTGCGCTGGCATGTCATCGTTCGCGTACCTGAAACATCTGCCCGTCGATTTTTTGAAGATCGACGGCAGTTTTGTGAAGGATATGCTGGACGACCCCATTAACCGCGCTATGGTTGAGGTTATTAATCATATCGGGCATGTTATGGGCAAACGCACTATTGCAGAGTTCGTTGAATCGCCGCAGATTGAGCAGGCATTGATCGAGATTGGTGTCGATTATGCTCAAGGCTACATCATTGAACGACCGCGATTGTTCACCTGTGACAGCCTGTTGTCCCGCCCCAAGCGCTCATGGCCATTGGCTTTAAAGGCGCCGGGTTCGTTGCGTTGACGTTGTGCAGGTATGTCTTAATCACCTCTCAAAAGGAACCCGATTGTGATCGATACATTTGTTCGTACTGGCCCGCTCATGGAAGCCACCAGTTATCCGCAATGGGCTCAGCAGCTGATTCGTGACTGCGCGCCGAGCAAGCGCCGGGTCGTAGAGCATGAAATCTACAAACGCATGCGCGACAACACGATCAACCCCAAAACCATGCGCATGTACCTGATTGGTGGCTGGCCAGTGGTCGAGCAATTTTCGTTGTACATGGGGCACAACCTCGGCAAAACCCGCTATGGCCGCCACCCCGGCGAAGACATGGCCCGTCGTTGGCTGATTCGCAACATTCGCGTTGAACTCAACCATGCCGATTACTGGGTGCATTGGGCGCGGGCCCATGATGTGAGCCTGGACGACATGATTGCCCAGGATATTCCGGCAGAGTTTCAGGCATTGAACGACTGGTGCTGGCACACCTGCACGGCGGACTCGTTGGCGGTGTCGATGGCAGCGACCAACTACGCCATTGAAGGTGCTGTGGGTGAGTGGTCGGCCGTGGTCTGTTCGAGCACGGTGTATGAAGAGTCATTTCCGCAAGAAGGGCGCAAGCGCGCCATGAAGTGGCTAAAAATGCATGCTCAGTACGATGACGAGCATCCATGGGAAGCTCTGGAGATTATTTGCACGCTGGCAGGCTTGAACCCGAGCGAAGCGCTGCAAACTGAGTTGCGCAAAGCGATTTGCAAAAGCTACGACTACAAATACTTGTTTCTGCAAAGCTGCCTGCAATACGAGAAGGCACCTGTGGTGCGCGAGCGGCTGGAGATGGTCGAGGCCACCTAAAGCCCTTTTCCCCGCTTTTAAGGCGTAAAAAAACCGCAAGCTGCATCACGTGCAGCCTGCGGTTTTTTTGTAGGCGCTTACTGCGCGTCGAACGCCTGGCCGTTGATCCCGGTGCTGTCCGGGCCCATCAAGTACAGGTAAACAGGCATGATCGCTTGCGGCAGCGGGTTGTTTTCCGGGTTTTCGCCCGGATACGCCAATGCCCTCATGCTGGTGCGGGTTGCGCCGGGGTTGATGCTGTTGGCGCGAACTGGCGCTACGCCGTCCACTTCGTCGGCCAAGGTCTGCATCAAGCCTTCGGTCGCGAACTTCGACACGCCATAGGCGCCCCAGTAAGCTCGGCCTTTGCGGCCCACACTGCTTGAGGTGAAGATCACCGATGCGTCCTGCGACAGCTTGAGCAGCGGCAGCAGGGTGCTAGTGAGCATGAACATGGCATTGACGTTGACCTGCATGACACGCATGAAGTTCTCGCCCGAGAGCTGTTCCAGCGGCGTACGCGGGCCGATGATTGAGGCGTTGTGCAGCAGGCCGTCGAGGTGGCCGAATTCGTTTTCGATCATGGCCGCCAGTTCGTCGTACTGGTGCGGCAGTGCGGTTTCCAGATTGAACGGGATGACCACGGGTTGCGGATGACCTGCGGCCTCAATCTCGTCGTAAACCTGACTCAGATTGGCCTCGGTTTTACCCAGCAGCAGTACCGTTGCACCATGGGCTGCGTAGGTTTTGGCGGCGGCAGCGCCGATGCCCCGGCCTGCGCCAGTCACCAGAATGACGCGGCCCTGAAGCAGGTCAGGGCGGGCGGAATAATCAAACATAAAAAGCCTCTACGAGAAGATAGGGTCCAAGGCGGCGCTTGCTGCTTAGCAACTGCACATCGCGTTATCCAATACTTTGCGCAAATCGCAGGGGTGATCGACCACGACGTCGGCGCCCCAGTGATCCGGGTTGTCGTCGGGATTGATATAGCCAAAGCGCACAGCGGCGGTCTTGGTGCCTGCATCACGGCCCGACTCGATATCGCGCAGGTCATCACCCACGTACAGAACGCTTGCAGGGTCGAGGCCAAGCATGTTGCAGGCCAGTAATACTGGCTCCGGATCGGGCTTGCTGTTTGTCACGTGGTCGGGGCAGATCAAGACTGCCGAGCGCTCAGCCAGCCCCAGGCGCTTCATGATCGGTTCTGCGAAGCGCACCGGCTTGTTGGTGACGACGCCCCAGACCAGGTGCGCTTTTTCGATATCGGCCAGGAGCTCGGCCATGCCATCGAACAGCCGGGTGTGAACGGCGCACTCTTGCTGATAGCGTTCGAGGAACTCCAGGCGCAGGGCTTCGAACCCCGGGGACTCCGGGTCCATGCTAAACGTCACGGCCACCATGGCGCGTGCGCCCCCGGAGATTTCGTCGCGGATCAGCTTGTCAGCGATAGGTGGCAGGTCACGTTCAGCACGCATTGCCTGACAGATGGCAATAAAATCCGGCGCGGTATCGAGCAGGGTGCCGTCCATGTCAAAAAGAACTGCTCTTAAACGCATGGGTTACTCCTCGCGCAGGGTCTGGATCATGTAGTTGACGTCGACGTCCGATTCCAGCTTGTAGTGCTTGGTCAGCGGGTTGTAGGTCAGGCCGATGATGTCTTTGACGCTCAGTCCGGCTTGACGGCTCCATGCACCCAGCTCGGAAGGGCGGATGAACTTCTTGAAGTCGTGGGTCCCGCGCGGGATCAGCTTCATGATGTATTCGGCGCCAATGATCGCGAACAGGTAGGCTTTAGGGTTGCGGTTGATGGTGGAGAAGAACACTTGGCCGCCGGGTTTGACCAAGCGATGGCAGGCGCGGATGACCGACGCAGGATCTGGCACGTGCTCAAGCATTTCAAGGCAGGTCACCACGTCGAATTGCCCCGGCATTTCTTCAGCCAGTGCTTCAGCGGTGATCTGGCGGTAATCCACTTCCACACCGGATTCCAGTTGATGCAGGCGGGCAACGGCCAGTGGCGCTTCGCCCATGTCGATGCCCGTCACCTGTGCCCCGCGTTGGGCCATGGATTCGCTGAGAATGCCGCCGCCGCAGCCGACGTCGAGCACTTTTTTGCCGGCCAGTTGCACCCGTTCGTCAATCCAGTTGACGCGCAGCGGATTGATGTCATGCAGCGGCTTGAATTCGCTTTCGCGGTCCCACCAGCGATGGGCAAGCGCTTCGAATTTGGCGATCTCGGCGTGGTCAACGTTGCTCATGGGTAAATCCTCTAAAACTGAAAAATCCGGGTAATGCGGCGGGCTTGCGCCCACGCGTTGGAATCAATGGGCCTGGCTGGCGATGCGCTCGCCCCAGGCTTTGGCGGTGCTGACCAACTGTTGCTCGTCCAGGCGGGTCAGGCGTCGGTCTTCGACCAGCTGTTTACCGCCTACCCACAGGTGTTGCACGCAATCACGGCCTGTGGCGTAGATCAGTTGCGACACGGGATCGTAGACCGGCTGCTGGGCGAGCCCGCTCAGGTCAAAGGCCACTATGTCTGCATATTTACCGATTTCAATGGAGCCGATATCGCTTTCCAGGCCCAAGGCGCGGGCGCCGTTGAGGGTGGCCATGCGCAAGGCGCGGTGGGCGTCCAGCGCCGTGGCCGAACCTGCAACTGCCTTGGCCAATAAGGCGGCAGTACGGGTTTCGCCCAATACGTCGAGGTCATTGTTGCTGGCTGCGCCATCCGTGCCAACGGCCACATTCACCCCGGCCTGCCATAAGCGCTCGACCGGGCAGAAGCCGCTGGCCAGTTTCAGGTTTGACTCGGGGCAGTGAATCACGCTGGAGTTGCTTTCTACCAGCATCGCCAGGTCGTCATCGCTGATCTGGGTCATGTGAACGGCCTGGAAGCGCGGGCCCAGCAGGCCCAGTCGGGACAAGCGGGCCAGTGGGCGCTCGCCGTTATGCTCAAGCGCCTGATGCACTTCAAATGCCGTTTCGTGCAGGTGCATATGAATCGCCGCGTCCAGCTCATCGGCCACAACGCGGATTTTTTCCAGGTTCTCGTCGCTGACCGTGTAGGGCGCATGGGGCCCAAAAGCGATCTTGATGCGCGGATGAAATTTAAGGTCGCCAAACAGCTCGACCGCCTGGCGCAACGATTCATCCGCCGTGCTGGCGCCGGGGATCGGGAAATCGAGGATTGGAATGGCCACCTGCGCCCGAATACCGCTTTCGTGAACCCGGTCGCACGCGATCTTGGGGTAAAAGTACATGTCACTGAAGCAGGTGATGCCGCCTTTTAGCTGCTCGGCAATCGCAAGGTCGGTGCCGTCGCGCACGAAGGCTTCGTCGACCCATTTGCCTTCTGCGGGCCAGATATGGTCTTGCAGCCAGGTCATGAGAGGCAGGTCATCGGACATGCCGCGAAACAGCGTCATCGCCGCATGCCCGTGCGCGTTAATCAGCCCCGGGCAGAGCAGCATGTCTGGCAGCTCGCGGGTTTCATGCGCGGTGTGTTTCAAGGCCGCGGCGCGCGGGCCAATGAACACGATGCGTCCGTCACGGATCCCCACGCCGTGGTCCTTGAGTACGACGCCGGCGGGTTCGACAGGCACCAACCAGGTTGGCAACAGTAATAAGTCGAGGGGCGCAGTAGCAATCGGCATCGAAAAGGGTGTCCAGTGCTTTATAAAAAGGAGGCGAAGTATACCCGAGCGTCTTGCAAGAGGGCTCGCTATAATCGGCGGCTTTGTTTCTGGGTGATGGGGGAAGGCATGCGCGATCGACTGCTGGCGGCGGAAAAGGTGAAGGCCATCGACTGGCGGGGCGAGGCCCTGTATCTGCTGGATCAGCGCATTTTGCCGTTTGAGGAAAGCTGGCTGGCCTACACCAGCGCCGAAGGTGTCGCACAGGCCATTCGTGACATGGTGGTGCGTGGTGCGCCGGCGATTGGTATTGCGGCAGGTTACGGCGTGGTGCTCGCTGCACGCACGCGCAAGGCCGCTGGCGGTGACTGGGTGGCAGCACTGGAGGCCGATTTTATGCTGCTGGCCGATTCGCGGCCGACGGCGGTCAACTTATTCTGGGCGCTCAACCGCATGCGCGAGCGTCTGGCCCGTGTGCAGCATCGCGAGAATGCCCTGCAGGCCCTCGAAGATGAAGCCCTGGCCATTCATGAGAGTGATCGCGAAGCCAACCTGACGATGGCGCAGCTGGGTGTTGATGTGATTCGTCGTCATCAAGGCAACGCCCAGGCAGTGTTGACTCACTGCAATACCGGTGCGCTGGCGACCGGTGGGTTTGGGACGGCGCTGGGCGTGATTCGTGCTGCGTTCCTGGAAGGCATGATTGAACAGGTCTATGCCGATGAAACCCGGCCGTGGCTGCAAGGTTCACGCCTGACCGCCTGGGAATTGGCCAATGAAGGTATTCCAGTGACGCTGAATGCGGATTCGGCTGCGGCTCACATCATGAAAACCAAAGGGGTGACCTGGGTGATTGTGGGTGCAGATCGCATTACGGCCAATGGCGATGTGGCGAACAAAATCGGTACTTACCAGTTGGCAGTCAATGCCATGCACCATGGTGTGCGGTTTATGGTGGTCGCGCCCAGCTCGACCATTGACATGGAAATGGACAGCGGCGAGGCCATTCCGATCGAAGAGCGTGAGGGGGATGAACTGCTGAGTGTGGGCGGTAAGCGGGTTGGTGCCCACGTCCAGGCGTTCAATCCGGTATTTGACGTTACCCCTGCGGACCTGATCGATGTGATCGTGACTGAAAAGGGCATTGTCGAACGTCCGGATGCCGCCAAAATGGCTCAGCTAATGTGCCGCAAGCGGCTGCATTAAGACGCTCTCGGCTCCCCAGAGCGCGTTTGAGCCGATAATTGGTGCACTTACTGTGTGGCATGCGCATCTGGGGGATAGGTGCGTGGCGGCGATTGTGATAACATCCGGCGGTTTCCAGGGTGCCCCGCAGGGGTTGCCCTTAATGCGCAAATCCGTGTCATAACTCGTTGATTTGTCGTAAGTCGTTGCTTGGCACGTGGCCAGCATCGGCGAGCTTCGTTCGTCCCGAATGGATGTGGCGAAGTTTCACCCGAAAAAGGAATCAGGCTTCTCATGGGCGAACTGGCCAAAGAAATCCTCCCGGTCAATATCGAAGACGAGCTGAAACAGTCCTACCTCGACTACGCAATGAGCGTAATTGTCGGGCGGGCACTGCCTGATGCACGCGATGGCTTGAAGCCCGTGCACCGGCGTGTGCTGTTTGCAATGAGCGAACTGAACAACGACTGGAACAAGCCGTACAAGAAATCTGCCCGTGTGGTCGGTGACGTAATCGGTAAGTATCACCCGCATGGTGATACTGCGGTTTACGACACCATCGTTCGAATGGCTCAGCCATTCTCCCTGCGCTACCTGCTGGTAGACGGTCAGGGTAACTTCGGTTCGGTCGACGGCGATAACGCTGCGGCCATGCGATACACCGAAGTGCGCATGACCAAGTTGGCCCACGAGCTGCTGGCCGACTTGCACAAAGAGACCGTGGACTGGGTGCCGAACTACGACGGCACGGAAATGATCCCGGCGGTCATGCCCACCCGTATTCCGAACTTGCTGGTCAACGGCTCCAGCGGTATTGCCGTGGGCATGGCCACCAACATTCCGCCGCACAACCTGGGTGAAGTAATCGACGGCTGCCTGGCGCTGATCGATAACCCTGAGCTGAGCGTCGATGAGTTGATGCAGTTCATTCCGGGCCCGGACTTCCCGACAGCGGCCATCATTAACGGTCGTGCCGGCATCATCGAAGCCTATCGCACCGGTCGTGGCCGTATTTATATGCGTGCCCGCTCGATCATCGAAGACATCGACAAGGTCGGTGGTCGTCAGCAGATCGTGATCACCGAGCTGCCTTACCAGTTGAACAAGGCGCGTCTGATCGAAAAGATCGCCGAACTGGTCAAAGAGAAAAAGCTCGAAGGCATCACCGAGCTGCGCGACGAGTCCGACAAAGACGGTATGCGTGTCGTGATCGAGCTGCGTCGCGGTGAGGTTCCGGAAGTCATCCTCAACAACCTGTATGCCCAGACTCAGCTGCAAAGCGTGTTCGGCATCAACATCGTGGCCCTGATCGACGGTCGTCCGCGCATCCTGAACCTCAAGGATCTGCTGGAAGCCTTCGTGCGTCACCGCCGCGAAGTCGTCACTCGCCGCACCGTATTCGAGCTGCGTAAAGCCCGCGAACGCGGTCACATCCTTGAAGGCCAGGCGGTAGCACTGTCCAACATCGATCCTGTGATTGCCCTGATCAAGGCCTCGCCAACGCCGTCGGAAGCCAAGGAAGCGCTGATCAGCACCCCTTGGGAGTCCACCGCTGTGGTGGCCATGGTCGAGCGCGCCGGTGCCGACTCCTGCCGTCCAGAGAACCTGGACCCGCAATACGGTCTGCGTGATGGCAAGTACTTCCTGTCGCCAGAGCAGGCTCAGGCCATTCTTGAATTGCGCCTGCACCGCCTGACCGGCCTTGAGCACGAGAAGCTGCTGGCCGAATATCAGGAAATCCTGAACCAGATCGGCGAGCTGATCCGTATCCTCAACAGCGCTGTGCGATTGATGGAAGTGATTCGCGAAGAGCTGGAAGTGATCCGCGCCGAATACGGTGATGTGCGCCGTACCGAAATCCTCGATGCCCGCCTCGACCTGACGCTGGGTGACATGATTCCGGAAGAAGAGCGCGTGGTGACCATTTCCCATGGTGGTTACGCCAAGACCCAACCACTGGCTGCGTACCAGGCTCAGCGCCGTGGCGGCAAGGGTAAGTCGGCTACTGGCGTCAAGGATGAGGACTATATCGCTCACCTGCTGGTAGCCAACAGCCACACAACGTTGTTGCTGTTCTCCAGCAAAGGCAAGGTGTACTGGCTCAAGACTTATGAAATTCCTGAGGCTTCCCGCGCAGCCCGTGGTCGTCCGCTGGTTAATCTGTTGCCGCTGGATGATGGCGAATACATCACCACCATGCTGCCGGTCGAGCAATACACGGAAGGTCACTTCATCTTCATGGCCACTGCCAACGGCACTGTGAAGAAAACCCCTCTGGAAGCCTTCAGCCGCCAGCGCAGCGTCGGCTTGATCGCCCTGGAACTGGATGAAGGCGATGTGCTGATCAGTGCTGCGATCACGGATGGCGAGCGCGAAGTCATGCTGTTCTCCGATGGCGGCAAGGTCACGCGCTTCAAAGAGTCTGACGTGCGCGCCATGGGCCGTACGGCACGCGGTGTTCGCGGCATGCGTCTGCCAGAAGGTCAAAAGCTGATTTCGATGCTGATTCCTGAAGAAGGCAGCCAGATCCTCACCGCTTCGGCGCGTGGTTATGGCAAGCGCACGCCGATCAGCGAGTTCCCTGAATACAAGCGTGGCGGACAGGGTGTAATTGCCATGGTCAGCAATGAGCGTAATGGCCGTTTGGTCGGTGCGGTTCAGGTGCTGGATGGTGAAGAGATCATGCTGATTTCCGATCAGGGCACGCTGGTGCGCACCCGTGTCGATGAAGTATCGAGCTTGGGGCGTAACACACAGGGCGTTACCTTGATCAAGCTGGCAAGCGATGAAACGCTGGTTGGGCTTGAGCGGGTTCAGGAGCCTTCTGAAGTTGAAGGCGAAGAGCTCGAAGGTGAGGGCGAAGGCGGTCTCGAGGCCGAAGGCGAGGTCCTGCGCGATGGCGCTGACGACGAGCAACCGCTAGAGGCTGCCGCTGACGAAGAAGCACCGCAAGAATAAGCGGACACACAGGGGGCGGATGAGAATTCGCCCCCTTGTTGTTTGTCCCGTATGAAAAATCGGCACCCCCGTGGGCGCGGTCTCGCGTTTAACCGCAGTGCCGAGTACCGATTTATTGCATGACCCACCAAATCAGAGCGAGAGTGGATGTGAGCAAACGAGCCTATAACTTCTGCGCAGGACCCGCTGCGCTTCCTGAAGCTGTCCTGTTGCGTGCCCAGTCCGAGTTGCTCGACTGGCATGGCAAAGGCCTGTCAGTTATGGAAATGAGCCATCGCAGCGATGAGTTCGTGTCCATTGCCACCAAGGCTGAGCAGGACCTGCGTGACCTGCTGTCTATTCCCTCGGACTACAAAGTGTTGTTTCTGCAGGGTGGCGCGAGTCAGCAATTTGCTCAGATCCCGCTTAACCTGCTGCCGGAAAATGGCAAGGCCGATTACATCGACACGGGTATCTGGTCCCAAAAAGCCATTGAAGAAGCATCGCGCTTTGGTGCGGTCAATGTGGCTGCCACGGCCAAGCCGTACGACTACTTTGCGATTCCGGGTCAGAACGAATGGAATCTGAACAAAGACGCGGCCTATGTGCATTACGCGCCGAACGAGACGATTGGTGGCCTGGAGTTTGACTGGATTCCGGAAACGGGTGACGTGCCGCTGGTGGCCGACATGTCCTCTGACATCCTGTCGCGTCCGGTGGACGTGTCGCGTTTCGGCATGATTTACGCAGGGGCACAGAAAAACATCGGGCCGAGCGGTATCGTGGTCAACATCATTCGGGAAGATTTGCTGGGGCGTGCACGCTCAATCTGCCCGACCATGCTCGATTACAAGGTCGCGGCCGACAATGGCTCGATGTACAACACGCCACCGACGCTGGCATGGTACTTGTCCGGCCTGGTGTTCGAGTGGCTGAAAGAGCAGGGCGGGGTGGAAGCCATTGGCAAGCGTAATGAAGTGAAAAAACGTACGCTTTACGACTTCATTGATGCCAGCGGTCTGTACAGCAACCCGATCAACAAAACCGACCGCTCCTGGATGAACGTTCCGTTCCGTCTGGCCGATGACCGTCTCGACAAGCCGTTCCTGGCGGGTGCCGAGGCGCGTGGCCTGTTGAACCTCAAGGGGCATCGTTCGGTGGGGGGGATGCGGGCTTCGATCTACAACGCAGTGGACATCAACGCCGTCAATGCGCTGGTGGACTACATGGCAGCGTTCGAAAAGGAACACGGCTAATGTCCGAACAGGAACTCAAAGCCTTGCGTTTGCGCATTGATAGCCTGGACGAAAAGGTCCTGGAGTTGATCAGTGAGCGCGCGCGCTGCGCACAAGAGGTCGCGCGGGTAAAAATGGGCTCGCTGGCGGAGGGCGAGGTGCCGGTGTTTTATCGGCCCGAGCGCGAGGCTCAGGTGCTCAAGCGGGTGATGGAGCGCAACAAGGGGCCGCTGGGTAACGAAGAGATGGCGCGCTTGTTCCGCGAAATCATGTCGTCGTGCCTGGCGTTGGAGCAGCCTCTGAAGGTGGCTTATCTGGGGCCGGAAGGCACCTTTACGCAAGCTGCCGCGATGAAGCACTTCGGTCATGCCGTCATCAGCAAGCCAATGGCTGCAATCGATGAGGTGTTTCGTGAAGTGGCGGCCGGAGCAGTGAATTTTGGTGTGGTGCCGGTGGAAAACTCCACCGAAGGTGCTGTTAACCACACGCTCGACAGCTTCCTTGAGCACGATATGGTGATTTGCGGCGAGGTCGAGTTGCGCATTCACCATCACTTGCTGGTGGGCGAGAACACCAAGACCGATAGCATCAGCCGCATTTATTCCCACGCCCAGTCGCTGGCCCAGTGCCGCAAGTGGCTGGACGCGCATTACCCGAATGTCGAGCGTATTGCCGTATCGAGCAACGCCGAAGCGGCCAAGCGTGTGAAAGGTGAGTGGAACTCGGCAGCCATTGCTGGTGATATGGCAGCGGGCCTCTATGGCCTGACGCGACTGGCCGAAAAGATTGAAGACCGTCCGGACAACTCCACGCGGTTCTTGATGATCGGTAATCAGGAAGTGCCGCCGACCGGTGATGATAAAACATCGATCATTGTGTCCATGAGTAACCGTCCGGGTGCGCTGCATGAGTTGCTGGTGCCGTTCCATGAAAACGGCATCGACCTCACGCGCATCGAGACGCGTCCTTCGCGCAGTGGTAAATGGACTTACGTTTTCTTCATTGATTTTGCGGGTCACCACCGAGATCCGCTGGTCAAAAGTGTGCTGGAACAGATCAGTCAGGAAGCAGTTGCACTCAAAGTGTTGGGTTCCTACCCGAAAGCGGTTCTTTAAGGCGATTTCTCATGAGTGGTGATTTTCTCGCCCTGGCATTGCCGGGCGTGCAACAACTTTCGCCTTACGTCCCGGGCAAGCCTGTGGATGAGCTGGCGCGTGAGCTGGGGATTAATCCGGACACGATCGTCAAGTTGGCGAGTAACGAAAACCCGTTGGGTCCGAGCCCTAAAGCGTTGGCGGCTATTGGCGATGCGCTGGCAGAGCTGACGCGTTATCCCGATGGCAACGGTTTTGCCTTAAAGACCCTGCTGGCAGAGCAATGTGGCGTCGAGCTGGATCAGGTGACGCTGGGTAACGGTTCCAATGACATTCTGGAGCTGGTAGCGCGCGCCTATCTGGCGCCGGGCCTGAATGCCGTCTTCAGTGAGCATGCGTTTGCGGTGTATCCGATTGTCACGCAGGCTGTGGGTGCACAAGCCCGTGTGGTGCCTGCAAAAGCGTGGGGTCATGATCTGCCTGCCATGTTGGCTGCCATAGATGAATCCACGCGAGTGGTGTTTATCGCCAACCCGAACAACCCGACTGGAACCTGGTTCGATGCAAATGCGTTGAATGAGTTTTTGCAGGATGTTCCGCAGCGTGTGCTGGTTGTGCTGGATGAGGCCTACATCGAATACGCGGATGGTGGCGATTTGCCGGATGGCCTGGAGTTTCTGTCTGCTTATCCGAATCTGCTGGTATCGCGTACCTTCTCCAAAGCTTACGGTCTGGCAGCATTGCGTGTGGGCTACAGCCTGTCGGCGGCAGTCGTGGCAGATGTGCTGAACCGCGTGCGGCAGCCATTCAATGTCAACAGCCTGGCGTTGGCGGCTGCTTGTGCTGCGCTCAAAGATATCGAGTATCTGGCACAAAGCCGGCGTCTGAACGAGGCCGGTATGCAGCAGTTGCAAGAGGGTTTTAGTGCGCTCGGCCTGAGCTGGATCCCGTCCAAAGGCAATTTCATTGCGCTGGATGTAGGGCAGGAAGCTGCCCCTGTGTATCAAGGCCTGCTGCAGGAGGGGGTGATTGTGCGTCCCGTCGCCAATTACGGCATGCCGAACCACCTGCGCATCACCGTGGGGCTACCCACTGAAAACGCCCGCTTGCTTGAAGCATTGTGCAGGGTTCTTGCTCGTGGTTGATGTCATGTCCAGGCATTCTGTCAAGCCGTTAGTGGGCCGATTGGTGGTCGTCGGGTTGGGGCTCATCGGTGGTTCATTTGCCAAGGGGCTGCGTGAAAGCGGGTTGTGCGCGGAAGTGGTGGGCGTCGATCTTGATGCTGCATCCCGTGCCCTGGCTGTCGATCTGGGCGTGGTGGACCGCTGCGAGGCGGATCTGGCAGTAGCATGCCGCGGGGCTGATGTGATTCAGTTGGCGGTGCCGATCCTGGCCATGGAGAAAATGCTCGTTCAGTTGGCGGGCATGGAACTGGGGCAGGCCATCCTGACGGACGTCGGCAGCGCCAAAGGCAACGTAGTGCGCGCAGCAGCTCAAGCGTTTGGTGGTGTGCCGCCACGCTTTGTGCCCGGGCATCCGATTGCGGGCTCCGAACAAAGCGGGGTAGAGGCATCAAATGCCCGTCTGTTCGAGCGGCACAAAGTCATTTTGACGCCGTTAACCGACACGGACCCCGACGCGCTCAGGGTGGTGGATGCGATGTGGCGTGCCCTCGGGGCTGACGTCGAGCACATGCAGGTTGAGCGTCACGATGAAGTCCTCGCGGCGACGAGTCATTTGCCACACTTGCTGGCATTTGGTTTGGTGGATTCACTGGCCAAACGCAACGAGAATCTGGATATTTTTCGCTACGCTGCGGGTGGCTTTCGCGATTTCACAAGGATCGCGGGCAGCGACCCGGTGATGTGGCATGACATTTTCCTCGCCAATCGCGAGGCGGTTCTGCGCACATTGGATACATTTCGCACAGACCTCGACGCCTTGCGCGACGCGGTCGATGCAGGGGACGGGCATCAGTTATTGGGCGTGTTCACGCGCGCCCGTGTTGCTCGCGAGCATTTCGGTAAAATCCTGGCCCGCCGGGCATATGTGGACCCTATGAATACGAATGATCTGATTTTCCTGGCAAAACCTGGTGGACACGCAACTGGCCGCATCCGTGTGCCGGGCGACAAGTCCATTTCTCACCGCTCGATCATGCTCGGCTCGTTGGCTGAAGGCACGACCGAGGTAGAGGGATTCCTTGAAGGCGAAGATGCGCTGGCAACGTTGCAGGCTTTTCGTGACATGGGTGTGGTCATTGAGGGGCCGCATCAGGGGCGCGTGACGATTCACGGTGTTGGCCTGCACGGCCTGAAAGCGCCTCCGGGGCCGATTTATCTGGGCAATTCCGGGACATCCATGCGCTTGTTGTCGGGTTTGTTGGCAGCGCAACCGTTTGATACCACCCTGACCGGTGATGCCTCGCTGACCAAGCGCCCAATGAATCGTGTGGCCAATCCATTGCGTGAAATGGGTGCCGTCATTGAAACCGCCGCCGAAGGACGTCCTCCGATGACCATTCGAGGCGGCCATGCGCTAAAAGGCATGAATTACACCCTGCCGATGGCAAGTGCACAGGTTAAATCCTGCCTGCTGCTGGCTGGTTTGTACGCTGAAGGCAAGACCTCGGTGACTGAGCCTGCGCCAACCCGTGACCATACCGAGCGCATGCTGCGTGGCTTCGGCTATCCGGTCACTGTCAACGGTGCCACTGCTTCTGTTGAGTCGGGCCATAAGCTGACTGCGACACACATTGAAGTGCCGGGTGATATCTCGTCCTCTGCGTTTTTTCTGGTTGCTGCTTCGATTGCTGAAGGTTCCGACCTGGTGCTGGAACATGTCGGAATCAACCCGACCCGTACCGGTGTCATCGACATTCTGCGTTTGATGGGGGCCGATATTACCCTTGAAAACCAGCGTGAAGTCGGAGGCGAGCCCGTTGCAGATCTGCATGTGCGTGCCGCGAAGCTTAAAGGTATCGACATTCCGCAAGCGCTGGTGCCGCTGGCAATTGACGAGTTCCCGGTGTTGTTTGTGGCGGCTGCGGTAGCTGAAGGTCGTACGGTGTTGCGTGGCGCGGAAGAGTTGCGCGTCAAGGAGTCAGACCGTATTCAGGTGATGGCAGATGGCTTGCTGGCACTGGGCGTGAAATGCGAGACGACCCCGGACGGCATCATTATCGACGGTGGCTCGATAGGCGGTGGCGAAGTCCATGGCCATGGTGATCATCGTATTTCGATGGCGTTCAGCGTGGCGTCCTTGCGTGCCTCTGCGCCGATTCGCATCCATGACTGTGCAAACGTTGCGACGTCGTTCCCCAACTTCCTTGCGCTGTGCAAGCAGGTCGGTATGAATGTCGCAGTAGAAGAGGCAGTGTCGTGAACCAATCGCCCCCGGTTATCACCATTGACGGTCCTAGCGGTTCGGGTAAGGGCACGGTAGCAGGGCGTCTGGCCAGAGAGTTGGGCTGGAAACTGCTGGATTCCGGTGCCTTGTATCGTCTGTTGGCGCTTGCGGCCCGCAATCATGCTGTCAAGCTGGATGACGAAAAGTTGCTGAAAATGTTGGCGACACATTTGGATGTGCAGTTCGTCGGAGCGACAGAAGGTAGTCTGGCCAGGATTATTCTGGAAGGCACTGATGTCACTGGGGATATTCGCGATGAGTACGTAGCGGCAGATGCGTCGACTGTCGCGGCGTTGCCCGCTGTTCGTGAAGCTTTGCTGCAACGTCAGCGAGATTTTCAGGAATTTCCCGGGCTGGTTGCGGACGGCCGTGACATGGGAACGGTCGTTTTTCCGGGCGCTCCGCTGAAGATTTTCCTCACCGCCAGCGCTGAAGAGAGAGCCCGGCGGCGCTACTTGCAGTTGAAGGCAAAGGGCGATGATGTTAGTCTCCCGGGTCTGCTTGCCGAGATACGTGCGCGCGATGAGCGCGATACGCAGCGTGCAATAGCCCCGCTCAAGCCGGCGGCTGATGCCATACAGCTTGACTCTACGGAGTTGTCTGTTGAGCAGGTGCTTGACCGCATCAAAAGTGAAATCGCACTGCGCGGTATCGCTTGATGACCAAGAAAGCATGCAGGAGACCAGAAATAGTCCTGCATGCCTTCTTTTATATGAACGTAACCCACATTGTCTGGAATGTGGCAGATGGGCGTATTCCTTCGCCCTTATTCAACAGGAATTAAAATGAGCGAAAGCTTTGCAGAACTCTTTGAAGAAAGCCTAAAAACCCTGAATCTTCAGGCTGGCTCGATCATCACCGCGATCATCGTTGATATCGACTACCAAGCTGGTTGGGTTACCGTTCACGCTGGTTTGAAGTCTGAAGGCCTCATCCCGCTGGAGCAGTTCCACAACGACGCTGGCGAACTGAACATCAACATCGGTGATGAAGTTCACGTTGCGCTGGACGCGGTAGAAGACGGCTTTGGCGAAACCAAACTGTCCCGTGAAAAAGCCAAGCGCGCTGAATGCTGGATCGTTCTGGAAGCAGCCTTCGCAGCAGAAGAAGTGGTCAAGGGCGTTATCAACGGTAAGGTTAAAGGCGGCTTCACTGTCGACGTTAACGGCATCCGTGCGTTCCTGCCAGGTTCTCTGGTTGACGTTCGTCCAGTGCGCGACACCACGCACCTGGAAGGTAAAGAACTGGAATTCAAGGTCATCAAACTTGACCAGAAGCGCAACAACGTTGTTGTTTCGCGTCGCAGCGTACTGGAAGCAGAGAACTCGGCAGAGCGTGAAGCGCTGCTGGAATCCCTGCAAGAAGGTCAGCAAGTTAAAGGTATCGTTAAAAACCTCACCGACTACGGCGCATTCGTGGATCTGGGTGGCGTTGACGGCCTGCTGCACATCACCGACATGGCGTGGAAGCGTATCAAGCATCCTTCCGAAATCGTCAATGTTGGCGACGAGATCGACGTCAAGGTTCTGAAGTACGATCGCGAACGCAATCGTGTTTCCCTGGGCCTCAAGCAACTGGGCGAAGATCCATGGGTTGCTATCAAAGCCCGTTACCCAGAAAGCACTCGCGTTACCGCTCGTGTAACCAACCTGACCGACTACGGCTGCTTCGCTGAGCTGGAAGAGGGCGTTGAAGGTCTGGTACACGTTTCCGAAATGGACTGGACCAACAAAAACATCCACCCTTCGAAAGTCGTACAAGTCGGCGACGAAGTGGAAGTTATGGTCCTGGACATCGACGAAGAGCGTCGTCGTATCTCCCTGGGCATCAAGCAGTGCAAATCTAACCCATGGGAAGATTTCTCTGGCCAGTTCAACAAGGGCGATAAAATCTCCGGCACCATCAAGTCGATCACCGATTTCGGTATCTTCATTGGTCTGGACGGCGGCATCGACGGTCTGGTTCACCTGTCCGACATCTCCTGGAACGAAGTTGGCGAAGAAGCCGTACGTCGTTTCAAGAAGGGCGACGAGCTGGACACCGTTATCCTGTCTGTTGATCCAGAGCGTGAGCGCATCTCCCTGGGTATCAAGCAGCTGGAAAGCGATCCGTTCTCCGAGTACGTACAAGAGAACGACAAAGGCGCAATCGTTAAGGGCATCGTGAAAGAAGTTGACGCTAAAGGCGCCATCATCACTCTGGCCAACGATATCGAAGCGACTCTGAAAGCCTCCGAAATCAGCCGTGACCGCGTTGAAGACGCGCGCAACGTTCTGAAAGAAGGCGAAGAAGTAGAAGCCAAGATCATCAGCGTTGATCGTAAGAGCCGCGTAATCCAACTCTCCATCAAGTCGAAAGATGATGCTGAAGAGAAAGAAGCAATCCAGAGCCTGCGCGACAAGCCAGCGACCTCTGACATTGCTGCTGGTCCGACCACTCTGGGCGACCTGCTGCGTGCACAAATGGAAAAGCAGAACTAAGTTCTGATTGACCATTAAAAAGGGCGACTTCGGTCGCCCTTTTTTGTGCGCGATGGAGTCTCTTGGCTTTACAGCCTCAATCCCTTGCTCTTGTAGTCACTCATGCGCTCGAGCGTGACTGGGTGGGGCTCTGCGTGCCCATGCAAATCCCACCCCTGCGGGCCTGCTGATCATCGAGTTACTTGCAGCGTACTTGCGTCTATCTTTATGAGTCGCGTGTGCCTAAAAGTTCCCCTTCAATATTTCTTTCGATAAGTCAATCCCTGGGCTGTTCAAAGTCACTTGATCATGCTAAAACCTTTCAAGCGCTGATCTAGCTGCTTGAAAAAGAAGGGAAAAATATGACGAAGTCGGAGTTGATCGAACGAATTGTCACCCATCAAGGGCTACTCTCATCCAAAGATGTGGAGCTGGCCATCAAGACCATGCTTGAACAAATGTCACAGTCCCTGGCGACCGGAGATCGAATAGAGATCCGAGGTTTTGGCAGTTTTTCGCTGCACTATCGTGCACCGCGTGTTGGCCGAAACCCAAAAACCGGGCAGTCCGTCAGCCTTGACGGCAAATTCGTACCTCACTTCAAGCCGGGCAAGGAATTGCGTGATCGGGTCAATGAGGACGAGGAAGATGGCTTTAACCCTGAAGAGTAAAGGAGCTGCTCATGCGTGCTATTAAGCGCACAGCCGTCGTGGTGGTGTCTCTGCTGATTTTCTTTGGCGTGATTATTTTCATCCTTGAAAACCAAGAGGCGACATCGCTGACGTTTTTGGGCTGGCATACACCATCATTGCCAGCCTCTGTGTTTTTCGTAGGGGCATTACTGGTGGGTTTAGCAATTGGGCCGCTATTAGGGTTGCTTGCCTACTGGCGAAAATCGGCTGGTTTGAAGCGTCGTATGCATATTGGCTGACGGCGGATGTAGGGGCGAATGCAAGAATTAAGTGTTCGCGCCCAACGAGAGTGAGTTTGCAGTATGCGTGAGGTCAGGCCTTGCTGCGTAGGTTCTGTCTCAGGAAAAGTCCTGCACACCGTCAACCCTTGTATTGTTTGGTAATACTGGCAGAATGCGTTCTGTTCTCGGTTGCCAGCTATTTTTTGTGCTTCATCAGGCGCGCAGTGATGCCACTGCCTGATTGAAAATAAATATCCATTACAAGCACGCAAGAAAAATTTCTGCATGACGAGCCCGCAGTTTCTTTTTGAAGGCAGGCCTTTGTTGTGACAAGTATTTCTCGGATTTCCCGTGGTTCTTCGGTTGATGAAATTGATCTGTTTGCTTTGATCCAGGCGATCTGGAAGCAAAAGGCAATTATCATCGCGACCACTGTCGTCAGTGGACTCGTTGCACTGGGCTATGCTTACCTGGTAACGCCTGAATACCAAGTCACCAGCGTATTGCGTCCAGCAGCCATCAACGAACTTGATGCCTTAAATCGTTCTGGCGTATACACGCTCCCGCCTAATGAGGCCCTGGTCAAAGTCGGCGCGAGTCTTGAGTCGTATGATTCGCGTTTGGGGTTCTTCCGTGACAATCAGGAGCTTTTCAGCCAATTCAAGCGACCTGGGCGTACCCTTGAGCAAAGTTTTGAAGAGTTCAATCGTGACTCATTGCGCCTGATGCAACCGGATCCAAAAAAAGCAGATTCGCTGACTTCCTTTATCAGCCTTGAGCTCAACTACCCGAAAGGTGTGGATGGCGTCCAAATTCTGAACGGCTTTGTTGATTATGCGATCAATGCAGAGCGTGAGCAGATCGCTGCTGACCTCAAAGTTATCGTCAATAATCGGTTGACGGAGCTCCAAGGCAAGATCAATGCGGCGCGCTCCAGTTATGAAAATGACAAAGAGGCCCGCATTGCTGCACTTGAAGAGTCAGACAATCTCAAGCGTGCGCAATTGCAAGATGAGTTAAAAGCATTGCGCCAGCAGCTCAAAGTGCGCCGCACCGACAGAATGGCTCAGTTGACCGAAGCCATCGCTATCGCCAAATCGTTAGGTATTCAAAAGCCAACCACACCTTCGTCATTGGCCGACTCGGCGCGTTCGGGTGACACCAGTGTTATGCGAACTGAAATCAATAATCAGCAAATCCCACTCTATTTCATGGGCGTGGAAGCTTTGGAGGCTGAGCGCGCAGCGTTGCAGCAGCGCAAAACGGATGATTTCACAGAAAGTCGTATTGCTCAGATAGCCAAGGAATTGCAACTGCTGCAAAGTAACCGACAAGTTGAAGTGCTTAAGCAGCGTCAAAACGAAGATGTGTTCCTCAAAGGCGTAGAGCCACTCCGAGCAGAAGTTGTCCGGCTGGGTAATTTGAGTAACCTGGACATCTCTACGTTGAAACTGGTTTCGGTAGATCGCAAAGCGCTGGAGCCGATCTCGCCAATTAAGCCAAGGAAAGCAATCATCTTGCTGCTCGGCCTGGTGCTGGGAGGGCTTTTAGGTGTGCTTATAGCGCTTGTAAGGCACTTTGTGCTCGCCCGCGGTACGGAGTTACGAACATCAACGCCGCCGGCCTTGTCTGCAACCTTGAGCAACACGATCTCAGCTGATCAAAGCGGAAAAGTTTTGCAAAAGGATCACCCTTGAAAGGCACCAAGGTCGGGTGAAATACCTGACCTTTTTGTGGACTAATTGCCTCTTCATGGAGCTGTATCGAGAGCAAGCTTATGTCGTATCCGCAGATCATTCATCATGGCGCCATTCATGGCGTCACGGGTTCATGCCACCAATTGCAAATGACTGCTCAGCATAGTCTGCTGATTGACTATGGGTTGTTTCAAGGCGCTGAGTCTTTGGGCAATTCGGGGGAGGCGCAAAAAAACCAGGATATAAGCTTTTCTGTCGACGAGATCCAAGCGTTAATCGTAACCCACGTTCACGCGGATCATGTGGGGCGTATTCCCTTGTTGCTGGCAGCTGGCTTTAAAGGGCCGATCATCTGCATTGAGCCTTCCGCCAAGCTTTTACCACTGGTCCTGGAAGATGCCTTCCGCCTCACATTCAATCGCGATACTCGCAATGTCGAACGTTACTTACAGTGCGTACATACACAGATAATTGCTTTGCCCTTCGCAGAGTGGTACACGGTGTCTGGCACGCAAACGCTGCATGCCCGAATACGTTTGCAAAGAGCAGGGCATATCTTGGGTTCTGCCTATGTCGAATGTGAAGTGACTTATCAAGGGTCCACTCATCGCATCGTATTTTCCGGTGATCTTGGAGCGCCGTTTACACCTTTTTTGTCGCCGCCGAAGTCCCCGGAACGCGCCGATATTCTAGTACTTGAAAGCACCTATGGGGACCGGACTCACGAAGACCGAAGTACGCGGCAAACACGACTCGAATTGGCCATTGATAAGGCTTTAGCTGATCATGGAACGCTTATGATCCCTGCGTTCAGCATTGGCCGCACCCAAGAATTGCTGTACGAAATAGAAGATATACTCCATCGCAAATCTCTATCGGTACACGAGAGTCTAAACGTAGGTGAAGATTCGGCTTTACCTATGAATTGGCCCGAACTCCCTGTCATTATCGATTCGCCTTTGGCCAAGCGCTTGACGGCTGTATACCGTGAGTTACAGGCCGACTGGAATGACGCTGCGCAGCAGCGGCTTAGTGCTGCTCGCAAACCCTTGCACTTCCAACAGCTCATCACCATCGACACTCATGAGCAACATATGCAAACCGTCAACTATTTACGCCGCACCGGCCGTCCGGCGATTGTAATTGCTGCAAATGGCATGTGCTCAAATGGCCGGATTGTAAATTACCTAAAGGCCATGCTGGGTGACCCAAGGCATAACGTGCTGTTCACGGGTTATCAGGCGCAGGGAACACCTGGCGCCGCAATACAGAAATACGGGCCCCGCGGGGGGTATGTTGAGCTTGATGGTGAGCGCTGCAGTATTCGAGCAGGTATCACGACCCTTGGTGGATACTCTGCGCATGCCGATCAGGTCGATCTGCTGAACTTCGTGTCGGGGATGGCCCAGTGGCCTGAGCAAATCAGATTGGTTCATGGAGAATTACGCGCCAAACAGGCCCTTGCGCGGGAACTGTCGACGCTGTACAGCACTCGAAACCATTCACTCGACCTGCAGATACCTGTGAGCTAATCTCGCGGGCACAGAAAATAAACCAGTAGCTTGTAATGGTTCAGGCAAGCGCGAGAGCTAACTACGGAAAATGTTGAATGAATGGTCAATGGACATAACCACTGCACCCAAGCCGGGCTCAAAACAAGGTGACTGGTATCTGGTGCAATGCAAGCCGAGACAGGACGAACGCGCCGAACAAAATCTCGTGCGCCAAGGCTATAGCTGTTCACGTCCGGTCTGCCGGCGAGAACGTCTTGTGCGCGGTAAATGCCAATTTATTCAGGAGTCATTGTTCCCGGGTTACCTCTTTATTCATATGCCGGACGGTGCAAACTGGGCACCATTGCGCTCCAGTCGTGGCGTTACTCGTGTTGTGGCATTTGGTGGTCAGCCATTGCCCGTCAGCCAGAAGTTGGTGGAGCAACTGCAGGCACGCGCACAGACCTGTATTATTTCCACGTTTAATCCCGGGGATAAAGTGTCTCTCTTAGAGGAAGGGTATGCCGGTCTGGAATCAATATTCATGGCAATGGATGGTGAAGAGCGCGTCATTCTCTTGATCAATTTAATGAACCGTCAGCAACAGATCAGCATGCCCTTGGCCTCTGTCGTTAGCCGTTAAGCAGCACTCAGGTGATGAGCCTGGGCAATGATGAAACCCATAAACGTTCTCAGGAAATTGACGATCAATCCTGGGGCGGTAGCGTGTTTGTTTAAAAACAGAATTCAACCATTCACCTGAACTCGATACAGGTGCTGTACAGAATAGATAAGGAAGTGCTCTAGAGATGACTACCCTCAACCGAAAAGGCATCATTCTCGCTGGAGGTTCAGGTACGCGCTTGCACCCACTGACTCTGGGCGTGTCCAAACAGATGTTGCCGATTTACGACAAGCCCATGATCTTCTATCCATTATCAGTATTGATGCTGGCTGGCATGCGGGAAATTTTAATCATTTCCACACCTGAAGACTTGCCGTGCTTTAAGAAATTGCTGGGGGATGGAAGTCAATACGGTATCGAACTTAGTTATGCGGAACAGCCAAGCCCTGACGGGTTGGCTCAGGCATTTATCATTGGCGAAGAATTTATTGGCGAGGCTTCAGTTTGCCTCATTCTTGGCGACAACATTTTTTATGGACAGCACTTCTCAGATAATTTGCGTTCAGCGATGAACCAGGGCTCTGGGGCCACAGTGTTTGGTTATCACGTATCTGACCCGGAGCGCTTTGGCGTTGTGGAGTTTGACAGTACGGGTAGAGCGCTGAGCATCGAAGAGAAACCGTCAGTGCCGAAATCAAATTACGCAGTGACGGGGTTGTATTTTTACGACAATAAAGTGGTTGAGATAGCTAAAAATATCAAACCTTCCCCGCGGGGCGAGCTCGAAATTACTGATGTCAATAAAGCGTATCTTGAACAAAAAAGCTTGACCGTCGAGATGTTAGGCCGTGGATTTGCATGGCTTGATACCGGAACACATGAGTCGTTACTTGAAGCGAGCCACTTTGTTCACACCATCGAGCAACGTCAAGGCTTGAAAGTTGCTTGCCTGGAAGAAATTGCATTCAACAGTGGCTGGATACCGTTGGAAAAACTGGCTGATCAGGCAAGTAAACTGAGTAAAACCGGGTATGGTCAGTACTTGAAGAAAATCCACGATGAGAATAAAACCTCATGAAAATGGTTCCAACAGATATTCCCGAAGTCGTGATTATTGAACCCACCGTCTTCAGCGATGACCGTGGTTGGTTTATGGAAAGCTTCAATGAAAAAGGCTTCATGGAGGGGCTTAAGGGCTTGAATCTTCCGGCGCCAGAAGCCTTCGTTCAGGACAATCATTCGTGCTCAAAAAAAGGCGTACTACGAGGCCTACACTATCAAGCGTCGCCTTTTGAGCAAGGGAAATTGGTTCGCGTGGTTCAAGGCACAGCTTTTGATGTCGCGGTTGACATCCGCCCGGACTCTGCAACCTATCTTAAATGGGTCGGTGTTGAGCTGAGTAGTTCTAATCATAGAATGCTATGGATACCTACAGGTTTTGCCCATGGCTTTGTTTCTTTAGAAGACGATACTCATTTTCTGTATAAAACGACTGACTATTTTAATAAAGACTCTGAACGCTCTTTGGCGTGGAATGATGAAATGTTAAATATTCAGTGGCCTCAGTGTGAAGAGTATATTATTAGCGTTAAGGATCGCGAAGCGCCAAGCGTAATTGACGCCTTGCTGAAAACATATTGAGCGACTGTGAGTTTTTGTCTGCCGACCGCTATTAACTGGATTGAATTATGCATTTGCTAGAAAATTTGAAACTTGCTGTCATTGGCTTGGGTTATGTCGGCTTACCGTTGGCAGTGGAGTTTGGCAAGCAACAATCAGTTGTAGGTTTTGACATAAACCAGCAGCGGATTAACGCCTTGTCTTCTGGCCATGACTCGACACTTGAAGTCTCGGACGAAGAGCTTAAAGAAGCTACATTTTTAAAGTTTAGTGCTGATGTGTCAACATTGGCCGCTTGCAACACCTACATTGTTACGGTTCCAACGCCGATTGATCAATACAATCAACCTGATTTGACACCCTTGATCAAAGCTTCCGAGAGCATTGGGAAAGTGCTTAAAAGAGGCGATATTGTTATTTATGAGTCCACCGTGTACCCAGGCGCAACGGAAGAAGAATGCGTACCTGTACTCGAGAAGTACTCTGGCTTGGTATTCAATGTCGATTTTTATGCAGGTTACAGCCCTGAGCGTATCAATCCGGGGGACAAAGAGCACCGAGTGACAACGATTAAGAAAGTCACTTCTGGATCGACTCCCGATGTGGCTGACTTGGTGGACGCGCTCTATAATAAAATTATTGTGGCTGGCACGCACAAAGCGAGCAGCATCAAAGTAGCGGAAGCTGCCAAGGTCATTGAGAATACTCAGCGCGATCTCAATATCGCTTTAATCAATGAACTGTCCATTATTTTCAATAAGTTAGGTATCGATACCGAATCAGTATTGGAGGCAGCGGGCACAAAATGGAATTTTCTGCCTTTTCGACCGGGCCTAGTAGGTGGCCATTGTATTGGTGTTGATCCTTACTATTTGACACATAAAGCTCAATCTATTGGTTATCACCCTGAAATAATCCTGGCCGGTCGTCGCTTAAATGACGGGATGGGCGCCTATGTCGTTTCTCAACTAATTAAGGCAATGCTTAAACAGCGTATTCACGTGGATGGCGCACGTGTTTTGGTTATGGGTTTGGCATTTAAAGAGAATTGCCCGGATCTGCGCAATACGCGCGTAGTTGATATTGTGCGGGAGTTGGCGGAATACAATATCACTGTTGATGTCTTTGACCCTTGGGTCAGTAGTGAAGAAGCGTGTCATGAATACGGTATTGTGCCAGTCAATCAGCCCGACAAAGAGTCTTACGATGCCATAGTGGTAGCCGTGGCACACAATGAGTTTCGTTCTTTAGGGGCACAGGCTATACGCAGCTATGGAAAACCAAATCACATCCTGTATGACTTGAAATATCTTTTAAGTCGCGAAGAGTCAGATATACGTTTGTAAGCCTGTCCTGAGCGGATGCTTAGCTAATTAAACGATTTAGGTTAAATACCATGACTGCGTACGAAGATATTTTAAAGAAACTTCCTGTTGATCCCAAGACATGGTTGATCACTGGGGTGGCTGGATTCATCGGCTCTAACCTGCTAGAAAAACTGTTGTTGCTGGATCAGTTCGTTGTTGGGCTTGATAACTTTGCAACCGGTCATCCACATAACCTTGATGAGGTCAGAAGTTCAGTGTCGGCTGTCCAGTGGGCACGTTTCAAGATGATTAAGGGCGATATACGTAACTTGGAAGACTGTCGTGACGCCTGCACGGATGTGCATTACGTCTTGCATCAAGCCGCCTTAGGTTCCGTGCCTCGTTCTCTCATCGACCCCGTCACGACAAATGCAACAAACATAGACGGATTTCTGAACATGCTAGTGGCCGCCAAAGAGTCCAATGTTCAGAGCTTTACTTATGCTGCAAGTAGCTCAACCTATGGCGATCATCCGGGCTTGCCCAAAGTAGAAGATGTTATCGGGAAGCCCTTGTCGCCCTATGCAGTAACAAAGTATGTAAATGAATTATATGCAGACGTTTTCGCACGCTCCTACGGATTTAAAACAATAGGTTTGCGATATTTTAATGTTTTCGGTAAGCGTCAAGACCCGGACGGGGCATATGCGGCAGTAATTCCACGCTGGATTGCGACCATGGTCAAGAACGAACCTGTTTATATAAACGGGGATGGTACAACCAGTCGAGATTTTTGCTTTATCGAAAATACTGTTCAAGCCAATATTCTTGCTGCCACTACCTCCAATGAGTCAGCGCGCAATCAAGTCTATAACATCGCGCTGGGCGGACGAACCGACCTTAACGATTTGTTCGCTGCGATTAAATCTGGCTTGCGAGCAAACGGTGTCACGTACGGCATGGAGCCTAATTACCGGGACTTCAGAGCTGGAGATGTGCTTCATTCACAGGCCGATATAACTAAAGCAAAAACGCTTTTGGGCTACGCACCTGAACATGAGTTTTCAACGGGTATTGCGTTGGCACTACCGTGGTACTTGAACTTTTTAAAAAAGGCGAACGCCTGAAACTATGCAGGCCATGGCATACCATGGCCTGAACTGTCTGTATGGGATGAAGCTGAATTAGCGGATTCATGAAGTCGTGAGGATGTCGTGCACGTTAGAAATATATTCTGGAACCTGCTCGGACTGGGACTGCCACTGTTAATCGCCGTTGTAACCGTTCCGAATTTAATTGCCAGAATCGGAACCGAGCGTTTTGGCTTCCTTGCACTGGCCTGGGGTTTGATTGGCTATGCAGGTGCTCTAGACCTAGGGGTTGGTCGAGCAGTTACCCAACGAGTTTCCGCCATACGTGGCTATGCACAAGAAAGTGACATCCCGGACGTTATTGCCACAGCAGTCAAGATTACAGCGACGATAGGGCTGGCTGGTTTGGTGCTTATCGCTTTGGGTGGAGTATTCGGGGGATACGACTTAATATCTCGAAATACTGTCAGTAAAAATGAAGTTATTGTCTCAATTCTTCTTTTAGCCGTTGCGATTCCGATGCAAGCCATCAGTGCTACCTACCGAGGGGTAAACGAAGCCTATCTTAATTTCAAAAGCATAAGTATTCTGCGTGTGTTCCTGGGAGCTGCCAATTTCGGTGGGCCTTTTTTGGTCGCGCTATATACAGATAAGCTGTATTGGGTTGTAGCGACGCTCGTGCTCTCAAGGTCAATAGCACTTATTGCATACAGGCACTTTGCTTATAAATGTTTGCCGGAACGGCTGCTGGTTCAACCTGGCCAGTACAAGAAGGAACAAGCAAAGAAGCTCTTAGAATTTGGGGGTTGGGTAACAGTCAGTAGCATCGTAAGCCCATTTTTAGTGCAAGCGGACCGTTTTTTTGTAGGGGCTTTGATTACCGCTGCAGCTGTGACCACTTACGTTATTCCATATGAAATAACCGTGCAATCAATGATATTAGTTGGGGCGATAACAACGGTTGCCTTTCCGATGATATCGAATTTAATAAACTCCGATCCGGAGAAAGCCAAGTCAGTATTTGATAAGTGGCTTGTGCGCGTTGTAATTGTCATGTTTTGTGCAATGTGTGTATTAGCATTTATTATGCCATTTATTTTGAATCTTTGGGTGAAGGATTATGTGGCACCAGAGTCGGTGATGGTAGGGCGTATATTGTGTCTCGGTGTGTTCTTCAATGCAATTGGGGCAATGTATTACTCTTATCTTCATGCCCATGGCAGGACAAAAATAACCGCTATATTTCATGTGGTTGAATTGCCAATTTTTGTAGGGCTGCTGTATGTTTTTATTGGTGAATTCGGTGTTGTGGGTGCTGCAGTTGCATGGAGTTTGAGGGTGTGTTTGGACGCTGTTCTTCTAGCGCTAGCCTCTTGCTCTCGGCTTACAAGTAATTATTTTTAACTTTGCCTAGATGCGTGCCAATTAAAGAGAATGTAAGTGGTGAATATGTGACTATTCCTAGAGTGCCTAACTACTATATTTTTTTCACGCTAGGGATGATGTTTCTTAGTTTTAGCAGTTCACCAGACTCTGGAGGTGTGATCACTTTTGGAGTGCCTTTCTTTTTGATGTCGATTTTTTTGTTTGTTCCGGTATTTACAAAGGCAATTAACAATTTTAGTTATAATTTTTTGCTTTGGCCAACACTCTTTGTGGCTCTCATATTCACAACAAGTTTGTTAGCTGTAGCGCCTTTAGCATCAATGGTTAGAGCGGCAGCCAATTTAATAGGCTATATGTTGTTTTTGGGCTTGGTAGCTGCCTCTATAAGGCGAAAAATACCTGCGGTGTTAATTGCGCGCACATTGCTGAGTGCGGGGGCAGTGCTGGCTATATATTTCATTATTAACTTTGTTTATAAATCTTACCTGTTTGGTTTTCAAAGTGTCATTTTGGAACGCTATGTGGGTGGGGCGATGTCTTTGCCGTGGGGGGCGAGTAATACAGTCGCCCAAGTTTTACTCCTGTCTGTAGGTGCGTACCTGGTTATCGAGAAAAAAAATAAGCGGGATATACTGTTTTTATTCTTAATATGTGCTGCGATATTGTTGACTTTCTCACGATCGGTGAGTTTTTTACTTATTTGTATGCTATATATTATTGTGGGTTTTCGGTATTTTTTGAGCTTATCTATAGTTGCAGCTGTTATTTTTTTAAGTCATTCTATGGTTACCAGCAGCGGCATAGAAGGTTATGATACTTTTTTGTCTTCACGATTAAGTGTTGAGAATATGCAGAGTGGTAACGGTCGACTCGATAGCGCGCTTGAAAAATTAAATTATTTTATTGATCACCCCTTCGAACCTATCGGTTATTATTCCTCTATATATAAGTTTGCTCTTTCAGCTCATAATTATTGGGTGACAACGCTGGTTGAGCAATCAATTCTTGGTGTTCTAATATCTGTATTTCTCTTTTGTGCGGTAGGCCGAATGGCCTACCTAAGTTCACGTAAAGTATTTTACGGTTATCTGATTGTTATGATGGGGTTGATGGTAGAAGATCCTAATTTTGTTCAGCCTTATATAATAAGTTTTTGGGTGTATCTAGCGATGCTTGTTTCGCGCGGTTTAGAGCAGAAAGCTCTTAGGGTTAAGTAAATGAATAGTCAAGTAGATGTGGTTATTGTTAATTGGAATTCTGGTGTTCAGCTAAAAGAGTGCATTGCTTCGCTTGAAAAGTATGCGTCGAAAGATATTGCCAGTGTAGTTGTTGTTGATAATGGTTCTGTAGATGGGTCGATCGAAAAACTAAAAGATTTTCATCGGCTTAATGTTGATATTATTGAGGCAGGCTCTAATTTAGGTTTTGGTAAAGCGTGCAATATCGGTGCGGCTAAAGGAAATAGTCCATATATTTTGTTTCTTAATCCAGATGCTGCTGTTTATGAGGCCACAATAGTTGAAACAACTAACTATATGGCACGCAGCGAGAATCAGCGTGTTGGCGTTTGTGGTGTTCAGCTAAAAGATGACGATAACAATGTCTCTAGAAGCTGTACTCGCCTACCTACTGTGAATAGTTTTTTAGCACATGCCATAGGTTTGGATCGTTTTCTTCCTAAGCTGGGTCACTTCATGGGTGAATGGGATCATGAATCATCTCGTTCTGTAGATCATGTTATTGGTGCTTTTTATTTTATTAGACGGAATTTGTTTGAAGAGTTACAGGGGTTTGATGAGCGCTTTTTTGTATATCTCGAAGACTTAGATCTCTCGAATAGAGTGAAGGCTAAAGATTGGAGTATTAAGTTTTTGTCCAATGTACAAGCATTTCATAAAGGAGGTGGGACATCAGATCAAGTTAAGGCGTACCGCTTATTTTATTCACTTCGAAGTCGATTAATATATTCATATAAGCACTTTAGCTTTGTTGGGGCTACTTTGGTTTTTCTCGCAACGTTGTTGATTGAGCCAGTATGTCGCGTTATACAGTCAATATTGCGTGGTTCATTATCTTCCGTTAAAGAGACAATCATTGCTTATAAATATCTATTTACTTGGTTGCCTAGTTGGATTTTTAAAAGAAATACTTGATCTTATATTTTTTATGCTTCGACGACCCTTAAGGCTGTTATGAAGATACTACTCCTTTCAAAGTATTCGCGGCTAGGCGCTAGTAGCCGTTTGCGTGCACTGCAATTTATCCCTTATCTTCAACGCTGTGGTCATGTAGTGACTGTGGATTGCCTTTTCGATGAGGCGTATCTTACAATGCTTTATATGTCGAAAAAACGCTCTTTTTGGTCGATTATTAAACTTTATTTACGGCGTATTTATGTTTTGCTCAATGCGCGACGATATGATGTAGTATGGATTGAAAAGGAAGTATTGCCCTATTTTCCGGCTGTGTTTGAGTGGTTGTTCAAAAAGTTCAACATTCCATATGTCGTTGACTATGATGATGCGATATTTCATAACTATGATTTATCGCCCTATGCTCCAGTGCGAAGGTTGTTAGGCCGCAAAATAGACAGTGTAATGCTTAACGCTAGAAGTGTTGTGGCGGGCAATGAGTACCTTGCCAACAGAGCTATTCAAGCGGGTGCTCAGTCCGTTCACGTAGTGCCTACTGTTGTTGATAGTCAGCGCTATCAAGCCCATGCCTGTGCCGCGGATAAATTACTTACCGTTGGTTGGATCGGCTCGCCTTCAACAGAAAAATATGTAGTCGGCATACGTGAAGCCTTGCGTAATGTTAACAAGAGGTTCCCTTTTCATTTGGTTTTGATGGGGGCGAGCACACATGTATCGCAGGAGCTTGCTGGACTGGATGTTGAAGTGAAAGCATGGTCTGAAGACAGCGAAAACGCTTTTATTCAAGGTTTGGATGTCGGGATCATGCCATTAGTCGATGGGCCTTGGGAGAAAGGTAAGTGCGGTTACAAGCTCATTCAGTACATGGCTTGCGCTGTCCCAGTGGTTGCTACCCCCGTCGGTGTGAATGTAAAAATCGTGTCGGATAATAAGTGTGGGTTGTTGGCCGCTGATCTCCAGGAATGGGAAGCGGCGCTTAACAGTTTATTATCTGACGCTCAAAGTCGATCCGTCTTTGGTGCTGCAGGAAGAGAGGCGGTGAATAATGAGTATTGTCTGGCGGTTCAAGCCCCGCGGCTTCGTCATATACTGGAGCATGCTGCAAGTCGCTGATTGAGCAATAAGGCATGGTGATTAATTAATTCGATGTCAGTAGTTTCATCAAACACCTTCACTGAGGTAACGAATAGATGTGTGGTTTTAGTGGTGTATTCAATCATCGCGAAAGCGGTAACATAGTTGAAGCTATCCATCGAATGAATGACTCAATCACTCATCGTGGGCCTGATGATTCAGGGGTATGGGTCGATCAAAATGCCAGATTGGCACTTGGGCATCGGCGGCTTTCTGTTGTGGATTTGTCCCAGGCAGGGGCACAACCCATGCACAGTATTGATGGGCGTTATGTTATTGTTTTTAATGGTGAAATTTATAATTACAACGACCTGCGCAATCAACTTGAGTCGCAAGGCTTGGCTCCGCAATGGAAAGGGCACTCTGACACGGAAATTCTTTTAGCTTGTCTTTCTGTCTGGGGGGTTGAAACTACCGTTGAGCGAGCGGTGGGCATGTTTGCCTTTGCATTGTGGGACCGTAATGATCATGTTTTAACCCTCGTGCGTGACCGTGTAGGTGAGAAACCACTTTATTGGGGGTGGCAGGGTGACATGTTGGTATTTGGCTCAGAGCTGAAAGCAATAAAAGCCTGCCCCGGGTTTGTGGGTGACATCGATCGGGATGCACTAACGCTGTTGCTGAGGCATAACTGCATACCGGCGCCTTATAGTATTTACAAAGGGATTCAAAAACTTTGCCCTGGGCATATTATCTCTTTGCCGCTTAAGGATTTACCTGCGGCAAAGAATACATCATCAACTGCGTATTGGTCGGTCAATCAAGTTGTTGCTAAAGGCATCTCGGCCCCTTTTACCGGTTCGCCCGACCAGGCAGTGGATGCCATAGAGGGTCAGTTATCAGACAGCATTAAGCAGCAAATGATATCTGATGTACCTCTGGGTGCTTTTTTGAGCGGCGGTATTGACAGCAGTACTGTCGTTGCACTTATGCAGGCTCAAAGTACCAAGCCTGTGCGCACATTTACGATTGGCTTTGATGAATCCGGGTACGATGAGGCTGTACATGCCAAAGCGATCGCCCAACATTTAGGAACCGATCATACGGAATTGTATGTACAGCCTTCGGATGCGCTCGATGTGATTCCGAAACTAGCATCCATGTACTGCGAGCCTTTCAGTGACAGTTCTCAAATACCCACTTTTTTAGTCGCTCAGATGGCAAGAGAGCAAGTGACGGTTGCACTTAGCGGCGACGGAGGTGACGAGATATTCGGGGGCTACAACCGATATCTTACGGCAAAAAAAGTATGGTCCAGAATGCAACCTGTCCCCCATGCGGCCCGTAAACTTATTTCTCGAAGCTTGCATGCAATTTCTCCGGCTCGGCTCGACTCTCTTTTTGAACTGGTAAAACCTGTCTTGCCCAAGAGCATGCATTTGATGGGGGCTGGTGATAAAGCGCATAAGCTGGCTGATGTTTTGGCCTTGTCCGACGGACAGGCGTTTTATCATCGTCTCAACAGTCACTGGGAAGATCCTGCAAGTGTTGTTATTGGTGGTCATGAGCCCGCCACGATTTTCACAACTGTGCAAGCATGGCCAAAAACTGACTCATTCGAACACTGGATGATGGCTATGGATACTCAAACCTATATGACGGACGACATTTTGGTGAAGGTGGACCGTGCGTCCATGGCAGCCAGTTTGGAAGCCAGGGTACCCCTTCTTGACCATCGATTGATCGAGTTGGCGTGGTCAATGCCGCTTGAGTATAAAATCAGGAATGGCGAGGGAAAATGGTTATTGCGTCAAGTTTTGGATCGGCACGTGCCTAAAGCGTTAATTGATCGTCCTAAACAAGGTTTTGGAATTCCGCTTGACAGTTGGTTGAGGGGGCCGCTTCGTGGGTGGGCAGAAGCGTTACTGGACGAAAATCGGTTACGCCAAGAAGGTTACTTTCACCCCGAACCTATTCGAAAAAAATGGTTGGAGCATTTAAGTGGTCGGCGTAATTGGCAACATCATTTATGGGACATCCTTATGTTTCAATCCTGGTTAAGTGAGCAGTGAGGCTATGAAGTTTTTATTAATCGCCAGCGATGCAGATTCGTTAATCAACTTCAGAGGTGCCTTGCTTGATGCGCTTGTTGAGCAGGGTGCCGAGGTGCATGTCGCGGCTCCTGGTTTGTCTGCTAATAGCCCTGCCAGAGCACGCCTGGAGGGGAAAAACTTGCAGGTGCATGATATTGAGTTGCGCCGGGTAGGAATGAATCCGCTGGCGGATTTGAAAACGTGTTTTTCATTGTGGCGGCTAATGCGTGATATTCGACCGCAATGGGTCCTTAGCTACACCGTTAAACCAGTTATTTATGGAATGTTCGCAGCGCGTGCGGCGGGGGTGCCGAATCGCTTCGCCCTGATCACCGGTTTAGGGTACGCCTTTCAAGGGCAAGACGAAGGTGGCTTCACCCGCAAGACCATCCACTTTATTGTTAAAAGCCTCTATCGCCTTTCACTCGCCGGCAGCCACAAAGTTTTTTTTCAAAATCCGGACGATGAATCTCTTTTCAAACAACTAAAACTGGTCAATGCGACTACACCGACAGTGGCTGTTAACGGTTCTGGTGTGGATATTTCCCAGTTTTCGGTACATGACATTCCTCAACCCGTTAGCTTTTTGTTGATAGCCCGCTTATTAGGCGATAAAGGTGTGCGTGAATATGCCGCGGCTGCACGCGAAGTGAAACGTCGTTATCCGCAGGTTGTATTCAATATGGTCGGCTGGATTGACGATAACCCTGATGCGATTAACCAAGTTGAACTGGATGAATGGCAATCCAGCGGGGTTATCAATTTTATGGGCCGGTTAACCGATGTTCGACCTGCCATTATCAATTCCAGTGTCTATGTATTGCCCTCCTATAGAGAAGGCACGCCTCGCACTGTACTGGAAGCCATGGCGATGGGGCGCCCGATTATCACCACGGATGCTCCAGGTTGCCGAGAGACGGTCCAGGATGGTGTAAATGGTCTTCTGGTGCCTGTGAAAAGCGTCGAAAAACTTGCAGAAGCCATGCTTTTCTTTGTTTCGCAACCAGAGGCCATGGACGCGATGGGGGCGGCATCTCGTGAGATTGCCGAAAAAAAATATGATGTTCACAGCGTTAACAAAGTGATGCTAGAGGAAATGAAGGTGGTGAGTCGTGCTAGTTAATGTTGGGGTGGTGATCTTATGGTTAGGTGGTGTTAACTGATGCTGAAACGATCGTTCGACATCGTGTGTTCTTTTTTCGGACTATTATTGCTTTCTCCGTTGATCCTGATTCTTGCGTGGATGATCCGCCGTAAACTTGGCGGCCCTGTCCTCTTCAGGCAGTTGCGGCCAGGCAAGAATGGTGCTCCTTTTCAGATGATCAAATTTCGCACAATGCGTGAGGCTACAGACGGTAGCGGTCGACCCTTGCCAGACAGTGAGCGAATGACACCATTTGGCAGCTTTCTGCGTGCCAGCAGTCTGGATGAACTTCCGGAGCTGTGGAATGTCCTGAAAGGTGAGATGAGCCTGGTTGGACCAAGACCTTTGTTAATGCAGTACCTTCCGCTTTATACTGCCGCTCAAAATCGGCGTCATGAGGTCAGGCCAGGTGTGACGGGCTGGGCGCAAGTGAATGGTCGTAATAGCCTGAGCTGGGATGAAAAATTCAAGCTTGACGTCTGGTACGTCGATAACAGGTCATTGTGGTTGGATGTGAAAATTCTCTTCCTGACGGTGCGAAAAGTGCTCATCAAGGAAGGTATATCACAAGAGAATAATGCGACGATGGAGCCGTTTACAGGCTCGGTGGTTGAAAAAGATAAATCGTTTAGTGAGAGGCGTTAATTATGAGCAATGAAATTTTACGTTTGATTGAAGAATCGATGGAAGCTGACGAAAATACTATTGCTCTGGGTCAGGCGTTAGATTGGGATTCGATTGCCGTTGTCACGTTCATGGCGCTTGTCGATGAACGCTTGAACAAAACTATATCTGCCGATCGCCTCAATAAGTGTGAAACGGTTGATCAGGTGGTTGAACTGGTAGCTGCTTGAATAAGCACAGTTCGGGGTCCTAGTCATTTTAATGCTCAGCTGAATATTCAGTTGAGCATTTGCTTTTTTTATCGAGGGTGAATCGGTTCGTGCCTAGTGTGTTATCAGGTCTGACGGTTCAGTGAATGTATCGGTGCATTGTTCCAGGAGGGGCAGGTTTGATATGAGTGTTTTGGAATCTACAAAAATATCGGATGACTTGATACGGTCGTATTGGCATCCCATTGCGCACACATCTGAACTTGCAAATGACAGGGATTTCATCCGTTTTGATATTAAAGATTTCGAAGTTCTCGTTATTAATGATAAGGGTAATTACGTCGCCTTCGACAACCTTTGTCCTCACCGCGGTGCGAGATTTTTCACTGAGGATTATGGCAACAAGATTGTAAAGTGCTTATACCATGGTTGGAGTTACTCGCGCGGCAAGGTTAATGTTGCGGGCGTAAAAACATTCCAAGGATGCACTATCGAACATGCCGCCTTGAATGAATTTAAAATCGAAGCCTGTGGTGAGTTTCTGTTTTTTGCGATCGACCCTAAAACAACGCTGCACGCTCAATTAGGTCCTGAGATCACCGCTCTCTTGCTGAAGGTCGGCGAGGACATTGCAGAGCGCGCCGATTTTAATCGTTATGCGTTTGAGTGCGATTGGCCCATTGCCCTCGAAAATGCTCTGGAGCCTTACCATATTCCCTTGATTCATACAGAAACGCTCGCAACGCTTGAGTTGGGTGTTGGGACGAATGAGTTTTATGGCGAGAACTCTATTTGGTATTCGCCGGTTGAGAATGAGAAAGTTGCCAGGCGTCTTAGAAGCTTGAATCGTTTTTATGCGGCCACGGACGCTTTTCAAGGATACATGAGCATTTTTCTTTTTCCGTTCTCTATGATTTCTTCTACGTTCGGTTTTTCATATTCCGTACAGAATTTCTTTCCCGCGGCGTCCACAGAATCCGCTTTTTTCACCAGCCGTCTTTATCCGGTCAAAAACAGTGAGCCTCGCTACAAGGACATGACGTCAGGTTTTGTGCAGTCGAGTGCAGAAGTAAACAGAAAGATATTTGATGAAGACCACCAGATTTGCAAGCGCATCGCCAGTAAGTCATGGTCGACGTCGCCCCCTCGTTTCACCAGCACTTTGGAACAAAAGCTTCTTCACTTTCGCAAGTCTTGCGCGAAGTGGAACATCTAGTCGAATTTGATTAACTATGAATCTGCAGTGTTTGAATGGGAGAGTAGGATGACCGCCAATAATCAAGTTCGATTAGTCAAGAATGTACGTATTAAAGGTATTGCCTGTGCCCTGCCGGAAAAGGTAGAGGAGGTAACGTCCTTGTACGACTCTTTTGGCGCCGACAGTGTCAATAAAATTATTGGTAGTACCGGGGTCGAACGCCGCCATGTCGTCACGCAAGAATGCTCTTCTGATTTGTGTGTTTCTGCTGCAGAGCGTCTCATTGCAGATTTAGGCGTAGATAAAAGTTCTATCGATACCCTGATTTTTGTCTCACAGACCCACGATTACACACTTCCTGCAACCGCGTGTGTATTGCAGGAGCGTCTGGGCTTGCCTATGCAAACCGCGGCGTTTGATGTCGCGATGGGGTGCTCGGGTTATGTGTATGGGTTGTGGATGGCATCCTCCCTGTTATCTGGTGGAGGAAGCAGGCGTGCACTGTTACTGGTAGGCGATACCATCAGCAAAATAGTCTCACCTGCAGACCGTTCTGTGGCTGCTCTTTTTGGTGATGCCGGGACAGCAACGCTGCTGGACTTTGATCCCTCTGCCTCAGATATTCCGTTTGTCTTGGGGACGGATGGCCGCGGTGCACTGAATCTGGTTGTCCCGGCAGGTGGTTATAGAGACAGGAACGGTAGCTCGACACATACGGTCGAAGAAGGCGTGCGTGGGCCTTACGATCTTTACATGAACGGGGCTGAAATCTTTGCCTTCACCCTGGCTCGCGTTCCAGCATTAGTGACTGCTTTGCATGAAGCGAATGCAGCGACCGGAAAAGACATTGATAAATATGTGTTCCACCAGGCCAATCGATTTATGCTCGATCATTTGGTTAAACGAATGAAGTTGGATCGAGAGAAAGTTGTGCTGGATGTCACGGATGTAGGTAATACCAGTTGTGCATCGATTCCACTTGCCATCAGCTTGCACACAGGTAAAGCAGGTGGGAACCTCTCTGGCCGATTAATGTTGGCGGGCTTTGGTGTTGGCTACTCTTGGGCTGGCTGTATTGCTGAGTTCGATAACGTTTGGATCAGCCCTTTGACGATCACTTCAGCCTCTGATGCGGAGATTTTATCTTGATGCCTTTTAATCCTTTTTCCTTGGCAGGCAAGCATATTCTTGTCACGGGTGCGTCCTCGGGTATTGGCCGCCAAGTGGCTATATGGCTCAGCAAACAAGGGGCAAGGGTGACCTTGGCGGCGCGTGATATCGGTCGTCTTGAGCATACACTCAGCATGATGGAAGGCCTCGATCACGCAGTTGAAACCGTTGATTTCCTTGATGGTTCTGACATTTCGCAGTGGATGAAATCTGTTGCGAAAGCGTCCTCTCCCTTTGATGGGCTGGTTCATGCTGCAGGTGTGCAATTGCCAATGCCAATACGGGCAACCAGCCTCGCGCATTGGGAAAAGATTATGTCCACCAATGTGACGTCAGGCTTTTCTCTTATTAAAGCCTTCCGCCAGAAAGGTGTTTGCAATACCGACTCCAGTATCGTCCTGGTGTCTTCTGTTATGGCCAAGGCGGGCGAACCGGCATTGATGGGGTATTGCGCCAGTAAGGGCGCTGTTGAATCGATGGTGCGTGCTGCTGCAGTTGAATTAGCTCGCGAGGGGATCCGTGTCAATGCCATTGCCCCAGGCGTGGTGCAGACTGAACTGGTGGACACCCTAGAGAGTCTGGTAGGCGCTGACTCCATGAAGGCCATTGAGCAGCGCCACCCATTGGGATTCGGTAATCCGCTAGACGTTGCCTATGCTGCCAACTATTTGTTGTCTCCCGCCGCTCGCTGGGTAACGGGGACTGCGTTGGTTGTGGATGGAGGATACCTGGCATGAGCGTAACCAAAAAGCTAGTCATTATGGGTGCGGGGGGCTTTGGACGTGAGGTAAACGCTTGGCTCATTGACGCGATTAAACAGGGCATGTGCCAACCGACAATTGACGCTGTCTGGGAAATCGCCGGGTTTATTGATGACACTGCTGACTCATTAAACGCATTTCCAGGCGTTGCACCTATTTTGTCCACTATCGAGGATTATCAACCTCAACCCAACACGTATGTAGTGTGCGCAATTGCCAATCCGGTGGTCAAAAAACGCCTGACTGAAAAGTTGCTTGCAAGAGGTGTTGAGTTCTTTACGCTTATTCATCCCAGTGTTGTTATCGGCACGAATGTCGTAGTCGGTAAGGGCACAGTAATTTGCCCATTTACCGTACTTTCCACTGATCTGGAGGTGGGTGAGTTCGTGACGATTAACTCAGCGTGCACCATCGGGCATGATTCGTCGATTGCGAATTTTTGCACACTTAGCGGTCATTGCGATGTCACAGGCGGTGTCAAACTTCGCGAGGGTGCTTTTCTGGGTTCCCATGCTGTAGTTGTGCCAAATGTGATCATCGGCGAGTACGCGGTTGTCGGTGCGGGAAGTGTGGCGATTAGAAAGGTTGCCCCCGGTGTCACTGTTTTCGGTGTTCCAGCCAAGCGTATTTCGGGATAAGTAAAATGAGCCAGTTCGCTAAAATTGCAGCCATTGAGTATGTCCTTCCCGCACAAACGCTTTCGAATGAAGATTTGTCGCGTGATTTTCCGGAGTGGAACGTAGACAAAATTTTCGGTAAAACAGGCATCAATAACCGCCAGATTGTTGGTGTGGATGAGTGCGCATCTGATCTGGCTTTTCAGGCCTGCGAAAAGCTCCTGAATGCCATTGATCTTGATCGGTCAGCCATTGACTTCATCATTCTGTGCACACAAAGCCCGGATTATTTTTTGCCAGCGACGGCTTGTATTCTTCAAGACCGTTTACGTCTATCCACTCAATGTGGCGCGTTTGATTACAACCAGGGCTGTTCAGGATTTATCTATGGGCTAGGCCTGGCCAAAGGTTTAATTGAAACCGGGCAGGCTAAAAATGTTGTCCTGGTTACGGCTGAAACCTACAGTAAATATATTCACCCGGCAGATAAAAGTGTCCGCACTTTATTTGGTGATGCCGCTGCAGCGACGTTAATACAGGCCACAGAAGGCGGACCATATATTGACCGCTTCCGTTATGGGACTGATGGTGCAGGTGCTAAAAATCTGATCGTACCCATCGGCGGTGCGCGCCACCCTTCTGCATTGAATGAAGCTCCTGAGCTTTATACGGATGACAGCGGTAATGCGCGCACTGACGCTAATTTATATATGAATGGCTCCGCTATATTCGAATTTTCCATGACGCGTATTCCTCAGCTTTTTGCGTCGCTATTTGATGAGTCTTTTACCCTGGAAGAGGTGGATTTATTCGCCTTTCACCAAGCAAACAAATTCATGCTTGACTCTTTGCGTCGGCGCTTGAAGCTACCAGCGGATAAATTTATAGCTGAATTTGAGCACTGCGGAAATACCGTGTCGTCCAGTATTCCCATCGCGTTAAAAGAGTTGATGGTTAAAGGCGTTTTGACGCCGGGTAAAACTGTAGTGGGTGTGGGTTTTGGCGTGGGTTATTCGTGGGCAGGTTGCGTAATCAAATGGTAAGCCCGCAGGGCGAACTATCTACTTTCAGCGTTTTTTCGAGGTTTCCGTGCTGAATACCAAATTTTCTCCTTGGCCCTCTTTTACTGAAGAAGAGGCCAATGCTGTTCGTGATGTCATCCTGTCCAACAAGGTTAATTATTGGACAGGCCAGGAAACACGCACCTTTGAGAAGGAATTCGCTGCCTGGTCAGGTACTGAGTATGCGGTCGCACTGGCTAATGGCACGGTGGCATTGGATTTGGCCTTAAAAGCTCTGGGCATAGGCGCGGGCGACGAAGTCATCGTCACATCTCGTACTTTTCTCGCTTCGGTGTCCAGTATCGTTAATGCCGGAGCGGTTCCGGTTTTTGCGGATGTTGATCTTGACTCGCAAAATTTCACGGCGCAAACCATCAAGTCTGTCATGACACCCCGTACCAAGGCATTGATCTGTGTGCATTTGGCGGGTTGGCCCTGCGACATGGATCCGATCATGGAATTGGCCAATGAACATGGATTAAAAGTCATCGAAGACTGCGCCCAAGCGCACGGCGCCCGTTACAAGGGGCGTCCGGTTGGCTCAATAGGTCACATTGGCGCTTGGTCTTTCTGTCAGGACAAGATCATGACGACGGGAGGTGAGGGCGGTATGGTCACCACCAATGATCGTCAACTGTGGGCCGATATGTGGGCTTACAAGGATCATGGTAAGAGCTGGGAGGCGGTGTACGAACGCGAGCATGCACCGGGTTTCCGATGGCTGCATGAGAGTTTCGGGACTAACTGGCGGATGCTTGAAGTTCAAGCTGTCATAGGGCGCATACAACTGCGTCGTATGCATGAATGGCAAGCAGCCCGTATCAAAAATGCTACCCGCATTTGGGAGGCAGCCGGGCACTTGCCGGCCTTGCGCGTTCCTGTCATACCGAATGAGGATGTGCACGCGGCGTATAAGGCTTATGTGTTTATACGGCCTGAATGTCTGAAAGCAGATTGGTCGCGTGATCGCATCCTGAATGAAATTGCGGCGCGCGGGGTTCCGGCTTTCTCAGGTTCCTGCTCAGAAGTTTATTTGGAGAAAGCTTTTGATAACACGGGCTGGAGACCTTCGCAGCGTCTTGCCAATGCCAAGGAATTGGGCGAAACGAGCATGATGTTTTTGGTTCATCCAACGTTGACTGAACAAGAAATCGAGCTGACCTGCAAAGTGATGAGCGACGTCGTTCAGCAGGCTACCGAGGTTTAAAGCATCAGTTATTGAAGTAGTGTGTGGCGCAGGTTTGTATACTGCGGGCAGTATTTTGGAGCGGCATAGGTGTTCAAAGGGGTTATGGATAAAATTCGAGCGTATTTACTCAACCTCTCGCGGCGTCAAAAGCGGGTTTTGCAAGTCGTCACTGACGTTGTTTTGGTCTGGTTAGCACTGTGGCTCGCTTTTGTCGTGCGTCTGGGCGTTGACGAAATGATCAACCCCGTCTCGATGCATGCATGGTTATTCCTGTGCGCTCCAATTATCGCCATTCCCCTGTTCATACGTTTCGGTATGTACCGAGCGGTGATGCGTTATTTCGGCAACGATGCGCTTATTGCGATTATCAAAGCTGTCAGTCTATCTGCGCTGGTCCTGGCGGTTGTCGTGTATTGGTACAGCAATCACGACAACGTTGTCCCGCGCTCGATCATTTTCAACTACTGGTGGTTGAGTCTTATCATGCTCGGTGGCCTGCGCTTGGGCATGCGTCAGTATTTCCTTGGTGACTGGTTTGCCGCCGCTCAGCATGTGCCGTTTACCAGCCGTGATGACGGCCTGCCGCGTGTTGCCATTTATGGCGCCGGTGCTGCCGGTAATCAGTTGGTGGCGGCCCTGCGCATGGGGCGGGTCATGCGGCCTGTGGCGTTCATCGATGATGACGAGAGCATTGCCGATCGGGTGATTTCAGGGTTGCAGGTGTTTAAGCCCGACAATATTCAGCAAATGATTGATCGCACTGGCGCACAAGAGTTGCTGTTGGCGATTCCGTCTTCTTCCCGGGGACGACGCCGCGAGATTCTCGGCTTGCTTGAAGGGTTCCCGCTGCACGTACGCAGTGTTCCCGGCTTCATGGATTTGGCCAGTGGCCGGGTGAAGGTTGACGATATTCAGGAAGTGGATATCGCTGACTTGCTTGGCAGGGACGCAGTACCAGCCCAGGGCGAACTGCTTGAGCATTGCATCAAGGGTCAGAGCGTTCTGGTTACGGGTGCGGGCGGTTCCATCGGTTCCGAGCTCTGCCGTCAGATTCTGGCTTTGCGTCCGACCACGTTGCTGTTGTTCGAACACAGTGAGTTCAACCTTTACAGCATCTTGTCGGAGCTTGAGCAGCGGGTTAATCGAGAGTCGCTTTCGGTCAGGGTGTTGCCGATTCTGGGGTCTGTGCGCAACCAGCCGAAGTTGCTGGATGTGATGCGGACCTGGAGTGTGGATACGGTTTATCACGCGGCTGCGTATAAGCATGTGCCGATGGTTGAGCACAATATCGCTGAAGGTGTGCTCAACAATGTCATCGGAACGCTAAACACGGCTCAGGCAGCGTTGCAGGCTGGCGTCGCTAACTTTGTGTTGATCTCGACCGATAAAGCCGTACGGCCAACCAATGTGATGGGTAGCACCAAGCGTCTGGCGGAAATGACCTTGCAAGCGTTAAGCCGGGAAGTGGCTCCGGTGTTGTTCGGGGACAAGGCCAATGTCTCTCACGTCAATAAAACCCGCTTCACGATGGTGCGCTTCGGCAATGTACTGGGCTCTTCGGGGTCTGTAATTCCGTTGTTTCACAAGCAGATCAAAGCTGGCGGCCCGTTGACCGTGACACACCCGAAAATCACCCGTTACTTCATGACCATTCCCGAAGCCGCGCAGTTGGTCATTCAGGCAGGGTCCATGGGGCAGGGGGGTGATGTGTTTGTGCTGGATATGGGCGAGCCGGTACGCATCGTTGAACTGGCCGAGAAAATGATTCATTTGTCGGGCCTTAGCATCCGTTCCGATAAAAACCTGCATGGCGATATCGAGATTGAATTCACCGGCCTGCGCCCCGGTGAAAAGCTTTACGAGGAGTTGCTGATTGGTGACAACGTGGTCGCGACTCAGCACCCGATGATCATGAGTGCTAACGAAGACATGTTGTCGTGGGAAGAGTTGAAGAAACGTTTGTCCAGTTTGCTGGACGCAGTCGATAACGACGACTACACCCGTGTTCGTCAGTTGTTGCGCGATACCGTCAGCGGCTATGCGCCAGAGGGTGAAATCGTTGACTGGATCTACCAGCAGCGTCGCTCGGAACCCTCCTAGGACATACTCTGCAATTGACACATTTTTGACACTCACAAGCCATCGTCTAGGGAATCTCCGAACAAGTTTTCAAATGTGCTGAAATACGCCTGACCACCTGATCCGAGCCGCCTATGAGCCAGA
>NZ_NQKI01000059.1 GCF_002269125.1 Pseudomonas lundensis | reverse complement strand
CGCAGCGGACGGGACTCGAACCCGCGACCCCCGGCGTGACAGGCCGGTATTCTAACCGACTGAACTACCGCTGCGCGTAACACTGCAAGTGAATGGTGGGTGATGACGGGATCGAACCGCCGACCCTCTGCTTGTAAGGCAGATGCTCTCCCAGCTGAGCTAATCACCCTTTCACTCTCGGTGTGGCGCGCATTCTACGGAGCGACCTGAAGTCTGGCAAGCACTTTTTAAAATAATTTTCTTATGCATGACAAAGGCTTAGCGCAGGGTTGGCCTATGCGCCCATGAGGCGAATAATGCCGTCTTTGTATAAAGGAGTGATTCACCCCATGTGGTTCAAAAACCTGCTTATCTATCGCCTGACCCAAGATCTGCCTTTTGATGCGCAGGTGCTGGAAACTGCACTGGCCACCAAACTGGCCCGCGCCTGTTCAAGTCAGGAATTAGCCACTTACGGTTTCGTCGCCCCTTTTGGCAAAGGCGAAGATGCTCCACTGGTTCACGTCAGCCAGGACTTCCTGCTGATCGCTGCCCGCAAAGAAGAGCGCATCCTGCCCGGCAGCGTTGTGCGTGACGCACTCAAGGAAAAGGTCGAAGAGATCGAAGCCGAGCAAATGCGCAAGGTCTACAAAAAGGAACGCGACCAGCTCAAGGACGAAATCATCCAGGCCTTCTTGCCGCGTGCCTTTATTCGTCGCTCAGCCACCTTCGCCGCCATCGCACCTAAACAGGGTCTGATTTTGGTTAACGCCTCCAGCCCTAAACGCGCCGAAGACTTGCTCTCCACCTTGCGTGAAGTTGTGGGTTCGCTGCCGGTGCGTCCATTGGCCGTCAAAGTAGCGCCAAGTGCGACCATGACCGAATGGGTCAAGACCCAAAAAGCTGCCGAACACTTCTTTGTCCTCGACGAATGCGAGCTGCGCGACACCCATGAAGACGGCGGCATCATTCGCTGCAAGCGTCAGGACCTGACCAGCGACGAAATTCAGTTGCACCTGAGCACTGGCAAAGTCGTGACGCAGCTGTCATTAGCCTGGCAGGACAAACTGTCGTTCGTACTGGACGACAAACTGGTGGTCAAACGCCTGAAGTTTGAAGACCTACTGCAAGACGAAGCTGAACAGAACGGCGGCGATGACGACCTGGGCCAGCAAGACGCCAGCTTTACCTTGATGATGCTGACGTTCGGTGAGTTCTTGCCCCAGTTGTTTGAAGCGCTGGGCGGCGAAGAGATTCCGCAAGGTATCGAGTAACGTGGGTTAAGGAAGCATGTCCGGCAGATGATGCAACTTCGACTGTCGGCTGCTTCCTCTATAGAAAGCGCGACGATCAATGATCGCGCACGAAAAATCACAGTTGCCTGCCAGATTAATCATGGGCAATATACTGCGCACAGCGAGGACGACCTCGCGACTCATCGAGTGACTTTCTGGGGACGACCCCATCAATTGATGGAGGCAACCATGTCCTGGATTATTCTGTTTTTCGCTGGCCTGTTTGAAGTCGGCTGGGCGGTCGGCCTGAAATACACTGACGGCTTCAGCCGCCCCCTCCCCACGGCATTAACAGTCGCCGCCATGGCGGTAAGCCTCGGCTTGCTGGGCCTTGCAATGAAGGAACTGCCATTGGGCACGGCTTACGCCATCTGGACAGGTGTGGGCGCAGTGGGCACGGTCATCGCCGGGATCATTCTGTTTGGCGAATCCATGGCCTTGTTCCGCTTGGCCAGCGTGGCGCTGATCATTGCCGGGCTGATTGGTCTGAAAATCAGCGCCTGACCCCTCACTCGCCAGCGACTACAGAAATGCCCACTCTGTAGTCACTGGCCAGGCCTCCGCCCCCTGTTCACTCTGGCGAGCAAAACCCACCAAAAAAGGTCTAGAGGCTCTGCCCCCTTAGCGCGGTCACCCGCTCACGCAGCACTTTTTGCGTAGCCTCACTTGCCGCTATTGGCTCGCCTGCTACCAGCGTCACCCGCGACCACAGCCTGCGCAAAAACCCTTTATTCGGATCGCGACTGAAGAAGCTGCCCCATAACCCTTGCAACGCCATCGGAATCACCGGCACCGGCGTTTGTTCCAGAATCCGTGTGACGCCTGCCTTGAATTCGTTGATCTGGCCATCCGTGGTGAGCTTGCCCTCCGGAAAAATACACACCAGCTCGCCGTCGTTCAGGTATTCGGCAATTTTCTTGAAAGCCCGCTCGTAGATCGCTTCATCTTCTGCGCGCCCGGCAATAGGAATCGTCCCTGCGGTACGGAAGATAAAGTTGAGCACCGGTAAATTGTAGATTTTGTAATACATCACAAATCGAATCGGCCGACGCACTGCTCCACCTATCAGCAACGCATCCACAAACGACACGTGATTGCACACCAGCAATGCCGCGCCCTCGTCGGGGATTGCTTGCAGGTTTTTATGCTGCACCCGGTACATGGAGTGACTCAGCAGCCAGATCATGAAGCGCATGCTGAATTCGGGAACAATCTTGAAGATGTAAGTATTGACCGCGATGTTCAGCAGCGAGACCACAAGGAACAGTTCAGGAATCGTCAGTTTCGCCACGCTGAGCAACAGGATGGTGACGATGGCTGAGACCACCATAAAGAGCGCATTCAAGATGTTGTTGGCAGCAATCACCCGCGCACGCTCGTTTTCCGCAGTACGAGACTGGATCAATGCATACAACGGAACGATGTAAAAACCCCCAAACACGCCCAGACCAAGAATATCGAACAGCACCCACCACGCTTGACTGAAGCCCAATACGTCCAGCCAGTCATTCGGCTGAAGGGGTGACGGCATCTGCCCGGAATGCCACCACAGCAACAGGCCAAACACCGTCAGGCCAAAAGAACCGAATGGCACCAGACCGATTTCAACTTTGCGCCCCGACAGTTTTTCGCACAGCATCGACCCCAACGCGATCCCCACCGAGAACACCGTCAGGATCAACGTCACCACGGTTTCATCGCCATACAGCCATTCTTTGGCGTAGGCCGGAATTTGTGTCAGGTAAATCGCACCGACAAACCAGAACCACGAATTGCCCACGACAGAACGCGACACTGCAGGCGTCTGGTTCAGACCCATTTTCAACGTGGCCCAGGACTCGCTGAAAATGTTCCAGTTCAGGCGTAAATCAGGTGTATCGGCCGGTGCGCTGGGGATGGCCCGGCTGGCCAGATACCCGAGCGCCGCCACGCAGACGATCACCACCGACACCACCACGGCGTAATTGCTCGACGACAGCATGATCCCCGCACCGATGGTCCCGGCCAGAATCGACAGGAAAGTCCCCATTTCTACCAGACCGTTGCCCCCGACCAACTCATCCTCATGCAATGTTTGCGGCAGGATTGAGTACTTGACCGGGCCGAACAACGCCGAATGGGTACCCATCGCAAACAGGGCGACCAGCATCAGTGCCAAATGATCGAATGCAAATCCTGCGGCACCGACAAGCATGATCGCGATTTCGCCAAGTTTGATCAGACGGATCAGTCGATCCTTGTCGAACTTCTCGCCAAACTGACCCGCCAGGGCAGAAAACAAAAAGAAGGGAACGATAAACAGCAGCGCACACAGATTGACCCAAATCCCCCGGTCCCCCTCGATGGCGAGCTTATAAAGGATGGCCAGAATCAACGATTGTTTGAACAGGTTGTCGTTGAGGGCGCCCAGCGACTGGGTCACAAAGAAGGGCAGGAAGCGTCGCTTCCTTAGCAAGCTGAACTGCGAGGGGTGACTCATCATCCATGTTCTCAAGTTGCGCCAGAGGCTTTCTCATTGGAGTGCTCTTGTAACACCCGAGGCACAACCTTGCCTCAGGTTATGTAGCTGATGCCACCCATCTAGGCGCATTCGTACAAAACCTGAGGCAAGCTCCTACTTGTTCAAGCCCGCGATGCAAGGCGAAACAAACAACTCGCCCCGGTAAGCGCCGATCAAGGTTTTACGCCCCACGATCAGCCACATCATCACCAGCAAAGCCACCAGCGCACAGCCCGCAATATCGAAGAAAGTCAGGTGCAGCACACTGCCCAGGCGCAAGGTGGCCAGCGAATACACACCCAGCGGGAACGTGAACCCCCACCACCCCAGATTGAACGGAATGCCTGAGCGGTAGTAGCGATGGGTAATCAGTATCGCCATCACAATCCACCACAACCCGAAGCCCCACAGCGCAACCCCTGCAATCAGGCCCATACCGTTGGCCACCTCACCGATACCGGCAAAACCATTGGCCGCAAAGATCGCGGGCGAATTCGCCCCCAGTAGCAACAAGCCAAGCGCTCCAGTACCAATCGGCCCCAATGCCAGCCAACTCGACGCCGCCATGCTTTCGTGAGGCAATTTATGCAACGCCATGCGCAGCATCAGGATGGTCAGGATGCTGAACGCCAGCGGCACCGAAAATGCCCACAGCACGTAGCTGGTGATTAGCACATGGAACTGCGCCAGCGAATCCGTCAGGTGCGGAGCCAACTGGCCACCACTGGCAGCCGCCACTTCAGCCGCCACTACCGGCAACAACCAGACAGCAGTCATCTGGTCAATACTGTGCTCCTGACGGGTGAACATCATGTAAGGAATCAGCACGCCAAACGCCAGCGACATGGCCACGTCCAGCCACCATAACACCTCGGCCACTTGCACCATGCCACTGCCCCAGCGGGCGACACCGAACAGTAGAAAACCATTGATGATGGTCGCCAATCCCATGGGAATGGTGCCAAAAAACATCGAGACGGTGGAGTGGCCAAAAATCCGCCGCGCCTCATCGAAATACAGCACCCAACGAGCGCCATAGAGCACGCTGAATAAAATGAACAAGCCAATATTGAACAGCCACAACCCTTCCGCGAGGGCGTACACGCCCGGAATGTGTACGGGCAACGAAGCCAGCGCCAGCGCCAGCACCCCGGTCCCCATGGTGGCTGCAAACCAGTTAGGGGTGAACTGACGGATCACCTCACGCGGGTGTTGCAGTGTGCTTAAGGGTCTTAAAGTGGTTTTGGTCATGTTAAGGCAAGTCATGGGTTCCTCCTGATCCTCGTGCGAGGTAATACAAGAGTAGAACTGAATCGAATATCTATATAACGGGTAATTTCTCTAACTGTTATCGACTTTACAGATAAGGACTGTTTTAACCGATTTCAAGCACTGCGACGGTTGGCCGCGTTGCGACCATCGTCGACACTGACGGCGCCCAAACATCATGCGAGACTAGCCAGCAGCAGCCGGATTGCTGCAGCCTTATACCTCCAGGAGTCACCATGTCGTTGTCCAGCGGGCTGATCGCCGCCGTTGCCCTGGCCTATATGGCCGTCATGTTCGCCATTGCCTTTTATGGTGACCGGCGCAGCACCCCGCTGCCGCCACGGGTTCGCGCATGGGTCTATAGCTTGTCGCTGGCGGTGTACTGCACCAGCTGGACATTCTTTGGCGCTGTTGGCCAGGCCGCCGAGCAGCTGTGGTCCTTTTTGCCCATTTACTTGGGCCCGGTGCTGTTGTTGGTGTTTGCACCCTGGGTGCTGCAAAAAATGGTGATGATCAGCAAACAGGAGAACATCACCTCCATTGCCGACTTCATCGCCGCGCGGTACGGCAAATCCCAGTCGCTGGCAATTGTCGTGGCGCTGATCTGTCTGGTTGGCGTATTGCCTTATATCGCCTTGCAACTTAAAGGCATCGTACTCGGCGTGAACCTGTTGATCGGTGCAGGTGCCGATGCAACCGGCACTCGCGCGCAAGACACAGCCCTGATTGTGTCTCTGGTACTGGCGCTGTTTACCATCGTCTTCGGCACCCGCAACCTTGACTCCACCGAGCACCACCGCGGCATGGTGCTGGCAATTGCTTTCGAGTCGCTGGTCAAGCTGTTCGCGTTTCTCGCTGTGGGTGCGTTCGTAACCTTCGGCCTGTATGACGGCTTTGACGACTTGTTCAATCAGGCGATGCTCGCACCGCGCCTGGAGCAATACTGGAAAGAGACCGTCAATTGGCCCTCGATGGTGGTGCAAACCGGCGTGGCCATGATGGCCATCATTTGTTTACCTCGCCAATTCCACGTGACCGTGGTCGAAAACATCGAGCCACAGGATTTACGGCTGGCGAAATGGGTGTTCCCGGCCTATTTGATCCTGGCTGCACTGTTTGTCGTCCCGATCGCGCTGGCCGGGCAAATGATGTTGCCCAGCTCAGTCCTGCCAGACTCCTTCGTGATCAGCCTGCCACTGGCGCAAGCCCACCCGGCACTGGCTTTGTTGGCCTTTATCGGTGGCGCATCTGCGGCCACCGGCATGGTGATTGTGGCCAGCGTAGCCCTGTCGACCATGGTCTCCAACGACATGCTGTTGCCTTGGTTGTTACGGCACAAAAACGCCGAGCGCCCCTTTGAAGTGTTCCGCTACTGGATGCTGTCGGTGCGCCGCGTATCGATTGTGGTCATCTTGCTGCTGGCTTACGTCAGCTATCGCCTGCTGGGCTCAACAGCCAGCCTGGCCACCATTGGGCAGATTTCCTTCGCCGCCGTGACGCAATTGGCACCCGCCATGATCGGTGCGCTGTACTGGAAACAAGCCAACCGTCGCGGCGTCTTCGCCGGTTTGGCCACGGGTACCTTTATCTGGTTTTACACACTGGTGTTGCCCCTGATAGCTCACAGCCTTGGCTGGCACTTGAGCCACTTCCCGGGTTTGGCCTGGCTGCATGGCAACCCGCTGGGGTTGCCTATTACACCTCTGACACAAGGCGTCGTGCTGTCATTGGCCGGCAACTTCACCGTCTTTGCGTGGGTCTCGGTGCTGTCGCGCACCCGTGTCTCGGAACACTGGCAAGCAGGACGATTCATCGGCCAGGAAATCAGCCACCCCAATGGCCGCTCCATGCTGGCTGTACAGATCAATGACCTGTTAACGCTGGCCGCACGTTTTGTCGGCGAAGAACGCGCGCGCCAGAGCTTTATCCGTTTCGCTTACCGTCAGGGCAAAGGCTTCAACCCGAACCAGAATGCCGATGGCGAATGGATCGCCCACACAGAACGCTTGCTGGCAGGCGTGCTCGGTGCGTCCTCGACCCGGGCAGTGGTGAAAGCTGCCATCGAAGGCCGGGAAATGCAGCTCGAAGACGTCGTACGCATTGCCGACGAAGCGTCAGAAGTGTTGCAGTTCAACCGCGCCCTCCTGCAAGGCGCGATTGAGAACATCACCCAAGGCATCAGCGTGGTCGACCAGTCCTTGCGGCTCGTGGCCTGGAACCGCCGATATCTTGAGCTGTTCGACTACCCTGATGGCTTGATCAGCGTTGGCCGGCCGATTGCCGACATCATCCGCCACAATGCCGAGCGTGGCCTGTGCGGTCCCGGCGAAGCCGAGGTGCATGTAGCCCGTCGCCTGCACTGGATGCGTCAGGGGCGCGCCCACACCTCGGAACGGCTGTTCCCCAATGGGCGCGTGATTGAGCTGATCGGCAATCCGATGCCGGGCGGCGGGTTTGTCATGAGTTTTACCGACATTACTGCCTTCCGCGAAGCAGAGCAGGCACTGACAGAGGCCAACGAAGGCCTGGAGCAACGGGTGGCCGAGCGCACCCGCGAACTGTCCGAGCTGAACAAGGCTCTGATCGAAGCCAAGGGCGTCGCAGAAGCCGCCAACCAATCGAAAACCCGTTTTCTGGCTGCTGTCAGCCATGACTTGATGCAGCCCATGAATGCCGCCCGGTTGTTCTCCTCCGCCCTTTCCCACCAGGAGGAAGGACTTAGCCCGGAGGCACAAAAGCTGGTGCAACATCTGGACAGCTCGTTACGTTCTGCCGAAGACCTGATCAGCGACTTGCTGGATATTTCCCGGCTCGAAAACGGAAAATTCACGCCTGACATCAAGCCGTTTGCCCTGAATGAGCTGTTTGACACGCTGGGCAATGAGTTCAAGGCACAGGCTCAAGAGCAAGGGCTGACCTTCCGTGTCCGCGGCAGTCGATTGCGGGTGAGCAGTGATATCAAACTGCTGCGCCGGATCTTGCAGAACTTCCTGACCAACGCATTTCGCTATGCCAAAGGACCGGTTCTTCTAGGCGTGCGCCGTCGTGGCAATGCGTTGTGCCTCGAAGTGTGGGACCGCGGCCCAGGCATTCCAGAGGACAAGTTGCAGGTCATTTTTGAGGAATTCAAACGCTTGGACAGCCATCAGACCCGCGCTGAAAAGGGCTTGGGGCTAGGGCTGGCGATTGCTGACGGTTTGTGCCGCGTGCTGGGACACACCCTGCAAGTTCGCTCATGGCCTGGTAAAGGCAGCGTATTCAGCGTCAGCGTGCCTTTGGCACAGAGTCAGGTTGCCCCACAACCGGTCGTCGCAGAGCAAAATGGTCAACCCGTGACGGGCGCGCAAGTGCTGTGTATCGATAACGAAGACAGCATTCTGATCGGTATGCAAAGCCTGTTGACCCGCTGGGGATGCCGCGTCTGGACGGCGCGCAATCGCGAAGAATGTGCGGCCCTGCTCAATGAAGGGGTACGCCCGCAACTGGTATTGGTGGATTACCACCTGGATAACGGCGAAGTCGGCACCGAGCTGATGCGTTGGCTACGGGCTGAACTGGGCGAGCCGGTGCCGGGCGTGGTCATCAGTGCAGACGGACGCCCGGAGATGATTGCGCAGGTGCATGCAGCGGGTCTGGAATATCTTGCCAAACCGGTGAAGCCCGCCGTACTGCGGGCACTGGTTAGCCGCCACGTCCCGCTTTAACAGCGCCTGGCCGCCATTCACTCAGTCCGCTGCACGTCACTCTGCGGGGTGCGCCACACCGTCTACGTCGGTCATGGCGCGCTCCAGCAGATCCGGCGGCAAGCTTTTACTGGCTCGCGCACCCAACAACTTAAGCTGCTCGCTGCGGCTCACCAAGTTACCGCGCCCGTCCGTCAACTTGTTGCGCGCGGCAGCATAGGCTTTGTCCAATTGCTGCAAGCGATTGCCAACCTCATCCAGGTCTTGAATAAAGAGCACAAACTTGTCGTACAGCCACCCGGCACGCTCAGCAATTTCGCGCGCGTTCTGGCTTTGACGCTCTTGCTTCCACAAACTGTCGATCACCCGCAACGTAGCTAACAAGGTTGTGGGGCTGACAATCACAATGTTGCGGTCGAACGCTTCCTGAAACAGATTGGGCTCGGCCTGCAATGCAGCTGAAAAGGCCGCCTCAATGGGCACGAACAACAAAACGAAGTCCAGGCTGTGCAAGCCTTCCAGACGCTTATAGTCCTTGCCAGCCAGGCCCTTGACGTGATTACGCAACGACAACACATGCTGCTTGAGTGCCGCCTGCCCGATCACCTGATCATCCGCTGCAACAAACTGCTGATAGGCAGTCAAACTGACCTTGGAATCGACCACTACCTGCTTGTCGCCCGGCAACATGATCAGCACGTCCGGCTGGAAGCGTTCGCCATCCGGGCCCTTGAGGCTGACCTGGGTCTGATATTCACGCCCCTTCTCCAGCCCGGCATGTTCCAGTACCCGTTCCAGAATCAACTCACCCCAGTTGCCTTGGGTTTTCTGCCCCTTAAGCGCCCGCGTGAGGTTAGTGGCCTCCTCACTCAAGCGCAGGTTGAGTTGCTGAAGTCGCTCAAGTTCTTTGCCAAGAGAGAAACGCTCGCGGGCTTCCTGCTGATAACTTTCCTCGACGCGCTTTTCGAACGACTGAATGCGTTCTTTAAGCGGGTCCAGCAACTGCCCCAGTCGCTCATTGCTGGTCTGCGCAAACCGCTGCTCGCGCTCATCGAATATTTTGCCGGCCAACTCTGCAAACTGCGCCCGTAGCTCATCACGAGAACCCTGCAGGTCGTTGAGTCGTTGTTGGTGGTTTTCTTGCTGCTCGCGTAGCTCTGCCGCTTGTGCGGCGCACTGGGCATCAAGCCTGCGCAATTCAGTTTCTTTCTGAGCCCGCTCCAGGCTCCAGCCATGGGCAGCATCCCGGGCGTTGTCGCGCTCGACCTGCAACAACTCGACTTCGCGGCTCAGGGCCGCCAGCTCTGCCTGCTTGGCGGCATTGGCCTGCCCCAGATCACTGATCTCGTCACGGCCAGCATCGAGTTGTGCATTGAGACCTTCCTGTGCCAACTGCGCCATATTCAAGCGCTCTTCCAGCAGGGCCAGTTCTGCGTTATGCGCGCTGACCCGACGCTGCAACTGCCAGATAAAAGCCAACAACGGCACACCTGCTACCACCAGGCCCAGCAGAATGCTGTTCAAGTCCAGGGCCATAACCCCTCCGCACAAGGTAAAAGAGCAAGGTTAACCAAGCTGCAGAGTCGAAGACAGCTCAGTCTTCGATCTTGTTGAGTTCTTGCTGGGCTGCCTCATCGCCTGCGCGCGCAGCATTACGTAACAAGGCATGACCAATGCGTTGGTCCCGCTTGCTGCCACAATCGCGGCACATCAGTTGCCCGAGACGACTTTGCGCCAGCACCACACCCTGGCGGGCAGGTTGCTTGAGCAGATGACCGGCCACATGCTTGATGCTCGGATTAGTCCCCAGCCGCGGGTTGTCCAACAGCCAGATGGCTACACGCAAAGAAAACCGCCTTGGTGCCTCGGCAGGTGATCCGGAGGGAGTAACAGAGGAAGAGTTTGTGCGAAACTTCATAGAACACTGTGGGGCAGAACAGAAGGCGCGCCACTCTACTCCTTTTTTCGTTTGGGTAAAGTCGAAAAAGGTCTACAACCCCGAGCTAGGCTCTGTACGTAAAGTATTGTCGCAAGCACCGCATAGCGCAGGCCAATGAGACCATCGCCGCAAAACTTGTTGC
>NZ_NQKI01000058.1 GCF_002269125.1 Pseudomonas lundensis | reverse complement strand
GTTGCTTGGTCATCTGACACCTCGATATGGCGAGCATTCTCGCCTAAATGAGTGTCCGGTTTCATTAGACCACTACATTCCTCGGACGACTACCACCGTCCAACACATTCGCTCTCTCATGTAGATCAACTCTACGGCGAGACAATGGCTGCCAGAACCTCAGCCGCAGTGAGAGGAAGGCGGTATTGGTTACGCTACCAATCGAAGCCGTGGAGCGAGCGCGAGGTAGTCTTGAGGCATCGTCGCCAAGATCTGCGCGACCTTGGCTTGCGGTAGGCTTGTCGATAGCAGCGCCTCAAGCTTTCCAATACGCTCTTGGACTGCACGAGCACGATCCCACTGAACACTGAATTTTTTGGCCGCTATTTTCTCTTCTACAAGTACTAAATGACGGTTGCGGTCGTAGGTGTAGCGCATTGTGACTTTGCTCAGGGATTCATCCTCGACCGACTCCGTGAAGCTCAATTCGAAAACCAGCCCATTAGGCGTCTTACGGGCGGAAGATTCGACATAGGCATCCTCAAAGAGGTTATCGACCAGTTCACTGGGCTGAACACCACGGGTCAGGTGGAGGGTCGAGAGCTCGTCAACAAGCACTTTGATGGATTCGAGACTCATTTCAGCATACCTTTCAGTTCAATCATGATTACCTCGATATGCTCAATGGACCTAGATAGTGCGTTAGTGTCTCGTTCGGCGACTTTCCCGAACTTCTTCACGAGCTTGGCGTTAATAAATCTCACCAGTATACCGTCGTTAGGCATGGTGGGTTGAATTCCCACTAGGTGGCGGCTGAGTCTCGGATAAAGGGTAGAAGCCTTCTGGTCAATTCCTAGGTCGCTGAGCAACGTCGCCACCTCATCTTGTGCCTTTTTCGTAATTATCTCGCGTAGTTGCATGCGAGCAATTTCAGGGCGCTTTGCCACAAGATTGGGATCAATCGTTTGGGCAGCTTTCCTGGTTTCAGCATTGATGATGAGGTTTTTGAACTGCGCCAACGTGGCTTCGTCGTAATCTGAGAGGGCCGACATAGCATGCAGTTTCTGAGTCGCAATGGAGTCGATTTCAGCCCGTTTGTCAGAAAAAATCTTATTGAAATCAAGGTCATCAAGATAGGAGTCGCGATCGCTCACGAACGCGTCAGATGAGCTGACGCCTGCCAGAGATTGTTCCTTCCTGATGTAATCTGTGTCGGTGATAGTGTACTCACGCGTTCGCTGATGCTGGGCTCGGTCGACTTCCTTCTGGAAAGCGCTCCACATCGAGTCTAGACCGATTTCCTCGTGATAAATCACCACCGCATTGTTGTCCACTTCGAAGGCCGTTATCTCCTCAGCCGGGATTGCACGAAGCACACGGCCTACAATCTGCGCAAAGGCGTTGATGCTGCGATAAGGACGGAAAAGAGCGAGTATTGTGAGATAGCGATGGTCATAACCTTCCATCAGCATATTCACAGAAATGACGACATCACACTCGTGATTGTCAATCGCGCGGAATGCAGAATCGAGATCCGACTGCTCCATGTCACTGTGCACGATAGCTGCAGTTAGGCTCTTGGACTGGTACCAAGCTTGAAGATCTACCGCATGGCTAATGCTACACCCTACAGCAAGGATCTTATGGGGAACCTTCGGCGATACCTTACGTAGCTCGCTGAGATTGGCGATGCTTCGCTCAATCACATCCATCGAGCATTCAGGCGAAAGCGCTACGCTTCGTTCTAGCCACTCCTTGTCCTTCAGAGCAAGTACTTCATCCTTAGACAAGCGAACACCCGGTTGCTCTGCCAGGGTGAAGTAGAGTTCGTGCGCGTTGACGGTCTCTTTCCTCAACCACTTGACGTACCGATCCCGCATAACCTCGGACAGAGGTGTTTCGTGGATTAGCTTTCCTGGGACCTCTAGTTTGTCACCACGGAAAGGGGTACCAGTGATGAAAATCTTTTTGGCCGTTGCAAAATATCCAAGCGTTCTTTGCCACGTATCAGCCGGGGCGTGGTGGCCCTCATCGATGATGATGAGATCGAAGAAGTCTGGCGACACACGCTTGGTTAAGCACCCCGCCCGCTCGCTGTGGACCTGCTGAATGTTTGAGTAAACGAAGTGGCTCTGCTCCAAGCTAGAGGAGAGCGTCTTGGAGTTGTACTCGCAAATGACGGGGAGATCATCAGCACTGAAAATAATGTCCTGATTGATCCAGAAATTGTCTTCCAGAAGTTCTTGGGTTTTGCGGATGCTCTGCTTCGTTACGAGGTTAGGCGTTACGATCAGTACTCGGCCCTTGGCCAGCCCAAACGGTACGATGGAGATCAGCCCACTTTTCCCTGTTCCGGTCGGTAACACGATCAGCGCGTCTTCGTCGGAGCTAGCGAAGTGGTCCTGCGCTTTAATGTATGCCTCAATTTGGGGCGTACGCAGCTTGTTGTTGCCAAGGATATTGGCTGCCGTTTCGGTGAAGTAATTCATAGACAGTCGCGATTCCTATCGACGGCGCGCGCCAAGGTGCCCGCACACTGAGCAAATGCTCGGTGACCGGCGAACAGAGGTATGAGGAGTTGAAGTGCTGCAGACGGGAGCATTGAAATATCCATATTTCGAGCTCGCAGTCATCAGCGTTCCTGACAGCAGAGCATGTGGGCTAATCAGGATTGTAGCCTAGTGATATCACGCCATGGGCTCTGTTTTTTCTTGAAAATGCTATAGCCACCAACATCGGGAATAAAGAAAAGCTACCGTCACTACTGGGTTACAACCTCCCTAAAGGTCTGAGAGTTTGCGAACGTTCCGCTTGCGTCCATCCGTAGGAGACTTAGGTAGCACCGCTCGGGTGCCTGCCAGCACTCCAATGGGTTCTTCAACCGTCGGTTGAGAGGCAAGGAAAAGAGGCCGGGACGCTGCTCTACGCACAAGAACCGACCGTGCTTCTTCGATGAACTGCTGCTTCATCAACCATTTGTATGTTTTGACCTTACGGCGTCCCTTCATTTGTTGTCTTCCTCTAACCGAGCTCGCTAGCTTTCGTATGAGGTTGGATAGCTACTACACCGAGAGGGTTGAGAGGCATCGGGGTTTCGACAAAATAGACTCCTCGGGCTGTCCTGTCTGAACAATGGATTACCAGGCTAACGACAACTGGGATAGTCATTGATATATCCCCAACTCGATCCTCTCCAAATAGTCTTCCACCACTTGGAAGCCAATGGCATTAGCAATAAGGTCTAGGGGAATCAGGCCATCCAAATGCGGGCATGGACGACTAAGCCAGTCTTCAGCAGTCTCTTGTTTACCGAAGACAACATTAGCGTGCTCTAAGGTCTTAGCATATTGAAAAGCTACGGCACTTTGATGCGCGCTCAGGCGGACTGGATAATCTTTGCTGCGCTGTCTTTGTATTGACCGCCTCTTTTTTCCCAAAATTCGTTCGGTTATTTGAGCCGTTGAATAAAGTTTTGACAACGAGATCATAGCGGTAACGTCGTCAAGTTCAAATCCGCTGAAGATTAACGAGACGACATCTGACGGGGAGAGCTGCCTTATACGCCCTTTAGTCAAGCATTCAGTCGGGGTAAGAGTTCCATTAACTGGGACAGATTTACCACTTTCATTTGCGATCATTCCAGATGCTCCAATAACCGGCTACCTATCTTAATTATAGCTTACGAGACCAGCATCGCTGACCAGCTGCACAGATTTGCACTGTGGTAGGCCTCAGACGCCATCAGGCACGGAAACACGAGTGACAAAGAGCCACATAGAAACGCGGCTGCTTCGTTTGCTCAAAGCATCACTCATCAGCGCACATATTTTTTAAAGATTGCTAGCCCGGCTACTGTTGCATGATAGTTAATAAAATCTACAGCCATCGTTTGGTCTGTGAATACCGTCGTGTATTGCATGTCTTGGCTGTCTGTCACCATGGAGGAATCAATAACCAGATTTTTCATCTGAATGAATCCCCTCACAATATCGCGAAATCTTGGCTCGGTGTGGCGATATTCTGAGGTGTGGATAGTGGTCAGCTCTCCAGTTCGCACACACTGTATTCCATTGGGCGACATGTCGCATAACCTCTGTTTCTGTACCATTAACTCGGCTACTACTGAACGCCGACAGGCTTCATAAAAGGCATGGCGTAAGCTCGGAGCACGTCCAGTTATGCATGTAGGATATCCGAAGTCTGTAGTGCTCCCATCAATCCGTAGGAGGTGAAAGCAGCTCGTGGGATGATCTGGTGATTTGTTTCTGAAAAAAGCTTGCACCCCAACCCCTATTTTTTGATCAGCTTCAGGATGTCGCTGCAATAGCTCATACAAGATGTCTTCGTCAACAGAGTTCAAGAACTCTCCATCAGCGTAGCGTGCAAGCATGGCTTTGAAGAAGGCCGTCGCCTCACCTTGCTTAGCGAATGTCTTACTCGGCAATCCCACGGGTTTTGCAGGCATACAAACGTCCTTTTCAGTGTGCAGTCAGGGTTAAGGCCATGCTCAGCACATCGACATTACCACGTAGATGCATCATCCTTAACTACAGGAATCACTGGGTTGGACATGGATCTTCTACCGCAGCTGATCCTTGGAGACCGCCACCTATCATCATTGAAGGTTCAACGATGAGCTTTCATTCGTAGGAGGCAGGCAGCTATGGCTAGCGACGAGCTGAGTCAATACCAAGCAGGAGGCTACGGAAGTTTATAGTCCGGGATCAGCCATTGAAATCTACCTCAAGATGCAAGATTAACAAATGAAAGCGCTCGTTGATCAGGTAAGATGGCCAGCGTGTTCAGGAATAACACTCACTAACAAAACTCTATACGAAAACTATTTATGAGAATTTTTTCGCCTTTGCCTGGTGAGTATATTGCGTCAGCACTTAAGCGAGGGAATGAGCTGCTTGGTATTAAATCTATAGCTAAAGAAGAATTTTATATAAAGCCGATCCCAAGAATCGGTTTCGGAATTAGCAAGTGCTTAATGCCTGTAAAAACCGAATCGAGGGACTACGCCAAATTTAAGTTTCCCGATTTTCTTACGAAACATAATATCACTGAAAATGTCTTAAACAATAATACCTTACACCCTCTAAACGCAGCGCTAGGCCGCTCACGTGCATATACAGAGGTCACTCCTAAAATTTGGATGCGGATATGCCGCGACTGCGTTTTAGAAGATATTGAAACACATGGAAGCCCGTATATACATTGCAGACATGTACTATCTTCTGTAATGTTTTGTAGCATACACGGTTCAGCCCTTATTGAATCCTGCCCACAATGCTCAGCACCCATTAGAAAACACGACATAACAAAATTAGGTATATGCAGCAAACGGTACAAATATTCAAAACGCTCGAAGGCTCAACTAAACTCGACTCCCCGCTTATATGCGAAATTCATTGCAGACTTGTTGGGTTACCGTGGTGCAACGGTCAAACGGATTTTAGCTGATGCTGTAATTCATCAAAGTGTAACATTGAAATATGCCAAGAGGTATGCAGACGATAATAGTAGTCTAGGTCTAGACAATATCATAGCGCGAGAATTAGGCATATCTATTACGCTAGGCAACAATGGCCGGTTATTGGATAAAAATCTCTCACTCTGTGCATTCCTAGGCTGCATAACTGCTGATCACTATTTTGATCTTTTGACTAATGAAGATACTCGCACATTATTAAGAAAAAACTTGCATGAGGCAGGCGTTTCCCAATGGCACCCGTATTGAACACTACGCCCTACTGCGGAGAAGACTACTATATTCGCCATCGCTCACCTGAGATACTCTAATACCTGAAAATCGGTACACAACACTCTTTGCACATCGTTCATCCAGCACATAAATTTTGACCGCCCACTTTATCTTCCGTACTTGGTGATCATGGGAAGACTCAAGTAAATCTTCCATCAGCTTAATGCTTATGGGGAAATGATTTGGCTTTCTCAAAAAGTCATGGCTATGCGCTACAAGTCTGCATAGCGCGGCGCGTGTAACCTTCTGAGGTTTACCCTCTGCAGACCGCAACCGTTCATTCGCGATCAAAAGCTCGCGCGCGAGGGCTGAGTCTCTAGCCCCCCAATTGATCAACTCCCCCCGTGACCTGATGAAGGGGTGTAAAGCCACATACTGCGCTAACCACTCTCTATCATGGCGGTACAGCCACATATAGCCAGGTTTCTCGTGACATTTCAGGTTGGAACTGCTGGAAAACGCTGATCGACGCGCCTCGATATCTTCCTTATTTGCAACGTTGGCTGAACCATTGCTGCAAGAGAGATTCACACTGTGGAGAGCATCTTTGGGGGGGAAGAGTTTGAGTTGTTCCAGATCTAAACCCAGTAGCCAGCACAGAAAGTAGAACTTCAAAGGCTGCACGACTCCGCGTGGGCGTAAAACTCGAAAAATCCAGTCAGAAGAATGCGTGATCTCTTGAAACTCAGGAGCGGGAGGGCCGCAAAGGAGTCGCGGACCTAGGAAAGATTTCAACATCCGCTCTCTGGTTCGGCCAGACTGGATAAACCCCATCTCATCCAAACGACATCTTAGAAAATCCCCAGCCAGAAGCGACTGTACGTTTTTGGGATTCTCAAGCCCCCAGAGTTGCATTTTGGCAATGGAACCAGCTGCTGTTTCGCCAGGTGATTGCAGTACTGGAGTTCCACCTGCTTCAGCCGGTAGGAGCATGCAACGCCAATCTGCCCCATCCGGAAATGTCATAGCCCAAAGCACGTCTCTATGGAGGGGGCAAATGCAGGTGCCAATAGCCTGGTGAACACGATGCCAGTATGCAGCGCCGTACCTCAGGGTGTCCTCCCTGACGCAGCTTTCGCAATATCTGAACGACGCGTGCCTTAGAAATCTCGAGGCGGTGATACCCAGACTCATCTTAAGCCCTGTACCGTCGTTGCCAGTCATCGCCACAATGGCGGCGCGGTACTTAACATCGTCCACAAATGGTCGATAGAGAGGCAAAAGAGTGAAGCGATCAACCAGATCTTTTACTGAATAGAGTGTGCCAAGCCGTTGCGATAGCCTCCCCAAACAACACGGAAGAATAGAGCCACAGGTCCTGGAATATGCTCCAAATAGCTCTTGGCTTGTGACGCGATAACTGATGTTGGCCGCCAGCCTGTGGTAACGGACGGCCAAGCTGTAGATCGATTCATCAGGCAACGGCTGAGGAAAGAAAAGTAGACCCTCCATTGACCTCAACCCCCATGAGTCATGTCACCAGGCAGCGTCTTTATCCACCCAGCCGCGCTGTTCGAGTTGAGTCTGCACATCCTCGTCCTTGATGAGATGGGCGCTCTTCACAGACCCATCATCCACCGGAACTAAAGGCCGACTGGCAACCTTGGTGGCCGGTTTGTCCATGGGTTCACTTGCAGGGGCAATCGACGCCTGAGTAAGCAGGGAAAGATGTGATCTGTCCGCTCGCCGCGCCAGATCGTAGTTCATCATCTGAGCGATCTGGTCCTTAGTGGGCATCATGTCCTCAAAGTCAGCTATTTGCAGAGGATCACCGCTTCGTAACGCTTCGATGGGCTTGTGTAGAAGCCTCATCTGGGTGTCATAAACCTGCTGCAGCACCGCTGGCGTTATCGAGTCAATGCCCTCCCAAATTACGTGCCGTTGAGCAAGCATAAGGAGTTTAGCCAGGAAATCTGTGTTTCCTTGAGTGAGATCATAGATCTTGGAAAGGAGCCCATCAGTCAAAGGAGCACAGGACGTCGTCCAGTCATAGGCCCAAAGCTGTGAAACCAGATGCGCCCAAAATGGATCGTCCTCGCTGAACCTATCAAAAGCGATGGGTCCCATCCCCGCCGCCCGGCGGGCATTTCGCAACACACCCGAAAATAGCGGAAGCATCGCATTTGTACCGACATAGACCAGCGGGACACCGGCGTCATTTGATAGCGTCACGAAAAAGTTGAGCAGCTTTTCCCGGTCTTGTCCCCCTCGCGACGAGCAGAGATGTTGCATCTCATCGATGATCAATGCGCCGATGAAAAAGGTTTTGCACAACTGACTGATGTGCTGAAGCATGACACTGATGCTGTTGCCGGCAGCACCTCTACGAGAGTATTTCTCGATACATAATGCTGCATCCAGTGCTGAGAAGAACGCCACACAAAAGCCTCGTAGAGAGCCATCGTGAGGGCATTCGATCTTTAGCCAGACAACCTGAGTCTCGATGAAAATCTGCTGCTTGTACTGACTATGGCTGATGACCTGTGGATATAGCCTAGCTATAGAATTAAGCCCGGTTGTTTTACCCATGCCGCTTAATCCAATAAGAGTCATGGTTTCAGCCGTCGACATAAAGCCGTGGCCTCTAACCTCAGCAGAGGAAGGAAGCCGATGTCTAACAGTCGCCGCTAGCAGCGGGTTGCGCCCGGTGTATCCGTAGCGAATCAACTGGCTAAACAAATCTTCAAGGCGCAGATGAATCTCAAAGGGAACGATGACGTCCTTCATCCTGTTGATACCGTGACCGCGAAGCTTGGGCTCCAAAGCCCGCTCCGCATCATCAGGCTTCATTGGGAGATTCCCAACGCGCCTGACAACATCAATATCGGACAGAATTCTCGGAAGGCACTCGATCAGTGGATTGCCATCGTATTGAGGCATCCCGGTAGGGTTGTATTCAGCAGGAGCGAAGCTGAAGTCACTCATCGATTGGTCTCATTACTCACGTTTACCACCAGTTTCAGGAAGTCAGCACTTCTCGCAGAACTGTGCTTTCTCGCGACTGTTTTGGGATTTTCCTCCGTAACAACCGGGTTATCCACAATACGAAGCTGATTCAGATCGGCGGTGTGTTGGTCGCGCTCATTCTGAGCTTCCGTAGCACGCTTGGAACGCTTGTCCCGCTTGAAGTCAGCATTCGATTTCGGGTTACCTTGAACCTCGCGCTTGGTTTTCGCCCGATCTAGGATTTCTTCTTGACGGCCTCTCAGTAGCGCTGCAGTGTTGTCAACTTCATACCGAGCGTCAGGCGAGACTTGATTCAATATTTTGATCATATCAAAGACTTCTTCCATACGGAGTCCGCCATACTTTTGCCGATGTTGCGGCACTATCGTAAGTGACTCAAATCCCGCTTCAGATTTGATCCAGCAATTCTCAATAGAGTTCGGATCATAATAAAGTCTAACGTATTTAGTTTTAAGGTTATGTGAACGCTCGGACCACTCTTCACGAACTGCAGTTTGACAAGTATATTGCACACCTTGGAAGTTAATTCCGCCTCGGCTGATACGACACTCCTGCGAAGGCAACAAGGCGATCTTGAGCTCTGCAGGAGAAACTACCTTAGAATCAAGCAGGCTGTTTGCCATGGACCATTTCCAAATTTCTATTGGAGTTGGCTCCACCCCTGACGCAATCATTTCACGACTAAGAATATGAGGTACCCGAAGGGTTTTATTGTGAGCCAATACCCCTACGATTACCATTTCGGTAAACTCGTCGATATCGAGGATCGCATCAAGCTGATAGTCTCGATCCCCACGCTCCATTTTTCGAGCGTCAACGCCTCCTGGTACAAATTTTAGGTCTAACTTTTCATTAATTAGACGAAATCGGCTTTCAATAATACTTTTCCAATCTGGTCGAAAGGGTGGCAAAATCTTAACGGCAATACCCAAAACTTTCGTCATCGCCTCACCGGCCTCGCTCAAAAGCTCAGCACGATCCGCAACAAGCTCTATCGGCAGATGAGCGCATGGCCAATCAACTTCATCGATGTCAATGCCATAACGTTTGCAAAAATCTACTTTTGGTGTGCACGCATTGTAAATAGCATGTCTAGCGCCATTCCAACTTGGCCCTTCAAGACCAACGTGAATACCCACAATCATTCTTGTGAATGTATCCACGATAACGTAGAGCACTGGCCGACCGATCAGCCACAATCTGTTGATACGGTGTACCAAGTAAACATCGGCAATGGTCGAATCTATTTCATAGCGATGGCCTGCACCGAATAACCCCATAGATGCCGACCCAACGAGCGCACGATGATCTTTATTATAACGAATGGCTCCCCCACGCCTCTTTAACTTGTAAAGGTCATCGAAGAACAATTTCCCATGATGCCTAAGCTGATGGATAGAGGGATAACTGCCGCGTACCACGTCTCCTTTCGTGCCGTCAGTTAAAACTTCCCTATAGAATCTATTTAACATCCAAGTGTGTGCGTCTCCAAGAGTACCGCACTTCCCACTAGCGACACGCCCATAAGCCAAGCGGATGTGGGTCAGATGCCGCTTTTCAAGCATAATAGCGCCATCCTCGCTAACAACCGCGCCTAGATATTTGGGCGGCCGCCCAGGAATAATTCCAGAAGCACGGCTTTTGCCTTTTCCTCGACCTCCGCATGCACTGGTATTCCACAGAAGCGCGTTACGAGTCTGCCCCATACTCCAGTATCGATAAAGAAGTCGATAGATTTGCTTTCGATCTACTCCCATTTTTATCGCATGAGTCGAAACGAGGGCCCCGAAATTGGTAGTTAAAATATCTAAGGCTGCCTGGTTTTCCACCAAGTCCCGAATTAGGTCCCAGTTTCTGTCCCTGCTATGTCTTTCATTCTCGCTTATCTGATCATCAGTTCTGAGCAGGTGCATGGGAACCATTTCTTGGTTTAGCACAGCCGCCCCGGAGTCGATCTCTTCGACCAAAAGTGACTTCTCAATTTGCCAAGGCTTGGTCGGATTTGTACACAGCTCAATTACTAAAATGTAATCATCCTTAATACCTAATATCCTAACTGGCTTTTTAAGCAGGCTAGAGTATTCACCTGGAGAAATTATGCCGTTAACTCGCAGATTTAGCATTATTGGATACCTCGATTGGCGCTATAACAGACGGAGGGGATTGACTAATCCACACATGCAATGGCTGAGATAAGCTAATAACTTTTGAAGTTAGATCCATGTCTAAGCGACCGATCCATAGAAGATGATGAAAAAGACCTTTCACGCCCATATAGTCTATGTAGATATTTCTTGAAGCTTTTTCCAATAGTACTTTTAGCGGTACTTGATCAGTTTCACATCGACTTAAAAAGTTGAGCAGGTTAACAATGTTCTTTTCTGTAGGCAAAGAAGGATGGGTAATCCCCCCACTTTTAGCACTTACCAAAAATAGAGGTCAGGCCGCCAGGGCCAACTTTTGTTTGGGGGTTATTC
>NZ_NQKI01000057.1 GCF_002269125.1 Pseudomonas lundensis | reverse complement strand
CGGGAGCCGGATTTGAACCGACGACCTTCGGGTTATGAGCCCGACGAGCTACCAGACTGCTCCATCCCGCGTCTGTGGGGCGCACTCTACAGTGATGAGCTGAGGAGTCAACCTTTAATGCATAAATGCAGGCAATTAGCTGAAATGCGGCAGGTTTTCTGCGTGAATGAAAGGCGCCAATGAAACGTGCGGTGCCAGAGCGCGGCAGCGTACACAAAACTGACGCGCACAAAAAAGGCCACTTTTTCAAGTGGCCTTCTTCGATGTTTGGTTGCGGGAGCCGGATTTGAACCGACGACCTTCGGGTTATGAGCCCGACGAGCTACCAGACTGCTCCATCCCGCGTCTGTGGGGCGGATTCTACAGTGATACGCGAGTGTGTCAAATGTTAATTTAGAAAAAAGTGTTCTGGTTCAATTGGTTAGCCTGGTAGGGAGGTGGTGCGAGGCAGTGTAGGCCGCGTGGAATGGGCGATGCGCTATTAAAGAGGGTGGTTCGATTGGAAAAACAAATAGGCAGGGCTCTCTAGCCACGCTGGTCGGGGATGCAGAAGACTACTGGTGCTATATACAGTTGCGGATGACATACTGGCGACCCGCTTTCAACCTTAGATAGAACGCCGCCCTACATGACGCAGCGAAAAATCATTCATGTCGACTGTGACTGTTTCTACGCCGCCATTGAGATGCGTGATGATCCGAGCCTGGCAAACAAGCCCATGGCGGTCGGAGGCTCAGCGGATCGGCGGGGAGTGATCTCTACGTGCAACTATGAAGCGCGGGCGTATGGGGTGCGATCGGCCATGTCATCGCGGCATGCGCTGAAGTTGTGCCCGGACCTGGTAATCGTGCATGGGCGGATGGACGCTTATAAAGAAGCCTCCCGTGAGATTCACGGCATTCTGCGCGATTACACCGAGTTGATTGAGCCGTTATCGCTGGACGAGGCTTATCTGGATGTTTCGGACAGCCCGCACTTTGCCGGCAGCGCCACGCGCATTGCCCAGGACATTCGGCGTCGGGTATCCAATCAGTTGCACATCACGGTATCGGCTGGGGTAGCGCCCAACAAATTTCTGGCAAAAATCGCCAGTGACTGGCGCAAGCCCAACGGGCTGTTCGTGATTACGCCGGACCAAGTAGACGATTTTGTTTCTGCGCTTACGGTCAACAAACTGCATGGGGTGGGTAAGGTGACCGCCGACAAACTGGCACGGCTGGGGATCGAGACCTGCCTGCAATTGCGCGACTGGAGCAAGCTGGCGCTGGTTCGTGAGTTCGGCAGCTTTGGTGAGCGGTTGTGGGGGCTGGCGCGGGGCATTGATGAGCGTTTGGTACACAGCGACAGTCGCCGTCAGTCCGTGAGTGTTGAAAATACCTACGACGTCGACTTGCCGGATCTGGCGACCTGTCTTGAAAAACTCCCCGAACTTCTCGACACCCTGAATGGGCGTATCGGGCGGCTGGATGCGAGTTACCGTCCCGGCAAGCCGTTCGTCAAAGTGAAGTTTCACGATTTCACCCAAACCACATTGGAGCAGTCAGGGGCCGGGAGGGATCTGGAAAGTTATCAGGGCCTGTTGAGTCAGGCCTTTGCACGCGGCGCCAAGCCCGTTCGATTGCTCGGGCTTGGCGTGCGCTTGCAGGATTTGAGTACCGGGTTTGAGCAGTTGGAGCTGTTTGGCGGGCGCTCGTAGCGCGCCCCTCAACTTACGCCGGGGTCTGCGACCAGTCGGCCCGCATTTTTGGTCAGGGACTGAAGGAATTCACGTTGCAACTCGGGATCGTTGCGGGTGAGTTCGATCAGGCTCTGTTCGAGTTCGCTGGCTTCCTCTTCAAGGCCCAGTTCAGACAAGCGTTTAACCCGATGAACCCATTGGTTGACGTCGTCACCCTCAAGGTCGTCGAAGATCAGGTTATGCGCTTCCAGCAGTTTGCCGCGCAAGTTGCTGCTGATTGAGAGGGTCGAGTCGGAGTGGGTCTCGTCCTGTGCGTCCTCGACCGTGATCGTCAACTTGCCGACATGGTTGAGATCCTGTCCGGCAAAAGGGCCGTCCAGCAGGTTGAGGCGTAACACGCCGTTGCGATCCGTGGTCAATTCGTGGGTCTGTTTACCAGCCGTCACCGCCACGGGGCGTTCAGCCCACGGCAGGCTCGAATACTCCAGGCGCGAATCGCGCTGGACGTCTTCAATCCCGGCCAGGCTCTGTTGGGCACGGCCATTGGATTGCACGTTCATGGCCGGATTCAGCCCGTCAACGCCATAGCTCAGCCAATCTCGGGTCACGCTGTCCGGTAATTGCCCGAACATGAAGATGTTCAGCACATTGGCGCCAACCCCGGCAACCACTGCCACGGCCCCCAATGGCACCTCGTAGATTTCTCTCCAGGGTTGATAGGGGGTGTAGCGGTCGTAACGACGGGTGACATCGAACTCGGTGACTTCGAAAGTCTTTTGCTCATTGATGCGCACACGGCGTTGCGGTAACTCCAGCACAGCTGGCGACCCCACATCGATTAGCAGGCTGTGGGAAAGCAGTTTGCGCTCGATGCGCTCCTCGTGCTCGCTGCGTTGCGACATGTGGTTGGCACAGCCACTCAACAGCAGGGCGCCGCACATGGCGGCGCCCCCGAGGGTTAAGGTACGTCGATTGAACATGGCGTCTCTATATTCGGGTTCAGCGACGGATGCGTGCCTGAAGGAATGCCAGGACGTCAGCCACGGGCAGTGCTTGCGGCTCTGCTTCGGTGCGACTCTTGTACTCCAGGTTACCTTCGGCCAGGCCTCGGTCACTGACCACGATGCGGTGCGGGATGCCGATCAGCTCCATGTCAGCGAACTTGATGCCGGGGCTGGTTTTCTTATCGCGATCGTCCAGCAGTACTTCAAAGCCTGCGGCTGTCAGCTGGGCGTACAAGGCGTCCGTGGCTTCGCGCACTGCTTCGGTTTCATAACGCAGTGGCACCAGTGCCACCTGGAACGGCGCCAACGCATCGCTCCAGATAATGCCGCGCTCGTCGTTGTTCTGTTCGATGGCAGCAGCAACCACGCGGGAAACACCAATGCCGTAGCAGCCCATGCTCAACGTGACCGGCTTGCCGTTCTCGCCCAGTACCTGGCACTTCATGGCTTCGCTGTACTTGGTGCCCAGTTGGAAAATGTGGCCCACTTCGATGCCGCGCTTGATTTCCAGTGTGCCTTTGCCGTCCGGGCTAGGGTCGCCAGCGACGACATTACGTAGATCGGCAACGGTTGGTACGGGCAGGTCACGCTCCCAGTTCACACCGAAGTAATGCTTGTCGTCGATGTTCGCACCCACGGCGAAGTCGCTCATCATCTCGACCGAGCGATCAATGATGCAAGGCAATGGCAGGTTCAACGGGCCCAGCGAGCCTGCGCCGGCACCGATGGCATCGCGCAGCTCGGCATCGCCGGCCATGACCAGCGGGCTGGCGACCAACGGGTAGTTGGCGGCTTTGATTTCGTTCAGCTCGTGGTCACCACGAATCACCAGCGCGATCAGCTTGCCTTCTTCGGCGGCGTGAACGATCAGGGTCTTGACGGTTTTTTCGATTGGCAGGCTGTGACCTTCTACCAACTGCTGAATGGTTTTGGCGTCCGGGGTGTCGACCAGACGTAGTGCTTCAGTGGCCGCAGGCCGTGCGGTTTCAGTCGGTACGGCTTCGGCTTTTTCAATGTTGGCCGCGTAGTCGGAACCGTTGCTGAAAACGATATCGTCTTCGCCCGATTCTGCCAGCACGTGGAATTCGTGGGAGCCAGCGCCGCCAATTGAGCCGTTGTCGGCTTCGACCGGGCGGAAGTTCAGGCCAAGACGGGTGAACACGTTGCAGTATGCCTGGTGCATGCGGTCGTAAGTGACCTGCAGCGAGGCTTCGTCGGCGTGGAAGGAATACGCGTCCTTCATGATAAATTCACGGCCGCGCATCAAACCGAAACGGGGACGGATCTCGTCACGGAACTTGGTCTGGATCTGATACAGGTTGATAGGCAGCTGCTTGTAGCTGTTCAACTCGTTGCGGCACAGGTCGGTGATCACTTCCTCATGGGTCGGGCCCACGCAGAATTCACGACCATGACGGTCTTTAAGGCGTAGCAGTTCAGGGCCGTATTCTTCCCAGCGCCCGGATTCCTGCCACAGCTCGGCCGGCTGGATGCTCGGCATCAGCACTTCCAGAGCGCCTGCAGCGTTCATTTCTTCACGAACAATGGCTTCGGCCTTGCGCATGATGCGCAGGCCCATGGGCAGCCAGGTGTACAGGCCGGAAGCAAGTTTGCGAATCATGCCTGCGCGCAGCATCAGCTGATGGCTGATAACGACCGCGTCCGATGGCGTTTCTTTTTGTGTGGCGAGCAAATATTGACTGGTGCGCATGGTTAGCCGGTGCCGTTGCTGATGACTAGAAATGACTGGGCATTGTACGGGCGAGATGTGCTTGCGTACAGGCCAGGCGGGGGAGGTTGGGTCCCCCGTGTGTTTACGGCGCTTTTTCGAGATCGACAGGGGGCTTTTGTCGTGCGCGGCGGCTCTCTTGATACCAGTGCAGGCTGATCAACAGCAGCGTAGGAATACCCATCACTGCCGTAATGATGAAGAAGTTGTGATAGCCGAACTTCTCGACCAGTACGCCGGAGTACCCACCCATCAGGCGCGGCAGCAGCAGCATGATGGAACTGAGCAGGGCGTATTGAGTGGCGGAAAACTTGAGGTTGGTCAGGCTCGACAGGTAGGCCACGAAGGCCGACGTGGCGAGGCCGGAGCTGAAGTTGTCGAGTGAAATCGTGACAATCAGCATCTGCACGTTCGGGCCCATGTCGGCCAGCAGCATGAACAGCAGGTTGGTCCCGGCCGAAGCAGCACCGCCAATGAGCAGGATCGGCAGGATGCCGAAGCGCACGATCAGCAGGCCGCCCATGCCTGCACCGACCAAGGTCATGATCAGGCCGAAAATCTTGCTGACACCGGCAATCTGGTCTTTGGTGAAGCCTTGGTCGATGTAGAACACATTGGCCATGACGCCCATGACCGTGTCAGACATTCGGTAGGTGGCGATCAGGCCGAGCAGCAACAGGGCTTGCCACCGGTAGCGCACGATAAAGTCGTTCACGGGTGTGAGAACGGGCGCCAGCCCGCGTCGTCCAATTGAAGACAGGCACAGTACGGTGAGCAAGGTGTACAAGATCGCACGCAGGAACGCCCGGTCTTCCAGCAGCAAATTCAGAAGTGTCTGGTCACCAAAGAGCACACTTGCGAAATCGGTGTCGTAGAGCTGGGTAAACATCGCGGGGACAGAGACCAGCAGCACAATCAGCACAAACACCGATGCCAGTTGATGGCCGAAGGTGTATCGCCCGGCTGACAACTGAGTGCGCAGGGGCACGGGCGGTTCGCGCATGAAAAAGGTGGTCAGCAGGGCCGGAACCATCAGTAACCCGAACAGCACGAAGGTACCGGTCCAGGCCGAGTGTTTGTAGTTGAATCCGGTGGAGCCGAAACCTTCCGCGAAAAACAGGGCTCCGGCCGTGGCCAGCAAAGCGGCTACCCGATAACCGGACATGTAGCTGGCGGCGAGTGCGGCCTGACGGCTGTCTTCTGCAATCTCCAGGCGGTAAGCGTCGACAGCAATGTCTTGGGTGGCCGAGGCAAAAGACACGATGACGGCAATGGCAATCAGCCAGGAAAGATGCTTTTGCGGGTCACAGAACCCCATGCCGATCAGGCCCAGAATGACCAGGGACTGCGCGAGCACCAGCCAGGAGCGACGGCGGCCGAGTCTACCCAGCAAAGGCAGGCGCCATTGGTCGAGCAGTGGTGACCACACCCATTTAAACGCGTAGGCCAGACCGATCAGGCTGGCGTAGCCAATGGTTTGGAGGGCCACACCGGCCTCGCGCAACCAGACGGAAAGCGTTGAGACCATCAGCATGTACGGCAAGCCGGCGGCAAAACCGAGCAGCAACAGCACTAGAGTCGAGGGGCTGGCATAGGCAGCGAGCGCGGCGCGCCAGGTTTTACGGGGCATGGGCTGGAGTCTGCCTCAGGTTACGGAAACAAAGGCCGCACTCTAACCGCAGTGCTCTATCGGGCGCCAGCCATGGCGTTGTATATCCACGCGATTATTCAAAATACTCAGCCCTTCGCTGCGAAGTCGCGCGCGCTGCTCATCTCCCGATGGCGACCCTGCTGGCAAACTGATACGCCCGCCCGCTGCAATCACGCGATGCCACGGCAAGCGTGAGCCTTCCGGTAGCTGGCTGAGCGTGCGCCCGACCCACCGTGCCGCCCGGCCCAGGCCCGCCAGCTCGGCGAGCTGGCCATAAGTGACCACATACCCGGCGGGCACCTGCATCAGCGTTGAATAGAGCGCTTCACGGCGGACGTCGGCGGGCGTTTGAACAGGAGATGGGTCGCAATTCACGGCACGTTTCTACAGGTAGATGGCTTGGGTGGAGGGCTGAAGGCGTTTCTGTCAATTGGACTAATGAAGGAACTACATCCTTTTCAGCCGGTCTTTCTTTGCCTGGGGCATGTCCATCTGGATAATGCCGGCATTCTTTCGCAAACCTGAGTTTCGCATCTGCTTATGTTGTCCAGAACCCTGTTATGCCTCGCTGTGTTGAATGTGTCCACGCCTTTGCTTGCTGATACGGTCTGGTTAAAAAACGGCGACCGCCTGAGCGGCAAAATTAAAGTGTTCGATGGCGGCAAGTTACTCATTCAAACCAAGTACGCGGGGGCCATTCCAATTGATTGGAAAGAGGTCAAAACCCTTGAGAGCGATCAGGAATTATTGGTCAAACAGGATGCGTATGCTGGCGAAAAAGCCAAATCGCTAAAAGCAGCCGAGGACGGGAAGGTCACGCTGGCCAATGGCGACGAACCCAAGACGGTCGATCTGGCAAGTATTCAACAGATCATCAAACCCAAGCCGGTGATTGAAGATCTGGTCTTGAAGGGCAATATAGATGTAGCGCTCGACTACAAACGCGCCGACAAAGACACCGACGATTACGACATCGACTTTAAAACCACTGCCCGTCACGGTGCGTGGCGTCATCATGCCGAAGGCGAGTACAACCGCGAGTTCCAGAACGATGTGGTCACCACTGACAACTGGAGTGCCGAATATGCCCTCGACCACTTCCTTGATGAAAAGTGGTACTGGCAAGGTCGCCTGACTTACAAGCGTGACAGGGTCGAAGACATCTCCCGTCAGCGCACCGTGGGTACGGGGCCTGGTTATCAGTTTTGGGATGACGAACTTGGCGCGTTCTCGCTCGGTTCACTGGTGAACCGCACGGATTACGAATACTCGGACGGCAAGAAGGACAACTTCTACTCCTTGGCCATGCGTTGGGACTACAACCGTTATTTGCTGGGCAAGACGGTGTCGCTTTTCACCAATGGCGAAGTCGGCAAGCCGTTGGCCAGTGCCTCGGATTACAGCCTTGAGGCCGAAATTGGCCTGCGTTACAAAGTCACTGAGTGGGCTTCGCTCAATCTTAAGGCGGAGAAAGACTTGGTAGGCAGTGGCAGCGGTACTGACAACACCCTCAACAAAACCCGCTACACCGCAGGGTTTGGTGTGACCTGGTAACCGATGCAAATCGGCTGCCGAAAGCCGCATATGCATGCAGTATCGGCGCCAATGGCAGTGGTTTCAGGGCTAATGATTGCCGCTTAAAAGGCATTGCCTGAAACGACTGCCCCAGTGTTGGTTGCGCTACGCCGGGTTAGATCCGCAGCCCGCCATCGAGCTCCAGGATTCGTCCGCTGTAGTAGTCGTTCTCAAGGATATAAGCCGCCGAATGAGCAATTTCTTCGACTTTGCCCATGCGCTTAAGCGGGATAAACGAGGTCATTTTCTCCAGCGCTTCAGGTTTCATGCCCAGGGTCATTTCAGTTTCGATGAAGCCCGGCGCAATCCCCGCGACCCGAATGCCATAGCGTGCCAGCTCCTTGGCCCAGGTTACGGTCGCAGCGGCTACGCCCGCCTTGGCCGCCGAGTAGTTGGTCTGGCCCACGTTACCGGCCCGCGAAATAGACGAGATATTAATAATCGCGCCCTGATTGTTCAGCTCAACCATTTTGGCTGCCACTTCACGGGTGCACAGGAACACGCCGGTCAGGTTCACATCAATCACTGCCTGCCACTGCGCCAGGCTCATCTTGGTGATCTCGCCGTCTTTAACCTTGAGCAACATGCCATCGCGCAGAATACCGGCGTTATTGATCAGGCCGTGGATCGCTCCAAAGTCATCGGCAATCTGTGACACCGTTTGTGTGACCTGCTCTTCATCCGCCACATTGCATAAATACGCGCGTGCCTCGACGCCGTGTGCCTGACAGGCTGTCACAGCCAGCTCGAGTTTTTCCGGATTGAGGTCAACCAGCGCCAGTTTGGCGCCCTTGGCAGCCAGATACTCGGCCATGGCACGCCCTAGTCCTTGGCAACCGCCAGTGATAATGATTACTTTGTCTTTAAGTTGCATGACAGCCCTCGGCAGCAATTTATCGGAGTGATTCCTTACACAGCCTTGATCTACGCCGGGGGAGCGGTCGTCTATCAAATACAGCCCTGAGTGCGGGTGTACTGCATGCCCTGAACTCGTCCGTTTTCGACGGATTTTTTATAAGGAGTCACACGTTGAGCGTTGAAGCTGCCAAGCATGCCCGAGAATTACTGCTCAAGGAATACCGTGGAGCACTGGCGACGCAGTCCAAAGCGATGCCGGGTTTCCCGTTCGGGTCGGTTGTACCCTATTGCCTGGATGATCAAGGCCGCCCCTTGATTCTCATCAGTCGCATTGCCCAACACACCCATAACCTGCGTCAAGACCCCAAATGCTCTTTGATGGTCGGCGAGCGCGGGGCCGAGGATGTTCAGGCAGTAGGGCGTTTAACTGTGATGGCTGAAGCCGAACAATTGAGCGATGCCACGGCCATTGAAGCGGCTGCCGAGCGTTATTACCGCTACTTCCCCGAGTCTCGGAGCTACCACACGGCTCACGATTTTGACTTTTGGGTGCTTAAACCTGTGCGGCATCGTTATATCGGCGGGTTTGGCGCCATTCACTGGCTGGATCAGGTGACCTTGGCTAACCCGTTTGCCGGGCAAGCCGAGCGGCGCATGGTCGAACACATGAATGATGATCACGCCAATGCGATACAGCATTACGTGCAATTAGCGCGATTGCCACAAACCGCACCTGCCGTGCTGGTCGCAATAGACAGTGAAGGTATGCATTTACGCATCGGAGCGGGCCTTTATTGGCTAGGCTTTCCGCAGGTTTGTAACACTCCGATACAAGCGCGCGAAGCCTTGGTTTTTCTGGCCCGCGCCAGTGAGTGGCCGAAAAAACAGCCAGCCTGACCTTGAATTCAGGGCCAAGCGCCGTCATCTAAGCTGGGTTGGAAGATATTCTTCCGGAGAGGAATCATTTGATGCGCGCTTTTCTATTGCTCTTTCTGTTGTTTCCCGTGCTAGAGCTGTACGTCTTTTTCAAGGTCAGCACCGCGATCGGTTTTTTCCCCGCGTTGCTGCTGATCATTGCCGGCTCCATGCTGGGGATTCTTGTGGTGCGGATCGCCGGGTTGGCGACGGCACTCAGCGCGCGCGAAAGCTTGAATCGCGGCGAGTTGCCTGCCGAGCAAATGCTCCACGGTTTGATGATGGCGTTGGGCGGTGGCTTGCTGGTGCTTCCCGGTTTCATCAGCGACATCGCAGGTTTGCTGTTGCTATTGCCTCCCGTGCGGGGGCTGCTGGTCAAGCGCCTGCGCAAACGCGCGGAAGAACAGGCCATGCGTCAGCGTGCCTTTGCCGATGAATTCGATGCGCCTGTGCGTCCGGGCACTCATCAGCCCCTGGGCCGCGAACCGAACGTGATCGAGGGTGAGTTCGAGCACCGCGACAAGTAAAGCGATTCAGCGTTTAAAGCACGGCACTTCGGTGCCGTGTTCGTTTTTGAGTGGCTGATCTTCGCAAAAAAAATCATGGGTCGGCCCTTGTAATCACTACGGCCGCCCTCATGTAACGGACACCGCAGGGTTTTGCTGGCAACAGCAAGCACTTATCCGCGAAACACCCCCGGCAATTCCGGACTTGTAAACCCAGCCGGTATGAAACCGGCCGATGAACACCACAATTAGGAGAGATCGACAATGAAGCTTCGTCCTCTGCATGACCGCGTCGTAATCCGTCGCAGCGAAGAAGAAAAGAAAACCGCTGGCGGTATCGTTCTGCCTGGTTCGGCTGCTGAAAAAGCCAACAGCGGTGAAGTGATCGCTGTGGGCACGGGTCGCGTTCTGGACAACGGTGAAGTGCGTGCGCTGGCCGTGAAAGTGGGTGACAAAGTTGTGTTCGGCCCTTACTCCGGCAGCAACACCGTGAAGGTAGACGGCGAAGACCTGTTGGTAATGGCTGAGAACGAGATTCTCGCTGTTATCGAAGGCTGATTTCCCGCTCATTTTCCCGTTACTACACAGTATTTAAGGAAGAACGATCATGGCTGCTAAAGAAGTTAAATTCGGCGATTCCGCCCGTAAAAAAATGCTCGCCGGTGTAAACGTCCTGGCTGACGCAGTAAAAGCGACCCTGGGCCCTAAAGGCCGTAACGTGATCATCGAGAAGAGCTTCGGCGCTCCGACCATCACCAAGGACGGCGTGTCCGTTGCCAAAGAAATCGAGCTGAAAGACCGCTTCGAAAACATGGGCGCGCAACTGGTTAAAGACGTTGCTTCCCGTGCCAACGATGACGCCGGTGACGGTACTACGACTGCAACCGTACTGGCTCAATCGATCGTCAACGAAGGCCTGAAAGCTGTCGCTGCCGGCATGAACCCGATGGACCTCAAGCGCGGTATCGACAAAGCGACCATCGCTATCGTCAAAGAGCTGCGTGAACTGGCCAAGCCATGCGCTGACAGCAAGGCGATCGCTCAGGTAGGTACTATCTCTGCCAACTCCGACAACTCCATCGGCGACATCATTGCCGAAGCCATGGAAAAAGTCGGTAAAGAAGGCGTGATCACCGTTGAAGAAGGCTCGGGCCTGGAAAACGAACTGTCTGTGGTTGAAGGCATGCAGTTTGACCGCGGCTACCTCTCCCCTTACTTCGTGAACAAGCCAGACACCATGGTGGCTGAGCTGGACGGTCCGCTGATCCTGTTGGTTGACAAAAAGATCTCCAACATCCGCGAAATGCTGCCAGTACTGGAAGCCGTAGCCAAAGCCGGCCGTCCACTGCTGATCGTGGCCGAAGACGTTGAAGGCGAAGCCTTGGCGACGCTGGTTGTGAACAACATGCGCGGTATCGTGAAAGTGGCTGCTGTTAAAGCACCTGGCTTCGGCGACCGTCGCAAAGCCATGCTGCAGGACATCGCTGTTCTGACTGGCGGTACTGTGATCTCCGAAGAGATCGGCCTGAGCCTGGAAAGCACAACCCTGGAGCACCTGGGTAACGCTAAGCGCGTGATCCTGTCCAAAGAAAACACCACCATCATCGATGGTGCTGGCAACGATGCGGACATCCAGGCACGTGTGACTCAGATCCGTGCACAAGTGGCTGATACCACCTCTGATTACGACCGTGAAAAACTGCAAGAGCGTCTGGCCAAACTGTCCGGCGGTGTTGCTGTGATCAAGGTTGGCGCCGGTTCTGAAGTTGAAATGAAAGAGAAGAAAGCCCGCGTTGAAGACGCCCTGCACGCTACCCGTGCAGCCGTTGAAGAAGGCGTGGTACCTGGCGGTGGCGTGGCACTGGTTCGCGCTCTGCAAGCTATCTCTGAATTGAAAGGCGACAACGCTGATCAAAACGTCGGTATCGCGCTGCTGCGTCGTGCAGTTGAAGCGCCTCTGCGTCAGATCGTTGCCAACTCCGGTGACGAGCCAAGCGTAGTGGTCGACAAAGTGAAGCAGGGTTCGGGTAACTACGGTTACAACGCTGCCACTGGCGAATACGGCGACATGATCGAAATGGGTATCCTTGACCCGGCTAAAGTGACTCGTTCGGCTCTGCAAGCGGCTTCGTCGATTGCCAGCCTGATGATCACCACTGAAGCGATGATCGCCGAGATCCAGGAAGACAAACCAGCTGGCGGCGGCATGCCAGACATGGGCGGCATGGGTGGTATGGGCGGCATGATGTAGTGCGACGAGAGTCGCTATAGGTAGAAGCACCTAGCGGGCTACATCTTAGGTGATCACCGGTTGAACCGGTGATCACTTTCCCGCAGAAACAGCTTAAAAAACCCGAAGTCCGGGCGTCAAAACCCGGATTTCCGGCACTCACAAGGTGCTTAGAATTCGGCGTAATGTCGCCTATATATCGTGATTTTCTCTCTGGAAATCATCAGAACGATATGCGTACTGAGCTTGCAGATTTTGAATCACTGCGAGGGAGGTATGGGAAATCGTGTCCAAAGAGCTGGCCTGCTCCTATCTATAGGGCGCAAGCCATAGCTGTCATTGTCTCACCCGGAAACCGCAAGGTAGAGGGGCGCGAGACCTTTTGTTCAGCCAAAAGTAGCCTAGGGATAGTGCGTCGCTGGTAACGGCGGGGTGCGAAGCTTCCTGACAATGTAGTCCCATGATTCTGTGGTGTGTGGTCGCCGCGAGGCACCATGCAGACCCTGCGAGCAACACGCGGGTGAGACGCTAGGCTGGTTGGTATGGCCAACGTAAGTGAACTGCTGATAAACACCGTCAACCGCATGGAGCCAAAGTTGCTGATAGGCTTTGACCAAAATGGTGCATGACTGGTTGTCCCTTTTACATCTGGGGGCACGCTGACATTGAGTCATCGGTGAATAGGCAGGGCCTAACCCATCCTTGTGACGGTTATGGAACTCGGTAAGCCCGTATTTTCGCCATTGGCCTGTATGGCAAGGCAGGTCGACCGTGAGGAAGACTGTTGAAAATGCGGGTAGAGGATGTCGGATAAAGCGAATGCCTCCCTGTAATGGGGTTGGATAAGGGCTCTGCCCTGACTGGAAACGGTGCTGACTTCCGACTGGTCTTTGATCGCGAGAAGGCCTGTAAAGCCATCAAGAACAGACGTTTGTCGGTTTGACCGGCTGCGTCTAACTCATAGAAATCCCTTGCGGGGCAGTGTACTCACTCCCCCACAAAGGCGACGTGCGTCTACTGCCCTCTGGGGAAATCTTCTCTGGAGGAAAAGCAAGATGAGTGCGTCTGAAATAGAAGTACCTGCGTCCTCCCATCTGGCCATCAGTTGGCATTCGATAGACTGGGAAACAGGTCATCGACAGGTGCGAGGGCTACAGGTACGGATCGCGAAGGCAGCCAAGAATCAGCAATGGCGGCAGGTGAAAACCTTGCAGCGTATGCTGGTTCGCTCGTTTGCCGCCAAGGTATTGGCGGTTAAACGGGTCACTGAAAACCGGGGTCGCAGGACTCCCGGCGTCGATGGGGAAACCTGGAGCACGCCTGAAAGCAAATGGAAGGCAGTTTTTCGGTTAGAGCGCAGGGGCTACATGTAGTGGTCTAATGAAACCGGACACTCATTTAGGCGAGAATGCTCGCCATATCGAGGTGTCAGATGACCAAGCAAC
>NZ_NQKI01000056.1 GCF_002269125.1 Pseudomonas lundensis | reverse complement strand
TCTTCACGCAAAATTTCCTTAATCCGGTCAGGAGAAAATTCTACTTCTGATGCGTACTTTTTTCAGGGGGGATTACCCCACAAATCTGGATTTATCCGCCATCTGAGAAAGCGGATAGCATCATCGTCAACCCGATCTACCCGCCCGAGTACAAAGACTTCATCCTTGTGTTCCCGGCAGACTCGGGAGTGCAGCCGCTTTACATCGTGATGAACGTTCGTCGAAAGCCTGGCATTGTTACAGGCCAAGGGCAGGACGTAGTAGGAATATGGCTTGCAGGTGCTGGTGTAGGACTTGGTGTACCGGTTCCCTCACAAATCGCAGACCAACTGCGGGGACGGAAATTCAAGGACTTCGACACTTTCCGAAAAACCTTCTGGGAGCTTGTAGCCAAAGACCCAGAGCTAAGTCAGCAATTCAACGAACGCAACCTTAAAGGCATGTTAAATGGTCTGGCACCTGTCAGCCCGAGGGCTGGACATGCAGGAAAACGAATCGCATTCGAGCTGCACCACATCGAACTAATCAAGGATGGTGGTGCGGTATACGATACCGACAACATCAATGTCGTCACCCCTAGACGCCATATCGACATTCACAGGGGAGTTGAGTAATGGAATTGAAGAGCCAACTGGCTGACTACACCGAACAGGAATTCAAGTCGCTGATTCAGGCGATTGAAGACGCAACCACCGAGGACGAAAGGGGCGAGCTTGTCGATCACTTCAACAAGATTGTTCCCCATCCGGCAGGAAGCGACCTACTGTACTATCCAGAGGATGGCGAGGATGATTCAGCAGAAGGTGTAACACGCACCGTAGGCAACTATTGCCGTGCGAATAGTCTACCGGGCTTCAAGAACTGACAGAAAAAAGAAAAGCCCGCTCAATCGCGAGCTACAAACTCTAGGTTCTGAGCCTATCGAATGAAAAGTGAAACATCGTAGTAGCTGTCGAAGATTTTCGTGACGATCCAAGCCGCGAGGGTGCCGCCTGACCCATCCGACACCTTCGGTATTCCAGCGTTAGAAGGCGCACCTCAAGCCCCACAAATCTGGATTTATCCGCCATCTGAGAAAGCGGATAGCATCATCGTCAACCCGATCTACCCGCCCGAGTACAAAGACCTCATCCTTGTGTTCCCGGCTGACTCTGGCATTCAGCCGCTGTACATCGTGATGAATGTCCGGCTTGACCCCGGTACCGTTACAGGACAGGGGAAAGATGTGACGGGTATCTGGCTCGCCGGGGCTACCTCTGGACTTGGCGCCCCGATACCAACAGAGATTGCCGATCAACTACGGGGCAAAAGCTTCGCTAGCTTTGACAGCTTCACGCGGGCGCTCTGGAAGGCTGTCGCAGGTACTGGATTAGTGGAGCAATTCACAGACAATAGCGTTGACCGAATGCGAGAAGGCAAGGCACCAAAGGCACGTTACAGAGACCGTGCAGGAAAACGTAGTTCCTTCGAACTCCACCACACAGACGAAGTAGCCAAGGGCGGTAAAGTTTACGATGTCGATAACCTGAACGTCGTCACGCCGAAGCACCACATCGACATCCATAGGAACGGATAACACGACAATGAAGAAAGATATCACCGACTTTACCGAAGACGAATTCATCGCATTCATGCACAAGATTCTGGCTGAAAACGTAGCACCAACGGATGATGTATTAGACATGCTCCTAGAGGAGTTCTGCGAGATCACTGGTCATCCAGATGGCACCGACCTTATCTACTATCCTGAAGCTGACTCCAGCGGATCAGCAGAGGATGTAACACGCGTCGTGAAGAAATGGCGCGCGGCTCAAGGACTGCCGGGATTTAAAGAGTAATCAATGGAGCGTGAAAGAAAATGTGGAGCTTCGCCCTGACTTAATGCCACCGGTGCTGGATGCCCCTTGGTTTCTCGACTGACGAAATACGCTGAAGAAATTGATTGCGGACATCACGAACAAACTCGGAGTCAGGTGGCGCCCTGAAATCGGATCAGTCCGCGATGACCACTATCGCGACCCGACGGTTTTCAGTACGTCCGGCGCGGGTTTTATTGGACGCTACGGGTTCACGGCTGCCGAGGCCTCGCACCTGGATATTTTCCGGGCGCATGCCCACCTGGACCAGCACGTTGACCACACTGTTGGCGCGACGCACTGAGAGTTGTTCGTTGTAGGCTTCTTGACCCGAGGCGTCCGTGTGGCCGTCTACCCGCACGCGCTGAATATCCACAGCAAGCAGCGCTTTGCCGATACGTTCGACGATTTCCTGGCTTTGCGCGTTGAGCACTTCAAGGTCGCTGCCAAACAGGACCTTGCCCGACAAACCAAACGCCCAGCCTTCCTCCGTCAGTTCAAAGCCCTGTTGTTTGAGCACGGCGATTTGCGCCGGGGTCAGACCTTTTTGCGGCGCCGTCTGGCAACCGGTCAGCGCCAGCATTGCGAGCAATAGGCCGAAGCCGAAAAACTGAATGTAACGCTGAGTAAACGCACGCATGGGATGTTAGCTCCTGAGGGTGACGGTGGACGCAAGTGGCTCGTTTTGCGCAAGGTGTTGTCCGCCCCGGTCCAGACGCTTGGCCCGGTACATCGCCGTATCGGCGGCACTGAGCAGCGAGTCCGGGGTGGCGCCATGTTCGGGGTAAACCGCAATGCCGATACTGAGCGAGGTCACAACCCGCACCTGATCGGGTAGGTCGATAGGTTCCAGCATGCTGGCAATGATCTTGTCAGCAATGCGTTGCGCATCTTCAGGTGTGTGCAGCGGGGTCAGCAAAATCGCGAATTCATCTCCCCCAAGGCGCGCCACCAGGTCGTCTTCACGCAGTTGGGCACGAATGCGTGAGGCGACGGCGACCAGCACGGCATCACCTGCTGCATGACCATAGGTGTCATTGATGCCTTTGAAACGATCGCTGTCGAGGAACAGCACGGCCGCTTTTTCGTCGACTTTCTTTAGTTTGCGCACAGTGCGCGCCAGACGTGCCTCGAAATAGGCGCGATTGGGCAGGTCAGTCAAAGAGTCGTGGCTGGCCTGATGGGCAAGGGTTTCATTCTCGTTTTTCAGGTGGGTTTGCCATGACTCCAGCTCGTCGAGCAGAGCATTGAAGTCGTTGCCCAGATTATTCAGTTCCTCAATGCTGGCTTCAGGCACTCGCTGATCAAAGGCCCTTTCTCGACGCGCTGCGTGGGCGACATGGGCTAACTGGCGAAGTGGCCCGGTAATGCCATTGAGCAAGCGTCGCGACAAAAACAACGCACTCCAGGCGCTGAGGATGGTGCACACCAGAATACCGAGCAGGCCGCTGAGCAAGAAGCGCAGCATGTTGGCGCCGTGGCCGCTGAGGGTGACGGTGCCGACTTCGCGCCCCTGGTGCAGGATGGGCAAGGTAACGGGTTGCGCCAGCAGGCTGTTGGCCAGCAGCATTTCGACTTTGGACAGCAGGTCAGCTTCGGGACGTTGCCACTGCGCCATTAATTCGCCATCAGCCGTAAACACCTTGGCGTCGGCCACGGCTTCGGTCGACGCGATCAGCGCCAACGCTTCGGTGGCTGCTGCGCTGTCCTCGAAAACCACCGCAGCCTCTACGGTGTAATTGATGGAGCGGCCGATGAGGTGCAAGTTGTGGTCCGCGTAAACCTTTAACGCAATCACCCCCAAAATGGTCAGCGACACGCTGGCCATCGTCACGGCCACCAGCGCCAGCCCCAAATGCCCACGGCTCAGCACCGAGCGCAGGCTGCGACGGTGCTGGGTCTTTTTCGGCGCACTCATGGCTGCGCAGCCCGTCGACGCGACAATTGCAACACACTGGGGTGAATGCGCACGCCGCTACGGGCCACGGAGTCGAGGTTGACCTCAAAAGCCACTTGTTCATCGCCCACGCGCAAACAGAACAAGGTGCCTACGGTGCAACGATCATCACGTTCACTGATGCTCAACACCGGCTGGCCATTGAGCCGTTGGAACAGATTGCTGCGCTCCTCGTCCGTGAGTTTTCCCAAATACAGTGCGTTGCAGTCGCTGACGATGGCGGGGTTACTCGCCAGCAAGCGCTGGACCTGCACAGGCCGCCCCGTGGATTGGGTCGCGCCCTTGAGCAAGTCATCGGTGTATTCGGTCGGGCCGACCACGCACAGGCGCAGCTCGGCTGGCTCAACGGGCCAGCGCGCATAGCTGAGGATGCCGAGAACGACTTGTGTTACAGCTTTGGCACGCTGGTCAGCCAGACTGATCGGCGTTTCAGGTTGGGCAAAGCAGGGAGTGCTCATCAGAAACAGGCAAAGTGGGAGCCAGAATTGCCACCCTCTGCCACGCTGCTCTGAAGATGAGGCAGCCACGTCCATGCAGGAATACTCTGTGAACTTTGTAGGAATGATGCCGCAACGATAGCACAGGCAATGTAGCGTCTGTGATACACGTCACGTTTCACCCACTGCCCCACCGCAGCCCTTTACTCACGCCGTCAGTCTATACAAGGCACACGCTTGCGTTATCCCAGCCCTAACATCAACCCACTGAGGCGCTTCACTTTGCGCAACACCGCGCCCTCGAAAACGCCCGCACGTGGCTCGACCAAGCTGAACCAGTGTTTCGCCCGCGTGATGCCTGTGTAAATCAGCTCTTTGGTCAACACCGGGTTGAGCGCCTCCGGGAGCACCAGCGCCGTGTGAGAAAACTCCGACCCCTGGGACTTATGCACAGTCATGGCATACACCGTTTCCACGTCATTCAGACGACTGGGCAATACAAAGCGGATGCCACCCTGCCCGTCGTTACGCGCAAAAGCCACGCGCAGCACGTGCAGCTCGGTGTGGCCGTCGCGCTCCGGGAGTTTCAGGGCGATGCCAATGTCCCCGTTCATCAACCCAAGGCCGTAGTCGTTGCGGGTCATCAGAACTGGTCGGCCTTCGTACCAGTGCTGATCGCTTTCAATCAGTTTTCGGGCATATAGCGCGCGGGTGATGCGCTCGTTCAATCCCTCAACGCCCCAAGGTCCTTTTCGTACCGCGCAGAGCACTTGAAACGCCTCAAAAGCAGCCAAAACGTCGCCCGCCCACGCTGCCCAGCAAGGGTCTTCGAGCGGCGCGCCGGAGGCAGGGCGTTGGTCGCGCAATACCTCCAGATAATGACGATAGCCTTTAGCCTCACTCCCTCGCCCTTCCAGCACCAGACGCTCGAAGTGCTTGTCCTGCTCTCCCTTGAGCGCCAGCGCTGACAGGTCGGCGTAAGCGCCTGAAGACAAAAGCGCACGGGCCTCCTGTGCACACTGCTGATTGACCAAGCGCGAAAGCTGCCCGATTCCGCTGCCCTCACCGAACCGCCGTGAATGACGCAGCATTACCACTTGTTGGGCCAACGGATGCGAGCCATCCAGGTCCTGCTGCAAACCACTGCCGGCCAAATTCTCGCCGCTGACATGCTCCAGCCATGCGCGGGTTTGCGGGGTGTACCAACCGGCTTCGGCATCGCGACACAAATCCCCGAGCACAGCACCCGCCTCTACCGAGGCCAATTGATCCTTGTCGCCTAGCAGTACCAATCGCGCATGGTCAGGGAGCGCATCCAGAACGTTGGCCATCATTTCCAGGTCAATCATGGAGGCTTCGTCGACCACCAGTACGTCCAGCGGCAGACGATTGCCCGCGTGATGACGGAAGTGTCGCGTTCCGGGACGGCTGCCGAGCAGTCGGTGAACAGTGGTCACATCACTGGGGATTTTTTGCCGGAGGACGTCATCCACTTCCAGTGATTTGACCTGCAGGCTGATGGATTCCGTCAATCGCGCCGCCGCTTTCCCCGTGGGTGCGGCGAGGCGGATACGCAAAGGCGCACCGGCTTCCACGGCGGGAGCCTGTAGCAGGGCCAACAAACGTACAACGGTGGTGGTTTTGCCGGTACCGGGGCCGCCAGTGACGATGCTGAACGCGCTTCGGGTCGCCAGCGCACACGCCAACTTTTGCCAGTCAATCAGCGCATTCGCCTGTGGGCTGCCGAATAAAGCACTTAAGCGCGCAGGCAAGTCGTCAGGCGTAACTTCGGACAAGGTCAGACGTTGACGCAACGCGTTGTCGATACGTCGCTCATACGCCCAATAACGCCGCAAGTACAAGCGGTGCTCGCTTAACACTAATGGTCGGCTGGCAGCATCCGCCGAGTCACATCCTGCGTATTCGACCAGTGGGCTGGTTTGTAACGCCATGCACCAGGCTTCGCCCTTCAGCGCCTCAAGCAACTGCGAAGGCAACAGCATTGCACCGGTCTGCACATCCCCCTCGGGCGGCAAGGACAACGCGAAGTCAGGCGCCTGAAGGGTTTCGAACAGGTCCAGACAGACGTGGCCGTGCCCAAGTTGATGACTGGTCAATGCAGCGGCCAATAACACCAGCGGATCGCCGTGCGGTGCGCGCTCATGCAGAAAAGCGACAAACGCTTTATCCAGCGCCCGCAGCCAGCCCCGTTCGACCCAGCGGTCCAGCAGCAGCAATAAATCCTCAGCGTGGGTTAATGGCTGAAGGAGCGCGAGGCTCTCTGCCGTCAATGGCGTCGGCAACAGGTCGGCAAACGAACGACTCATAACAACACTCCCTGTTCCCATGCGGGTTCAACCGCAGTGGGCGGTGCCTTGCCCTGGAACATCACGTCCAGGCTTTCAATCAGATATCTGGGCGGCCGGGTGAAAAAAACGCCCTGACTTTGAGAACGTGTACCACGTAAAAACAGATATAACGCCCCACCCATGTGCCGGTCGTAGTCGTAGTCCGCCAAGCGCGCCTTGAGTTGGCGGTGCAGGGCCAACAGGTAAAGCACGTATTGCAGGTCGTAGCGGTTGTCCAGAATGGAGGCGGTCATGGCCGAGTCGGTGTAGGCCGAGTCGTCAGGTCCTAGCCAGTTGGATTTGTAATCGGCCACGTAATAGCGCCCTGCGTGTTCGAATGTCAGGTCGATAAACCCCTTGAACATCCCGTTAAGCACGCTCGGCTCCGCCGCGGCCCGCGCAGCCCCGCCGTGGGTGTGTTGACGCACCCATTGATCCAGCTGCAACACATCGACCTTATGACTGGCGAACCAGAATTCCATTTCAATCTGATATTGAGTCAACTCGCTCAAGACGACAGCCGGCTGGCCATTATTCAGCCGCAACGGTTCATCTTGCAGGTGCACCAGCCACTCTCCGAGGGTATCGATCCAGCCTTCCCAACCCCGCCGATTGCAACGGCGTGCGACTGCATCTTCGACCCTTGAGGGCTGGGCCTTAAACCCCTCACCGCCAGCCCATTCGAGCAAGCCGTGCAAGAACGTCCCCGGATTCGGCCCACGAGGAAAACGGTGAATATCTCCACCACTGAGTAACACGTCACGCGGAGCGTCCGGATCCAGCCGCTCGTCATCCGAAAGCTTTTGTGCCAAAGCACTTTCCGGCGCTTCGGCTGGGCTCAGGCTGTCACCGATACGCAATGCGCTGTAGGACGCAATCCACCAGTTTTCAGATGCGCGGCGTGCAGGGATCCGCGGTTTAAGCAGCGTCGCCTGATTGAGTGGCGGGAAAAACTGCGCTTCGCTGGTGGCCGGTACGGGCGCGTAGTCAATCGCCGCACAATCGTGTTGCAGATCCGCCAGCCAACGTTCCAAGTCTGGTGATTCGGTGAGTAACCCGCCGCCACCGAGCAAATACCCCAAAGCCGAAGCATGCAACACCGAGCGATTGTTGTTACCGCGCTTGAGATCGGCTACGCCGAGCCAGCAAGCATGCCGCGCACGCGTCAACGCGACATAGAGCAAGCGCAGGTCTTCGGCCAGGCGCTCATCGTCGGCCCGGGCGATCAACTCGGGCGTGGGTTTGAGGCTGACGTGCGCGTGCCCCTCAGCGTCGTGGAAATGTAAGGGCAAACGGCTGCCATCCACAGGCTTGGTCGAGCAAATAAAAGGCAGGAACACCAGTGGGTATTCCAAACCCTTGGATTTGTGAATGGTCACTACTTTGACCAGTTGTTCATCGCTCTCAAGGCGCAGGATTTGCTCTTCTCCGGTCTGTCCGGACAACGCAAGGTGCTCACTCAGGTGCCGGATCAACGCTTGCTCGCCATCCAGTTCTGCCGAGGCTTGCTGAAGCAATTCCGACAAGTGCAGCACGTTGGTCAGAACGCGTTCACCGTCTGTGCGCGCCATCAACGCCTGAGGCAATTTGAAGTCGTGCAGCAAACGGCGCAGCATGGCCAACACCCCTTGTTTGCGCCAGATTTCACGGTAACCACGGAATTGCATCACGCGTGATTCCCACGCCAATTCGTCCTGATTCAGCCGCTCTAACTCAATCAGCGGCAAGTCCAGAGTGATGCAGGCAAGCGCTGCGCGCAGAGGACGTTCGACGTCAGGTTCGGCACACGCTTTGAGCCATGCCAATACGTCATGAGCTTCCTGGGCCGCGTACACCGAATCCTTGTCGGAGAGGTAAACACTTCGTACCCCTCGTGCTGACAATTCACCACGAACCGCCTGAGCTTCCTTACCGTCGCGCACCAATATGGCAATGTCGGCCGGCAGTACGCCGCGCAGCTCCTCACCCTCTCTGGCAAAACCGCAGCGACCTTGTTGCCCTCCATTGAGCAACTCCACAATCTGACCTGCGCAGACAGCCGCCATTTGCTGTCGATACACCGCCCCTGAAATAGGTTGTTCAGATGGCAACAACCACAGGTTCATCGCCGTGACGGGTTGACCTTGCTGGAGCAACACCTCTTTACGGCCCTGGGATTTAACCGAGACAAAAGGCACAGGGTTTTCATCCCCATCACGAAACAGAAATGCCCCACGTCCTGCGTCCCGCTGTTCCGCTCGCTCGAAAACATGGTTTACCGCGTTGACCATGGCATGGCTGGAGCGGAAGTTGGTGCCCAGCGTATGCAAGCGCCCGCGCGTGGCATGGCGGGCACGTAAATAGGTGTAAATATCTGCACCGCGGAACGCGTAGATCGCTTGTTTCGGGTCACCGATCAGGAACAGGCCGGTCTCCGGGCTGTTGGCCTCGATCCGGTAAATGGTTTCAAAAATGCGATATTGCACCGGGTCGGTGTCTTGGAATTCGTCAATCAGCGCGACCGGGAATTGCTCACGAATCAGGATGGCCAGACGCTCCCCGCCCTGCGCCTGCAAGGCTGTGTCGAGGCGAATGAGCATGTCATCAAACCCCATCTCGGCACGTCGGCGCTTTTCTTCTTCAAAACGCTCGCTCACCCAACGCGCTGCATGCTCCAGCACTGCCGCATCAGGACTTGGCAACGCATCCAGAGCAGCCTTGAGCTCGCCCATGGCTTCAAGGGCTGGATGCCGGGGCGGCTCACCCTTTTTCCAGGCTTCAGCCATCCCTTCAGGGGTCAGCCGTGTGAACCCTGTACCGAGATCCAGTTGCTCCAATGACACGTCTGACGCCCAAGCGGAAAGTTTCTCGAACCAGGGTTCAAAGTAACGCGCCTGCATTTTCCGACCGTCGACAGTTTTATCGGCCACACCCTGCAGGCAAATATCGCGCAACTCTTGGGCCCATTGCAGCCACGGTGCTTTTAACTCGGTTAACACCTGACGCCGCTCGAGCAGGCACGCCTCAATTATTTCGGATGGCGTTTGATCGGGGGTTTCTGCGGGCCGCGAATTGCCAAACAAGGCCCGTACCCGTGGCAACAGGGCTGCCGGACCGCTCCAATTTGCGCGCACCCAATTGAGCGGATCGCCCTGCATCGGGTAGCAAAACAGTCGCCAATAATCACGCAGCACCTCGCCCAGCAAGTCGCTGTGGTCGGTCTCAAGGGTTTGGGTGAACAGGCTGCCGCTGTCAAACGCGTGCTCGCGCAGCATGCGCTGGCACCAACTATGAATAGTTGATACGGCAGCTTCATCCATCCACTGCGCGGCGATGTCCAACCGCCCCGCGCAACCTGCCCACTGTTCAGGTTCAAACTCTTCGCTCAATTGTGCGACCAGTGCATCGGGTGCTTCGGTTTCTTCGCGAAAGAAGCGCGCTGCTTCAGCAAGACGCGTACGAATACGGTCGCGTAACTCCTTGGTCGCCGCATCGGTAAAAGTGACCACGAGGATTTGCGGTGGCAGCAGTTCTCGGCCAAAGCCGGTTTCCTGAGCACCGTGGCCGAGAATCAGACGCAGGTACAGCGCAGAGATGGTGAAGGTTTTGCCTGTGCCTGCGCTGGCTTCAATCAGTTGACTGCCGCGTAACGGGAAAGCCAGTGCCAAAGGGCGGTCGAGTTCATTCATTAGCGGGTCTCCTCGCCGGTCAAGGAGCGCCAAGGCGCGTCGAACAACGGCCGGTAAAGCGCATCGCACCACTCTTCAAATTCTTCTGCGGCCATCAAGGCTGCGTAGTCCGGAAACTGCCGGACCAGCGCAGCGCTTTCACGCCGCTCACCTTCGCTGGTCTGGCCGTCGCCTTCATAGGTTTTTTGGGCGGCGGCTGCGGCTTTGGCAGGATCGTTTTGGCCCAGCCACGCGAAGGCTGTTTTAACCGCGACCGGTAGCGGGCGGCTCATGCCTGCCTGCCAAGCCATCAGCACGTTGCCAAGGATCTCGGCGGCCTGCTTCGCATCAAGGGGCTCAAGCATCAAGGTGTCATCGCTAGCTACCAATGCGGTAGACATCTTTAAACCCGCAGCACAGGCCACCAAGTGATTAACCCACGGGCGCGTCAAGCGATGCCATTTGCGGGTTTTAACTGCGCCAATACTATTAGGAATTGTCGTAATGGAGAGTAAGCCGTTGTCACTGCGCTGATGCAGGCTGGCCAACCAGCCTTCAAGCACCAGGCCATATTCTTCAAACCTGACTGGCACAGCGCTGTTAAGAGGTGTTGGCCACAAACTCAACAGCTGCTGATAACGCTGCAACACGTCAGGCAACGGTTCGATCAGCTCTTGCTGCAGTGATTCGCCAAATCCGGCCATGGGCAATAAGCCACTGCCTTGCAACCGGGTTGCGCGAGCGTGCAGCGCTTTTTCGAGTTGATCTGGTTGTGCGAGCGCGGCCTCAAGCAAACTGTCACTTAGGGTGTAACGTTCCAATGCATCGAGAACAAAGGGCTCCTCGTCAGCCAATGGCACTTCAGCGGCTTCAAAGAAAACCTTCAAACGCTGGCTGAAGAAGTGCCGCACAGGGTTACGCAAAAAGTCTTGCAGCTGAGTCAGATTGATCGGTTCTTCTTGTACATGCGCCGACAATCGGATGGGCTCGGGCACTTCGCTTTGCGGCTCATGAAGCTGCTGCCACTCACGGGCATAGCTGAACAGTTTGGGGTCGCCTTGATGAAAATAGCGGGTGCTGAAGGGCTGAAGCGGATGCTCCTGGGTCATGGCTGCCAGCAAATCCTCACCTTCAGGGTGCTTCCAGCCGCTGGCAAGGTGATCACGCAATTGGCCAATCAACACGCATGCGGGACGCTCACTGTTATCCCGGATACTGCGTCCTACCCAACTGATATAGAGCTGATCGCGGGCAGAAAGTAATGCTTCGAGCAGTAGGTACCGGTCATCTTCCCGGCGAGAGCGGTCTCCCGGGCGGTAATCGCTGCCCATCAAGTCAAAATCCAGCGGCGGTTGCGCGCGCGGGTAGTCGCCATCGTTCATGCCCAACAAACAGACGAGTTTGAATGGGATGGCCCGCATTGGCATCAAGGTGCAGAAGTTGACTGCCCCGGCCAGGAAGCGCTGAGAAAGTTTGCCTTGGTCGAGTCCGGTCAGCCAGGCTTCACGCACGACGGTCAGGGGTAACGCATCTTGCAGCCCGACCAGTTCGCAGGTCTCCAGCCAGCCTTCGCGCAGCGCTTCAAGCTGGGCCAACAGGTAGTCGTCGTGATCGGTTTCGGCCTTGAAAAACAGCTGCATTAACGCTTGTAGGCGTTCGCCCCATTGATGCGGCATAGCCGGTTGCGACAGTTCCTGATGCGCAATCTCAAGCGCATCCAACAGGGCCACCAGCGGGCCAATCAAGACCGCATCCAGCCCCCCGATTTCGTCATAGGGTTCAATGCCGTCGCAACCTTCACCGCTGCCCACTGCATACCCCAGCAGCATGCGGCGCAGACCAAAACGCCAACTGTTTTGTTCAAGGTGCGGCGGCAAGCCAAGACCTGCGCGCTGTTCGGCATTCAATCCCCAGCGAATACCCGCCCCTTCAATCCATCGGTGCAAGGTGGGCAAATCGCGTTCTTGTACGTTGAAACGCGCGCGCAAGGCGGGTACGTCAAGCAGGTCAAGAATCTCGCTGACCGGAAACCGGCTGTCCGGCAGTTTTAGCAAATGCTCGACCGCGATCAACAGCGGATCACGCCCACGCTGGCCTTGGTCAGCCAGGGTGAACGGGATGAAGCGACGGTCATCGCGATCGACTTGCCCGAAGACGGCGCGAATATGAGGGGCGTAACTGTCAACATCCGGGACCATCACAATCACATCACGTGGATGGAGATCAGGGTTTTCGCTAAAACGTGCAAGCAGTTGATCGTGGAGGATTTCAACTTCTCGCTGAGCACTGTGCGCAATGTGGAAACGGATGGATTGGTCTTTTTCCAAATCCACTGCAGGCCAACACTCACGGGTTTCGCTTAACGGGCGAAGCTCAAGGATGTCGTCCTGCAATTGGTTGAGCAGGTTAAGCGGGGCGACTTCACTGAACAGATCGATGCGGCCATCGCGGAACGCAGATCGGTAGCTGTTGGGATCATCAAAGCTGTCGAGCAGGTTGATGTAGTCGCGGCCCTGTTTGCCCCACGCTGCCAATAGCGGGTGGGCGTGTTGATGCAGGATGTCTACGTCCAACGCGGTAGGCATTCCGGCTTTACGCGCTTGGCGTTTGTACTGATGCCGCAGCAGATCTTTGTCGGCAACGATGTCAGACCAATGATGGCGACAAGGGTTATGTACACACAGCAACACCTGACTGAAGCGCGCAAGGCCTGCCAGCGCTTCCAGGGCTTGCGCCGGAAGTGAAGAAATGCCAAACACAATAACCCTGGCAGGAAGACCTGGTGGCGCTTGTTCGAGACTGTGTATCTTTTCAATGAAGCGCTGATGAACACCGGCACGGCTTTGAGCCATACCCTCTTGCCCGACATCCAGTAGCAAGGCGCGCCATAGCTCTGCTTGCCAACAATTGGCGGTGCTCAAGGGCAGCGTTTCGCCTCGCGCATTTCGTAATTGATGGCGCCCGGCTGCCCAATCTTCCAGCCAGTCAGCGCGATACACCTGATATTGGTCGAACAGGTCTGCCAGGCGTTCTGACAGTTGATAGCGTTTACGCAAATCGGTGTCATGCGTCAAAAAACGCTGCAGAGGTTCGAAATGGGGTTGGTCGATGAGTGCGGGTAACAGGCGCATCAGTCGCCAGGTCAGTGGCGCTTTATCGAGCAACGATTTGGCAGGGATCTCCTCGCTGCCTAGCACCAGTCGATACAACTGCCACAGAAAGGTCCCAGGCAGTTGAACATCTATCGCGGCCGCAATGCCGCAGCCGCCCAAATCATCAGCCTGTGCATCTTCGGCCAAAGCCAGCTTCAACCACTGAGCGATGCCATTGCTTTGGACAAGAGCAATTTCGTTCTCTAAAGGAGCCAAAGGATACATGCGCATCCAACTGACGACCAAGCTGCGCAGCTCATCAAGACGGTTACCGTGAACCACCATAAAACCCGCATTGAGGGACGTAGCAACCAGCATGACGGCATCCTTAGAGGAAGGCAAAAACCAAAGGCGAACCTTACCATTGCGCAGGGACGTCAGTGCAAGGTGCAAAGTGGCCGTCATGGCGTTGTTGCACTAACTGAACAACCGTACCTTTGAGCGTGTATAGGGGATGAGCTTTGTTAATTGCATAGACGCTGAAATGCGTGCGGGGACGGGGTAAGGAGTGTCCAGCGTAGAGATGGCGTGCACGCTCTTTTTCAGCCACAAAAACAAAATCCCTGTCTGCGTGAGCAGA
>NZ_NQKI01000055.1 GCF_002269125.1 Pseudomonas lundensis | reverse complement strand
GCAACAAGTTTTGCGGCGATGGTCTCATTGGCCTGCGCTATGCGGTGCTTGCGACAATACTTTACGTACAGAGCCTAGGTTCCACTGGCTGCCAGTCAAACATAAACAGTTTGCCTGCAACACAGCAGCTAATGCAGGAATAACACTTTCTGGCCCCAAGCTGGACGGGCAATCTCTCAATTTTAAGGACGAAAAATGTTTCCACCCATGGCAAACCCCAATCTCGAAATCACAGCTGCCGAATTTGAGCGGTTGGTCAGGGACTGGATCCTCAAACAGGGTGGTGAACTGACATCGCTGGAGGTGAAGCACAACGTGAAGGTCGAGGCCTACGACTCAACCTACCAGATCGACGTGCTGGCGAAATTCCATGCCTTTGCGGGCGCCGAATTCATCGTTCTGATTGAGTGCAAAAAATACCGTAACGCAGTCGAGCGGGAGCTGGTTCAGGTACTGCATGACAAAGTGAGATCGCTGGGCGCTCATAAAGGCATGTTGTTCACCACGACAGGATTTCAATCCGGCGCGATAAAATACGCCAAAGCGCACGGTATAGCGCTGGTGTCGATAGTTGAAGGCGCAGCTACCTACGAAACTCGCTCCGCGTATCCAGTCGCGGCGCAGCCTCCAGCCTGGCACAACCTACCGAAATTTGCGCTCTGGCATGTCGGGGAGAATGACGCTGGAAGCATCTCGATGAAATCTCTAGGTCGTGCCGACACGGAGATCAAGGAGATCAAGGAGATGTTGGGTTATTAGTGCAAACGTGGGGCTCTAGCTACTGATGACCAGGAATGTGTGAGATGTCGGCTCTATTGTTCGAGGAGCGCCTTACTGGCTCCCCGGTAGGTGGATTTTCAATGACATCAATGGAGATACTGAGCTCTTGCTGCATGTGCTCAAAGACTTTTCCGAGACGTGGATGAGCTTTCGATTCTCGCAACGCGTTCAATAGATCCAGCAGCTCCCGGCCTTGGGCCACCGGCATTTGAATGTCGCAGTACACAGTGTCATCGTCGTCTTCTGCCATGCCCGTCGACTCCTCAATCTGTTCCAGGTTTGTTTCTCACAGCCCTATGCTGCTCCAAGTGGCGCATCTCTGCTTCCCACCTGACCAGGAATTTATCCCAGTCCGTGGCGTAAGGCCCCTCGACCACCCGTGTCGAACCGATGCTCGCCTGCTGGAAACGCTCCCTCCATGGCTGAGGAATGGTTAGTTCCAAGACTATGTCGATGCCGCAGTTGTGATGCTGCACCGGGACAGAGGCACGAACTTCATTGAGCTCGAGTGACTCACCCATTGAGGGCGTGCCGCTTCGCTCCTGGTCGTCGAGGTCATCAAGGATGGCTAAGGCGTCAGCTGCCTCGGGGTCACCTGGAAGGAATCTGGCAATCTCCCATAGCGCTCTCCGCCTAGTGTGCTCAAGCTTTCGGAGTTCATCGTGGGTCATTTCAGTCTCTTTCAGGTTGGTGGAAGCTGGGATGCGGTAGTGGCGTGCCGCCCTTGGCGGAGGGCTGTCGTGAACCGAGCCGTGACAAGCCACGTCTCGGCCCTACGGGCTTCCATCCTCACGCCTGCGCGCTCCGCTTGCTTGGTGCTCGCCTGGAAAGGGTAGTCTGGCGCAGCGAACCTGAATTCTGGCTGCGCTTTCCAGCGGGCAAGGCAAGCGTTGCACTCAGCTCGCAGGAAACCCACTTTTGCTACAACCTGAGGGGTTAGATCCAGTCTTCTTCACGTAAGTGACACATGTGATCTCTCCATTGGAACGTAGTCGTTGGCACTAACCTAGCGCAGGGATGAGTCACAATCCAGCCCTGGACGGCCTGCCTATGACATAGCTGACAGAGTGTCGCCCTACGAGACTCGGATGGGCTTGGACGAGCAGGCATGAAACACTGTATCTGAATCCTTTGCCGCATCTGTCCAGCGACCGAGATCTGAGCTATGGATAGCCCTTACCGGCCCTATCGCCAAGATGACCAGTGTTGCGCAAGCCTTCAGGTTCCCCACGATCCGAACGTAGTGCCTGACTGGTAGAATTAGGCTGGCTTCACATCATCTAACGAGAAATCACATGAACACCGAATTGAATGAGGAAGAGATGCGCAGCGCTCTCTTCGGCAACCCCACGGCAGCAGAACAAGTGAGTGCTACTCCGGTACAAGCGCCTATTCCGGATATCGCGCCTGCTCAATCGGTGAAGCCGCCGCAGCAAAAGAAAATCGCAAAAGCATTTACCCCAAGGCTGCGCGTTACATTGCGTGTGGGCAACGAATTTGAAGGCAAAACGTACGAGATGATTCACGAGGCCGACACCCTGAGCACTCTCCTGGCAGAGCAGGAAGCTGTTAAAGCCGCCAAGAAGAAATACAGGTATGTAGAAGTGGTTCCGGTCAAATCGATGTAGCGCAGCGAGCTTGTGACTGATCCATCGCCCCGAAACACTTTGAACCAGGGCCATGTTAACTCGGCCTTACCAGTCTGGCTCCGGTTCTGTGCCTAAATGGATCGACTTCACCAGCCCTCTCCGGTAATGCAACGGGGTCGCGTATAGCTCCAGCGACAGAAGCCTTTCGGCTGCACCGATCAATGAGCTCATACGCTCACGGGGCACAGATACGAAGACAGTCAGCCGCCTCCCGCTTGCTGTCATGGATCCGATGCCTCTGGGAGCTTCGGCGTCTTGAAATAGACGCGCGTCAGCATAGAGCTGACATTCGGCCTCTGGGTATTTGAAATGCTCTGGGTACACCACTACGCCTTTGAGGGTGAGGATCATGTGCTCACTGAAATGACCTTCATTTGCCCTGGAAAAGTCGGGACGCGCCAGGTTGAGCGACCAAGACATATCCCAACCCGAGACCTTGATTTGATAAAGCACCTGCTGCGACTCAAGCTTCGGACGGCCTCGTCGAGATTTGGGCTTCGGCTTCGCGGTTTTGGTCATAGTGACCTCTATTTGAAATCGGGCTTTGCGCTGAACACCATCCCGGCTGACCTCAGACCGTAAACTTACAGTCGGGTGGTGTGATTCAGCTCGCGTAGGCTTGTAGCGGTATACCAAGCTCGTAGCGCCAGTTATTCCCTCTTTTTCACCAGGAGCCGCTCGGTTCTTACGGAATTTCAGTCTCCGACTCAGCAAAGCGCTGCCGTTGCAGCATAATGCCGCCAAATCTTTTCAATCGTGCGGGTACCGTCAAAACAACTGCACAGCATCGCAAGGAAATTCTACGAATGTCGCAAGCCTCCAACAACCTGGCAGCTTACATCTGGTCTTTAGCCGACTTACTCCGTGGTGACTTTAGGCAAAGCCAGTACGGTCGCATCATTCTGCCGTTCACCTTGTTGCGTCGCCTCGAGTGTGTGTTGGAGGCAAGCAAGACTGCCGTGCTGACTGAGCATGCGCGCGTCCAGCAACTCAACATTCCCGAAGAGGCCCAGGAAAAACTGCTCCTGCGCGCCAGTGGCGGGTTGTCGTTTTTCAATACCTCAAAAATGGATCTGTCTAAGCTTGGTGAGGCCGGCATCAAGGCCAACCTGGAGTCTTATCTGCAGAGCTTTTCCAAGGATGCCCGAGAGATTTTTGAGCACTTCAAATTCACCGAGTTTCTCGGCCAACTCAATGATGCCAACCTGCTGTACAAGGTCGTGCAGAAAGTTCGGCAGACGGACTTAAGCCCAGCAGCTGTCTCCAACCACGACATGGGCCTGGTGTTTGAAGAATTGATCCGCCGCTTTGCCGAAAGCTCGAATGACACCGCCGGGGAGCACTTTACCCCGCGTGACATCGTGCGCCTAACCACTTCCCTGGTGTTTATGGAAGACGATGATGCATTGACCAAGCCCGGCATCATTCGCACCATTTACGACCCAACAGCCGGCACTGGCGGCTTTCTCTCATCGGGCATGGAGTACGTGCATGAGCTCAACCCACAGGCCGTAATGCGCGCTTATGGCCAGGAGCTCAACCCCGAGAGTTACGCCATCTGCAAAGCCGACATGCTGATCAAGGGCCAAGACGTCAGCAACATAAAGCTCGGCAATACCCTGTCGAACGATCAGCTGTACACCACAGAATTTGACTACATGCTCTCCAACCCACCCTTTGGCGTGGACTGGAAGAAGATCGAGCAAGAGATCAGCAACGAGCACACGCAAAAGGGTTTCAGCGGTCGCTTTGGTGCTGGCTTGCCACGGGTCAGCGATGGCTCGCTATTGTTTCTGATGCACCTAATCAGCAAGCTGCGCGATGGCTCGCAGGGTGGTGGCCGGATTGGCATCATCCTCAATGGTTCGCCATTATTTACTGGTGGTGCTGGCTCGGGTGAATCAGAAATTCGCCGCCACATTCTAGAGTCCGACTTACTCGAAGCCATCGTCGCGCTGCCCACCGATATGTTCTACAACACTGGTATCTCGACTTATGTCTGGGTGCTGTCGAACAAAAAATCCGCAGAACGCAAGGGCAAGGTACAGCTGATCAATGGCGTCAACCTGTGCGGAAAAATGCGTAAATCCCTCGGCTCCAAGCGCAATGAAATGGATGAAAGCGATATCGCTACGGTAATCCGCGCCTTCGGTAGTTTTGCCGCCGTCGATGCCTATGAGCTAGACAAAAAAGCCGTACAGAAAAGCAATCGCGGCCGCCAGGCTGCCAACCCCAAAGCCGAGGTCGCCAAGACCTTCGCCAGCAAGATCTTCAACAGCTATGAGTTTGGCTACCGCCGCATCAGCATCGAGCGCCCTTTACGGCAGTCCTACCAATTCAGTGACGCACGCATCGCTGAATGCCGCTACGCCTCCGGCGCCCTCAACAGTGCCATGAAATGGCTCTACCAAGAGTACAGCGCCTTAGAGGGTGAGGACTGGAGCGATGATGACACCTGTAAGCGTTACGGTGACCTGAGCGCACATGAAGACGCCATTCGCCGTTATTTCAAACTGCACTTCGCCGACCTGAAAGAGAAGCACATCAAGGATTTGCTCAACAGAACAACATGGCTGGATCAGAAGCGGCTTTTAGCCAAGGCACAAGGCCTGCAGGCCAGCATCGGCACTGCACAGCACGACGACATGAACACGTTTGATGACGCGATCAAGGCCGCCTGCAAACAACAAGGTATTACTCTGGATGCCAAAGACAAAAAGCAGATTATCGATGCGGTGAGCTGGAAGAACCCATCCGCCGCCAAGGTCATCAAGAAAGTTCACAAAGCGAAAGCCAATCCCCTATATGGCTTGTTCGCCGTCGACGGCGAGGTGCTGGAGTACCAAACCGATAGCGACCTACGCGACAACGAAAACGTCGCACTTGACCCGAGCCAGGGCGCTAACGCGATCAACGAAGCTTACTTCTATAAGGAAGTGCAGCCTCATGTGCCTGACGCCTGGATTGATGCCAGCAAGAAAGACGAGAAGGATCAGGAAGTCGGCATAGTTGGTTATGAAATCCCCTTTAACCGGCACTTCTATCAGTATCAACCGCCACGGGATTTACTCGAAATCGATACCGATTTGGATGCCGTGTCTGCAGAAATCATGCAACTACTGCAGGAGGTGCACTCCTAATGGTTGAAAAGTATAAAGCCTATCCAGAGTATAAGAATTCTGGAACTCGTTGGATGGGCGACGTTCCTAAGGATTGGAGTCTCATACCGCTTAAATATTTATGTCAGTTTAGTGGTGGAGGCACACCAAGCAAAGATAGTCCCGAATATTGGAACGGCAATATTCCTTGGGTTTCACCAAAAGATATGAAGACTTCCAGAATCACATCAACTATCGACAACGTTACGGAAAGGGCAATCAACGAATCCTCAACAAATTTAGTGGATGAGGGCGCTTTATTGGTGGTGGTACGATCAGGAATCCTTCAGCACTCAATACCGGTGGCAATAAATGATGTTCCTGTAACCTTGAATCAAGACATGAAAGCAATTCGCTTCAACGCTCGACTGAATGCCCAATATGCAATGTATGTAACTATTGGTAGCCAGGCAGCACTATTACTTGAATGGAGAAAGCAAGGTGCTACGGTTGAAAGCATAGAACAAGAGTATCTCGCGAATACGGTCTTCCCTGTCCCACCAGTCAACGAGCAAGACAAAATCACCAAATTCCTAGATGTCGAAACTGCAAAAATCGACACCCTGATCGAAAAGCAACAGCAGCTCATACATCTTTTAAAAGAAAAGCGTCAGGCCGTGATTAGCCATGCCGTTACCAAAGGTTTGAATCCAAACGCCAAAATGCGTGATTCTGGAGTTGAGTGGTTGGGGGAAGTACCAGAGCATTGGAAGGTTAGTAAATTCGGTTACGTCTCAATGGTCGTAAGAGGTGGATCTCCAAGGCCTGCGGGAGACCCTGAATTATTTAATGGCGATTACTCACCTTGGGTAACCGTTGCAGAAATAACAAAAGACGGTGAGGTTTACTTGACCGAGACAGAAACATTTTTAACCAAAAAGGGTAGTGAGCAGTGCAGAGTTTTCTCCTCAGGAACGCTATTAATATCAAATAGCGGTGCAACTCTTGGGGTTCCAAAAATATTATCCATTAATGCAAATGCAAATGACGGCGTTGTGGGATTTGAGAACCTCAAACTGGATCATGAGTTTTCCTATTTTTACTTATCAACTTTAACTGACGACCTCAGAGAAAGAATAAAGCAAGGCTCTGGCCAGCCAAACTTGAATACAGATATCGTTAAAAATATCGCCGTCCCTATACCTCCGAAAAGCGAGATCTCTGAGATAGTGACATTGATACGAAATACTCGAGAGCAATATGCAAATTTGACGACTAGAGCTACCGCTGCAATTGAACTCCTTCAAGAGCGCCGCACCGCCCTAATCTCCGCCGCTGTCACCGGTAAAATAGATATTAGAAACTGGGTAGCGCCGAAAGAAAGTCAAACAAACAAGGAAGTTGCCGCATGAGTGCATTGAGTGGCGGCAAGGCCATGGGCGCATTCTGCACTGCCTCCGCACTTGATCACCGTGAGCCTGCAAAGGCGGCCGTAACAGTTGCCACTCACAGACTACGGGAGTTAGTCGAGCGCCCCTTGGCCATCCCTGAGTACCAGCGCCGCTATTGCTGGGGGCCAGAGCAGGTTGCCATGTTATTGGCTGATATCGAGCAGCAGCTCCAGCCAGCCGAGGCAACCTCCCCTCAAGCACCGCTGTTTCTCGGCACGATAATCCTACACCAGGAACCCGCAGAGATTACAGGCACTAAAGACCATCTGGTCGATGGCCAGCAACGCTGTTTGACCTTGGTCTTGCTGTTGCAAGCACTGGGGAAAATTGAACCACTGGCAGTCAAACAACTGCTTCAAGCGGAATTCCCTGACAGTCAGTCGCAGCAGAGGCTGGCGGCCAACTTTCGGCAAATTGAACGCTATCTGGCTACTGAGCCCGGCAGCAAGTGGCAGATCGAGAAGCTGCTGGACAAGCTCCAGTTCGTGGTGATCAGCATCTCCTCGATTGACCAAGCTTTTGCCTTTTTCGATAGCCAAAATACCTCCGGCAAGCGCCTGAGCGATTTTGACCTGCTCAAGGCCCGGCATCTTCGCGCCGTGGTCTCGGACGCCAGTGTGGGTATTGGCTGCTCTAACCTGTGGGAGGCGTATGAGCGGCAAAAGGTCGGTAACGGCCAACGCCTGGCCTATTTCTTGACCGAGCAGATTCTGGCGCGCACGCGTTTTCGCCAACGTGGTAATAAAGTGGACGACTTGCAACTGGTGAAGGAGTTCGCCGTACAGGCACCGAAACCCACAGCCGACGGCCCTAAGACCATCCAGCTATCGCCGCCGACGGCCGTGAGTTTTTATCGCGACTGGAATGTTAGCCATGACGCTAACCACTCTGAGGCCGATGTGTTCACATTCACAACGTTGGTCAATGTGAATGGCTCGCAGGTTGCCGTCGAAGAGCGCAGCGTCTCGCGTCTACCGTTACAGCTGAATCAGCCGCTATTGGGCGGCGAGCAGTTCTTTTTTTATATCGCCAAATACACCGAGCTGTATAAACAGCATTTCCCGCTAGACATTACGTCAGGCAATTCAACGCTCGTTGAACCAGAGCAGCAGAATGCAACCCTACACGGGCGTTTGCTGCAGCTCCATCGTGCGGTTGAGCAAGGGCAGGATGCCGGCTATTCACGGTTAATCGAAATATGGCTGGCGATGCTAGTGTTTTATCTGGATCGCTTTGCTGAGGATGAACGCTTTGCCTCCTTTGCGACCTTGGCAGATCAATACGTGTTCAGCCTGCGCATTACCGAAGGCTCGTTACGCCGCAGTACCGTAGAAAATCATTTTGCAACAAATGAAATTTTCGCCGACCTGTTGCAATGCCCATCCTCACTGCAGGCCGTGGCTCTGATCGAAAAACTGAGTGGCACTCAGGCACAAGCGCTACTGAAATTTGAGCCAGCGCAGGTGGAAAAAACCAAAAAAAGGCCAGTGATACGACGTTATCTCAAGGCGTTCGCAAGCACCTACGCAGCTGGTAATAGCCCGCATTTGAATAGCCACACGTCTTTAGCGACTGTCTTGCACGCCAAGTTCTTCAAGGATGAGCAACATGCCTAATCGCGCCCATGAGCTTACGGCGAATAAATACAGTGCACAGCGTATGGTCAGCGGCAGTGAAGAGCATGCAGGACACATTCCTGCGCTGGACACACCCTTTCTGATTCCCATCTACCAGCGCATGTACACGTGGGAGACGCAGCACGTCGAGTGCTTGCTCCAGGACGTCTGGGAGGCTTACCAGCAGCAGTCAGACACCGAATATTTTATCGGCGCGGTGGTCGTCAGCCCAATTGATGATGGCCGTCTTGAACTCATTGACGGCCAGCAGCGCATGACCACCTTATGGCTTATTGCCTCCGTGCTGGTGACTGCACCGCTCGGTTTAAGCCTTGACTCGTTACCCAAGTGGCGAAGCTTTATGGCTGTCGGTGCCAAGCAACCACCAGTCGCCCGGTTAGATTTCTCTGGTCGCGAGCAAGACAAGCAGGCATTGGCGGCTTTCATGCGCAACTGGGGCTGCGACTGTGGTTGCGTATCGAGCACTGAATGCAATGGCTGGTTAAAAAACGAAGCTATGGTTGTTGCCCGCAAAACGATAATCAACTTCTTCAACAGACTGGCTAACCAGCCTCAGCAAGAGGAAGGTATGACAGGCGCTGGTCGAGTGCAGGCATTCAGTGACTATCTATGGGCCAAGGCCACCTTCGTCGTTACCAAGCTGCATCAAGAGACCGATAAGAATCGATTTTTTGACAGCATGAATAGCCGTGGCGTGCAGCTCGAAAAACATGAAATTCTCAAGGCGCGATTGCTCAACCAACTGCCAGAGGTAGAGCGACGGGTTTATGCTTGGGCGTGGGATCTGTGCGCAGACATTGATGGGTATGTTAAAAACAGCTTACAGGCCGAGCTCGACTATGGGCGGAGCGCACACCACATTGGAACTTACTTGCTGAATAAGGTAACTACCCGAAGTGAGGGCGGTACAGACTCTTTAGTAGAGGGTACACGGACATTAGCGCACATACTCAATACCCCAAATGCAAAAACAAACACTGTAGACACTGACGAAGAATTATCCACGAAGTATAAAAGCTTCGTTTCATTTCCAGTTTTTTTGCTGCATGTGTTGAGAGTGTTTGTTGGTGACTCCACACCTAGCAGTGACCATGCGGGTGTTTCGGTCGATCATAAAAAACTGCTTGCTGAGTTTGACGAGCATTTTCCGAGTAACCTCGAGCATCAGCACAAACCGTTTGGTGACAAGACGCAGTGCAAGGCGTTTATCCATTGTTTGCTGCGCTGTCGGCTACTCATGGACAATTTTATGATTAAAGGCCATGTTCATGAGAGCAGCCACGTGGCGACGCGCTGGGAGATTGCCTCACCATTAGCAGAAGCTTCCAAAAACAATCAGCGAACCAAGCGTACCGGCCAACACTGGGACTCCATCGGCATGCTGCAAAGCATGATGTATTTCAGTCAAGACTTGACCCGTGTGCCTTGGTTGACGGAAGCGCTGAAAGCATTATATGAGCCAGGTGCCCAACTTGATGACGCCAAGAACCTGCTGAATGGGCTAACACAGCAAGATGCACGTTATGCGCAAACGGTCGCCAGAGGCAAAAGCCTGCAGGAGATTTTGGGCGTGGGTGATACCTTTGCACTGTGTGACGGCCTAGGCACAGATACTCCGCATTATTGGTTTTACAAGCTTGAGTATTTACTCTGGGAGTGCTGGTTCAATGCTGACAATCCCGACAATAAACCTGTGAGACCAGAGATTTTGAAGGGTAGCGCCACTATTTTTCGTATGCGCCATGTTACCTCAGTAGAACATGTCAGCCCGCAAAGTAAAAACACAGGTGAAATCACTCAGCTGGATCGCTTTGGTAATCTTGCGCTGTTGTCCGTTGGCGAGAACTCGACCTATAGCGATAAAGACCCCGTTGAGAAAAAAGGAATGTTCAGGGCGGGCCTTAACAAAGGCATAATTCAATCATTGAAATTGGCGGATATATTTTCTTCGATAAATGACGATAGCGACTGGTGCGATACAGCCATGAAGAAGCACGAAACCGCCATGGCTGCGGTCTTGCTTGATGCACATCCAGAATTAGCGCAAGGAGCGACGCAATGAGCAAAGCCGGCGAACTGATGTTTCAAAACGACATGCTCAAGCATCTGGTCAGTACCGGCTGGTTGCTCGGCAAAGCCGAACACTACAACCGTGAACTGGCCTTGTACCCAGAAGACCTGCTGGGGTTTGTGCAAGATACTCAGCCCGAGCAGTGGCAAAGATTCTGCGCGCTCTACCCCTCCCAACCTGGGCAGCACTTTCTTGAGCGGGTCGACAGCCAGCTGAATAAAACCGACCCCAACGCCGCCAGTAAAGAGATGCGCACCTTCGGCACCTTAGGCGTGTTGCGCCACGAACTACGCCATCGTGGTACTCGTTTCAGCCTGTGCCAGTTCAAGCCTGAGCACGAGCTAAACCCTGACACCTTGATCCGTTATGCCAAGAACCGCTGCCGGGTGGTGCCGGAGCTGGTGTATTCACCTTGGGCCACACAAGAACACCTCGAACAAACCGGCAGCAAGGCCAAAGCCTGGCGAATCGACCTGGTGTTGTTTGTAAACGGTTTACCAGTAGCCACACTGGAGCTGAAATCCGAATTCAAGCAGGCCGTCCACAACGCCATTAAGCAATACAAAACCACCCGGCTTGCCACCGACCCGGTGACCAAAAAGCCCGAGCCGCTGCTGACCTTCAAGCGAGGCGCCCTGGTGCATTTTGCCGTGAGCCAGTACGAGGTCTATATGACCACGCGACTGGAGGGGACAGACACCTTCTTCCTGCCGTTTAACAAAGGCACCTCGGTCGGCGGTGCTGGTAATGATGCGCCGGCAGACATTAACCAGTACGCCACTGATTACCTGTGGAACGAGGTGTTGCTACCCAGTAACTTGCTCGCGATTCTCGGGCACTTTGTGCACCTACAAATTGAAGAGAAGGAAGACTGGCAGGGCCGTAAATACAAAAAAGAAAGCCTGATTTTCCCGCGTTATCACCAGTGGGATGTGGTGAATAAATTGGTCACTGACGCCCGCACTGAAGGCCCTGGGCATAAATATTTGATCCAGCACAGCGCCGGTTCCGGTAAGTCCAACTCGATTGCCTGGGTCGCGCATCAACTATCTGCGCTCTACGACGAGCAGGGCTGCAAGCAATTCAACTCAGTGATTGTGGTGACGGATCGCACCGTACTGGATGATCAGCTACAAGACACCATCAACCAGTTTGAACACGTCGATGGTGCCGTTGGCCGCATCAATAATCAGGAAGGTGACGGCTCCAAATCGGAGAAGCTCGCGGCCGCGCTGGAAAACTCACAGCCGATTATTATCGTCACCATCCAGACCTTTCCTTATGTGCTACGCGCCATCGAAAACAGCGTCAGCCTGAAAGAGCGCAGCTACGCGATCATTGCCGACGAAGCACACTCCTCGCAAACTGGCTCTACAGCGCGGCAGCTGAAAGAAGTGCTGATGATTGAGGCTAAGGCTGATGGTGAAGACGAGCTCAGCTCTGAGGACATTCTCGATGCCGCCGTGGCGTCACGTCGTGCGTCAAAAAACCTCAGTTATTTTGCGTTCACCGCCACGCCAAAAACCAAGACGCTGGAGCTGTTTGGCCGTTTGCCTAAACCCGCCGAACTACCCTCTAAAACCAACAAGCCTGAGGCCTACCATGTGTACAGCATGCGCCAGGCTATTGAAGAGGGCTTTATTCTCGATGTGCTGAAGAACTACACCAACTACAAGGTGGCCTACAACCTGGCGCAAAAAATCGACAAGGCGGATCAGGAGGTTGAAAGCAAAAAAGCCAAGGTCAAACTCAACCAGTGGGTGCGCCTGCACGAGTACAACATCGCGCAAAAGGTACAGGTAATCGTCGAGCACTTCCGTAGCAACGTAATGGGCCTATTGGGTGGACAAGCCAAGGCCATGGTAGTGACCAGCTCACGCAAAGAAGCCGTGCGCTATAAGCTGTGCTTTGACAAATACATCGTCGACAAGGGTTACCAAAAAATCCATGCCATGGTCGCGTTCTCCGGTGAGGTAGAGTTCAACGAGAAAGACCCGAACGCCGTGGCCCTAATCGGTAACAAATACACCGAGAGCAACATGAATCCCTTCCTCAAAGGCCGTGACATGCGCAAAGCCTTTGATAGCGATGATTATCAGGTGATGATCGTGGCCAACAAATTTCAGACCGGGTTCGACCAGCCCAAGCTCTGCGCCATGTACGTGGACAAAAAGCTCGGCGGCGTCGAGTGCGTACAGACCCTGTCACGCTTGAACCGGACGTATCCTGGCAAAGCAGCAGTAGGCACTTTTATCCTGGATTTCTTCAACGATCCACAAGACATCCTCGACTCGTTCCAGCCGTATTTTCAGACAGCAGAACTGGCCGACGTGTCCAATCCAGACTTGATCTTCGATCTGTTTGAAAAGCTCAATGCGGCGGGAATTTACAAGTCGAACGAGGTTGAGCAGTTCTGCGAAGCCTTCTTCGTCAAAAACAAAAGCAACGCGGCGATTGCCAACATTTGTAAGCCAGCAGTCGAGCGATGGACGAAAAGCTACAAGCTGGCGGTTGACGCCTACGCGCACTCGAAGGACATTTTTGAGCGAATTAAAAAGACGCAGGATGCAGTGTTGATCGCCAACGCTGAAAACGACCTGAAGGAATGCAAGCAAGCCAAGGATGCCTTGGACATCTTCAAAAAGGATCTCGGCACTTTCGTGCGCTTCTATGAGTTCATGTCGCAGATCGTCGACTACGATGACAAGCAGCTGGAAAAGCTCAGCCTATATGCGCGCAATCTAAGCCCAATGTTGCGCGAAACCGCCGTGGACGAGGATGATATTGACTTGGACAGTATCCTGCTCAGTCATTACCGGGTCTCAAAGATCAGCCAGCAAGACCTTAAGCTAATCGAGGACTCAGCAGACCATAAGCTTGTGCCTGGTGAGGGACTTGGTTCAGCTAAGGCGAAGGATAAAAAGGAAGAGCTGCTTTCTCAGATTCTAAACCGGCTCAACGAGCTATTTGTGACAGATCAGCTTACTGACAAAGACATGGTGAATTACGCCTACACCATCCGGGACAAAGTCAGTGAGAATCAGTTGGTGATGCAGCAACTGGCCAACAATACCGCCGAGCAAGCGTTACTGGGCAACTTTGCCAGCGCGGTCGATGACGCAATTATGGACAGTGGCGATGCTCACCAGAATCAGATGATGCAATTGTTATCTGACCCTGCTAAGGCTAGTAAATTTGCGCGAGTGATTTTTGACTTACTTAACTTGAAATGACTCCAATTGAGAGTCTCTTTGCGGGTGTTAAGTAATCAGTGACCGTTACTAATTTGAGTACAGTTCGTCTGTAGTACCGTCCGCAAAAATTATGGCTCAGCAAAAATTATTGCTGAGCCATAATATCGGATAATTCAGTTCTCGCCCCTTCACTAGGCATGGCGAATGGCGAATGGCGAATGGCGAATGGCGAATGGCGAAGCTCTGATCTTGCCCAGCAACCGTGGACACAGTTTCAAGCACTCATCCGGGCCTCGTAGGCTTGCGGGCTGATGTGCCCC
>NZ_NQKI01000054.1 GCF_002269125.1 Pseudomonas lundensis | reverse complement strand
CCATCTTGGCCTCCTGGCTTTAATGGCGGTGTATTTTACAGAAAATCGTATTTCTTGGGTTTACGTACAGAGCCTAGAACACTATTGAGCAAAATAAAAATATATTTTAAATTTCAGAAAATTCCTACCTGACATCAATCAATCAAACGGCAAACTGCCAACAGATAATTAAAAAGCCTTAACACCTTTAACAAGGAAAACAACAGATCTCCCCACACCATCACCATCACCGCCTAACCGACGAATGTTGCAAGCAGCAATCAAGCCAGAATAAATACACGGAGGGACAGAATTAACGTTTAAACTTTGCATTATTAAACAGCGCTTTGCTTTCACAACTTGTGAGCATTGAAGATAAAGCCTACAAGAACCTCTTGAGAAGTTGTAGGAGACATCATGCGTAAAGCCCTTATCGTAGACGACCATCCCTTTATTCGAAGAATCGTCAGATTGGTACTTGAAAAAGCCAACTTCCATATCGCCGCTGAAACAGACAATGGCGCCACCGCGCTGGATCTGGCGCGCTCCCATGTGCCGCATTTGATCGTGCTTGATCTTTCAATGCCCAAGCTCGACGGGCTTGAAGTCCTGAAGCGATTAAATATTCTCGGTTTGCCTATCAAAGTACTGGTTCTAACGTCAAAGGGGTCTGCGTTTTTCGCTGATCGCTGTATACGCGCAGGCGCCATCGGCTTCATTGAAAAAACCGAAGATGTCGAAGCGTTGACCGTGGCGATTAATCACGTCATGAATGGCCGCATTTATTTAAATGACTTGAATGCCAATGTCGCAACCGCTGACAACGACACCCCCAGCGACCTACAACTTATTAAAAAACTGTCTGACCGTGAGCTGCGCACACTTCAATACCTGGTGTCGGGTTACTCGAATAAAAAAATCTCTGAAACCATGCTGTTAAGCGAAAAAACCGTCAGCACTTATAAGACACGCGTCCTGAACAAACTCAACATTAAGTCCGTGGTGTACCTGGCTGAGTTTGCCAAACGCAATAATTTGGTCGAATGAAGAACGTGTCTGCCCGGCGATATCTGCCCTTGTGTTTGTCGCTGTGCATGACCTCAGTCAGTCAGGCCGGACCGGTTGATTTGCAGTTATTGGCCCGTTCGCAAATCGACATCCTGCCTCTGGCGCTAAGCGAAGGTGACCGGCAGTGGTTAAGCGGTAAAGCTGCCCTGACGCTGGGCACCTCCGCACCCGACTATCCGCCCTTCGATATCTCCACAGGCAGTGATTACTTTGAAGGCGTAACGGCAGACTATGCCGGGCTTCTCAGCCACCTGCTGCAAGTCCCGATCAAGGTGTCTCGGTACGAAACCCGGGGCGACGTTATTTCAGCGTTAAAAAAAGGCGAAATTGACCTGCTGGGGACCGCTAACGGGTATGAGATGGCGGACCCGCAACTGGTCTTTTCTTCCTCGTATGCGCTGGACACGCCGGTACTGGTGACACGGATGGGCGATGACCCAAGGGCAAAACTGCTGCCCGATGGCCTGCGCCTGGCCATGCTGTATCACTACCAGCCGGTGGAGGAAGTCAAAGCTGCGTACCCGCAAGCCGACGTGCAGCTGTATGCGTCCACGCTGAGTGCCATTGGCGCCGTCGCCTTTGGTCAGGCTGACCTGTATCTGGGAGACGCGATCAGCACCAATTACCTGATCAACAAAAACTACCTGAACAACGTTTACCTCAAGGATTTCTCCACCCTTGAGGGGCATCCCTTTTCGTTTGCCGTGCATCACCCCAATCCGCGCTTGCTGCGGCTGATCAATGCGGCCATGGCGCGCATCCCCAGCGACGAGCAGTATGCAATCCTGAGCCGTTGGGGCGTCAGCGGGATGAGGTTCGAAGGTCGCGGCCCCCTGAACTTTTCACCCGCCGAACAACGCTGGATCGATCAAAACCCGCGCCTGAAAGTCGCCATTACTGAGGATTTTTTGCCTTTCAACTTTTATGACGAGCATGGAATCTTCAGCGGCCTGGCAGCCGACTTGCTGGCCAAGATCAGTGTGCGCACCGGGATCAAGTTTGATCTGGTACGCAGCCAGTCGGTCAGCCAGTTAACCGAACTGATTAACCGGGGCGAAGCCGACCTGACCCCTGCCTTTACGCCCAGCAGCTACAGACAAGATGTGCTTAGGTTTACCAAACCCTATCTCACCACGCCCTTTGTATTGGTCACGCCATTAAAACCCGGAAGCCCTGCCACGCTGGATGAGCTGCAGGGTAAACGGGTAGCGCTGGTGGCCGATAGCCTGATGCAGGCGTATCTGGATCAGCACTATCCCGAGGTTAATCTGGTGCCTGCGCCCAACTCGGCGCACGCATTGGCAATGGCCGCGAAAGGGGACGTTGACGGCGCCATTAACTCCTTGATCAGTGCCCGCTATTTGATCAAACAGCAATACAGCGGCCGCCTGCGAATACGCAGTACCGTTGGTGTAGCCCCTGCGCAGTTCGCTCTGGCCACCAACCCCGGAGCCCACGAGCTGTACTCGATTCTGGGCAAAGCACTGACCAGTATTTCACCCGAAGAAATGGACACCATGACGAACCGCTGGCAAAGCGCGGTGGTTCTGGACAATCGCTACTGGGTCCGCAATCGGTCCACAGTTATAAAAGTGACACTGGTACTGCTGGGCATACTGACCGTGGGCATTGTGTGGATTGCTTACTTGCGCGGGCTGGTGCAAAAACGGGATCACGCCGAGCGCGCGTTAAATGACCAGTTGGCATTCATGCGCACCTTGATCGACGGCACACCGCATCCGATCTATGTGCGCGACCGCGAAGGACGGCTATTGATTTGCAACGAGGTCTATCTGCAAGCCTTCGGTGTCAGCCGCGACGCGGTCATCGGCAAAAATTTGCTGGAATCCACCTTCAGCCCCGAGGACCAGAGCCGGATTTACCACACGGACTACTTGCACGTGATGCAAGAGGGCCGTCCGGTGCTGCGCGATCATTCATTGACCTTGCCCGATGGCAAGGTACTGACCATTTATCACTGGGTGCTGCCTTACCGGGGCAGCGATGGCGCCGTCATGGGCATCATCGGTGGCTGGATCGATATCAGTGAACGCCAGCAATTGGTCGAGCAACTCAAAGAAGCGAAAAACCATGCCGACCAGGCCAACCTGGCCAAGAGCGACTTTCTGACCACCATGAGCCACGAGATCCGTACGCCAATGAACGCTGTGATCGGGATGCTTGAGCTGGCCATGAAAAAAGCCGAACAAGGTGTGGCCGACCAGGCCTCGATTAACGTGGCCTCCGAAGCTGCGCACGGATTGCTTGAGCTGATCGGAGACATTCTGGACATCGCGCAGATTGAATCCGGGCGTATATCGCTGAACCAGCAACGCACGCATTTGATGACCCTGGTTCAATCCACCGTGCGCGTATTTGAAGGCATGGCACAACAAAAAGGGATACAGATGAGCGCCGAGCTGGACCCGAAAATCAATCTTGATGTTTTGATTGACCCGCTGCGCTTCCGGCAGATTCTGTCCAACCTGCTGAGCAACGCCATCAAGTTCACCGATGCCGGTCAGGTACGCTTGAGCGTGCGGGCCACATGGTCTGAAGACGGTGAGCGGCTTCAACTCTATGTGCAAGTTGAAGACACAGGCATCGGCATTTCCACCAGCGATCAAAAACGCTTGTTCAGCCCTTTTTCCCAAGTCAACACCCGCGCGCAAAAGCCCGGCGGGTCAGGGCTCGGGCTGATGATTAGCCGTCAGCTCTGCGACTTGATGGGCGGCACACTGACGCTCAAAAGTACCGTGGGTAAAGGCACCTGCATCACAATGCAATTCGACATCGCGACCTTGCTGTCGCAAACGCCCGCCGCGCCAGCGCCCCGCGTGCCTTCACGCAATGCACGCCCGCTCAAGGTCTTGGTGGTTGATGACTACCCGCCAAACCGCAAGTTACTGACGCAGCAATTGGGGTATTTGGGGCACTCGGCGATGGAGGCTGAAGACGGCGCCCAAGCACTGAAAATATGGAGAAGCCGTCACTTCGACATGATCATGACCGACTGCGCCATGCCTGTGATGGATGGCTACGAGCTGACCCGCGCCATCCGCGCCGAGGAAGCAGCAGGTCATGGGGCGGCAATCCTGATCGTCGGTTTTACTGCCAATGCCCAAATTGGAGAAGCCAAACGCTGTCTGGCAGCGGGAATGAATGATTGCCTGTTTAAGCCCATCAGCTTGCAGAGCCTTGAAGCCCGCTTGGCAAGTGCAGACCGTACGCCTCTGGATCTGCCTAACCATGACGATGTGTCAGGCGCTAGCCCACTGATTGATCTCGAAGCCCTGGAGCATTTGACCGGGGGCGACGCGCATGCCTTGAAGAGCCTGCTGGAGCCTTTGATTGACAGCCTGGAAGACGACATGGGCGGTCTATTGAACGCATTCACCAAAAACGATTTGCCGGGCTTGAGCGAAATTGCCCATAAGGTGAAAAGTGGCGCCCGCATGATCAAGGCGACGCACTTGGCCCACTGCTGTGAAGGGCTTGAGCGGGCCTGTCTCAGCCCTGAGTGGAGCCATTTGGCGCAACGGGTTGACGAACAATACGAAGCGATGGCGCAAGTATTGGAGGTTATTGAGGTGTACCGGGTGTGAAAAGCCTTCGTCCCGCTAACAGGGCTCAGGACGAAGGGGTTTGCATTAACAAGAGACGGCCCGTCGATGACTCATGGCAAGCCCATCACCAAGGTTGCACTGCCTGTAAATGCTCCCGTCGTAGGCACGCTGCCGGGTTTACGAACGAGAACAAACTCCAGATTGTCGCCGCCCCCACTGTTGCTGATATAGGTATTGAACCAGCCTTCGGGTCTCACGAGCGCGCCATTACGCAACAACCCAGTCCCCACATTAGGATTGCTCATGTACAGGACGTCGCGGCTAAACGATGCCGAATAACCTTTCATGGTGATCTTGATGGGTAGCGTGATACCCGGATCCGGGCATGAATAATTCAAACGAACGGCTTTACGAATCGGCGTATTCGAGACGGACTCTCCGATGCGCGTACGGTCTACATTACTGAAGTCTACGGTGATGGGATAATTCCCATTAATCGTGCAGGTGGAAGGTTCAATGACAAGCCGGTTATTGGCAATAAGGTTGATACGCACAAGGGGCACCGGCGGTTTGCCCGTATTATTGGTTTGCCTTAACTGTATCGTTCCCAGCAGATCGTTAGTTTCTATATTAATTGGACTGCCCGGACTGCCACGCGTGATGATATACATATACGTATTCAAGTTAGCGGCCATGTCATAGTTATACAACGTCGCAAGGAGTATCTCCGGAACAGGCGCATTATAATCCGCACTGCGGATATTCAATCCTATGTTATAGCCCGCTAATTTAGGCCCAGGGACAATCCCCCCCATGGTGGTATGCCAGAAATCCCTGGCCGAACTGGGGAGGCCGCTATCCCGAGAAAACCTGCATTCCAGCGAATACCCCTCGAGCATAATGCGCTTTGAACTCGCTGACAGCTGCACGTGAACCTTGATATCAAGCGAATTATTGGAAGGCATACTTTTCCACTGTCCTCCATTCACCCGGCATTGTGAGGCGAACGCTGACATACCAAACAACAGTAAAAAAAAAACCGATTGTATATTTCATTTAAGGCTCTCGTTTAAGAACGCGTTGAAGTAACCATTGTTATAAGTGCCCACGCTGCTCAACATCAAAGCGAGTCAAGCGGGGGGCCGTACGCCCCTGGATCTGCCCAACCATGACGATGTTTCAGGCACTAGCCCATTGATTGATCTCGAAGCCCTGGAGCATTTGACCGAGGGCGACGCGCATGCCTTGAAGAGCCTGCTGGAGCCGTTGATTGACAGCCTGGAAGACGACATGGGCGGTCTATTGAACGCGTTCACCAAAAACGATTTGCCGGGCTTGAGCGAAATTGCCCACAAGGTGAAAAGTGGCGCCCGCATAATCAAGGCAACGCACTTGGCCCACTGCTGTGAAGGGCTTGAGCTGGCCTGTCTCAGCCCTGAGTGGAGCCATTGGGCGCACGGGTTGACGAACAATACGAGGCGATGGCGCAAGTATTGGAGGTCATTGAAGTGTGCCGGGTGTGAGATAAACACGCTGCTCACATGAAGCTTTGAATCAAGACCACTGTTTTGGAAAACGTCCCGGCTTGAGCGCCGTTGTCCGCCAATGTTGAGCCAATAGTCAATGTGGATGTCCCAGCAGGCAGGTTGATCATTTCCCCGGCGCGCACTCCGTTTACCGTGAGGGTTGTGCTAACGCCCTGCCCCAAGGGAAAAGGATTGCCCACTGATACCTGATAACGCACGCTGGCTTTATGCGTGCACTTGACCTGACGCGTTGCCTGCGCCTTGGCACCGGCAATTTCGCCCAGTTTCAATGCCCCATGATTCAAATCCACATTTGAACCAAGAATATCGCACTGGTTGGGCGGGATGGGGGGCGTGGCGCAGGAGTCGGTGCTAGGCAACGTGTAGAGTCCGGAAAACGAATAGGTTGCCCAAGCGGCGTACAGTTGTATGGTCCAGCCGGGGTCGGTCGAGTAAGAATATCCGTAGGTTCTGGTAACGCTGGTGCCATACCGGGAGACCCAAGCCTCAATAGCAGCCTCCCAGGTCATGCCGGTATTGACCGACACATTTGTATCAGTAATTTGATAACCACAGTTATACTGCGACGTACACCCCATCACCGAAAATGTTCGTCGACCGTTGTACAGTTTGGTGGCAGAAATGGGACCGAACTTACACGTCGCAGCACCCGTGCAGATCACTTTACCGGGGTAGGCGTTACTGGCCGACGCATATGCACTGGCTGTACCGGAAGCGACCGATACAATTGTCTCGGCACCGGGGAGGGGGCGACTGTCAGCGTTTACTTTATTGACAAGGTGCCAAGCATTCGAGTTCGACGCTATCCCTAGCAGTAAAGCGCCCCCCATCAAACGGAACATAACTTTATATATATTCATTTGAACCAACAAAACATGTGTTTAAAAGGATCAAGGGTAAGCCAAGGTAAACGTAGAAACGGCACGGTATTGCCCCGCCCTGATGGTTTGCTGCGCGATAGCTTTCGGCTCGCCGCGGACATACGCTTTGAACCCGATCACACTATCCCCAATGCTCAGGGCCTGCGGCTCGCTGATTACGTTCAATGGCAACAATTTATCTGAGAGTGTCTCCAGACCAATGGCGATACCGCGCGCGCGGCTGCCTGAGGCCAAGGCCAGAAGCCCTGGTAATTCTGTGTTTTCCTGACCGCTGAACGTCGTGGTCACTGAATCGGCAATGCTGATGTCACAACCCACCAGATGGATAGAAAAGGCCTGCCCTACCGTTCGGGTGTTGACGTACAAGTAGTGACTGGAAAGGTCGTCGAATCGGAGTTGCAGTGCCTCGTCGCCCGGGCGGATCGTGCAGGCTTCGGCCACCAGATTTCCTGTGAAGTTGAGGTTATCGGCCGCCTGAATCTTTCCGGGCATCATTAGAGACAGGCTCAACACCAGAGCCACAGTCATCGGCAGCCAACCACGAGCTGATAGTTCATACGCCATGCCGGGGCTCATCACTGGTACTCGGCCATCAATGTGGCAGCCGCGCTGAAACCACCAGACTTCAGCGTACTGCCCGGCCGCTTCACAGGAACAGCTTCTAATGCAGGAGGTGTCGCCGGATTGATAACGATGGGGGTATTGAGCTGAAAAGGTTGGCCATTTTGCAAAAGCTTAATCCCCAAGTCGGTGACGCTGCTCTGCACCGCAGCAGATTCAAACGAGCTAGCCGTCCCTTTGACGGTCAACACCATTTCCCACGGCAATGTGCTACCCGCGCAGGTAATCGTGTAATTCATCGGCAGACGGTAGTTGATCCCGTCCACCTTATTGACGCCCACATCCTTGAAATCAATGGTCAGGGTATTTCCGTTATTGATGGTGCACAAAGGAGGTTCAACCAGCGTACCGGTGAACGCCAGATTGGCCGATGCAGAAGCATTAATACCCGCGGTGCACAACACTAACAGGGCTAGCTGTTTGCAGATTTTCATCACTTATTCCTTCTCATTGCTGTGCCACGATCAAAGTGGCTACCGCTGAAAACCCGCCGCCCTTGAGTGTGCTCGAGACTTTTTTAATGGGTACCGCTTCCATCACGGGCAAAACCGGGTAAGTAATTTTCACGACTGTATTGACTGGCCATAAGGCTCCGTTGACATACATCCTGATGCCCAGATCAGTGTTATTTGTCGCCAATGACTGAGCATCAAAAGCAGCGCCTGCCCCCTTCAATGTGAGCGTCATCGCATTAGAGGGCGCGCCGGTGCAGGTCACGGTATAGGGCACAGAGCGTCGGTATGTCACACCGTCTACGCGGGTCGTCAGTAAGTTGTTACCAAAGGGTACTGTCAGGGTATTGCCGCCATTGATCACACACGAAGGCGGGGCCACGATGGTTCCCCTTATGGTCACGTTGAGATCCGCACGGGCAGTTTGTGTGGGTATTCCCACTAAAGCACTCCACACAACGAGTGCGTAAATGCAGCTGGATTGATGTATCTGACGTTGATTAGTCATAGTTGAGCCTGAAATCGGCCACAGCCCTGAATGCGCCATTGGTCAAGGGCGCGGAGGTTCGTGTAGGTTGGACATACCAGGTCACCACATCGCTGCCAGTGGTCAGGAATAACGGAGCGCCCCACGCGCCGAGGCGGATGTCTCGACCCAGCTCATCGGTCAGGCGCAGTCCGATGCCCGTCACCCCTTTGACTTTCACAAGCCGGGAGTTATCGGCATCGGCGGGCGCTACGAACGCCACGGAGAGCACGGGCTCGTAGGGGCTCCATACCAGTGTGGAAGTGCGCGCATCAGGCAAACCTCCGGCAATACGCCGACACTCCATAAAGCGCAGTTGAAACGCGATGGGGGGCGCCATGTCGCCGGGTTTTTGCAGGTAACTGCGCGGCACGTTGCCCAAATCAACGGTTTGGTAAGCCGAGGTCATTTCCAGAATACAAGGGGCATGGTGCAGAGAGCCGCGGATATCCAGGATGCCGTCAACAGACATGGCAGCCTCTTCTTCAACGGCCTTGACGCATGAGGCGAACACCAGCCCCAGCGATGCCATGATCGAACAAGGTTTCATGACGGTCTCCGGTAACTGCGATTATTCATTGCCCGGCGACGCTTTAAGGTCGACCGTGCAGTTATTGCCATTACACGAAAACGCCAGTGTGGGGCGGCCTCCGTAGTCGTTGATGTAGGTCAGATAAGGGGTAGGCCCCAGCGCGGCGGCACTCGGCCCAAGCGGCAGCGAACCTTTAGGCGGCACCATGACTGGCTCAAAATCGGCTGCGGTTTTGGCGTCTTTCCCACTGCGTGCGTCCACCAGGGTGACGTAGTAAGGCGTCGGGTTATTGACCTGAAAGTGGTTGCCCTGTCGGGTCAGGGTCAACTTCTCCTGCCACGGGTTCGCCAGCTCTTGTTGGCTCGGAATGATGGCGGCGGGCCGATAAAACAGCTTGATCCGCGTCTGCAAAGCGATCTGCAACGTGTTGCTTTTGTCGCTCCGAGGTGGAATTTCGCGCAGGTTGAAGTAGTACACCGTCTCCCGGTCCTGGGCGAGTAGCTTGGCGCCTGGTAACGCCTGGACCTTTACCTGGCTGTGTTTGCCAGGCTCCAGTCGTTGCACAGGCGGGAGTACCGTCAAGGGCGAAGTGATTTTGTTGCCCTGTTCGTCCTCAATCCAGCCCTGTGCCAAATACGGCAGCTCGGTATTGTTATTGGCGATGTTCATGCTGACGGCATCCTTGGCGCCGTCGAAAATCACGCGGGTCCGGTCCAGGCCAATGGCGGCCTGAGCCGGCAGAGTCAAAGCCCCCGCCAGAACGGTGAGTGCCAACGGCATAAGGCGTGTGGGAGCGATCATGAGTTTTTCTTCTCCGTTTTGTCAGGGGTGCCCACGGTGGTGGGTTCAGGCAGAGCGTTCTTGGCGGTACTGGTTTGGCACAGCAGGTTCAACATTGAACTCAGTCCATCCGTGGGAAGGTCCGCTGGCAGCGTCAGCGTGCATTGTTCGTCCTCGCCCCAACTGACGATCATCTGGTCTGCGGGCTGAATACCGCTCAAGTAGACGATGCCGCCGTCATTCACGATGCCCGTGTCCTGTTGCCGGCTGTTTTTGACGATGGCGCCAAAAGGAGGCGTTTTTCCATCAGGCAAGCGCAGTACCGCCATGGCTTTTTCACCGGCAATCACATCCAGCGTGCGGTAGCCAATGGCACCTTCGGTCAGGGTGAGTTGGGTAACGGACTGAGTGGCCTCGACGTTTGTGGGCAGGTTTTCCAGGTCGACGCTGGCGTCTGTCCGGTAATAACTGCTGATGTCGGCGATCACCGCTTTGCCGAACGTATTGGTGCGCGTCGGAGTGCCATAACCGCGAACGGGCACGTCGGGGACGCCAAGGGTGTCCACCATCAACCGCGTGCCGCCTATACTGCTGCTGCGGTGCAAGGCCGCGCCGTGAGCGGTGACGGTCGCGCCGCCCCTGGCTGACAGGCTGAGGCTGGTGTAGTTGTCCTCCTCAAGGCCAGCGCTGATATCTATGTCCGCACGGTCGCCTATGTGGCTCAAATAACCCCCGACTGAGGTGTTACTGCCAGTCAGCTGATAATGGGTTCGCTCATTCAAGCGGTCGCTGAAACGCGCTGAGTAATTGTTTTTGTTCTGAGACCGGCTTGCACTGGTCGACAGAGAGCCTGAGCGTCCCAAGGGCATGCTGAGTGAAAGATAAAGCCCGTCGCTGCTCGGCTGGTCACGCTCCTGAGTCCGGAACATATTTAGCGAGACGCTGACGTTCTTGACCGGGCCAACATTGAAATAACGCGCAACAGACAGATTCCAGCGTTTCTGGTCAGCACGGTCCCAATAAGACTGATTGCTGTAGTTAAGAAATACCGAGACCCCTGATTCGCGAAACTGCTTATTGAATGTCGCGGTGTACAGCGATTTGCTGCCCCCCACCGGGCCTCCATAATTACGTGCGTTCAGGTATTCGCTCATGCTCAAGAAGTTTTTCTCGGAAAAGCGATACCCCGCAAACGTGACCTGGCTGTCAAACTCGGCAAAGGTTTTTGAGTAGCTCAACCGGTAAGAAGCACCTGACAAGGTTTCATCCTGCAATTGGGTTTTCGCACGCGTGGCATCCAGTGACACGGCACCAAACGCCAGCAGATCTCGCCCCAACCCCAGTGACAGAGCCTTATAGTTGTTGTCGCCCAGTGCCCCGCCATACAACGACCAACCGTTACTGATACCCCATGAAAATTCACCCGTGCCAAAGACATCGCCTTGCTCGCCTGCGTGCAAGGCCGAGGGTCGCCCAGTGGCCAATTTGTAACGCACGGTGCCAGGACGCGTCAGGTACGGAATGCTGGCTGAATCCACTTTGAAGGAGTGTACCGAGCCGTCTTGCTCCTCGACGCGAACATCGAGCGTGCCCGTGACGGCATCATTAAGGTCCTGAATACGGAAAGGCCCCGCTGCCACTAACGTTTCATACAACACGCGACCTTGCTGGCTGATGATGACCTTGGCATTGGTTTTGGCCATACCGACCACTTCCGGTGCATACCCGCGCAAATTGGGAGGTAACTGATTGTCATCAGAGTTCAGGGAAGCTCCGATATAACGGAAGCTGTCGAACACATCCGAATACAAATAGTTTTCACCCAGCGTCAGGCGCGCCTGCAATGCCGGTACTGCCCGATAGGCATAGAAACGGCTCCACTCCAGGTTTTGCGTACGTTGAGTGCCATCATCATCAACCCGTCCCTGCCAGTCAGCGCGAAATCGCCACGGGCCGGCATTCGCTCCCACTGTGCCGGTGCCGCTAAAACCGAGTCGTGCCTCGCTGTCCTCCTGATGGATCGACTGCGCCGTAAGGTTGTAATCAAACAGCACCCCCGGCACGCCTTCATCCCAACGCGAGGGCGGATCCCAATTCGGGGTGGTGTATTGCAAATACGCCTGGGGCAATGAGATACGCAGCGTTGAAGTACTCAAGTCCCCGCTGACCTCCAGACCCGGCAAACTGCGGACATCCAGACATTCGGCAGTTTTCCACCAGGTAAGCTGCGCAAGGCTTTCTTTTGTGAGACCAAACTGCTCCAGCAACTCAGGTGTCAGGCAGGCTTCGCTGCCTTTGGGATCGTCATCCGGGGGCATAAAAACCACACGCTGTTCAGACAAACTCTGCGCATTTATCTGCACGTTCATCGGGTAAACACCCGGCAATATGAAACCACTGCGAGAAAACTGTGACAGGTCGATATTGGTCCGATCGTTCAAGTCCAGAATATCGGTATTAAATTGAATCTCAGCCGCAAAGGCGGCACTTCCAATTGACATCAGGCCGCCGACAAAACCCGGGCGCAACAACGCCTTGACTGCTGATGGACTCAGCAGAGTAGACAACCCATTCATTCAGTAATACTCCAGCCTGAACCGCACAGCAGCGCTATGGCTGCCCACATACATAGGTTGGTCATTGCCGACCAAACGAAGGGTGTAATGAAGAACTTGATCTTTACTGGCCGAGATTGAAACCAGTGGCATCGGCACTCCCGGCAGACTTTCCCTGCCTAGCGCATCGATGATGTGCAGCGCAACGCCCTGCGAAGTACCTCTTGCCGCGAAAGAACGACCTTCGCGGTCTGGCTCACCCTCAAAGGTCACCCTGACATGCTGCCAGTCAGGTAAACGTTCGCCCAAGTGATTGGGGTCTTGCCGGGTAAGCGAGCAACCGATTAAGCGCAAGGTAAAGGGATGTGGATCACCTTCTCCTTCACGAATCATGCGCCCAACAGGCATAGGGTCCATTTCTATGACCTGAAAGGCACTTCCCGTATCCAGCGTGCAGGCGGTATCAACGATTTCGCCACCCAATGTAACGACACCATTGCCCTGACCTGCGGCCTGCGCTGTATTAACAGAAAGCGTTAGAAGTACGAGCGATGCTGCAAACGTCGCCGGTGAAAGTACGTTCACGTTCTTATTCCCATCCACTAAACCCTGCCACCTTGCGGTGGCAGGGCACATTCTTATTGGTAAGCCAATGAGAAGTTAGTGACCGCTGTAAATTCACCCGGTTTAACAGCGTCGGTTGCCGTACTGCCTTGCAAGTAAGCACCAAAGGACAACTTCGTATTACCGTCATCCAACATTTGGGGCTTGGTCGGAGTTCCCAACACAATTTGTGCACCTGTGCCATCACGCATCATGATGCCGGCACCGCTGGCAGTACCGACAATCCCCAGGGCACCCGGTACAGCAACCGACTCAGCGCCTGTGAATTTCGTGGTAACGGTCTTGAGGGTAGATGTGTCGCAGCCTACCAGGTCGATATAGAACGGCTCAGGGCTCGCAGCGCCACCATCGGCCAAAACAGAGCGAGCCACTTGGCCCAGCTTAACGGTTTGATCAACGCTTTCTGGCTTGATGGAGCAGGCCGCTTCGATAATGGCGCCTTCAAACGTTACCGTCCCCGCCCCGGCTCCGGCAGCTTGTGCAATAGAGGCCGAGCCCGCCAGCAAGACCATGGAAGCCAAAGCAGATTTAAGTACGTATTTCATTCAAGTATTCCCATTCAGTTATTAAAAGAGTCAAGCAACTCTCATCTACAGGCCGACCTTGCGCCCACCGCGTACTTACGGGTGTATACCGGGCAACAATGAATGGCTCATAACAACACTCAGGTGTTAATGAGCACAGCCAGCACGTTTTACCGCACCTTCTTTTAAACAAAGGAAACAACAGAAAACTCAATGAGTTTTCGCGCCTTTGTTAAACCCCTGCGGTGAAAACTGATAAGAAGTTACCGCACCGTATTTAAGAACTACGTAGGAATTCTCTGAACAATTTTAATTAGTAAGACCGCTGGCAATGCCGAATGCAAAAAGGCCGCGATCAGGGGTTGATCGCGGCCTTTTAAAAGGGTGTTAGTCGTTAGGGACAGTTACTTTCCCAGGGGGATTTTAGGTGCCCACTGCAGCCATTCGTCTTCGAATTTGTCAAAAAGCGGGAAGGTCTGTTGCGGCCGCGCCGGGTTGCCCATTTTGTCGTCGCCCGGGGTGGCAAATGCAATCCCGCCCTGAACCAGGGTTTCAAGTGATTCTGTACGAATCGTGGCCCCTTTGAACAAACCAAAATCGACGCCAAAGCCACTGCTGTTCCAGAAACGGGTTCCGCTGCGCACCAATGGCGCATAGCGAGGCTCGATCAAGATGTGGATCAGTACTCGGTCCGCCGTATTGCCCAACTCATACCCGGTGACTTTGCCTACAGTGACTTCCCGATAGGTGACAGGCACACCCTCTTTGAGCGATCCGCGACGCGCTGCACTCAGTACCAGACGCAAACCGGCTTGGGGCGCTACGGCGTCAGGCGCCTGATCCAGTGCCACAAACCGGGTTTGCGGACCACGGTCTTTGGGAGCAGGTTGCACTTCGAGGTATTGGCCAGTTACCAGCGTTTCAAGGTTGGCGGTTTTCATCAGGCCCAGTTCAGGCTTCACCACCCAAAACAGTGAGCCTTCCCGGGCAATACGCTCTGGCACTTCGGTGATGCGTGCCTGCAATAAAACCGATTGAAGGTCATCACTCAAGTCAACGCTTTCGATCTTGCCGACTGTCAGCCCTTTGAAGCGTATCGGCGAGCCGGTGCTCAAACCGTCAGCACGTGCCACTTTGATGGTGATAGGCACCCCTTGCTGCATAGCGGCGTCACGATCGGTAAAGAGGCGGAAGCGCGGGATACGCTTTTGCAAAGGCGCTGTCGCCTTGGGTGTTTCAAACGCAATGCCACCGGCCATCAAGCTTTGCAGCGACTCACTCTTAACCTGTATGCCGCTGGTCAATCCGCCCGTCAATGTCACACCACTGGCGTTCCAGAAACGGGTCGAGGCGTTCACAAGCCCTTCGTATTCCTTCTCGATGTGTACACCAATGATCAACTGCTTTTTCGTGCGCGAGAATTGATAGCTCTGTACCGATCCTACTTTCACTTGCTTGTAGAGAATCGGGCTGCCTACATCCAGTGAGCCCAGATTGTCGGTGAACAGCACCATGTGCAGGCCCGGTGAACGCAAATCCAGAGGCGGTGCTTTTGGACGCGCAATGAATTCGCGCTCGGGTTTACTGCCCTTGTCACCTGGACGAATCGCAATGTAGTTACCTTTGACCAACGCTTCGAGCCCCGTAATACCCGCCAGGGAAATCGACGGTTTCACCACCCAAAACTGAGTGCCTTCCACCAGGTAGTCCTCGGCCAACGGATCCAGGGCCAACTCTGCGCTTGCACTGGTGAGGTCTGGATCAACCTTCAAACCTTTAAGGCTGCCCACCTGAATGCCTTTGTACATCACGGGCGTACGCCCGGCCTGGAGGCCCTCAAAGTCGCTGAGTTTGACTTTGACCTTGATGCCCGCCTGAGCCGCGTCAAAGTCTTCATACAAACGGAACGGCAGGTTTGGATCCGTCGGCGGGCTGTCTTTACGGTTTTCAGGGGTGGCAAAGGCAATGCCGCCTGCGACGATGCTGGCCAGTGATTCACTGCGCAGTTTCACGCCGGACAGGTTGGCGTCGATACTGATGCCGCTGGCATTCCAGAAGCGTGTGTGTTTACGCACCAGATTGGCGTAGGTCGGCTCGATGTAGACCTTGACCTCAACAGTGCTCTGATCTTCCGACAGCACGTAGCTTTTAATCTGGCCGACTTGGATCTGTTTGTAGAACACGGGACTGCCACGGTTCAACGACCCCAGGCGTTCGGCTTTGAGCGTTAAGTGCAGACCGGGCTTGGCATCCGACAACGGCGGCTCTTGCGACAGGGCTTTGAACTTGCGCGCAGGCTCGCCGTCGGCAGGACTGACCGCGATGTAATTACCGGAAACCAACGTTTCAAGGCCGGTAATACCGGCCAGTGTGACACTGGGTTTGACCAGCCAGAAACGGGTATTGGTTTTCAGGTATCGCTCGACATCCTTGTCCATTTCAACCGTGGCAATCACGCCTTTGTTGGGGCCGTCCTCATCCAGCGCCAAGGTTTTTACCTTGCCCACAGGCATGCCTTTGTAGACCACTTCGGTCTTGTTGGCGACGATCCCTTCTCCGCTTTCGAAACGCACCTGAATGTTGATCCCGGTTTCACTGTAGGCGCGCCACCCCAGCCAGCCTCCAATAACCAGCGCGATCAGGGGCAGAATCCAGATAGCCGACCAGTTAGAAGCCGGGCGGGTTTTTGCGGTAGGTAACTCACTCATGGTCGTCGTCCGACTCCGTGTTATCCCAAATCAGTCGGGGATCAAAAGTAACAGCAGCAAGCATCGTTAATATCACCACACTGGCAAAGGCCACAGCGCCGAGGTTGGCCTCTACGCTAGCTATTCGCCCAAAGTTGACCACCGCCACCAGAATGGCGATGACAAAAATATCCAGCATCGACCAACGGCCAATGAATTCGATAAACCGGTACATGATGATGCGCTGACGGGCCGATAAAGGCTGACGGCGTTGCACCGAGAACAGCAGCAAGGCAATGCCAACCAGTTTGAAGGTCGGCACCAGAATACTGGCGATAAATACCACTGCGGCGATGGGGATCATGCCGTGCTGCACCAACTCAATAACCCCTGCCATGATGGTGCTTGGGGAACCCTGACCCAGTGAGCTGACGGTCATGATGGGCAACAGGTTGGCAGGAATGTACAGAATGGCGGACGTCAGCAGTAAAGCCCAAGTGCGCATCAGACTGTCAGGGCGACGCGCATGCACCAACGCCCCGCAACGGGTACAGGTTTGCTCGTCAGCCTCTTCGTCTTGCCTATTCAGCTCGTGACACTCGGCACATATCAAAATGCCCGCATCAATCGCACGCATGAGTGTCCTCCCCTGAAAGGGCCTGCCAGATCTGATGGGGTGACATGACAACCTCTAACCAGACCTGTACCAGTAATAAACTCACAAAGCACGTCAGGCCCAGGCCAAGGCTTAATTCTGCCATGTCGGCTAATTTCACAATGGCCACCAACACGCCCATCAGGTACACCTCAAGCATGCCCCAGTCTTTCAAGTGGTGATAAATCCTGTAGATCAGCAATCCATAGGAACGGCCGATATTCCAGCGGATGCTAAGCAAGACTGCCAGCTGGCATAGGAGTTTAAGGAGCGGGATTCCCATGCTGCACAAGAACACCAACACGGCGATGCCTTGCATGCCGGTGTCGAACAGGCCGACCACTCCGCTCCAGACAGTGTCTTGAGAAGCTTGCCCCAACAGATTGAGTTGCATGATGGGCAAAAAGTTCGCAGGCACGTACAACAGCAACGCAGCGATAACGAGTGCAAGGCTGCGCTCTACGACGTTATGGCGATGGGCGTAGAGCTCGTAACCACAGCGCGGACATTGCGCTTTTTCACCGAGGGCAAGGTGCGGTTTGCGCATCAGAAGATCGCACTCATGGCAGGCCACTAACTCGTCCAGCGGTAAATCTGACACCCTGCGAGCGTCAACCGGATCTGGCATATAAGGCGTCTCTGGCTTGAAAATGAGTGCGCCTATTCTAGTGTGCGAACTACGAAATGACGCGGCCTATTTGTAGGACTTTAGGAGCACTCGGTTGAAACCACGCTGAAAAAATGAAATGCGTGCGGGGACGGGGTAAGGAGTGTCCAGCGTAGAGATGGCGTGCACGCTCTTTTTCAGCCACAAAAACAAAATCCCTGTCTGCGTGAGCAGA
>NZ_NQKI01000053.1 GCF_002269125.1 Pseudomonas lundensis | reverse complement strand
ACGAAGAAGCGCCGATCTTCCAGGTGGCCGATTACGGCCTGGTGGCGGACTTGTTCGAAGCCGTACCTGAGCTGGAGCGGGCGCTCTGACTCGATGGCTGTTGCCACAGGTGGAGGGTGGGGCAGGGGGATGCCTGCCCCACCCATAAAAAAGCCCCGGACACTGTCCGGGGCTTTCAATGGGGTGTGCGAATCAGCAGTAGCTGTTCACTTTCACAACGGCAGGTTCTTCTTTCGCCTTTTCCCAAGTCAGGGTCAGGGTGTGCAGAACCTTCTCCATAAAGTGTGTGTCCGCTGCGGCCTTCTTGCCAACGTAGCCCTGGCCGCGGCGGTACATTTTGAGTCGTGCACGCATCTGTGGATGCTGCTTTTCAAACTCAGATTCTTCTGGGTATTGCGTGACAGCGTCGATATGGACTTCGCCCGCTTCATTGACCCACACAATATGATCGTCGAGTGTGTCTTTACGACTGGCAAACAGTTCGGCCAGTTCGTTAACAGTAGGTTGGTTATTCAGGTTCATCGCTAACTCCTTGACCACTCGTTGATCTGTCAATTGATTCGCGCAACTGCACATGCAGCGCTACGTAGTGTCCATCTAATGCAGATCCTGACTTGAACCCGTGATGTGTAGTAGTAGAACAGTGCTACTACAACATCGGCCTAAATAAGGGAGAACAGCGCGAGCCAGCATGCTTCGGGTGACGTGATGCATCAGCCACAAGCTTCATGAGGGCGTCTCGCCAGTTTCGCTCATCCTGACATCGGACGATCAAACCAGGTCCGCTTCATCAATTCTGCCTTGTGGGCAGTACCTATCCCGGAACAGTCCGACGGCTCGTCGAACATGCTTACAACCACTTTTTCCAACGCTTCCGGTGGGGAAGACGTCTGCATCATGCAAAAGGAAAAAGCCGTCGTCAACACATATGTAGTGAATATTTTAAAGCACTACATATGTGACTCGTCGGTCTGTTTCCAGCGTGGCGGTCATCTGCTCTGGCTCGGCAATTGGCAGCTCCGGGACTTGCCAACAACCTGTGACCAGTGGATTTCGCCGTATTGCAGTGCTTTTAGTACGGGCGGTGTATGCCGTGGGCCAGCAGCAGTGGCCGCTCTGTTAGTATCTGGCACTTTGATACCCATTAAAGGTGCCCTATGAGCGAGCCGATTCGCCTGACGCAGTACAGCCACGGAGCAGGTTGCGGCTGCAAAATTTCGCCTCAGGTACTTGAAGTCATTCTTGCGGGCAGTGGTGCGCAACACCTTGATCCAAAGCTGTGGGTCGGTAATTCATCGCGTGATGACGCGGCGGTCTACGCCCTGGATGATGAGCGCGGCGTGGTGTCGACCACCGATTTTTTCATGCCCATCGTCGATGACCCGTTCGATTTCGGCCGCATTGCGGCCACCAATGCCATCAGCGACATCTACGCCATGGGCGGCGATCCCTTAATGGCGATCGCCATTCTGGGCTGGCCGGTGAACCTGTTGCCGCCTGAGGTGGCCCGTGAAGTGATTCGCGGGGGCCGTGCGGTGTGTGATGAGGCAGGGATCCCGTTGGCAGGCGGGCATTCGATTGACACCCCGGAGCCGATCTTCGGTCTGGCCGTGACCGGTGTCGTCAATAAGCGCCAGATGAAGCGCAACGACACCGCGACCGCCGGGTGTTTGCTGTACCTGACCAAGCCATTGGGGATTGGCATCCTGACCACCGCCGAGAAGAAGGGCAAGTTGCGGCCCGAGGATGTCGGCGTCGCACGGGACTGGATGTGTACGCTGAACAGCATTGGCAGCCAGTTTGCCAAGCTCGAGGGCGTCACCGCGATGACGGACGTCACCGGTTTTGGCCTGCTGGGGCACTTGGTTGAGATGGCCGACGGCAGCGACCTGACTGCGCAAATCCAATACGCCAACGTGCCACGCTTGGCGTCGGTGGAGTACTACCTGGAGCTGGGTTGTGTACCGGGCGGCACGTTGCGTAATTACGACAGTTACGCGAGCAAAATTTCGCCTGTCCAAGAGCTGCACAAGCGTGTGCTGTGCGATCCGCAAACCAGTGGCGGGTTGCTCGTCGCTGTCAGTGCGCAAGGCAACGAGGCCTTCCTGCACATGGCCCGCGAGCATGGCTTGAACCTTGAGCCGATTGGCCGTTTGGTGGAGCGACAGACACACGCGGTTGAGGTTTCATGATGGCTCATGACATAACCGACTTCCGCGAACTGTTTCTCCATGATCGGCCGATGATCGACACCCGTGCGCCGATTGAATTTCACAAAGGGGCGTTTCCAGGGGTGGTCAATTTGCCCCTGATGACTGACCACGAGCGCGAGCGCGTGGGCACGTGCTACAAGCAGCAAGGGCAGCAAGCGGCTGTGGTGCTGGGGCATCAATTGGTGTCGGGCAAGGTCAAGGCCGAGCGCTTGCAAGCATGGGCCGATTTTGCTCGCGCCCATCCTGACGGGTGTTTGTATTGCTTTCGTGGCGGCATGCGTTCGCAAATCGTCCAGCAGTGGCTTAAACAGGATGCAGGGATTGACTACCCGCGCATCACTGGCGGCTATAAGGCGCTGCGCACATTTCTGATCCAGACCCTCGATGATGCCGTGGCGCAGTGCGATTTGCAGGTGCTCGGCGGCATGACCGGCACCGGCAAAACCGATGTGCTGGTGCAGCTCGACAATGCGCTGGACCTTGAAGGCCACGCCAATCACCGCGGTTCAAGCTTTGGCAAACGCGCGACCGGTCAGCCGTCCAACATCGATTTTGAAAATCGCTTGGCCATCGATGTGTTGAAAAAGCGCGACAAAGGCGTTGAGCGGTTTGTGCTGGAGGACGAGAGCCGCACGGTGGGCAGTTGTGCGTTGCCGTTAGCCCTCTACCAAACCCTGCAGACTGCGCCAATGGTGTGGCTGGAAGACAGCTTGAACAGCCGGGTCGAGCGTATCCTGCGTGACTACGTCATTGAGTTATGTGCTGAGTTCGTGGCCAGAAATGGTGAGCATGGCTTCGCGCTTTTCTCTCAACGGTTGTTGGAAAGTCTGGCCAATATTCAAAAACGCCTCGGCGGGGAGCGTTACCAGCGTTTGCAGGAGGTGATGAGCAGCGCACTGAAGGAGCAGGAGCGTTGCGGCTCTGTGGATTTGCACCGGGTGTGGATCGAAGCGTTGCTGCGTGAGTACTACGATCCGATGTACACCTTCCAGCGTGAGAAGAAAGCCGGACGGATCGTGTTCGCAGGGGATCAGGCGGCAGTCCTGGCGTATTTGCGTGACCATGCCCGCAGCCGCGAGGACCGTTAAACAGCGTTTTAGGTACGGTCAATGGCTCATTGGCCAAACCAGTCAACCAGCTTGAGCGGTTTGACCATTGTTGCAGAGCCCTCGCAAGGCGATTATCAGCAGGATTTTCGACGGTTCCCATTCCTATAAAAAGACCGAGGGATTCTGCTGATGCGCGACTATCTGACCGCGACGAGCGACTTTGACTATCAACGTGCAGTGAGCCACGCGTTGCATGGCGATTTAACCGCTCTCAATGCCTGCGTCGAGTGCTGCGACCGCCATGCCTTGCCGGGGCGCATTGCCTTGTTCTGGGAAGGCCGTGACGCCAGCAGCGCGTCCTACACCTTTACCGAATTGCAGGACCACGCGGCCCGTTTTGCCAACTTCCTGTTGGTCCAAGGGGTCAAGCGCGGCGACAAAGTGGCGGGCCTGTTGCCACGCAATGTCGAGTTGTTGATCGTGGTACTGGCGAGTTGGCGCATAGGCGCGGTCTACCAACCCCTGTTTACGGCCTTTGGCCCCAAAGCCATTGAGCATCGCCTTAACAGCTCCGGCGCGGTGCTGGTGGTCACTGACGCCGTCAATCGACCCAAGCTGGCTGAAGTGAATGACTGCCCGACGGTCGTCACCGTGGGCGGTCCGAAAGGCCAAGGGTTGGTGCGGGGCGATTACAGCTTTTGGGCTGAGCTGGAGCGCTACCCGGCAGTCTGCGAGCCCATAATGCTGACCGGCGAAGACCCTTTTCTGCTGATGTTCACCTCGGGTACGACTGGCCCGGCCAAACCGCTCCTCGTTCCCCTTAAAGCCATCGTCGCGTTTCAGGCGTACACCCGCGACGCCGTGGACCTTCGCCCTGAAGACGCATTCTGGAACCTGGCCGACCCTGGTTGGGCGTACGGTATTTACTTCGGCATCACCGGCCCGTTGTCGATGGGCCACCCGATCACGCTCTACGACGGCCCGTTTAGCGTCGAAAGCACCTGCCGCGTGATCAAAAAGTACGCCATCACCAACCTCACCGGCTCCCCGACGGCTTACCGCCTGTTGATTGCAGCCGGGGATGCGTTTTCCAGCAAAATCAAAGGCCAGTTGCGGGCCGTCAGCAGCGCCGGTGAACCCCTTAACCCGGAAGTCATCCGCTGGTTTTCCGAGCACCTTGACGTCACCATTCATGACCACTACGGGCAGACTGAAATCGGCATGGTGCTGTGTAATCACCATGGGCTTGGTCATCCGGTGCACTTGGGAGCGGCGGGGTTTGCCTCACCGGGACACCGCATTGTGGTGTTGGACGACAACCATCAGGAGCTGCCCGTAGGTCAGCCGGGCATTTTAGCCGTGGATCGCAGTCAGTCGCCGATGTGCTGGTTTGGCGGCTACCACGGTTTCCCCACCAAAGCCTTCGTCGGTAATTACTACCTCAGTGGCGACACCGTTGAGTTGAATCCGGACGGCAGCATCAGTTTTGTTGGACGCAGCGATGATGTGATCACCACCTCCGGTTACCGTGTCGGTCCCTTTGATGTGGAGAGCGCCTTGATCGAACACCCGGCGGTGATCGAAGCCGCCGTGGTCGGCAAACCTGACCCTGAGCGCACCGAGTTGGTCAAAGCGTTTGTGGTGCTGAGCCCGCATTACCTGGGTGATGCGCAATTGGCAGAAACCCTGCGCTTGCACGTGCGCCAGCGCCTGGCAGCCCATGCCTATCCCCGTGAAATCGAATTTGTCAGCGAATTGCCCAAAACACCCAGCGGCAAGTTGCAGCGCTTTATCTTGCGCAATCAGGAAATCGCCAAGGCTGAACAGGCGGCGAACGCCCGGGCCACGGCTTAACCTTCAGGAGAAATCATGCAAATCGAGAACACAGTTTTTATCGTCACAGGTGGGGCTTCAGGCTTGGGCGCTGCAACGGCTGAGATGCTGGTCAATGCTGGCGCCAGGGTCATGCTGGTGGATGTGAACGCGGACGCAGTGGCCGCACAGGCCACCCGCTTGGGCGCTAAGGCGCGCAGTGCAGTGGCGGACATCAGTCAGGCGCAGGCCGCGCAGGCAGCCATTGATGCCACCGTCGCGGCGTTTGGGGGCGTTAACGGTCTGGTCAACTGCGCCGGGATCGTGCGCGGTGAAAAGATCCTTGGCAAGGGCGGCCCTCACGGCCTGGAGAGCTTCAGTCAGGTCATCAACGTCAACCTGATTGGCAGTTTCAATATGCTGCGACTGGCCGCAGCCGCAATTGCTGAAACGGCTGCGGATGTCGATGGCGAACGCGGGGTGATCATTAATACGGCGTCGGTGGCCGCCTTTGACGGGCAGATTGGTCAAGCCGCGTACGCGGCCTCCAAAGGCGCGATTGCCAGCCTGACCTTGCCAGCAGCTCGCGAGCTGGCCCGCTTCGGCATTCGTGTCATGACCATCGCCCCCGGCATTTTTGAAACGCCGATGATGGCGGGCATGACCCCGGACGTGCGCAACTCGCTGGCTGCGGGCGTGCCGTTTCCGCCGCGTCTGGGCAAACCGGCGGAATACGCTTCGCTGGTGCGGCACATCATTGAAAACAGCATGCTCAATGGCGAAGTGATCCGTCTCGACGGCGCATTGCGCATGGCAGCGAAGTAAGGAGAGGGCGATGACGATGTCTAATGATCCAGTCGTAATAGTCAGTGCTGCACGCACGCCCATGGGCGGTTTTCAAGGTGACTTCAAGGGCCTGACTGCGCCACAGTTAGGCGCTGCGGCCATCCGCGCTGCTGTGGAGCGCGCCGGGGTGTCGAGTGACAGCGTTGAAGAAGTGCTGTTCGGTTGCGTGCTGTCAGCCGGTCTTGGGCAGGCCCCTGCGCGCCAGGCCGCGTTGGGCGCGGGCCTGGACAAGGGCACCCGTTGCACCACGCTGAACAAAATGTGCGGGTCGGGCATGGAAGCGACGATTCTGGCCCACGATCGGCTGATGGCGGGCGGGGTGGATGTGGTGGTAGCAGGCGGCATGGAAAGCATGTCCAACGCGCCGTATCTACTCGACCGGGCCCGCAGTGGCTACCGCATGGGGCATGGCCGGGTGCTGGATCACATGTTCCTCGACGGACTGGAGGATGCCTACGACCGCGGCCGCTTGATGGGCACGTTTGCGGAAGATTGTGCGCAGGCCCATGGCTTCACCCGTGAGGCCCAGGATGCCTTTGCCCTTGCCTCGCTGGCCCGTGCGCAGCAGGCGATCAGCGAGGGAAGCTTCAGCACTGAAATTGTCCCGGTGCAGGTCGCGGTGGGCAAGGAACAGCGCGAGATCACTGAGGATGAGCAGCCGCCCAAGGCCAAACCCGAAAAAATTCCGTCGCTGAAACCGGCGTTTCGCGACGGCGGCACGGTGACCGCGGCCAACGCCAGCTCGATCTCCGATGGCGCCGCGGCGCTGGTGCTGATGCGTCGTTCCGAGGCGCAAAAGCGCGGGCTTACACCATTGGCGGTGATTCATGGGCACGCGGCGTTTGCCGACGAGCCAAGCCTGTTTCCCACGGCTCCAGTGGGCGCTATCAAACGCTTGATGAGCAAAACCGGCTGGCGCCTCAATGAAGTCGATCTGTTTGAGATCAACGAAGCCTTTGCGGTGGTCACGCTCGTCACCATGAGTGAACTGGACCTGCCCCACGACAAGGTCAATATCCATGGCGGTGCCTGCGCCTTGGGTCATCCGATCGGGGCTTCCGGTGCACGTATCCTGGTGACGTTACTGTCGGCCTTGCGTCAGAAAAAACTCAAGCACGGCGTGGCCGCCATTTGCATTGGCGGCGGCGAGGCCACTGCGATTGCCGTGGAATGTCTGTACTAAGGAATTTTTATGCTGCCCACACCCGAACAACTACAAATTCGTGAAGCGGCCCGGCAGTTCGCCCAAGAGCGCTTAAAACCGTTCGCAGCCGAATGGGACAAACAGCATCGCTTTCCTCGTGAGGCGGTTCAGGAAATGGCCGAACTGGGTTTTTTCGGCATGTTGGTGCCCGAACAATGGGGCGGTTGTGACACCGGCTATCAGGCCTATGCCATGGCCCTTGAAGAAATCGCGGCGGGCGACGGCGCCTGCTCGACGATCATGAGCGTGCATAACTCGGTGGGCTGTGTGCCCATTCTCAAATACGGCACCGAACAGCAAAAACGCGACTTCCTGATCCCGTTGGCCAGCGGTGCCATGCTGGGCGCGTTTGCGCTGACCGAACCGCAGGCTGGCTCCGACGCCAGCGACCTGAAAACCCGGGCCCGTCGTGAGGGCGATCACTACGTGCTCAATGGCTGCAAACAGTTCATTACCTCGGGGCAAAATGCGGGCGTGGTGATTGTGTTTGCCGTGACCGATCCGGCAGCGGGCAAGCGCGGCATCACGGCGTTTATCGTACCCACCGATACGCCGGGTTACAGCGTGGCTCGGGTAGAAGAAAAGCTCGGCCAGCATGCCTCCGACACCTGTCAGATTCTCTTCACCGACATGAAGATCCCGCTGGCCAATCGTTTGGGCGAAGAAGGGCAGGGGTACAAAATTGCGCTGGGCAATCTGGAGGGCGGGCGCATCGGTATTGCGTCACAAGCTGTCGGGATGGCCCGCGCTGCGTTTGAAGCGGCCCGCGACTACGCCCGCGAGCGCGTCACCTTCGGGCAGCCCTTGGTCGAGCATCAGGCCGTGGCGTTTCGGCTGGCTGACATGTCCACAGAAATCGCCGTGGCCCGGCAAATGGTGCGCTATGCCGCCGCTTTGCGTGACAGCGGGCAGTCCGCGCTGGTCGAGGCGTCGCAAGCCAAGCTGTTCGCGTCGGAAATGGCGGAGCGCGTCTGCTCCAAAGCGTTGCAAACCCTCGGTGGTTATGGCTATTTGAGCGACTTCCCGCTGGAGCGCATCTATCGCGACGTGCGGGTGTGCCAGATTTATGAAGGCACCAGCGATATTCAGCGCATGGTCATTTCGCGCAATCTTTGAATGAGGATTTATCAATGAACTACGAAACCATTCTGTTGGACATTCATGGGCGCGTCGGCCTAATCACCCTGAACCGGCCGCAAGCCCTGAATGCCTTGAATGCGCAGTTGGTCAGCGAAGTGAATCACGCACTCGACCGCCTGGAGGCGGACAGTGAGATTGGCTGCATTGTCTTGACCGGTTCGAAAAAAGCCTTCGCCGCCGGTGCAGACATCAAGGAAATGGCTGACCTGACCTATCCACAAATTTACCTTGACGATCTGTTCTCGGACAGTGAACGCGTGTCTGCCCGGCGCAAGCCCATCATTGCGGCCGTTGCCGGTTTTGCCTTGGGCGGCGGCTGTGAACTGGCAATGATGTGCGACTTCATTCTGGCCGGTGACAATGCCAAGTTTGGCCAGCCTGAAATCAACCTCGGGGTACTGCCGGGCATGGGCGGCACCCAGCGCCTGACACGCGCAGTAGGCAAGGCCAAGGCCATGGAAATGTGCCTGAGCGGTCGCTTGATCGACGCCGCTGAAGCTGAACGTTCCGGGCTGGTGTCACGCGTGGTGCCAGTGGACGAGTTGGTCGAAGAAGCCCTGAACGTGGCTGCGGTGATCGCCCAAAAATCACTGCCGGTGTTGATGCTGACCAAAGAGTGCGTCAACCGCGCGTTCGAAGTGAATCTGGCCGAAGGCGTACGTTTTGAGCGTCGCGTGTTCCATTCACTGTTCGCCACGCAGGATCAAAAAGAAGGCATGGCGGCGTTTGTGGGCAAGCGCGAAGCCCAGTTCAAGCACCAGTGATGCATCAGGCGCAACGCGGTCAGGCCTGACCGCGTTGCGTTGAATCGTAAACGGCGCTTGGCGCGTTTAAACCAAATAGTGTTTCAGCTCGCGTGCAATGACCATGCGTTGGATCTCACTCGATCCTTCATAGATTTGGGTGATTCGCGCATCCCGGTAGTAACGCTCAACCGGGTAATCTTCCAGATAGCCATAGCCGCCATGAATCTGGATGGCTTTGGAGCACACATACTCAGCGATTTCCGACGCAAATAACTTGGCCTGCGAGGCTTCAGACAGGCACGGTTTGCCAGCGCTGCGCAATCTGGCCGCGTGCAGGATCAGCAAGCGCGCTGCATTGAGCCGGGTCTGCATGTCGGCCAGCATGTTGGCGACGCTCTGGTGTTCAATGATGGCTTTATCGAATTGCACGCGATCCCGGGCGTAGGTGAGGGCGGCTTCAAACGCGGCGCGGGCGATGCCAAGGGCCTGTGCGGCAATGCCAATGCGACCGCCTTCAAGGTTGGACAGGGCGATTGCCAGCCCTTTGCCGCGCTCCCCAAGCAGGCTGCTTTCGGGCACGGTGCAGTTATTCAGAGTGACCGCGCAGGTGTCCGAAGCGCGGATGCCCATTTTGTGTTCCGTACGGTCCACGATGAACCCCGGTGTATCGGTCGGCACCAAAAACGCCGACAAGCCCTTTTTGCCCAGGTCCGGATCGGTGACGGCAAACACAATGGCCAATTGAGCACGTTTGCCGTTGCTGACAAATTGCTTGGCACCATTTATCACCCACTGGCCGTCCTGCAGTTGCGCCCGGGTGCGCAGGTTGTGCGCTTCGGAACCCGCCTGGGGTTCTGTCAGGCAGAAGCACCCGATGGCCTGACCGCTGGCGAGTTTTTCCAGCCAAGTCTGTTTTTGCGCCTCGCTGCCGTACTTGAGGATGGGGCCGCAGCCGACCGAGTTGTGAATGCTCATCAGCGCGCCGGTGGCACCGTCTCCGGCCGAGATCTCTTCGACCGCTAGGGCATAGGCAACATAATCGACGTAGGTGCCGCCCCATTCCTCGGGCACCACCATGCCAAGCAGGCCAAGCGCTCCCATTTTTGAAACCAGTGTGTCGTCAATCCAGCCTGCCTTTTCCCATGCCTGGGCATGGGGCGCAATTTCGCGTCGGGCGAAGTCGCGGGCCATGTCACGGATCATCACTTGTTCTTCACTCAGTTCGATGTCCTGCATGGTTCAGGCTCCTGTCGGCTTGAAATCAGAGAAGAAGCTGGCGACGTGTGCGGCATCCAGTTCGTTCAGGGAAGGCGGGTTCCAATGAGGCGTTTTGTCCTTGTCGATAATCAGGGCGCGCACGCCTTCCATCAGGTCGCCGCGATCAAACCACTGGCGATCGAGGTGCAATTCCAGTTCGAAGCACTGTTCGAGGGGCAGCTCGCGTCCCCGGCGCAGCATTTCAAGGGTCACCGCCATAGCCAGCGGCGAGCGGGTGAGCAGCAGATCGGCCGTGGCTGTGGCCCAGTCGCGGTGTTCTGGCAGCGTGACCGCACGCAGACGATCAACGATCGCTGACACAGTGGGCGCCGAGAACACGTCATCTATGAGGGGGCGCAGTGTGGCGAGCGGGGGGGCTGATGGTGAGCTGTCAGTCAAGGACTCGATCAGCGTCTTGAGGTCGTCAGCAGGCGACAGTGTCCATTTGAGCGTACTCAGTGCAGCGTCAAAATCGGGCAGTCGGCTGCTTTCAATGAAGTGATCAGCCAAGCCGCAATACAACGCATCGCTGGCACGTATTTGTACACCGCTGACGCCGAGATACGTACCCAGTTGACCGGGTGTACGGGTGAGAAAGTAACTACCGCCGACGTCAGGAAAATATCCGATGCCGACTTCTGGCATTGCCAGTTTGCTGCGCTCAGTGACAATCCGGAAATCAGCGCCCTGTACCAGCCCCATGCCGCCGCCAAGAACAAAACCGTCCATCAGGGCCACAAGGGGTTTGGGGTAATGGTGCAGCGTAAGGTCGAGGGCGTATTCCTCTTCGAAGAAGGTGTAATGCAGTGTGCCCTGGCTGTGGTAGCTGTCGTACAACGAGCGGATATCGCCTCCGGCGCAGAAGGCTTTTTCACCCGCGCCCCTCAATACAACAGCCTTGATGGCCGGATCTGTGGACCAGGTGTCCAGGTGGTGCTGAAGTGCGCGGACCATGTCCAGATTGATGGCGTTAAGGCCGCCGGGACGGTTGAGGGTCAGGTGGCCAATGTGGTTGCGCACCTCGGCCAGAATCTCGGAATGCGGGGTCTCGACATCCTGTGTCGCTGAGGATGAAACCTGAGCAGTCATCACTAACTCCCTGCTTTGTCTTGTTATTAAGGGCTGTTCGCTGACGAACGATGCTCGATGCTAACAGTGCAAATTTGCCTATTACAACCCGAATAAGTGCAGGCTTGGCATGCATATTTGCATGCCTGATCTGCAGATATGTGCCCGGTCATTGTGCCAGCCACCCGCCGTCGACATTCCACGCCGCCCCCCTGACCTGACTGCCTGCTTCACTGCACAGGAACAACACCAGTTCGCCCAACTGCGGCGGGGTGACAAATTCCAGTGATGGTTGTTTTTCGGCGAGCAGGTCGTGTTGGGCCTGATAAGGGTCGATGCCCTGACTGATGCGTTGGTCTATTTGCTTTTGCACCAGTGGCGTCAATACCCAGCCGGGGCAGATGGCGTTGCAGGTGATGTTGCTGGTCGCCGTTTCTAGCCCGACAACTTTGGTCAGGCCGATGACCCCGTGTTTGGCGGCGACATACGCAGCTTTACCGACCGATCCTACAAGGCCGTGTACTGAAGCGATGTTGACGATGCGTCCCCAATTGCGTTTACGCATGCCGGGCAGGGCGAGGCGGGTGCTGTGAAAGACCGAGGAGAGGTTGATGGCGATGATGGCGTCCCACTGCTCTACAGGAAACGCTTCCACGCTGGCCACGTGCTGAATACCGGCATTGTTGACCAAAATATCAATGCCGCCGAATTCCCGTTCTGCGTAGTCGATCATCTCGGCAATTTGCGTGGGGTCACTGACATCGGCGGCATGATGACCCACTCGGCCACCCCACTGTTCCACTTCGGCAATCACTTTGCTGGCATCCCCAAAGCCGTTGAGGATGAGGTCGGCACCGGCTTTAGCAAGGCTCAACGCAATACCCAGGCCTATGCCGCTGGTGGAGCCGGTTACCAGTGCAGTTTTACCCTTAAGGCTCATGATCATTTCCTCAGGTGAGACACGATTGGTTCGTGAGGAGGAAACGTAGCACGAGGTTAAAGGCAGCGGATACGAAACGGCCCACCAAGAGGCGGGCCGTTGTCACGCAGCGCTTGAGGATTAATCCTGGCGGCTGGTCACTTCAAGCAGGTGATAACCGAATTGGGTTTTTACCGGACCTTGAACCACGTTGATCGGTGCGCTGAACACCACGGTGTCAAATTCTTTAACCATCTGGCCTGGACCGAACGAACCCAGATCGCCACCCTGACGGCTGGACGGGCAGGTGGAGTTGGCTTTTGCGACTTCAGCGAAATCAGCGCCGCCTTCGATTTGAGCTTTCAATTCGTTGCATTTCGCTTCGCTGGCAACAAGGATGTGACGGGCAGTGGCTTTGGCCATGGGAAGTACTCCTTTCAATAAAGTGGTGAGACTACCGGATTCAGGCGCTTTTTTCGCGGCAAAAGTTCCCGCCGTTGTCGTGTCTTTGCGTGTTATACGCCTTTGGCTTTGAGGCGGCGGGCGTGTTCTACATAAAGCCCGGCCGGATCGACGCTTTTGCTGGCCAGCGCTGCAACATGGTTAATGGTGTCCAGATGATCCAGGGGGTAGTCCGAACGAATGACATGCCCCAAGTGGGAACTGTAACGCCCGACCATCCCGTCATTCTCTTTGCTTTCGCGGGTGAAAAAGCTGCCGAACACTCGACAGGCATTGTGCAGGGGATCGAGCAGGTTCAAGGATTCGGAAAACAGCGAACCTTTAATGATTCCGCTCCATGAATAGTAGAGAACGCCATTGACCCGGTCAGCGCCCATTGCGCCCCATGTATCCGGCAACCCTTGGGGGTAGGTTTGGTTAAATGTCGCCACGCCCTCTGTGGTCAGCGCATTCAGCGCGCTCAAAGCATTCTGTGGCAGCTTTCGTTCACCACCCAAGGCTGAAATAAAACTGCCAAGGGCCGAGCTCATGGCCGCCGCAATGGTTTCAGGAAGAGCACCGGGGGTCAGTACTTGGCGAACCCGATCAGCAAGCTCCGAACCTTGGTTGGGACCGCTGACAGAGGTAACTGAAGCGACGAGTTCAGGGGCCACGGCTGCTGCGTAACGGGCGGTCAGGGCGCCTTGGCTGTGGCCGATAACATTGAATTTCGCGACCCCGGTTTGCCTGTTAAGAGCACGCAGTTGTTCTATCAGCTGTTCGCCCCGTTCTTCGGAGCTGTGGGCCGCAGAAACCTTGGCCACATAGACGTAGGCACCTGCGTTATTCAAGGCTTCTTTAATGCCATTGAAGTAATTGAACGGGCCAATATGGTCGAAACCGAAAAGGCCGTGTACCAGGACAATCGGGTATTTCGTGGTGGCTGACGTATCCATGTCAATGCATATCCTCTAACAGTGTGTGATCCATAAAGATCACCTTAGGTGAGGGTTTCAGAACCGTGAAGGCAGGGATGTCGTCGAGCCAAACCCTTGAGGGCTCATTCCAGAGCCACTGTCGGCAGACTCCTGCTTTCCCCCTGGCAAGATCTGTAGGCAGTGGTTGAACTTTGACCCCGCATATTGGAAAAGACTGACGCGCAACGGTCTCAGGGCCAGTCCCGGGCACGCCACCCGGGACGCTGGGGGATGTCCGCGTTAGCCGATCACACGAGAACGCGTGCGCTGCTGTCGCAATTGGCCGGCAGCCGTGCGCAACAAGGTTTCGGTCGCATCCCAGCCCAGGCAACCATCGGTTACGGAGACGCCGTAACGCAGGTTGTCGCTCAGTGGCTGGCAGCCTTCGAACAGATGACTTTCGAGCATCATCCCGATCAAGGACCGATCCCCGCCCAGGCGCTGTTCAAGCACATCGTTGAATACATCAGGTTGACGCAGAGGATCCTTACCACTGTTTGCGTGGCTGCAATCGACCATCAAACGCGCGGGAATGCCGTTTTTCTCCAGCCCTGCGCGGGCGTTGGCCACGTGGGTGTGGCTGAAATTTGGGCCACTGTGCCCACCCCGCAAGACCAGATGAGTATCAGGGTTGCCGGGTGTCAAAACGATTGCCGGATGGCCCTGTTCATCCACGCCGAAATGACGATGGCTGTGTGCTGCGCTGCGCATGGCATCACACGCAATCGCTACCCCGCCGTCCGTGCCATTTTTGAAGCCCACGGGCAGGTCCAGGCCGCTGGCCATTTCCCGGTGGATCTGCGATTCGGTCGTGCGAGCGCCAATGGCCGCCCAGCCCAGCAGGTCGTCGAAGTAGCCAGCAGCAATCGGCTGCAGCAGTTCTGTCGCGACCGCAAGCCCCATGCGTAACATTTCGATCATTAACTCGCGTGACAGCGTAAGGCCATGCGTCATGTCGTCGCTGCCATCCAGGTGAGGGTCGTAGGCCAGGCCTTTCCAGCCGACGGTGGTGCGTGGCTTTTCGATATAGGCCCGCATCACCAGCAGCATATCCTCGCTCACTTCGCGGGACAGGGCGGCCAAGTGGCTGGCGTATTCGAGGGCGGATTGCGGGTCGTGGATGGAGCAGGGGCCGACGACGATCAATAAGCGATCGTCTACACCGCCAAGAATGTTGCGGATGGCCTGGCGTTGGGCCTGAACCAGCTTATGCAGGGGTTCGCTGAGGGGTAATTGCTGCTTGAGCTGGGCTGCACTTGGCAGGCGCTGGGTCATCGCATGGCTTGCAGTGGTTGGAGCAACGTTCAGTGCGGATACAGTGGCGTTCATGATTCTGGCTTCCTGGGCAGGCTGCGGGTTTTCCCGCGCGCTCAGCCCTAGTGGGGTGTTCGACAATGGGCCGTATTGGCTATGAGGGGATGCGTGCCACCCAAGTGGTTTCGTTCGGAGGCGGCAGACTGTCCCGAACGACGGTTGATAAATCGCCATGCAGCACAGAGGTCGAAGCGGTAATAGGTGGTGTAGTTCATGGGTAAATCCTCAAATTTAATAAATTATCAGGGGCTAAAAAAACAAAGCCCCCGGTCGGGTAGCCGACCGGGGGTGAGAATTCTCTGGTAGGCGACCCCTGAAACGTGGGCGCCGATTGGGTATCAGGCGCGCCAGTGGCTAAACCAATACCCAAAATAAAATCGTACAGCAGAGTGTGTGTTGTTCGCGCGCACAGCGCCGACCAAGCGTAAATCGCTGGTGATCTGGCAAATGGCTGTGGTGGCTTCGCGCAACATGGCTGTTCTCCGATGAATGGCTTGAAGCTTACGCGAGGCCAGTCAACAGATTCAATCAAAAAATTCTATGGGTAATGACTCCGGGGGCTATAAGCGGTTTAGCAAGTGAAGGCCCGAACCGCATTCCCCGAGGCAGAGGGGGGTTATAGCAAAGCAATAGACAAGGGCCTGGGCGGGGTCAATTCTAAAATGGGGTGGTCTTCCCAATTAAGCGCATACTCAAAGCAATTCATCGCATTTCGCTTCAGAAGAAGTGGCAATGATGCCGTCTTTCATGCCCAGAAGTACCGCCACTTTGTGGGCTTCACCACGTTTCCCTTTTTTGCGCCCAGCGAGCACTTGATAGGTGGTCGCGGGATCAACGCCGTGCTCTCGAGCAAACTCTTGAACCGACTTTCCTTGATGTTCCAGCCATGCCTTGGCTTGTGCGGCAGTACGAATTCCGGTCATAGTTCAAAACCGTTCAAAGTTGTTTAATATTTTTTGATTATACCATCCTAGCGGGTGTTTAAAATGGGAACTTACATCCAAATGAGTGGAATCGGTTCGCGGTTGAGGCAAGAGAGAGAGCGGCTGGGCTTGTCGCAGAAAGCTTTTGGCATGATCGGTGGCGTTGAAGCTAATGCCCAGGGCAAATATGAAAATGGTGATCGTGCGCCCAAGGCCGATTATCTGTCGCGGGTGGCAGAGCGCGGCGTGGATGTGTTGTATGTACTGACAGGTAGCCCCACCCCGACGCTTATGGACAATCTGAGTCAGGTCGAAGAAAAGGTTTTGGTCAGCTATCGGGTGCTGCAAAAAGAAGATCAGGATGCTATCCGCCGTTTAACGACAACACTGGCCGACCTGTCGATCATACATGCGAGCAAGATTCGTCCTGATCCAACAGACGCCTAGCAGGTGTCTATCAGCGTTTTAAATGTCTCCAGGGAAGGGCGGTGCAGGTAAGTAGGTTGGAGCTTTGGTTTTTTGCTAAGGTGTCGGCAACCAAAGAAGACCAATTTACGAGGTGTCGACTTGATTCGGGTTCTAGTGGTCGATGACCATGATCTTGTGCGTACAGGCATCACACGAATGCTGGCGGATATCGACGGCCTCCAGGTCGTCGGCCAGGCCGAGTCCGGTGAAGAGTCGTTGATCAAGGCTCGTGAACTGAAGCCAGATGTCGTCTTGATGGACGTTAAAATGCCAGGCATTGGTGGTCTTGAGGCGACGCGAAAAATGATGCGTAGCCATCCGGACATCAAGGTAGTCGCCGTGACCGTGTGTGAAGAAGACCCCTTCCCGACGCGTCTTCTGCAGGCGGGCGCCGCAGGGTATATGACCAAGGGAGCAGGTCTGGCCGAAATGGTTCAGGCCATCCGGCTAGTGTTTGCCGGTCAGCGTTACATCAGCCCGCAAGTCGCGCAGCAGTTGGCGCTCAAGTCATTTCAGCCTGCTAGCGATTCCCCATTCGATGCATTATCCGAACGTGAAATTCAAATTGCCTTGATGATTGTGGGCTGCCAGAAAGTCCAGGTCATTTCGGACAAGCTCTGTTTGTCTCCTAAAACGGTCAACACCTACCGTTATCGAATCTTCGAAAAACTCTCCGTCAAAAGTGATGTGGAACTGGCCTTGCTGGCAGTTCGACATGGCATGGTAGATGCCGGTTGATAATGACTGACGTGTTTGATCCGAGTGCCTTTCTTTCGACCTGCAGCGGTCGGCCCGGCGTTTATCGCATGTTTGATAGCGAGGCGCGCCTGCTGTATGTCGGCAAAGCCAAGAACCTTAAAAAACGCTTGGCCAGCTACTTCCGCAAGACGGGGCTGGCGCCCAAGACTGCTGCCTTGGTGGGGCGTATTGCGCAGATCGAAACCACGATCACCGCCAACGAAACCGAAGCCTTGTTGCTTGAGCAGACCCTTATCAAGGAATGGCGGCCGCCGTACAACATTCTGCTGCGTGATGACAAATCGTACCCCTATGTCTTTTTGTCCGATGGTCCATTCCCCCGGTTGAGTATCCACCGTGGAGCCAAAAAGCCTAAGGGCAAGTACTTTGGGCCTTACCCTAGCGCCGGGGCGATTCGAGAAAGCTTGAGTCTGTTGCAAAAGACCTTTCTGGTGCGCCAATGCGAAGACAGTTACTTCAAAAACCGAACCCGGCCCTGTCTGCAGTATCAGATCAAACGCTGTAAAGGCCCGTGCGTAGGTCTGGTTGATCCTCAGGAGTACGCACAAGACGTGCGCCACTCGGTGATGTTCCTGGAAGGGCGCAGCAGTGCACTGACCGATGAACTGAATGCTGAAATGGAGCAGGCTGCCAGCGCGCTGGATTTCGAGCGCGCTGCCCAAGTGCGCGATCAAATCTCCTTGTTACGCCGTGTCCAGGATCAGCAGAGCATGGAGGGCGGTAATGGCGATGTGGATGTGATTGCAGCCTTCGTTAACCCAGGCGGGGCGTGTGTGCACTTGATCAATGTGCGCGGTGGACGGGTGCTCGGTAGCAAGAATTTCTTCCCGCAAGTCGGGATCGAGGAAGACGTCGCTGAAGTGATGGCGGCTTTTCTCGGGCAGTACTACATCAGCAGCCCTGAGCGCGATTTGCCCAGCGAACTGATTGTTAACGTCGAGCACGACAGCTTTGAAGCCATCAGTGCAGCGATTGATGAGCTGCGGGGCAGGGAAATAGCCATCAGCTATCGAGTGCGCGGAACGCGTGCCCGCTGGCAGCAATTGGCCGTCACCAACGCTGAACAGGCGCTAAGCGCTCGTCTGGCCAATCGTCAGCATGTTGCAGCCCGATTTGAGGCGTTGGCCAAGGTCCTTAAGCTGGATGAGATTCCGCAGCGACTGGAGTGTTACGACATTAGTCACTCCAGCGGTGAAGCGACGGTTGCGTCCTGTGTCGTATTTGGCCCGGAAGGCCCTATCAAGTCGGATTACAGGCGTTTCAACATTGAAGGTGTGACCGCGGGTGACGATTATGCCGCGATGCATCAAGCGTTGATGCGACGTTTTAGCCGCCTCAAAGAGGGGGAGGGCAAGTTGCCGGACATTTTGCTGGTGGATGGCGGCAAGGGACAAATGTCCATGGCGCGGGATGTACTCAATGAACTGGCAGTTCCAGACCTTATTTTGTTAGGTGTTGCCAAAGGCACGACGCGCAAGGCCGGGTTCGAAACCTTGTACTTGAACGACGCCGCCCATGAGTTCACGTTAAAAGGGGACTCGCCCGCACTGCATTTGATCCAGCAGATTCGCGATGAAGCTCACCGTTTTGCCATCACCGGGCACCGGGCCCGCCGCGGTAAAACACGCAGAACGTCTACCCTCGAAGGTATCGCCGGGGTCGGCCCAACCCGCCGCCGAGACTTATTGAAACATTTTGGTGGATTACAAGAGCTGTCTCGTGCAAGCATCGAGGAGATCGCCAAAGCACCCGGGATCAGTAAAAAGCTCGCTGAGTTGATTTATGCAAACCTGCACAGCGAGTAGAATGCCACCTCACCTCGTAGCCAGTTGTGCCGATGAATATCCCTAATTTGATCACCGTACTACGCGTTCTCCTGATTCCTATCTTCATTCTTTTGTTCTACCTCCCTTACAGCTGGAGTTATGTCGCCTCAAGTTCTGTCTTCGCCTTTGCGGCTGCAACAGACTGGCTGGACGGCTATTTGGCAAGGCGTCTGGAGCAAAGCACGCCATTTGGTGCTTTCCTTGACCCGGTGGCCGACAAGCTGATGGTGGCGGTGGCCTTGGTGTTGCTGGTGCAAGAGCATCACAACGTCTGGCTGACGCTTCCTGCCGCAGTGATTATTGGTCGTGAAATTGTCATCTCGGCGTTACGTGAGTGGATGGCCGAGTTGGGCGCGCGTGCTCAGGTTGCGGTGTCCAACATGGGCAAATGGAAGACGGCGGCGCAGATGCTGGCGCTGGTCATTCTGTTGGCCAACCCTTCGGATTTCAGTTTCTGGGTCTTGGTAGGCTACGGCCTGCTGCTTGTGGCTGCGGGTTTGACCCTGTGGTCGATGCTCCAATATCTGCGGGCTGCCTGGCCGCACTTGAAGACCACATCTGAAAAATAAATAACACTTTTTGAATCAAGGGGTTGACGCATTCTTTGAAAACTATAGAATGCCCACCACCAAGACGCGGGAATAGCTCAGTTGGTAGAGCACGACCTTGCCAAGGTCGGGGTCGCGAGTTCGAGTCTCGTTTCCCGCTCCAAATATCGATCTACAGAGTTCCATGGAATTCTGTAAGTCATTGAAAATAGACGCTTAGGCGTCTTTTTTCGTTCCAGCGCCATCCACTGAAATCCAGCGCCAGCCACGAATTTTAAGTACATTTTTAAGTGCATGAAATCCGGGTAGCAGGCACTGCGGTTTGTTGGTGGAGCCCCGCGGGCTGGAATAGGGACACATCTGCTCAATCTTGCGAGACGGGAGATGTACTCATTGCCTTGACCGATACCGCCGTTCGCCAGGCGAAACCTTCCGGTAAAAACTACACACTCAAAGATGCGGGCGGCCTTGCGCTGTTTGTGAGTCCCAAGGGCGCCAAGCAATGCCACTTCCGGTTCTATTGGGTGGGCAAGCAGGCGCGCATGTCGCTGAGCCATTCAATCAGGCGACGGCTCAGGCAAATCAGGCGAAAGACTTTCAGCAGGCCGGCATCGCTCAGTCGTGGCACGGCCGGCGAGGTGCAGACTAATCCTTGAAGCAGGGTCGCCAGGGCGTCGGGGTGTTCGAGGGTGCTGAGCAGGTTCAACTGAGCCAGTAGCGCTTGTCCCAGCCAGTTTCAACGCCTTTGCGAACGTGTCGGGATGAGCGGTGATGCACGTTTGAGCATGGAATGCTTGCGCTAATTCGGCCTGACTGGAATAGGGCTGCGTATGAGCAAGTTTGGTCAGCAGTGGGTAATGCTGCGCAGCAATTGCGGGCGGGCGTCCAGTTTTAGGCATGGCAATGCTGTATGGAAGAGAGGCAAGGAGTTTACGTTATTTTGTCTACACTCTCTTAGGGATGCTCCGATCAACTTGCTGCGCGGCGGCGGCAAGTCGTAATTTGCACGGCACGCAGCGCTATTTGCTCAAA
>NZ_NQKI01000052.1 GCF_002269125.1 Pseudomonas lundensis | reverse complement strand
CGGGATGGAGCAGTCTGGTAGCTCGTCGGGCTCATAACCCGAAGGTCGTCGGTTCAAATCCGGCTCCCGCAACCAAATATCGAAGAAGGCCACTTGGAAAAGTGGCCTTTTTTGTGCGCGTATGTTTTTACCCCTTTTTTCACGCAAACCCGGCTATTTCGACCGCCGAGTCAATTAGGCGTTGACACATTTGAGTTCCTCTGTAGAATGCGCCCACACAGACGCGGGATGGAGCAGTCTGGTAGCTCGTCGGGCTCATAACCCGAAGGTCGTCGGTTCAAATCCGGCTCCCGCAACCAAACATCGAAGAAGGCCACTTGAAAGAGTGGCCTTTTTTGTGTGCGCTCAAAAAGTGATCAACAGACGTTCATTGACATGAAACGACATATTTCTGAAAGTTCGGCCGCCTATACTCGGCACCAACAACTCCTCCTCTTTTCAACCTCTCAACCTGAACCTCAGGCAAACGGCTGAAAGTATTTCAAAATATTTTAACCAAAAGGATTGGTAACTTGAGTCGATGCATCCATCCTGTCGCGCACGATCCACGAGGTGATTGATGCTCGATAACTCGCCACTCCCAAAAGACTCCGTTACTGCAGCCCAGCCCATTGCTGCGGCACGTTTGCGCTGGCTGGATTTGCTGAGCAAATACCGCCAGCCCATTGGACTTGCGCTCACCCTGCTGTTATTCGCAATCGCCCTGATCGCGTGTCGACACTTGCTCAGTGAGCTTGACCTGAACGCATTGCACGACTCGATTCTGGAAGTCCCCAAACCCGCCCTGTTTGGCGCCGTGACCGCGACAGCCGTCGGCTTTTTTATCCTGCTGGGGTACGAGTGGTCAGCCAGCCGCTACGCAGGTGTCAAACTGCCACCCAAGACCTTGGCGCTGGGCGGGTTCACGGCCTTTGCAATCGGCAATGCCATCGGGCTGTCGCTACTCTCCGGCGGATCGGTTCGCTACCGTTTATATGCCCGCGAAGGCGTGGGCGCTTCAGAAGTCGCGCACATGACACTGTTCGCCAGCTTGTCACTGGGGTGCGCGTTGCCGCCGCTGGCAGCGTTGGCAACATTGAGCAACTTGCCCGCCGCCTCTGCCGCCTTGCACCTTCCTGCCTCTGTGCTAGGGGCGATTGCCGCAGCAGTGCTGGCGTTGTTCGGCTTGCTGGCGCTGGGTATTTATCGCCGGCGCCTGCCCGAGCAACCAATCCCGGACAATCTGCTGGTCAAAGCCGGCCGACGCACCCTGCGCCTGCCCAGCCCGCGCCTGACGCTGCTTCAACTGGTGATCACCGCACTGGACGTAGCTGCCGCCGCCACGGTGCTTTATCTGTTATTGCCCGAAGCACCGCCCTTCGGCGCCTTCCTGCTGGTTTACCTGCTGGCCCTCGCGGCAGGCGTGCTCAGCCACGTGCCGGGCGGTGTCGGCGTATTCGAAGCGATTCTGCTCGCTGCCTTTGCCAATCAACTCGGTGCTGCCCCACTGGCGGCGGCCTTGCTGCTGTATCGCATGATCTATGTGATTTTGCCGCTGTTGATCGCCTGCTTGCTGCTGTTGATCAATGAAGCCCAACGCCTGATCCAGACCCGTCAAAGCCTGCGTGTAGCCTCTGGACTTGCAGCACCCATTCTGGCGATTCTGGTGTTTATGTCCGGCGTGGTGCTGCTCTTCTCTGGCGCCACACCTGAAATCGACACGCGTCTGGAGCATATCGGTTTTCTGATTCCCCATCGCCTGATTGACGCCTCGCACTTTGGTGCCAGCCTGATTGGCGTGCTTTGTTTATTGCTGGCTCAGGGCCTGCGCCGACGCCTGTCGGCGGCCTGGATGCTGACCACCATTTTGCTGCTGGTCGGTGCCGTGCTGTCACTGCTTAAAGGCTTCGACTGGGAAGAAGCCTGCATCCTGACCCTGACTGCCAGTTTGCTGGCCCTGTTTCGCCGCTCGTTCTACCGCCCGAGCCGTTTGACCGAATTGCCCTTCTCACCGCTTTATCTGGTCGCCAGCGTCTGCGTATTGGCGGCTTCGATCTGGTTGCTGCTGTTTGCTTATCAAGACGTGCCCTATAGCCATCAACTGTGGTGGCAGTTCACGCTGGACGCCGATGCGCCTCGCGGGTTGCGCTCGCTGTTGGGCGCCGCTGTGGTGCTGGTCATTGTGTCGCTGACCTGGTTGTTGCGCACGGCCCGGCCGGTGATCCACCTGCCGGATGCCAGCGAGCTGGAACGCGCAGAGAAAATCCTCCTCGCCTCCGACCAGCCAGACGGCGGCCTGGCCCTGACCGGCGATAAAGCGCTGCTGTTCCACCCGGACAACAATGCTTTCCTGATGTATGCCCGACGCGGTCGCAGCCTTGTTGCCCTGTATGACCCTATCGGTCCCAATCAGCAACGCGCCGAGTTGATCTGGCAGTTCCGCGACCTGTGCGACACCTTCCACGCCCGACCGGTGTTTTATCAGGTGCGCGCTGAAAACCTGCCCTTCTACATGGACATCGGCCTGACGGCGATCAAGCTCGGCGAAGAAGCCCGGGTCGACCTGCATCGCTTCGATCTCGAGGCTAAAGGCAAAGAGATGAAGGACCTGCGCTACACCTGGAACCGCGGCACCCGCGACGGGCTGTCACTGGAGATCCACGAGCCAGGAGAGGCGCCAATGGCCGAGTTGAAGGTGATTTCTGATGCTTGGCTCACCGGCAAAAATGTGCGTGAGAAAGGCTTCTCGCTGGGGCGTTTCAGCGAGGACTACATCCGCCACTTTCGGGTGGCGATCATTCGTTTCGAAGGCAAACCGGTGGCCTTCGCCAACCTGCTCGAAACCCACAGCCATGAGCTGTCGAGCCTTGACCTGATGCGCGCGCACCCGGACGCACCGAAGCTGACCATGGAATTCATGATGGTCGGCCTGATTCAGCACTACAAAAAGCACGGATACGCCCGCTTCAGCCTGGGCATGGTGCCGTTGTCCGGCCTGCAGCCCCGTCGCGGCGCGCCCTTGACCCAACGCCTGGGTTCAATGCTGTTTCAGCGCGGCGAGCACCTGTACAACTTCCAGGGATTGCGCCGCTTTAAAGACAAATTCCAGCCCGACTGGGAACCTCGATATATGGCCGTGCCTGCCGGGCTTGATCCGCTGGTGGCACTGGCTGATACCGCCGCCCTGATTGCGGGCGGCTTGACTGGATTGGTGAAACGTTAATGAAACATCGTTCCTGGCGGTTTTTGCTGGTAACTCTAGTGGTCGTTGTAGCACTGGCTGCAAGCGGTTATGCGTGGTGGAACCGCCCTGCGTCTGAACCGACAATCGAGCACGTCAGTCAAACGGATGGATCCACACTGACGAACGTCATGCCGGGCGAAAAGGCCAGGGCGCACGTCGTTATCGCCACGCCCGCTGACGAAGCACTGAATGACAAACAACTGCTGGCATTGAGCCGTGGTGGTGCCGCACAGCTGGTTCAGGTGATCCTGCCCAAGGATGACTGCACACTTCAACAGCAAGCCCTGCAACGCGCGCTGAGCCAACTCAAAGGGCCTGCCACGCTGGTCAGCGGCATTGGTCCCGGTGCCAGCCTGGCGTGGCGTTGGTTGGCCGGGCAAACCAGTGACAATGCCCGGGCGGTGTCAGTGGACTTCAAATTGGAGCAGCCGGGATGCCCTCAGCCATTACCCACCTCAGCGGCCCATGGCAACTGGCTGGTCGCCTGGAACGATAATCCCGATGACCCGAGCGCTGCGTTTGTACGCGATCAACCGAACGCCCAGACCAGCATCAGCGATTACGACATCCACTTCCCGCAGGTATTGAGCAACGAACTGCGCAAGCTTCTCGTCGGCAACCAAAATGGCGGCCTGAACATGCCCGTGGTTGAGGTGCCTGCAGGTCAACAAAACAACACCGTGACCCTGTTTCTGTCCGGTGACGGCGGTTGGCGTGACCTGGACCGCGACGTGGCGGGCGAAATGGCCAAAATCGGTTACCCGGTGGTGGGCATCGACATGCTGCGCTACTACTGGCAGCACAAAACTCCGGAGCAAAGCGCCACCGATCTGACAGAACTGATGCAGCACTATCGTCAGAAATGGGGCACACAACGCTTTGTATTGGTCGGCTACTCCTTCGGCGCTGACGTACTGCCCGCCACTTACAACCGTTTACCGCAAGCCGAGCAGAATCGTGTCGATGCCATTATGTTGCTGGCTTTCGCGCGCAGCGGCAGTTTCGAAATCCATGTCGATGGCTGGCTAGGTAAAGCAGGCGCAGAAGCCGATACCGGCCCGGAGATGGCCAAACTGCCCGCGGCCAAAGTGGTGTGCATCTATGGCGAAGAGGAAGTAGACGAAAGCGGCTGTACGGCCAAAACGACCGTGGGCGAAGGCCTGAAGCTGCCCGGCGGGCATCACTTTGATGAAAACTACCCGGCCCTGGCCCAACGCCTGGTGAACCTGATCAAGAAACATCAGACCGCCGCGCAATAACGTTAATAACGCCGACAGCCGCACACAAAAAAGCCCGACCGCTTACGAGGTCGGGCTTTTTTTGTCAGGCTAGATCTCGACCTGGGTGCCCAGTTCGATCACCCGGTTAACCGGCAGCTTGAAAAACCTCAGATTTCCGTTGGCGTTTTTCAACATGAACGCAAACAACCCTTCGCGCCAGCGCGCCATGCCCACCAGTTTGGAGGGAATAACGGTCTCGCGACTGAGGAAGTAAGTGGTGCGCATCGGGCTGAAATCCAGCTCATCGAGATGACACAGCTTCAATGCTTGCGGCACATCGGGCTCGTCCATGAAACCAAAATGCAGGATCACCCGAAAAAAACCATCGCCATACGCGTCCACTTCAAAACGCCGTTCTGCTGGCACTCGCGGCGAGTCTTCGTTGACCACCGTCAACAGCACCACTTGCTCATGCAATACCTGGTTATGCAGCAGGTTGTGCAGTAGCGCGTGGGGCACGGCGTCCGGCCGTGCAGTCAGGAACACCGCCGTGCCTTGCACGCGGTGCGGCGGCTGCACGCGAATGCTGCTGATGAACAACGGCAACGGCAACGCGTTTTCGTCCAGCCGGTCCACCAGCAATTGTTTGCCGCGCCGCCACGTGGTCATGAGCACGAACAATACGATACCTGCCAGCACCGGAAAGGCCCCGCCCTGTACGATTTTTGGAACGTTGGCAGCGAAAAACAGACCGTCCACCAACAGAAAACCCACCAAAATCGGCACTGTGAGGACCGGCGGCCACTTCCACAACAACAGCATCACTGCCGATACCAGAATGCTGGTAATCAACATGGTACCGGTCACCGCCACGCCATAAGCTGACGCCAGCGCGCCCGAGGACTCAAAGCCCAGCACCAGCAGAATCACACCGACCATCAACGACCAGTTCACGGCACCAATGTAAATTTGGCCCTGTTCGTCACTCGACGTGTGCTGGATATGCATGCGCGGGATGTAACCCAACTGAATGGCCTGCCGAGTCAGGGAGAACGCCCCGGAAATCACCGCTTGCGACGCAATCACCGTGGCCAGCGTGGACAGCACCACCAAAGGAATCAGCGCCCAACTCGGGGCCAGCAGATAAAACGGGTTACGCGCAGCTTCCGGATTTTCCAGCAGTAGCGCTCCCTGACCGAAGTAGTTCAGCGCCAGCGCGGGCAACACCAGAATGAACCAGGCCCGGGCAATCGGCTTGCGCCCGAAGTGCCCCATGTCGGCATACAGCGCTTCGGCACCGGTCAAGGCCAGTACCACCGCGCCCAGAATGGCCACGCCCATGCCCGGGTGCGACACAAAGAAACGCACGCCCCATATCGGGTTAAGCGCGTGGAGCACTTCAGGGTGTTGCGCGATTCCGTGGATGCCCAGCCCGCCCAGCACCACAAACCACACCACCATCACCGGACCAAACAGCTTGCCGATACTGGCCGTGCCATGGCGCTGAATCAAAAACAGTAACACCAGCACAATCAAGGCCAGCGGCACCACCCAGTGCTCCAGCCCGTCAAATGCCAATTCAAGGCCCTCGACCGCCGACAATACGGAAATGGCCGGGGTGATCATGCTGTCGCCGTAAAACAGCGACGCACCGATCAGCCCAAGGATCACCAGCATCGTGCGCAGTTTCGGATAGGGCGATGCGGCCCGACGCGCCAGTGCTGTCAGGGCCATGATGCCGCCCTCACCCTGGTTGTCGGCGCGCAAAATGAACAGCACGTACTTGATCGACACCACCCAGATCAGCGACCAGAGGATCAGCGCCATAATTCCGAATACGCCGTCGTGGTTGACTTGAACCCCGTAAGCACCAGAAAACACCTCTTTGAGGGTATACAACGGGCTGGTACCGATGTCGCCGTACACCACCCCGACTGCCGCAACCAGCATCCCAATCGGCCGGGCAGCTGAGTGCCCGCCTTCTGCCGCCTGACTACTTGCCTGCCCCATCAACCACTCCTACAACTCTGGTCTACGTTTCTTAATGGCGAGCGCTACGCTTGATCGGCAGCATGCGCTGATTGTCTGACTGTTATCTACGAAAAATCGCAGGTTAAAAACCCTACTTTCGCAACGGCGCGCAGCATAGCGCAGCACTCGTCGTAAATCCCCGTATAACGCTGGTCAACTGCGTAGACCATAGCTAAAATTGCGCACTTTTTTCACTAGAGGCGCATCAAGCGTCCGTTCGTCGTGCAGCCTTTACGGGCATGTAACGTCACTACATACCGAGGTTCGCCATGTCCACCGTTACCACGCCAGCCAACCCCAAGGTTGGCTTCGTCTCTCTGGGTTGCCCGAAAGCGCTGGTCGACTCCGAGCGCATCCTGACGCAGCTGCGTATGGAAGGCTACGATGTCGTTTCAACTTACCAAGACGCCGACGTCGTGGTGGTCAACACCTGCGGCTTCATCGATAGCGCGAAGGCTGAATCGCTGGAAGTCATCGGCGAAGCCATCAAGGAAAACGGCAAGGTCATCGTGACCGGCTGCATGGGCGTCGAAGAAGGCAACATCCGTAACGTGCACCCAAGCGTGCTGGCCGTAACGGGCCCTCAACAGTACGAGCAAGTGGTCAACGCCGTGCACGAAGTCGTGCCACCGCGTCAGGATCACAACCCGCTGATCGATCTGGTGCCGCCACAAGGCATCAAGCTGACCCCGCGTCATTATGCGTACCTGAAGATTTCCGAAGGCTGCAACCATAGCTGCAGCTTCTGCATCATTCCCTCGATGCGCGGCAAACTGGTCAGCCGTCCGGTCGGCGACGTACTGGACGAAGCTCAGCGCCTGGTCAAGTCCGGGGTTAAAGAGTTGCTGGTCATCTCCCAAGACACCAGCGCATACGGCGTGGACGTTAAATACCGCACCGGCTTCTGGAATGGCGCTCCCGTCAAAACCCGCATGACCGAGCTGTGCGAGGCCTTGAGCACGCTGGGTGTCTGGGTGCGCTTGCACTACGTCTACCCGTACCCGCACGTGGACGAGCTGATTCCTTTAATGGCGGCGGGCAAAATCCTGCCGTATCTGGACATTCCGTTTCAGCACGCCAGCCCTAAAGTGCTCAAGTCGATGAAGCGCCCGGCGTTCGAAGACAAGACCCTGGCACGCATCAAGAACTGGCGCGAAATCTGCCCGGACCTCATTATCCGCTCTACCTTTATTGTCGGCTTCCCAGGCGAGACCGAAGAAGACTTCCAGTACTTGCTGAACTGGCTGACTGAAGCACAACTGGACCGCGTAGGTTGCTTCCAGTACTCGCCGGTAGAAGGCGCACCGGCCAATGATCTGGACCTGGACGTCGTGCCGGACGAGATCAAGCAGGATCGATGGGATCGTTTCATGGCGCACCAGCAAGCCATTAGCGCTGCACGCCTGCAGATGAAAATCGGCAAGGACATTGAAGTCCTGATCGACGAAGTGGATGAGCAAGGCTCGGTTGGCCGCTGCTTCTTCGATGCACCGGAAATCGACGGCAATGTGTTTATTGCCACCGAAAAAGACATCAAGCCGGGTGACAAGATCATGTGCCGCGTCACGGATGCGGACGAATATGACTTGTGGGCTGAAGCGCTGTAACACGCAATCAGCCCTCAAAAAGCCCTGCCGCGCTCGCGTCAGGGCTTTTTTTACGACTATTGTTTAGTGATCAACTTCATCATGGATGGGAGACACGCGCAGAATGAAGCCGACTTGGGTCGTTCAAACACCGGGGCTTAAAGATTTCAACGAACTTGCCACTGTATGGGAAGCATCCGTTCGCGCTACCCATGACTTTTTGCCCCGCAGCTACATTCAAGAACTCAGAGAACTGGTGGAGCATCGTTACCTGGATGCGGTGATGCTCATTTGCTGCCGCGACCCAGTGCATAAACGCATTGCGGGGTTTGCCGGGGTAGCTGCACGCAAAGTCGAAATGCTGTTTATTCACCCGGATTATCGGGGGCTCGGCGTGGGAAAAAGCCTGTTGATGTATGCCATCAATGAACTGAACGCGTCCGAACTCGACGTGAATGAGCAAAATCCGCAGGCCCTCGGTTTTTACCTGAATCAAGGCTTTGAAATCATCGGCCGCAGTGAAACGGACGGTCTGGGCGAACCTTATCCACTGCTGCACCTGCGATATAAGCGCGCAACCCGGACCCAGAACAAATGTTGCCGGGCTTAACCGGCCCGAGGCGGGTACAATAGTCGCCCAATTACATTACGGCCCTTGTCATGTCTGAACCGATACGTCTCTCCAAACGCCTCATCGAACTCGTCGGCTGCTCCCGCCGTGAGGCCGAACTGTTCATTGAAGGTGGCTGGGTCACGGTAGATGGCGAAGTCATCGACGAACCGCAGTTCAAAGTCGACAACCAAAAAGTCGAGCTGGATCCGCAAGCCAAGGCGACCGCGCCGGAGCCCGTAACCATCCTGCTGAATGCCCCCGCCGGTCTCGACACTGACAGTGCCATGGCCCTGATTGGCCCGGACTCACTGAGCGAAGAACACCGGTATGGCAAGCGCCCGCTCAAGGGGCACTTCCTGCGCCTGAGCGTTGGCAATGAGCTACAGGCCAATGCCAGTGGTCTTCTGGTGTTCACTCAGGACTGGAAAATCGTCCGCAAACTGACTGCCGACGCGAGCAAGATCGAGCAGGAATACGTGGTCGAAGTCTCGGGTGAAATGGCGCCTCATGGCTTGAATCGTCTCAACCATGGCATGACCTACAAGGGTCGCGAGCTGCCTGCCGTCAAAGCCAGCTGGCAAAGTGAAAACCGCCTGCGCTTTGCGATGAAAAACCCGCAGCCGGGGGTGATCGCCCTGTTTTGCCAGGCCGTGGGCCTGACCGTGATTTCAATGCGGCGCATCCGTATTGGTGGAGTGTCCATGGGCAAGCTGCCCGTCGGGCAATGGCGCTACATGACAGCCAAAGAAAAGTTTTAAATACTGCTAAAGCCCCACATTTCGACACCGCAGCACGCCTGCGGTGCTCACTGCTGAATATCAGGATTGCCCACATGATTCATAACGACGTACTGCGCAGCGTGCGCTACATGCTCGACATCAGCGACAACAAGGTGGTCGACATCATCAAGTTGGGTGGTCTGGACGTCACCAAAGAAGACGTGCTGACTTACCTGAAGAAAGACGAAGAAGAAGGTTTTGTGCGTTGCCCGGACAGCGTCATGGCGCATTTTCTGGATGGACTGGTGATCTTCAAGCGCGGTAAGGATGAAAGCCGCCCGCCAGTACCGGTGGAACTGCCCGTGACCAACAACACGATTTTGAAAAAGCTGCGCGTGGCCTTCGAACTGAAAGAAGACGACATGCACGCTATCTTGAAGTCAGCCGGTTTCCCGGTGTCCAAACCAGAACTGAGCGCGCTGTTCCGCAAGTTTGGTCACACCAATTACCGCACCTGTGGCGATCAGTTGCTGCGCAACTTCCTCAAGGGCCTGACCTTGCGTGTGCGCGGCTAAACACTGACGTGTAAACAGCCCATGTCACCGTTGCCCAGGGTTTCAACTTCATGACCTACAGCGTTTCCCCCATCGGCTATGTGCGCTCCTGCTTCAAGGAGAAATTCGCCATCCCGCGCCAGCCACAACTGGCGCCTGCTGCCCGTGGCGTACTGGAACTGGTCGCCCCGTTCAATCAGGGTGAGGCTGTACAAGGTCTCGAACAGGTCAGCCACGTCTGGTTACTGTTCGTGTTCCATCAGGCCCTGGAGGATAAGCCACGACTCAAGGTGCGCCCGCCGCGCCTGGGGGGCAACACCTCGATGGGGGTCTTCGCGACCCGCGCTACGCATCGTCCGAATGGTATTGGCCAGTCCGTGGTCAAGCTGGACAAGGTCGAGGCTGACCGGCTGCATATCTCGGGCATCGACCTGCTTGATGGCACACCGATTCTCGATATCAAACCCTATGTCCCATACGCAGACATCATCGCCAGCGCCAGTAACTGCATGGCCAGTGCTGCGCCGGTGCTGATTCCTGTGATCTGGACCGACACCGCGCTGCAGCAGGCGCATACCCATGGTCTACGTCTTCAGGAACCGCTGGTGGAACTGATTGAACAGTGCCTGGCCCAAGACCCGCGTCCGGCTTACCAGACGCCAACAGCGCAACGTGAATACGGTGCACAGTTTTGGGACCTGGATGTGCGCTGGCACTATCCCGAGCCCGGCAAAATCTGTGTGCTAGAGGTCATTGCCGCCGGTTAAGCGCCAGACAGCAAAAAGCCCGCGCAGTCTTTTGGACCCCGCGGGCTTTTTGTTGAACGAAACGGGTTACTTCTCGACGAAGGCACGCTCGATCAGGTAATCACCCGGCTCGCGCATGCGCGGCGAGACTGTCAGGCCGAAGCTGTTCAGCACTTCACTGGTTTCGTCCAGCATGCTTGGGCTGCCGCACAGCATGGCGCGGTCGTCCTGCGGATTGATTGGCGGCAGGCCGATGTCACTGAACAGTTTGCCACTGCGCATCAGGTCAGTCAGACGGCCCTGGTTTTCAAACGACTCGCGAGTAACCGTCGGGTAGTAGATCAACTTTTCGCGTACTGCCTCACCGAAAAACTCGTTCTGTGGCAAGTGCTCGGTGATGAATTCGCGGTAAGCGACTTCGTTCACATAGCGCACACCGTGGCACAGAATGACCTTTTCAAAACGCTCGTAGGTTTCCGGGTCTTGAATCACACTCATGAAGGGCGCAAGGCCGGTGCCGGTGCTCAGCAGGTAAAGATGCTTGCCCGGCTTCAAATCGTCCAGCACCAGCGTCCCGGTAGGCTTTTTGCTGATGATGATCTCATCGCCTTCCTTCAAGTGCTGCAACTGGGAGGTCAGCGGGCCATCCGGCACCTTGATGCTGAAGAATTCCAGATGCTCTTCCCAATTGGGGCTGGCGATCGAATAGGCGCGCATCAGCGGACGGCCGTTGGGTTGCATCAGGCCGATCATCACGAACTGACCGTTCTCAAAGCGCAGGCCCGGGTCGCGGGTGCACTTAAAGCTGAACAGGGTGTCGTTCCAGTGGTGAACACTGAGGACACGTTCGTGGTTCATGTTGCTCATCTACGGGGCTCCTAATTTCGCCTGCGCTGATTATGGGCGCGATTGCATAGCATTCTAATGGCGAGGACAATATCTGTTAACTGAATTATCAAGATAAGGGTTATCGGTTATATCGATATGCGATTTACTCTCAGACAACTCCAAGTGTTCGTCACAGTAGCCCAACAAGAGAGCGTGTCGCGCGCTGCTGGCTTGTTGGCCCTTTCACAATCGGCTGCCAGTACCTCGATTACCGAACTGGAGCGCCAGACCAGTTGCCAACTGTTCGACCGCGCCGGCAAGCGCTTGAGCCTCAACGCATTGGGGCGCCAGTTGCTGCCCCAAGCGGTCGCGCTGCTGGATCAGGCCAAAGAAATCGAAGACTTGCTCAACGGCAAATCCGGTTTTGGCTCACTGACTGTGGGCGCAACCCTGACCATTGGTAACTATTTGGCCACGTTGCTGATCGGCAGCTTCATGCAGGCCCATCCCGAGAGCCAAGTGAAACTGATCGTACAAAACACGGCGCATATCGTGCAGCAAGTAACCCACTATGAAATTGATCTGGGTCTAATTGAAGGCGACTGTAGCCATCCGGACATCGAAGTACAGAGCTGGGTGGAAGATGAACTGGTGGTGTTTTGTGCACCGCAGCATCCGTTGGCTACCCGGGGTCATGCCACCCTGCAGGAGCTGACCCGCGAAGCATGGATCCTGCGTGAGCAAGGGTCCGGCACGCGCCTCACCTTCGATCAGGCGATGCGCCATCACCAAAGTGCGCTCAACATTCGCCTTGAGCTGGAGCACACCGAAGCGATCAAGCGCGCCGTCGAATCGGGGCTAGGCATTGGTTGCATCTCCCGCCTGGCCCTGCGCGACGCCTTTCGACGTGGCAGTTTGGTTGCGGTTGAAACCCCCGAACTGGACCTTGCGCGGCAGTTTTACTTCATCTGGCATAAAAAGAAGTACCAGACCTCTGCCATGCGCGAGTTTTTGGACCTGTGCCGCGCATTCACCGCCGGCGTACACCGCAGCGACGAGATCGTACTGCCTAATATTGCTTAAAGCAGGATCACCGCCCACACCACTGCAATCAGGGTCAGCACCACAAACTGCGCGGCGCTGCCCATGTCTTTGGCGTTTTTCGACAGCGGGTGCAAGTCGAGGGAGATACGGTCGATCGCCGCTTCGATGGCCGAGTTAATCAACTCAACAATCAGGGCCAACAAGCAAACCGCAATTAATAACGCGCGCTCTACCCGACTGACACTCAGGAAAAACGTCAATGGGATCAGCACCACGTTGAGCAACACCAACTGACGAAACGCTGCTTCGCCGGTAAAGGCCGCACGCAGGCCGTCCAGCGAATAGCCGCCAGCGTTCAAAATCCGTTTAAAACCGGTTTTCCCTTTAAAAGGCGACATAGATAAGTAACTGCGTAAGAAATGAGAAAAGGACGCTAGATCACGCATCGTCAAAAAAGCGTGAAGAGCGGCCGATTAATGGCTCGAAATTGACTCCAGTTGTTGCAAAAGCAACGCCGCCTGGGTGCGAGTTCGTACCCCCAGTTTGCGAAAAATCGCCGTCACGTGAGCCTTGATGGTCGCTTCCGACACGCTCAGCTCATAAGCAATCTGCTTGTTCAACAAACCTTCACAGACCATGGTCAGCACTCGAAACTGCTGCGGCGTCAAACTGGCTAACCCTTCGCTGGCCGCTTTGGCTTCAGCAGACACTTGAACCTCTTCAAATGCCTGGGGCGGCCACGACACATCGCCATCCAGCACCACGCGCACGGCTTGTTGAATCTGTTCCAGAGAGCTGGACTTCGGAATAAATCCGCTGGCACCGAACTCTCGGGAGCGCACCATCACCGACGCATCTTCCTGGGCAGAAACCATGACCACAGGGATTTGCGGGTATTGCCCGCGCAACAGTACCAACCCGGAAAACCCGTAGGCACCCGGCATGTTCAAATCGAGTAGCACCAGATCCCAATCCGCCTTGATGGCCAGCTGTTTTTCCAGCTCGGCAATACTGGCGACCTCTACCAGACGAACATCCGGTCCCAGCCCCAATGTCACCGCCTGATGCAAGGCGCTGCGGAACAAGGGATGGTCGTCGGCAATCAGGATTTCGTATGTGGCCATTTTTTAAATGATCCCGTTTCAGGCGAGTACTGAGTCATTCCAGTATCCGCTAAGGCAACTTGAGCAACAGTGTCAACACAGTGCGTCAAAGGGCGCGTTTTACGCTAAACGTCGCGAAATATAAGGGTTTGAACAGCAACAGCGCCCGAATCGGCGCCAAGCATGCCCAGCGAATGCAAGAGGGTCAAGGATAAAACCGATGTCGTCTTTGAGCCCTGTCAGACATTCAGCACACCTACAAGGCCGCGACTCTTTGACACACCCTGTCATTGCCGAAAATTGTAGCGCTACTTCTTTAGTCTATTGAGAGCGATTCTGACGAAGGTCTTTTACAGAAAACGTCCAGCTCACGATGCGCTGCGCTGCTTTCGTTGATCGGCAACTGATTGCGGGCATCGAGATAGTGCTGACTGAACACATCGAAGTAAGCGTCAAGCGCAGTGGAGGCCTGGGTGTCGCCGGCCAGATCAAGGCACAGACTCGCGACTTCGGCGGTGCATAAATGCTCGCTGCGGGTAGAGCGGCGCAGCCGATAGCGCGACAAACGTTCGGGCAACAGGCTCAGGATCGGCAACCGATCAAAGTAAGGGCTTTTGCGAAAGATCTTGCGCGCTTCCGTCCAGGTAGCATCCAGCAGGATAAACAACGGACGCTTGGCAGTGTCGAGTTTAACGCTGTGGGTCACGCGTTCAGGCTCTACATATTCCCCAGGAAACACCAGATAAGGTTGCCATTGCGGGTCGGACAGTAATGCCAGCAAGCCTGGATCGGTGTCAGTGCGCGACCAAATGAAGGCATAGTTATCGCTCACCACATCCGCAATCAACCACCCGGTATTACTCGGCTTGAACACTTCCTTTTTGGTCATGATCAGGCACACGCCCGCCCGCGTGCTGACCTGCGGTCGCCAACGGCACAAGCAATGACTCGCGATCACGCGGCAGGTAGGGCAACGGGGCGCGCGAGAGCCGCGTGACAAGTAGGGTTTGGTGCTTTCCTCTTCTCGCTCGTCTCGTAAACGGGCGACTGCATTCGGGGAAAAAGTCATCAGGGTCATGTTTTTTACTTAGGGGGGGCAGATCGTCCGTCGCCTCGGGTGAGCGCAGGAACCGATTCGCTGAACAAAGGCGCGCAGTCTAACAGAGGCCATGCCCTGACGGAGCCGCCCATGACGTGAGGCATTTCCTGACAGCGCAGGCTGACCTATACTCCCGCGCCACTGAACGCATAGACCTGTGGCGGGTCAAAGCCTGCGTCACTGAATCAGGAGAGTTTCATGCTGCGCTATATCATTCCGACCGTTGCTCTATTGCTCGCACTGCCTTTAGGCGCACAAGCGGCCTCTCTTGCAGAATTCAACCTGAACAAAAACCTGCTCAAAGTTGCCGAAAAAAATAACGAAGGCAAACCACGGGCGATCAACGCCGACTTGCTGGACAAAGGTTTCACCGTTGAAGGCAAGGTACTGATCAACAACCTTGAAGCAAGTCCGAACCTCGCAGCCCAGATGCGCTCCGCACCTGAAGCGGCCATCCCCCAACTGGGCCGCAGTGTTTGCAGCAATCCAGGCTTCCGCAAGCTGATGGCCAAGGGGGCAATCATGCGTTTCAACATCAGGGAATATAAAACCAACAAGCCCGTGTTGGTTCAGGACATCGGCGCCGACAACTGTCAGCGCAAGAAATAACGGTTTAGCACTGTATCCCCGCACGCCGTACTCCGATACGGCGTGATCACTCCCTGCGTTTTTAACGATTCTTCATGCGCTTCAAGTAATTAGCGGTTGCCAGCCTCAGCGGTGCAAGACCATCATCAGGCCATCACTTTTGACACTGTGTGTCTGCGCTGTCTCATTCGCAGCGCCCAAAGGATGTTGTGCTGAAGGAGTCGTACATGCCTGATCAATCCCATGAGCCCCTGCCTTTCGAATCTGAGCACTTGAGCCTTGAAATTGCGGCGCAAGTAGACGCTCAACTGCAGTTGATAGCCCCTGAGAGCCCAAACCGCGCGCTCTATCGCGAAATGCTGATGACCGTGTTGCGCATGGCACACGACGACCTTGATCGCTGGAATGCCAAAATCACACTGCAAGCCATACGCGAACTGGAAAAGACTTTCCGGGTACTGGAGCAGTTCCGGGGCCGACGCAAAGTGACAGTCTTTGGTTCTGCGCGAACCCCCATTGAAGATCCGCTGTATGCATTAGCCCGAGAAGTAGGGGCCACGCTTGCCCGATCAGACTTCATGGTCATCACCGGCGGCGGTGCTGGCATCATGGCAGCCGCCCATGAAGGCGCAGGCGCTGATCACAGCCTGGGCTTCAACATCACCCTGCCCTTCGAACAGCGCGCCAACCCCACCATTCTCGGCACGCCCAATCTGCTGGCGTTTCACTTCTTCTTCACGCGCAAACTGTTCTTCATCAAAGAGGCAGACGGGCTGGTAATGTGCCCCGGAGGTTTCGGCACGCTGGATGAAGTGCTGGAAGTGCTGACGCTGATTCAAACGGGAAAGACGCCGCTTGTACCTGTGGTGCTGCTGGACATACCAGGCGGAACCTTCTGGCAAAGCGCGCTGGACTTCGTTCGCGACCATCTCGAAGCCAATCATTACATCTTGCCCAACGATCTCAAACTGATGCGACTGGTTCACACCCCTGAAGAAGCCGTGGCGGAGATCAATCAGTTCTATAACAACTTCCACTCCACCCGCTGGCTGAACAAAATATTTGCCGTGCGCATGAAACGTCCGCTTACTGAAGAGGCGTTGCATGAAGTTCAACAAGCGTTTGCAGACATTTGCCTGAGCGATGGTTTCCACCAGCAGATTGACGATGAGCCGGACTTCAACCATTTGACTCGTTTAAGTTTTGCGTTCAGTGGCCGCAATCAAGGCCGCCTGCGTGAATTGGTTGATTTTATAAACCTGTCACGCAACTGGGCTGAACAACGGAATGCTGACTGTAGCCAAGGGATGGGAACAACCTGCATTTAACGCAATGCAGTGGAACCGGGGGACTTACCGCTCAACACTGCCTTTGCCAGCGACAGCAGCTGTTATCTGTCGCTGGCAAGGGGGGGGGACGCGTGCTAATCATCACACTCCCGACCGCTAAGCAGTCGGCTAATCATTTCAAGCGAATAGCCGCGATAGCTCAAGAAACGCCCCTGACGAGCGCGCTCCTTGAGGTCTTCGGGCATGCACCCTGAAAACTTTCGCTGCCACGTATCCTTTAGCTGCTCCTGCCAGTTGATTTCAGACTCACGTAATGCTTCTTCCACATCCCCACGCGATAACCCCCGCTGGTTAAGCTCTTCACGAATACGTAAAGGGCCGTAACCGGAACGGGCGCGATAGCGGATATAGCTTTCGAGGTAACGCGACTCTGACAACAGCCCCTCTTCCGTTAAACGGTCGAGGGCGATGTCGATCATCTCAGGACAAGCGCCGCGCTGACGCAACTTGCGCGTCAGCTCAACTCGACCGTGCTCGCGGCGGGCGAGCAGGTCCATTGCGGATCGCCGAATGGCGGTGAGGTCTTCCAGAACAGCTGTCATGGCTCAATCAGTTGCTGTCGTCGTCCGAACCGGTGTTTTCAAGCTCCATCTCGGCCGCTTCCTGCTCCGCAGCCGCTTGCTTGGCCGCCTTGCTCATTTTTGGCATGACTTTCATTTCAGCCAGTTCGCTTTCAGTCTTAGGGCCAAGCAGCTTGTCCCGCAGTTGTTTCTCAAGAGTGGCCTTGATGTCCGGGTTCTCATCGAGGAACTTGGCCGAGTTGGCCTTGCCCTGACCGATTTTGCTGCCCTGGTAGCTGTACCAGGCACCGGCTTTTTCAACGAAACCGTGCAATACGCCCAGCTCGATCATCTCGCCATTGAGGTAGATACCCTTGCCATACAGAATCTGGAATTCTGCCTGGCGGAAGGGTGGCGCCACTTTGTTCTTGACCACTTTGACCCGAGTTTCGCTACCGACTACCACGTCGCCTTCTTTCACCGCACCGGTACGACGGATGTCCAGTCGAACCGAAGCGTAGAACTTCAGGGCGTTACCACCGGTAGTGGTTTCCGGGCTACCAAACATCACACCGATTTTCATACGGATCTGGTTGATGAAGATCACCAGGCAGTTGGCGTTTTTGATGTTGCCGGTAATTTTGCGCAGGGCTTGCGACATCAAGCGGGCTTGCAGACCCACGTGGGTATCGCCCATGTCGCCTTCAATTTCTGCTTTAGGTGTCAGTGCCGCCACGGAGTCGATAATGATCACGTCAACCGCATTGGAGCGCACCAGCATGTCGGTGATTTCCAGTGCCTGTTCGCCGGTATCAGGCTGCGAAACCAGCAGATCGTCAACGTTCACACCAAGCTTGGCGGCATACTCAGGGTCCAGTGCATGCTCGGCATCGACGAATGCGCAGGTGGCGCCCGCTTTTTGAGCTTGTGCGATAACGGACAGGGTCAAGGTCGTTTTACCGGAAGACTCCGGACCGTAGATCTCAACAATACGGCCCTTTGGCAGACCGCCAATGCCCAGCGCGATGTCCAGACCCAGCGAACCGGTAGAGATAGCCGGAATGGCCTGGCGGTCCTGATCGCCCATCAGCATCACGGCGCCTTTGCCGAATTGACGTTCGATCTGACCCAAGGCCGCAGCCAAGGCTTTCTTCTTGTTGTCGTCCATTAAAGTCCTCTCGTAATCAATAAGGCCTGGCGGCCGATAACTGTATAAGTAGCCAGTATTATTCCACAGGGTTTCAGGATCGCCTACCCCTGATTTTTTATTTCGCTTACCGTTCGGCGTATTAACCCTTCCAGAGCCGCTTTAACAGTTTGTCGGCGGACGTCGTCGCGATCTCCCGGGAAGTGCCTGCACTCGGCAGAAACTTCACTGCCAACCCCCCACGCCAACCAGACGGTGCCTACCGGTTTGTCCGGCGAACCGCCGCCCGGCCCGGCAACACCGCTGACCGCAACGGAAAAACGCGCGCCACTCTGCGCTTGTGCGCCACGTGCCATGGCCTCTACCACTTCACGGCTGACAGCGCCGACTTGGCCGAATAATGGCTCGGGCACTTGCAATTGCCTGGTTTTCTGCTGATTGGAATAGGTCACAAACCCGGCTTCAAACCAGGCCGAACTGCCTGCGATACGGGTAATGGCTTCTGCAATTGCACCACCGGTGCATGATTCGGCCGTCGTGACCTGCGCATTAAGAACCTGCAACTGACGCCCAAGTTCAGCCGCAAGCTGAGTTAATTCGTCCACGATCGCCTCCTTTTAAGCGCTCACTCGGGCCACTAAGCTACACGACCCACATTCGGCTCGCCACGGGCCGGGCATGACCTCAGGAAGTGAATGTCACACAGCTCGCCAAGGCTAGCCGTCAACCCCCAAACGCTTTGCGGCCCAACGCTGATACAGGCTGATGGCAGCATCTGCACCCGCCAACGCGGTCAAACATCCCAAGGCGCCTGCCGCCCACACCGACATGCCTGCCGAATAAAGCAGCATGAACGTCGAGACACCGCACACCATGCAAGCTCCAGAGCGCAACGCCAGGCGGCGCACCAGCGGCCAACCGCTGGCGCCTTCTTTGTCTGCGCGCCACATTTCTCCAAAAATACCGCCTACCAGTGCCAGAAGAATGACCAGCAACACCGGCATATCCAACAAAACTTGCGGATCATTCATCGCTTCATCACTCCTGAGTCCTTATCGAAAAGCGTCAATGTCTGACTTTTAGGCTGAACACTTGACGCTCCTCTCGCACCACATCCTTGCGTAAGGTCGACCTCTGCAGCCAGAAACCAAGACTATGCCTGTATGAATATACAGTCAATGCACTGATGCATATTTCTTGTTTTCACTTATCTGAGTCAGCACGAATCGCTGGACGGGCAGGAAATATCCTTAGGATAGAAAAGGCCTATTGACAGTAGGCCTTGGAGGGGAAACAGGTCTAACGGGCGTACATGCCCCACCAAAACACATGACCGAGAATCACCAGTTGCTCGTCCTCAAGGTCGGCATAGTGATAATCCTCATCCGGATACTCGTCGCGGTTAAAGCTGCGCAAACGCAGACCTGATGCCAGGCGGTACAGCTGTTTTACTCGAAGCTCGCCATTGTGGTTGATTGCATAAAGATCGCCATCCACGACATCGTCCATTGAACGTTTCCCGGCGTTGACCCCAACTGTTGCGCCGTCACGCAGGACCGGCAGCATACTGTCGCCGCGAACCGTTACACATTTCGCTTGATCGAACTGCACGCCATTGTGGCGCAGGCTGCGCTTCCCAAAACGCAATTTGGCCCGCTCACTTTCCTCGATGGCAAAACGCCCCGAGCCTGCCGCGAGCTCAACTTGGCGCAAGAACGGAATCGACACCTCATCGTCAGCCACGGGGGTATCGTCATCCCACAGGCAAATATCACGCAGCTCCGGATGCAGCGGCTCGGCGTAAGGCGCAGGGTCCTCACGACCGCGCAGACGGTCGGTGCTGATATTGAAATAAGCGGCTATTTTTGAAAGATGACGGTCAGACGGTTCGGCAATCTTGCCACTCAAAATTCTGGACAACGTGGATTGCGGGACACCCGTGATGCGGTGCAACGCCATGGCACTGATGTGGTGCCGCGCGAGCAACTCTTTAAGGACGATTGAAACAGTACGTTTAGGCATGCGCGGAATATTGCTGGGCAAGCACCCGGTTGGCAAATCCTAATTCTTCTCTTTATAGCAACACGCCGGACTGACCCCAGCATGCCTGTAGATGCAAGGCGCTGGCATGTTAACCTTGCGCCCATTGCCATAAAGCTGTGCCTGGCACCCGCTTTTCACTCCTCTCTATAAATGAATCCGCCTAAGCCCTGATGAGTAAAAATACTTCCGACCTGTCCTCTCACACACCGATTGTGCAGCAGTAAAGACCTCCAATTGCCGCAGAACCTGCAGTATCAGGGCTTGCAGCTACATTTAGCCCCGCCTTCAGCGAAAACCATTTGGCATTGAAAGGCATCTTTTAGCCTGTGGTTTGCCCCAAAAATGCCCCCGCCTTTTGTACGTCTCAGGCTTGGCATGTGCTTAACGTGAGCGAAAGTGGGTGATCCTTTTCCGACGCTTTTTTGGTTTGAAAACGCGCCACAGCCCTATTCCTTAGGTATTAAATCGGTATCTGTTTAAACACAGAGACCCACACATGCCGACACATACACCCAAAAAATACCTAATCAGCCACACCTCGCTGCAGCACTGCTTTGACAAGAGCCGTTCCGGCCTCGAAAAGCTCCGCGAAATCGATCCCAGCTTCCCTCGCCCCATCAAATTTGGTCTGAGCAAACAGGCTGGGGTCTACTTCGTCGTCGCGGAGGTCGAGGCCTGGCTGGAGCGCAAGATCAGTGAGCGTGATGATGTCGCACTGGATCTCGCCGGGCGAGAAGAGCAATGACTACACACGAGCAGATACCATCTTTCTTGGCAGAGATGCCCGCGCCGGCACTTGCCGCATACATGAACCCTAACATTGCGCCAAAGCCACTCCCTAGCGGGTTGTCCAGGGTCATACCCTGGCGTGATGAACTATTGCCTACTGCTATTCAGGAGTACGTGCGGGATGTTGCTGAACGTACCCAGTGCCCACCTGATTTTGTTGGGGTCGCGCTTATCGTGGCAGTCAGCACCGTAGTCGGGCGCAAATTCACCATCTACCCGAAACAAAACGATGACTGGATGGTCGTTCCAAACCAGTGGGGCGTCATCATCGGACGACCGTCTGCAATGAAAACGCCTGCACTCAAACAAGCCCTGCTTCCATTGCGCGCATTGGATGCCAAAGAGCGAGAACGCTACAGCCAAGCTCAAGCCGAGCACAAGGCCGCTAGCGAGTTTTACGACATGAAGCGCAATGCAGCCAGGTTAAAAGCCAGAAAGCTTTACAGTGGTGGTGACGAGAATGCAGCTCAGGAAGAACTGAAACGTCACTCAAGCGAGAACCCGCCCCCAATCCAGCGGCGCTACATCGTCAACGACGCAACGGTCGAAAAACTCGGCGAGCTGCTCAACGAGAATCCAAACGGCCTAGTAGTTGAGCGTGACGAGCTGGGGGGCTGGCTGGCAACGATGCAGAGCGAAGATGGCTCGGTTGCGCGAGCATTTTATTTGGAATGTTTCGACGGCAACGGCTCATTCACCTATGACCGTGTTGGCCGAGGAACCATTTATATCAAGTCATGTTGTTTATCGTTGATCGGTGGAATTCAACCCTCACGAATTGCGTCCCTCGTAAACGCTGCCGTCAGCGGCGAACTGGATGACGGCCTGATTCAGCGCCTGCAGCTGGCGGTATATCCCGACGATGTTCGAGAGTGGCGCTATATCGACCGTTGGCCGAACAAAATCGCCGCTGAGCGCGTCTCGGAGGTTATCGAACAGCTCGACCAGATACCTGATGAGCCTCACTCTGCCCTCAGATTTACTCCAGAAGCGCAGGAGAAGTTTATCGCCTGGTATACCTCCCACATGCAAGCAAGCCGGAGCGATCATCTTCACCCCGCATTGCAATCCCATTACCTGAAAATACCGAAAACCATTGCAGGCTTGGCCCTCCTATTTGAGCTGATTGAAGGCGGACGGGAAGCCGTGGGCGCTAAGTCCACTGAACGCGCCATCAGCTGGGCGAAATACCTGATGAGCCACGCCCAGCGGCTGTACGGAGCGGCAATCAACGCACCACTAATCGCTGCGCGACTGATTCTGGAGCGCCAGCAGAAATTGCCCGAGGCATTTACTGCCCGAGAGGTGCGTCAGAAGGATTGGACGGGATTGGGCTCGCAAGACGCCGTGAATAATGCGCTCGCAATTCTGGTTGAACACGACTTCATCGTTGGCTACGAGGTTGCCGGTGAGAAAGGTGGCCGCCCATCGACACGCTATGTCTGGCGAAAAACGTTGCCTTGACCCGACGGGTGCACTCAAAAGACCATCAAAGCCACCTACAAAACCTACGAAACTAAGTTCTGTAGGTTTTGTAGGCACCGTTTCCTAGTTGGGAGAAGTAATTCAGCGCTCAAATTGACGTACCTGAACGCTGGAAACAACCGCCAGTACCTGCTAGCCGACCGCTTTGAATCTGCCGAATCAGGCCGGAGTCGGCCATAAGCGGACCCTCAGGAGCGCCCGCCTTCGGCCAATAGCGGTCATCGACCGTCAACTAAAGCAGGGGCGACTCAACATGAGCGCCGGAAAAACTCTAGCTTTGGGCCTCGTCGTCAGCGCAGGCTCATACCCATCCTGGGTTAGCACCTTTGCTTTAATGTCAATGTGTTAACTGCGACAGCCGGGATAGTTGTCGCGGCTGATCTACGCGTTAAGGATTAGCCTCGGCCAAGCCTGCTTCAATGAAGCGCACCGAACTCTCCATGGCCTGCTGACCTTCTGGCAGCATGGTGGCGTAGAAGTGCCAGGCGTGGAACATCGCAGGCCATACTTCCAGGTTTACGCGAACGCGGTTATCAGCCAGGTGAGTTGCAAGGCGCATTGCATCACTCAACATCAGCTCGTTCTCGCCGATCTGCACCAGGATTGGTGGAAGACCGGTGACGTCCGCGAACACAGGTGAGGCCAGAGGATGATTGGCCAATGTGTCGCCTAGGAATGCTCTGGCGAGGATGTCCAGGACAGGCTTGGAGTTCAGAGGATCCAGACCTTCACGGTTGCTCATGGAAGCACCGGTGTGTTCAAGGTTCGCCCATGGTGAGATGGAGGAGCCAACCGCAGGCAATGGAAGCCCTTTCGACTTAGCAGCAACCATGATGCTGACAACCATCGCGCCGCCAGCCGACTCGCCAGAGAACGCAATTTTGTTAGCTGGGATTTTCTGCTCAAGCAGCCATTCGTAGGCGCGCAATGTGTCGTCAACAGAGGCTGGGAACTTGTGCTCAGGAGCAAGACGATAGTCTGGCATGTACACACGAGCACCGAGCATTTTCGCGTAATTGCCTCCGATGCCGTGGTAGCCGTCTGGACGACCTACAATGTAGGCGCCGCCGTGGATATACATCACTACTGCGTCAGTTTTGATCTCGTCCGGGGTAACCAGTGTGCCGGGGACGCCGCCCATGTTGACTGCTTCGAATTTAACGCCAGCTGGCGCTGGATTTTGCGCGAGCATTTTTGCGTAAGAGTCGCGGATGTCGCTCATTTTTGTGGTGGTATCAATTCCCTTAAGAACGGGTACCAGATCGCTAAGGCTGTTGGCCCAGGTTTGGACGGCTGCTTGGACTTTAGTGTTCATAATGACCTCAATTGATCGATGGGAGTGGATTAGCTAATTGAGATACTATGCTTAGTATTGGGGAATAGGGTTCCCCATAACAGGTGCTAAGCCGCCCGAACGTTGAGACCCTTGAGGCCCCATGGAACTCCATAACCTGAATGATATCGCAGCGTTTGTAAGCTCGGTAAACGCTGGAAGCTTCACTGCGGCGGCCAAGCAGCTTGGCCTTACGCGCTCTGCAGTGGGGAAGTCGATAGTCAGGCTCGAGGCTCGTTTACAGGTACGTTTACTGAATCGTACTACGCGCAGTTTAAGCATGACGGATGACGGCCAGGTTCTGTATGAGCGTTGCGTGGGCGTTCTTCAGGATCTGGACGACGTGGAGGATGCCCTTGCGTTTCGTCGTTCAACACCCAGTGGGCGACTGCGGATGAGCCTGCCGGTAGCATTAGGCAGACTTCATGTCCTTCAGCACATCGAGTGCTGTCTTAAGGATTGGCCCTCCTTGAGCGTCGATATCACATTTTCCGACAGGCTGGTCGATCTGATCGATGAGGGATTTGATTTGGCCATGCGCATCGGGCCACCGAAGGAAGACTCTCGGTTGCTCACGCGTACCGTGGCCTATCAACAAATGATTACCTGCGCTTCACCCAAGTATCTGGCTGAGCATGCCGAGCCCAAAACGCCTGAGGATTTGTCCGAGCACCAGTGCCTGCATTTCGTGAGCGGTGGGAGATTGCTTCCTTGGAATTTTCGCGTGAATGGTAGCTCCGTGCCCGTTACTCATGGTGGAAGGCTACAGATGGACAGTGCTGAGTCATTGCACCAGTCAGCTGTCGCTGGCCTAGGCATCGCGACTCTTCCTTCCTATGTGGTAAATGACGATTTGAGGAGCGGCAAACTCGTTCAATTGCTCGCAGGGTATGCAGAGGCCGCAGAGCCTATTCGGGTGATTTACCCTAGCAAGCGACATCTCTCTCCAAAAATTCGTCTCTTCATCGATAAGCTTGTGGAGGCTTGGTCGCCTTGTCCGCCATGGGAGCGTGATTCGGCAATTCCTACGTTTGCACCCTAAGCGAAGCCGTCTGGCTGAACCGACGCTCAGACACCCTAGATCACCTCGACCTTAATCATGGCGTCTGTATTTCCAACAGTGTAGTGGTCAACTAATCCCGGACACGACGTTAAGTTTTTTCTCGGCCTGAGCCGGCGTTAGCCCGCCATTAAATTG
>NZ_NQKI01000051.1 GCF_002269125.1 Pseudomonas lundensis | reverse complement strand
CAATTTAATGGCGGGCTAACGCCGGCTCAGGCCGAGAAAAAACTTAACGTCGTGTCCGGGATTAGTTGACCACTACACCCAGGCTCTAAGCTCAAAGGTCTTAAAGGTCTCTCAAAGGTGGGATTGCTTATCAGCAAACAATCCCATCACAAAGGGTCTCTTAGAGGGTCTTTAGTCTTGTGTCCGCATTGAGCCATTGCCTCTTAGAGGTCGGTCATTAGGTTTCTTTATCTTGTGTCCGCATTAAATGGCGAACGCATCAGCTCCCAGGTCCAGGCGTAGCTGTGCCATCTGGTCAGGTATCGATTGAATGGCCGGGACCGTCTCGCGCTGGTGACCTTCAAGGTTTCCCATAGCAGCCCTCAGCCACTTAGGCCGGGACCTCATGAGCGGCTGCAAGGCCACCTCAAGGGCGTTGAGATAGCGGCGAGCCATCCGGGAGGACAGGCCCAGGTGTGCCCCGATGGTCTCTGTAGAGAACACCTCAAGGGACTCAAGCAATTCATAGAGGGTTTTAACGGGGAGCTGCTTGGTTCCGCCGTGGTCCAGCTTTGCGACTCCAGAAAGGATGTCTTCAGACCATCGGTCATACCGGTCTTGAAAATCCAGATGACCACAGAAAGGGTTCTTAATGATTGTCGGCACGGTTCCTCGCTTGGGTTTCGCAGGAACAAGGCGCAGGCCAGTCAGATAGTCCGCCCGGTCGAAGGCATCGGCCAGGGTGTGGAGTAGAACAGGTGTGTGGTGGATCATGGTGGTGGTCTCCTATAGCTCTCCTTACCGACGGGCAGCGTTGAGCCTCCCGTGGTGCAGGGTGATTGGTGATGTCCTCTTGTGGGTGAGGGGTTTTAATCCGAGGTGTCTAAACGGGCCCACCTTGAGCACCATTGAGGGGATCGCAGCGGGAGACGTTGGGAAGAAACTGTGTTGTCCGTGTTCTTGTGAGGATATCTGTTGCGAAGTATCAGTGCGTGGCCCACACAGGCTGCCGATTACTTGGCGGCACAACCCCAGCGATCAACCTTTGATGCCTGGGCGGACGTTCTCTCCTGGGCCTTGCACTTATTCCGCTCAACTAAGGCTGTGTTGATGTCCTCGGCGTGCTCTTTAAGGCGAGCAACGCCCATATGTGCCTATCTCTCAATGGGTGAGGGGTTCTAATCCGAGGTGTCAATTCGTAGCCTTAGTGAGGGTTTCTGCGGGCAGCGCTTAGCGGCCAAGATAGGAAACTGTTCGCTCCTTCCCGTATTAGTGGGTGTTATTCCGACTGCCCTATAGGCTCTCTGAAAGACAAAGCCCTCAGCCACTTAGGCTGGACATCATCAGCGGTTGTATGGCGAACACAGGGGCATTGAGATAGCGGCGAGCCATCCGGGAGGAAAAGCCCAGGTGTGTGAGGCGGATCATGGTGGTGATCTCCTATAGCTTTCCTTATCGACGGTCAGCGTTGACCCACGGCGCTCCAATTTGTTGAATCGTTCTTTACTATCTGGCTTAGTGGTAGTGGCGCGTTCTGAGTGCCTGGTCGCTGAGTCGCGCACGCCCAAACCTAAGCAAGGAGCATTAGCATGGAGTGGCAACCGGTTTTGAGAGAATTGCATCTATACGGTGGCGGACGCATTCTGAATGGGATGGATCAAAAAGCTGATCTTCGGCCCAGCGCAATGAATGGAAAGTCCGCAACATTAACTATAAAAAGCTATGGTAGTTTTTATGGTGATGTTAAACGTTTAGGATTCCAGATAGTCGGATGTGATTTTTTTAGTACAGAAGAGCAAGCGAAAGGTTTCGTGCCTCCCGAGTGGAGGTCAATCAATCCCGCAGCCTCTCCAACGTGGATATGCACAGACCAAGGACATAATTGGTCATTCATAGCTAATGCTGCATTTCTAAAAAAAAATGGACTATTTTACGATATAGCCTCTCGAATCTCCCATCAAATAAGAGCGTGCGAGTGGAGATTGAGGCAGTTATCGGAAGCGTATTCAGATCAACTAAACGGAAGATTGCACTCGAAATCTTTTAAACCCAACGAACGCTTTCTTGATGGCCACACCTCGTTATGTTACTTGGCCCTTCAGTCATTCTTGGTAGATTCTTGCACTTTAAGAGATTATCTTTCAGAGTTTTACTCAGAGGCAGCAATAAGAAAAAACGATCCATCCGCACCCAAAATAACGGCCTTAAGTGGCCTATTAAAGATCTGGCGATCTCACCCACCTCAGGATAAAGCGGGCAAGGAGTTGAAAGCCTCGTCATCGACCGACAATTGGCTCTACGAACTTGGCGCATACCGAGACTTAGTCGTCCATGTCGCCCCTTTAGCAAATGCTGCGAAAACCCTACTGGTATTCACAAAGACAATAGACTTTCATGGTCAGCAGTTGCCTGCCATACAGCTACCAATCCCATTAAAACCTGCTCAAGTAACTAAAAGCCGAACCACCGGACAATACTTTGAAGACCCCAACGTAGACTTCGCTCGCAGCTTGAATTTTATTGAGAACATGGACTCCTCAAGAGACGCACTCGAATACGCTCATATTTCTATGCAGCAGCTTGGCGCACTTTGCAATTCAATTTCGAGCATATCCCCCTTTGCGCCTGAGGTCCCGATCATCACACCAATAGATTTAAAAATCACAAAAGGGTAATAAGGTCACTTTAATAAATTGAAAGCTTCTATTAGCTTGGCGAACGGTAGAGCATTGAGAGGCGACTAACCTCAGGTTTCCCTCAATGCACTTTCCTCGCGAACCTCTTCAGATCCATTCAGGTCCAGCTTCCCGGCTTCCTACGATTTTCCTCAGTGGTGGATCTCATGCGTAAGGCTTCTGCATCACGCTCTGACAAAACTTCGAGGACCTCCTTAACCAAAGCATCCTCTTCAGGTCCTCTCGGGGTCAGGTTGTACCACTGAGACAGGAGCCGTGTGGCGTCAATTGCAGCCTCATAGCGAACACCTAAAAGATAGGTCTGCTGGGCAGTGTCGCGATGCTTTTTATAAGCCGTCCAGACCCAGCCCGCCCCCTTCCAGATAGCCAGGGCACTCAATACACTAACCGTAATAGCAACACTCATTGAGGGCACTCCCAGTGCATCAGTGAGGGCCTAATGGCGCCCCTCCAATATTCCGTTAATTAAAATCGTGACGGACCTTAAAGGTAATAGTCCGAGGTGTCTCCTTGGGCGGCTGATCTTTCAATACAGAGCATTCACCAATTCGATACTTAATCTTTGCTATGCCTTTCCACTCCGGGTACTGCCTACTGTTGATCTTAAACGTGCCGAGCTTGAAGAGTTTACCTCCCCCATCAAAATTTAGCTTATCCGCGAGCTTTAAATGATAGCCCGTGACCTGCACCTTGATATGCCTTCCGTCTTCCAATTCGAGTTCAAGCATAAGGTCGTCTATATTATTCATTTGATTGGCTCTCACCTATCCAGCGAACGAGCTTAATCAACAAGCCCTAAAATTTTTATTCCGAAACAGCTAATACTCCAAGCATACAGAGTGGAATATACGAGAAGAACTTGGGAAATATACTGTTTGAAGAACAACGAAAATTGAAGCAACCAGAGCCTTCGACAAGAGTACCGCTGGAACAGGTGACTGAGATTGCTATAGCAGCATTCGCAGACTGTCGAGACAGCAACGTAATAGTAGCTGGCATAATCACTTCCTTGATGATTCTGTGAAACAAGGATAGCAAAACGCCACCCTCATTGAACCGTTTGATATTACACCAGACCAAAAGCCTTATCGAGAGCCTCAGCCATACGACCCACCTCAACGGCACTCCCCGCCCCATACAGATCGTAACTGATAGACCCGAAGTGTGCCCCCAAGATTGATTCAGCGGTCCCCATAGTCACCTAAGCGGCCTTCAAGCCACCGGCCAATGTTCACAGGGCGTCTCCCACGGTAATACGGACAACGCCCATGGATTCCTCAGTGGCTTCCTTCAAGTCCGCCACTTCGGTCCTCAGAACCTTTAGCTCGTCCATTACGGCCTGGGCGAGCGGGTTGTTCGACTCGTTGGCGCTACAGGAGCCAGTCTTGCGGATTGTCGGGAGGATTTCCTCAGTGACCCACTTACGGAACGGTTCGGACTGCGGTGCACGGCCACGGAGCATCAAGGTACATGACCTCGGACTTGGTGAACATGATCGTAGTGGTCCGCAAGGGCCGACCATTATGGTCCTTAGGGAGACTGGTAGGGAATTGACCCACCAGTGTTGTAAGGTGATGACCCGGCTGGGCTTGGCCTTTTAACACGCGGAAGTCATTAATTGCGGATTTGGAATCCTTCAAGCCAGCCGCACGGACCACCTGAGTCACCACAAACAACACATCATGTTCTGGGTGACCCACCAAAACATCCAGTTCGATGCAAATCTCAGTGGAAGAACAACTTATACAGGCCGAAAAGCCCCAAGGCGACGAAGATATAGAAGGCTACTTGGACTCCTTTTTTCGTTACTTTCCGGTTAATCACACCGAGCTCATCGAAAAAGTAAGAGACAAATGAGTCGGACTCGATGTCCATCTGATCACCCGTTTCCCAGAAAGCTGCAATAGCTTCCCCGTGCTTTATTCGGGCAAGATTAGAGGTGGTCTCGTTTCTATCATCCAGTTTGAGCTGATCCTGAATAAAGCACTGCCAAGCCATGATGCGAGCCGTCTTTTCTCCAAGAGAGCTGAGCCGGTCTACCACCACAGCTCGCTCATGAAGCTCCTTATTTACCTTCGCAAGTCCGTATAGCTCAAGGTTTCGCATAGCGCCTCCATTCGAAACCCCGATGATACCATTTGGCTATTGAAGTGCCTTCATCAGCGCTTGAGCCATACGACCCACCTCAACGGCACTCCCCGCCCCATATAGGTCATAACTGATGGACCCCGAAGCGTGCCCCAAGATGGACTCAGCGGTCCCCACAGGCACCTCAGCGGCCTTCAAGGCACCGGCCAGCGAGTGACGCAAAGAGTGGAAGGTTTGGGTCCGATCAGCGTTCAACGTCAGGACCTCCCTTAGCGCCCCATTGAGCACGTTCGAGAACTGACCGGCTCCCAGTGTGAACAGCCGTGAGTCAGCCTTATCGACAAACTCAAGGAACGCCTGAAGATCGAAGCCGTAGGCACCATCAATCAGCGGCACAACACGGAGAGCATTTTTGGTCTTAGCTGTCTTGCCATCGTTCCTGTTGATGTCGATGACCCACACGCTGCCGACCTGCTTAACGTCAGCCTTGGTCAACTGCCTGAGTTCCTCGATACGGGTCCCAGTGATCACCCCGAGGGACAACGCCCAGCGCTGCCAAGCGTCCACTGGAAGCGACTTAGCGTGAGCCATCAGGGCCTTTACTTGATCCTGAGAGAGCGCCTCACGGGAGCTGTCAGCGCCTTTCGTTGGCTTCAGGCCCTTATCAAAACTCTTGTCGAGGTATCCGTTATTCACAGCCCAATCCATGACAGTCGATAGCCGGGTCAGCAGCTTCTTAACCGTTGAAGGCTTACGGTCCTCAAGGAGCTTGTCCCTCAGATTCTTCATGTCCTCCCGTGTGTGGGTCTTCATATCCAAGTCGCCAAGGATCACGCCGATAGCCTCACACGATGACTTCACGTCCCGCATGGTGCTGTCCTGAATGCTGTCTTTGCGTTCCGCCATGTAGAGCGCAGAGAGGGACTTAAAGGTAAGACTTGGGGAAGCGTTTACAGATACAGGCAGGGAGAGAGCCAAAGGCGCGCCACAACACTCATCATTGAGGTCCTTAACGATCTCGACCAGTTTCCCTGACCGTCCACGCATGCGTTCCTGTGAGGCCTCAATGATCTCAAGTGCCTTACTCACTGCCCGTTGCTGGTTAACGCTGAGGGGCAGCTTTGCGGAGGCCATACGCAATGCCAAATGATGCTCATCGTTAATCATCTCGTAAGCGACCAAAGAGCTGTCACCGTGCGCCATCGTCAAGTTGTACTCTGCGATGTCTATAAGGCGCTCACGGAGTTCGTCCCAAGACGCCTCAGGGTTGTCTAATTGGTAAGCCTTGAGGGTTGTGAGGATGTCTTGCGAGATGGTCATTGCAGTGGCCTTGTCGGTAGTCCTGAGTGACAGCGTGAAGAAGCCCTTAACGGTTCCTTGAGGGCGAAGGCGAAGGTAATAGCGACCAGACCGGCGATAGTGGTACGGCTTGGCGAGCGCAGTTTGTAACAGGTTTGTCCCACTTGGGGAGCGGTGGTTGACGGTCATCGGCTGAAACCCCTGTATCCATTGGGTTTAGCCTCAAAGGGTCGAGTTCTACAGCAATTACAAAGTCAGCCGCGACCTGATCGAGTTACGTAATCTGGCGCAAGTGGCCGAGCTGATGATCCGCAGCGCCATGGCCCGAAAGGAGTCCCGAGGCTTGCATTACACGCTCGACTACCCGCACATGCTGCCAGAAGCACTGGACACTATTCTGGTGCCAACCACCTACGCCGACTGAACTTGAGCCGAACGCGCAGGCGCCGATGCTGATCGGGCGCCAACGCGTCGCGGGGAATGCACACAGCCCGCACGCGGCGCTCACCGCGCAGGCTGAAGCGCACAATCACCAGCATCGGCAACGCCATGCTGTCACGGCGCAACTGCACCGCTTGCCAACCCGAGGCCCGACTCCATAGCTGCCAGCCCTCGGCAGTACGGCGCAACCCCGTGATAGCCGTCGGATGCGTCAAGCGAATATGCCGCGGCAACACCCAAACCCCATGCGACAGGCACGCTAAAACACCGAGCATACGGGCCCAGAGGGGAATCGACAGAAGGCCAATTGAGATCAGCGCCAGCGCCTGGGCTGCGAGATACGCCGCCAGCAGGTGCCCGGAAGCACGCCAGCGGCATTCGAAATAATTATTTGGGCTGGACACGGTCCAGAATCATGCGAACCATGCGCTGCAGCTCAGGGTCAGACGACTCGCTGCGCTCCATGAACCAGCCGAACATGTCCTGATCCTCACATTCCAGCAGCCTGCGATAGCACTCGCGGTCAACATCATTGAGGGTGGCGTACACCTCTTTTACGAAAGGCACCAGCAACACGTCAAGTTCAAGCATGCCGCGACGGCTGTGCCAGTAAAGACGATTGAGTTCAACATCTTCGACCATGGAGCGCTCCTCAAATAGAGCGCAAGTATACAGGCCGATCCAACATAGGCCAGTCGGCTTTGGTCGGGCCCCGCAGGTCCTGCGCGAACTATCCATTTAAGGATCGCCCCTCTATGATGTCAGTCAGACTTTTTGACCTGCGAACAACCATGGCCGACTCTGCTTTTTTCTGCACCCTGACCCACGAAGGCGTTCTTGCTGTGATCGGCAGCGACGCCAGCAAGTTTTTGCAAGGGCAACTGACCTGCAACCTCAACTACCTGAGCGACACCCGCTCCAGCCTGGGCGCACGCTGCACGCAAAAAGGCCGCATGCAATCGAGCTTTCGCATCCTGCTTCAACCCGACGGCTGCTTGCTGGCCATGGCCCGCGAACTGATTGAGCCACAACTGGCCGACCTGAAAAAATACGCCGTCTTCTCAAAGTCCATACTCACTGATGACAGCGCTAACTGGGTACGCTTCGGCCTCGCCGGGGCAGACGCCGTGCTGACCCGGCTCGGTCTCGAGCTGCCAGCCGAAACCGACAGCGTCGCGCGTGCCAACGGTCTGATCGCAATTCGCGCCAGCCAGGATCGTGCCGAACTCTGGGCGCCGGTCGATCAAGCCGAAAACCTGACCCGCGAATTGCAAGCCCACCTGCCTCAAGCAACCCTCAACGACTGGTTGCTCGGGCAAGTACGTGCCGGTATCGGTCAAGTGATGGAACAGACACGCGAGCTGTTCATCCCGCAAATGATCAACTTGCAGGCCGTCGGTGGCGTGAGCTTCAAGAAAGGGTGTTACACAGGTCAGGAAATCGTGGCGCGCATGCAATACCTGGGCAAACTCAAGCGCCACCTCTACCGCTTGTCGCTCGCGATCAATGACGTGCCATTACCGGGAACTCCTCTCTACGCCCCGACTCATAGCAGCGCCATTGGCGAAGTCGTAATCGGCGCCCGCAGTGAGCACGGCGTTGAACTGCTGGCTGTCCTGCAATCTGAAGCAGCGCAAGCCGGCAATGTGCATCTGGGTGATGCGCAAGGCCCTGAATTAACCCTTCTGGATCTGCCTTATCAATTGGACCGTGATCGCGAAATCCAGCGCTGAATTGCAACACCTTGAAACGCAGCATCCTAGAGAACAGAAATGAGCAACCTGGCGCATAAGGTCCAAAAGGATTTGATTCAGGCCATTACCAAAGATGACCTGGTTCTGCCCACGCTACCCGAAGTAGCGTTGAACATTCGCAAGGCCGCCGAAAATCCCGATATCAGCGTCAGCAACCTGAGCAAAGTCATTGGCCGTGACACCGCACTGTCAGCGCGCCTGATCAAAGTGGTCAACAGCCCGCTGCTGCGCGCCACTCAGGAAGTCACCAACCTGCACACGGCCATCACCCGGCTGGGTGTCAACTACAGCAGCAACCTCGCGATCGGGCTGGTCATGGAGCAAATCTTCCATGCCCGCTCCGAGGTGGTTGAAAACAAAATGCGTGACGTGTGGCGCCAAAGCCTGGAAATAGCCGGCATTTGTTACGCCTTGTCCCGGCATTGCACATCGCTCAAACCGGATCAGGCGGCCCTGGGCGGGCTGGTGCATCAAATCGGTGTGCTGCCGATCCTGACCTACGCCGAAGAACACAACGAACTGCTCTCGGATCCGGTCTCCCTTAACCATGTCATCGAAAATATCCACCCGCTCATTGGCGACAAACTGCTGAGCGTGTGGGAATTCCCTGAAATGTTGGTCAAACTTCCGGGTCAGTATCTGGACTTTTCTCGCGAAACAGCTGAAGTGGATTACATCGACCTGGTGCAGATCGCCACAGTTTTCTGCCTTAAGCACAGCGATTGCGCCCTCTTGAACATTGAGCTGAGCACCCTTCCCGCCTTTAAAAGGCTAGGCCTTGATGGCCTGAGCAGCACACTGCAGGAAGAGCTGAACGCCGCACGCGGCATGTTTATTTGAGCGACGCCCCCTTCAGTGCTGGACGTGCACAAAACTGACCCGCACCTTCAACCCACCTTGCGCGCCATCATGCAAGGAAATGTGTGCCAGGTGAGCGCGGCAGATTTCCCCGACAATTGCCAATCCAAGCCCGGAACCCGCCACAGAAGGATTTCGCCGGTAAAACCGCTCGAATACCCGCTCACGGTCTTCATGGGGAATCCCCGGACCATCGTCCTCAACTTCCAGCACGGCAGGTGCAATGACGCGCAAGATCACGTTGCCCCCGGAGGGGGTGTGGGCCAGCGCATTGTCTATCAGGTTACTGAGCAACTCATTGAGTAACGTAGGCTCGCCGTGCAGCCACACAGGCTGATCCGCCTCAAGCGCCAGCGCTACGCCACGGGCATGCGCCAAGGGCGCCATCGCCATGCCCAGTTCACGTGCCAACTGGCTCAAGTCCAGTAACTGCGCGCCCCCTTCGGCAATCGCCCGCGCCCCATTCTCGATCCGCGCCAGCGACAATAATTGATTGGCCAGATGCGTAACCCTGTCGGTGCCCTGTACCGCCTGTGTCAGGGTCGTGCGCCACACATTCGGATCACGGGCCCGCAGGCCCAGTTCCAACTGAGCCTTGAGCACCGCCAGCGGAGTCCGTAGTTCATGGGAGGCATCGGCAATAAACTGCGCCTGACGCTCAAACTGCCCGCGCAAACGCTCTGTGAAGTGATTGAGCGCCTGCACCAGCGGCCACAGCTCACGCTGCACCGGCACCAGCGGCAAAGGCCGCAAGTCATCCGCTTCACGCTCCTCCACTGCCGTGCGCAACCGCTCCAGCGGACGCAATGCAGCGCTGACGGCAAACCACACCACCAACATCGCACCCAGCCCGAGCATCCCCAGACGCAGCACAGTGTCTGCCATCAGGCTGCGCGCCATTGAAACCCGGGCCTCATCGGTTTCGGCCACCCGAATTTCAGCCATGCCATTCATGTCGGGTTCGCTGACCGCCTTGAGCAAACTCACCACGCGCACGTTTTGCCCCTGATACTGGCCATCATAAAAACGCGCCAACGCGGGATAATCATCCGTACGCAACGTACCGGGCGGAGGCGCTGGCAAGTTTTCATACCCTGAAATCAGGCGCTGATGAATGTCATTAACCTGGTAATAGATTCGCCCCGCGCTGTCATAGGCAAAGGTGTCCAGCGCGACGTAGGGCACATCGGCGCTCAAGCTGCCATCGCGCTGCGACAAGCCCGCCGCGATGGTGCGCGCAGACGCCAGCAATGTTCGGTCATACGCCGTATCAGCCGCCTCGCGGCCATTGAAGTAGGCACTCAAGCTGCTCGCCAGCATCAACACCACCAGCATCAGGGTCAGGTGCCAAAGCAGTCGCCAGCGCAAGCTGCCGAGCTTATGCATCACGGCTTTCCAACAAATAACCCAACCCCCGGAACGTCACGATGGCCACGCGTTGCCCATCCAGTTTTTTGCGCAATCGATGAACGTAAATTTCGATGGCATCGGGGCTGGTTTCTTCGTCGAGACCAAACACATGCGCCGCCAGTTGTTCCTTGCTCATGACCCGGCCCGGCCGGGCAATCAAAGCCTCCAGCACCGCTTGCTCGCGGGACGTCAGGGTCAGCAGTTCATCGCCCAGGGTGAAGCGCCGGGTTTCCAAGTCGTATACCAAGTCCCCGCACTGCTGCTGACGTTCGCCACCTAACACACTGCGCCGTAACAGGGCTTTGACCCGGGCTTCCATCTCGCTCAGCTCAAACGGCTTGGCCAGATAATCATCCGCGCCCAGGTTAAGCCCATGAACCCGGTCCTTCACGTCACTGCGGGCCGTCAACATCAACACCGGCAGGGTTTTACCCCGGGCACGCAATCGCTCCAGCACTTCAAAACCATCCATGCGCGGCAACCCCACATCCAGAATTACCACGGCATATTCTTCACTGGCCAACGCCAGGTCGGCAGCCACGCCATCGTGCAACACATCGACGGTCAGACCGGTACTTTTCAACGCTTGAGCAACACTTTCGGCCAGTTGCGGCTGGTCCTCGACCAAGAGCACACGCATCGGATCGTCCTCATTATTTTTATAGGCATACGCCTTTCTTTGCCGGGAGTGTACAGACGCCAGCCCGCCTGTGAAGCCCGATACAACATGAATCCGAGCTGAAAGGTTGGTGAAAGGTTGGCCGACTAGGATCTCAAAACAGACCGTTTCTACTGTCTGCACGATGGCTGACGTAACGACCCGAAAAACGCCTCGAAGCGTTTTCGCCAATAAGAACAATAACGGAGCACCACTGCATGCCGGCGTTCAAGCCTTGGCCCTTCTGGCCTGCCCGTTTACTCCTTTTTTGCCCAATGCCTTCGATCTGCGCAACGTTGCGTCTGCGTCACCTATGCCCTCGCCCCCCATTGACACTCAGCCCTGCTGACATCCGGTTGCTCACAGGTTGCGGCATCCCCGTGTCGTGACACGGCCTCGCACCTTCCCTAACAACAAAAACTCCCCCAGGAGACACCATGAAACCATCACTGCGCGCCCTTGCCCTAGCTGCCAGCTGCTTCGTGCTGGCAAGCAACGCCATCGCTGAACCCAAACGCCCGGAATGCATCGCCCCTGCCTCGCCCGGTGGCGGTTTTGACTTGACGTGTAAACTGGCGCAAAGCGCGCTGGTGAACGAAAAGCTACTCAGCAAACCGATGCGCGTCACGTACATGCCAGGCGGTGTAGGCGCTGTGGCGTATAACGCAGTGGTCGCCCAGCGCCCCGCCGACGCGGGCACGCTGGTAGCGTGGTCGAGTGGCTCATTGCTCAACCTGGCACAGGGCAAATTCGGACGCTTCGACGAAGGCGCCGTGCGCTGGCTCGCAGCTGTGGGCACCAGCTATGGCGCGATTGCGGTAAAAAGCGATTCGCCTTACAAGAATCTCGACGATCTGGTTCAAGCGCTGAAGAAAGATCCGAGCAAAGTGGTGATCGGCTCCGGTGGCACCGTCGGGAGTCAGGACTGGATGCAGACCGCGCTGATTGCCAAGGCCGCCGGTATCAACCCGCGCGATCTACGTTATGTGGCACTGGAAGGCGGCGGAGAAATTGCTACCGCATTACTCGGAGGCCACATTCAGGTCGGCAGCACGGACATTTCCGACTCCATGCCGCACATTCAGAGTGGCGACATGCGCATCCTTGCGGTGTTCTCCGACACCCGACTGGATGAACCCGAGATGAAGAACATTCCTACCGCAAAAGAGCAAGGGTACGACATCGTCTGGCCAGTGGTGCGCGGCTTTTACCTCGGGCCAAAAGTCAGCGATGAGGACTACGCCTGGTGGAAAAGTGCTTTCGACACGTTGCTGGCTTCTGACGAGTTCGCCACGTTGCGCGATCAGCGCGAGCTCTTCCCCTTCGCCATGACCGGCCCCGAGCTGGACACCTACGTGAAGAAACAAGTCAGCGATTACAAAGTACTGGCCAAAGAGTTCGGTCTGATCCAGTAACCGCCGCTGTCAGTTGATTGCGTTCCGTGCAATCGGAGCGCAACGCAGGAGTGAACCATGCTCTTACAACGTATTTTTGCCTCGGTGTTGCTACTGGCCTGCGTCGGTCTGGCGCTGATGGCCTGGCCCTATCAGGCAGCTTTTTCCTACGAACCCGTTGGCCCACGCGCCTTCCCGCTATTGATGCTGGGCCTGATGGGGCTGGGCCTGATCTACATGATTTTTCGCCCGACGCCGGTGGTTCACAGCGAAGAAGACCCGCAACTGGATCGCGACACCCTGACCAAGATCGCCGTGTGTGTCGTACTGCTGCTGATCTTTGCAGGCACCTTCGAATCCCTGGGTTTTATCCTCAGCAGCCTGCTGATCGGCATTCCGATGGCACGCCTGTATGGCGGACGCTGGCTGCCCAGTGTCGTAATCATCAGCGTGATGAGCGTCGGCCTTTATCTGTTGTTTGATAAAGCCATGGACGTTCCACTGCCCCTCGGCCTGCTCGACGTACTGGAGAACTGATATGGACACTTTTGTCTATCTGGGCCAGGGTTTCGGGGTCGCGCTCAGCCCCTATAACCTGGTCACTGCGCTGTGCGGGACGTTGATCGGTACGGTCGTTGGTTTGTTGCCTGGCCTTGGCCCCATCAACGGGGTCGCGCTGTTAATCCCGATTGCATTTGCACTGGGCCTGCCGCCAGAGTCCGCACTCATCCTGCTGGCTGCGGTGTACCTGGGGTGTGAATACGGCGGGCGGATCAGCTCGATCCTGCTGAATATCCCCGGCGAAGCGTCAACCGTCATGACCACCCTCGACGGCTACCCAATGGCCCGCAAAGGCTTGGCGGGGGTGGCCCTGTCGCTGTCCGCGTGGAGTTCGTTCATCGGCGCCTTTATCGCGACCTGCGGCATGGTGCTGTTCGCGCCACTGCTCGCCAAGTGGGCGATTGCATTCGGGCCTGCCGAGTATTTCGTGCTGATGGTCTTTGCGATTGTCTGCCTGGGCGGGATGGCGGGTGACCGCCCCCTGAAAACCTTTATCGCAGCGTTGATCGGCTTGTTTCTTTCTTGTGTAGGGATCGATGCCAACAGCGGGGTGTACCGTTTCACCGGCGACAGTATCCACCTGACTGACGGCATTCAGTTCGTGGTCCTGGTGTTGGGCTTGTTCTCCATCAGCGAAATTCTGTTGCTGCTGGAAAAGACCCACCGAGGCCAGGAGGCGGTAAAAGCCACAGGACGCATGATGTTTAACCTCAAAGAAGCGTCTGCGGTGTTTGTCGTGAATATCCGCTGCGGGCTCTTGGGCTTCATCATGGGCGTGCTACCGGGTGCAGGCGCGACGTTGGCCAGTGCTGTGGCCTATATGACCGAGAAGCGCATGGCTGGCGCTACCGGCACATTTGGTCAGGGTGACATGCGCGGCCTGGCGGCACCTGAAACGGCCATCGGCGCCTCGGCGTGTGGCGCACTGGTCCCCATGCTGACCCTCGGCGTGCCGGGTTCTGGCACCACGGCGGTGATGATCGGCGCCTTGTCGCTCTACAACATCACGCCCGGCCCACTGCTGTTCCAACAGCAGCCGGATATCGTGTGGGGCCTGATCGCCTCGCTGTTTATCGCCAACATCATGCTGGTGATCCTCAACATCCCGATGATCCGTATCTTCACGCGCATTTTGTCGGTGCCGAACTGGGCGCTGGTGCCTGTGATTGCCATCATTACCGCGATTGGCGTGTACGCGGTGCATGCGACCACCTTTGACCTCTTCCTGATGATCGGCATTGGCATCTTCGGTTACATCCTGCGCAAGCTCGACTTCCCGCTGTCACCCGTGTTGCTCGGCTTCATTCTGGGCGGCCTGATGGAACAGAATTTGCGCCGGGCACTGTCAATTTCCAATGGTGCGCTGGAAATCTTGTGGTCCAGCCCGATCACGCTGGGTGTTTGGGTACTGACGGTCGTGATGTTACTACTGCCCATCGTGCGAATCTGGCGCAAGCGCAACGCTCAACGGCGCGCGCTGGCCAATGCCTGACAGCCGTTTCAAACAATGGTGGGGGACGCCGCTGGTCGGGTTTACCGGCGGTTACCTGGCCAGCCTGATCGGCTGGCCGTTGCCCTGGATGGTCGGCTCATTGCTGGCAATCATCCTGGTACGTTGCCTGACACCCTGGCAATTGGCCGAAATTCCCGGCGGCAGAAAATGCGGGCAATGGCTGATCGGCATCGGCATCGGCCTGCACTTCACTGCGCAGGTCATGGAACAGGTGCTCGCGCATTTCTGGCTGATTTTTTTTGGCGCACTGCTCACCAGCGTGTCGAGCATCATTAATGTGTGGATCATGCGCCGCAGCGGTGAAGATCGCGCCACAGCGTTTTTCTCCAGTATGCCGGGGGGCTCTGGCGAAATGGTTAACCTGGGCGCACGCAATGGCGCCGTCCTGAGCAGCGTGGCCGCAGGCCAAAGTCTGCGCGTGCTGAGCGTCGTGCTCTGCGTACCCGCCGCCTTCACCTATGTGCTGGAAGACGGCCCACCCACCTTGCTGGCGGCCCCGGTTGATTATTTTTGGCTTGCCGTGTTGCTTCCGGCAGGCGCATTGCTGGCCTGGATCTGGCAACGATTGCGCCAGCCGAACCCTTGGTTGTTCGGCCCGCTGCTTATCAGCGCTGGCGTCAGTATCCTGTGGAACTTGCACATCGGCCTTCCTCAAGGCAGCAGCCAGGCTGCCCAATGGCTGATCGGCAGCGGCCTGGGCTGTCACTTTAACCGCGAGTTCTTTCGCCGAGCCCCTTCTTTTATCGGCCGCACCCTCTTGGGCACCGCGTTAACAATGTTGATCGCCAGTGCATGCGCTGCAGGGTTAAGCACCCTCACTCAATTAGACCTGCGCTCCATGACATTGGGCATGATGCCGGGTGGCATCGCGGAAATGAGCCTTACTGCCGAGGTATTACAGCTCTCTGTACCTCTGGTTACCGCATTGCAAGTGATGCGCCTGCTGTTTGTGTTGTTTCTGGCCGAACCCTTGTACCGATACTGGGCAAGCAATAAGGCCTGAGCTTCTAGAAACGCACGCTTCATGTAGGAAAATATACTCAATGTAAGAATGAGTCTTACAGCTTTATTACATTGAGCACCAGGCACTCAACATTTATTGTGAAGTTCAATTCCTTCAGCAGTGCGGGCCTTCAAATGAAACAGGACGAGTTAAACCCATCGTTGTCACGCAACAATGATTACGCCACCTGCATCCCTAAAACCACAGCGCGCGAACAACAAATCCTGCAATGCTGTGCCAAGGGTATGACCTCCGCAGAGATTGCCAAAGTCATGCACCGATCAGTAAGCACTATCAACTTTCATTTTTTAACTTACGAACAAAGTTCGGAACCCACTCCCGCCACGCGGCAGTATTAAAGGCACTGCAACTCGGCATCCTGTAACACTGTCACAACGCAAACAAAGGTCCACTCACAATACACACCCATACATTAATTTAACGAAAACCATTAAAACGATGTTCTGAGAATCTGCCTCTTCACGACCAAGGAGCGTCCTGACATGACCCTCGAGCATGCAACTTATTTAATTAATAAATACGTTGAACTGTTCCTGCCTGTGCTGGAAAACATGATCAACAATGAAATGTTTTGGGGGGCATGCCTGGGTGGATGGCTCGTGGCAAGTTCACGCAGCAACAAGAACGTATTCAAAAAAATAGTGAGCTTTTTACTCAGCGCCAGTGTGGGGTATTTATTTTCACCGGTAGCGTTACTTTACCTGCCCGTCATTCCTCCAGGGGTATGCGGGTTTATATGTGCCCTGGTGGTAATCCCCCTCAGCCGAAAACTGACTGACTGGATTCAGGTGACCGATATTGTCGACCTGATACGGCGGTTACGAGGGGGAAAGTAATCCGATGGGCTGGACTGACTACTCCACGCGCTGTGACAAAATCTCTATGCGCTCCGTCAAACCCTGCACGTGTTGACGATCCTGCATAGCGCTCAGCGCCAACCCTTGGTTAAAGGTATTCAACGCGCGGTACAGTTTTAAGACCTTAAACTCACTGGCATTAAATACGTCATTTTCTGACGCTGACTGATAGCAATTCGACAGCAGCATGGGACCGCGACCATTGAATAACCAATCCAGAGAAACATCATGTTTCTCTGCCAGCTCTATGCAGTGCGCATAGGGAATTTTTGAGCGCCCTTTCCAGGTGCTCAGCGTTTGAGGGCTAACCCCCATGGCGCCTGAAAGATCAGAGTCCGTTTTGACGTCGAATACTTGTTTCAACCTAAAAAGTACTTCAATTGATTTCTTGTTACTCATTTTGAATAATCCAAATTTGACTCAGCGCGATTTTGCTTCAATATCTACTCACATTGAGTACTTCAAAATTATTAAAAAATTGCAACCTTATAAATATTTCGAAAATGACAACACCAACTCCCCCCTCGCACAAACCGCTTTACGCTACAAAAATCACAACACATACAAAAACAAATCAAACGTCCTACAAGCCAATAATAAAAAACTTACTTAATTCTGGAACCATTCTTTAAAACTCGTTCCGGCACTCACTCATCGAGATCAAAGGAGTGGTCTTTTCTATACGCGTGCCAACAACGACTGGCACTTAACAACGTTTAATCGGAGTCACTCATGAGCACCTATAAAATGGTTTGCCCACATTGCTTAAGCAAAATGCGGATTCGCACCAGTGAAGGTCGACATATTTTTTTACGTGTTGCCTATTTGCAATGCACCACCGAAGCCTGTGGCTGGTCTGTCCGAGCTGAATTCGAAATGACCCATGAGCTATCACCCAGCGGGATGCCCAACCCTGATGTACGTCTTCCGCATGTCGATCAGGACCTGCGTCGCGCAGCTATTCAGAACGTCGATATCACGTCTGGAGTAACACCATGACGGCGGCCTATTCAACCGAAGATGATGAGCAACAGATACAAGCATCGGCATTGAGTTACCTGCGCAAGTTTCAACCGATGCACCCGGAAAACGATCAAATTTTATTTTGTAAAACCGTTAACTATCTGATCAGTGCATATGCCCTTAGCATTCCGACAGCACAGAAACTGGTCAGCCGTGCGTACGGTGAACTCAAGATAAATGATGAGCGGTGCCGGCTGGATTTGGGCGCCAGTACTGAACATCTGGCCGTTATTACAGATCCTGAAAACGGAATGACGTGGGCCGTACCGATTAAAGCCATTGTAGATAGAGTCATTGAGGCACCCGACAATTGTCGAATGCGACTGGTGTAATTCGCGCTAACTTCAAAGGTTATTACTTACACACCAGGCGTCACACCTGGTGTGTCATGTCGTGGGCATCTGACCACTCAATTCACTCGTCGCTGATCAATCGGCGGGTAATGTCCAATGAATGGGCGTTAAACCGTTTTGCGTTAGAAACTTGTTGGTGCGGCTAAAATGTCCGTTCCCAATAAAGCCTCGGTAAGCCGATAGCGGCGAAGGATGCACAGAGGTCAGCACCAAATGCTTAGTGGCATCAATCAGTTTTTGTTTGCTCTGCGCATGTGCCCCCCACAGCAGAAACACCAACTTGGGCTGCGTCTCGCTGACGACCTGGATAATCCGGTCGGTGAAGTGCTCCCAGCCTTTTTTGGCGTGAGAAGCCGCGTTCGCGCGCTCCACTGTCATGGTTGTGTTGAGCAGCAACACCCCCTGATCGGCCCATGACTGCAAACAGCCATGCGAAGGAATATCGATGTTCAAATCACGTTTGAGTTCTTTATAGATGTTGACCAGCGAAGGGGGCGCAGGCACGCCGCGCTGCACCGAAAAACACAACCCATGAGCCTGACCCGGGCCATGGTAAGGGTCCTGCCCCAGAATCACGACTTTGACCTTGTCCAACGGCGTTGAATTCAGAGCATTGAAAATCAGGGGCCCCGGCGGATAAATTTCTTTGCCCGCAGCATGCTCCTGACGCAGGAATTCACGCAGCTCGCCCATATAGGGTTTTTCGAACTCCTCGCGCAACGCTTGCTTCCACAGAGGTTCAAGTTTTATACGGTCGTCCAGCGTCATGGCTACATCTCGAAAAACAATGGTGCGGACACTAAAAAAGCCCACCCGCCTTGTCAATGCAATCAGGCAAGTATGTCGCTGATGGCAATCAAGGCTGACCAACTGCTGTATAAAGAGCGACCAGCCCCTTCGGTTTTACTGGACTTGCCATGTCAACACCCGCTCTGTGCCCCGCCTGCGGCGCCAGCAATGATTGCTCGATGGTCAGCAACAACGAAGTGCCGACAAACGCATGTTGGTGTTTTGGCGTCACCCTCGATCCCAGCGTCATTGAGGCTTTGCCTGCCGAACTGCGCCATGCGGCCTGTCTATGCCCGCGGTGCGCCGGTGTGCTTGAACAACTTCCCGCAACGACTCCCGACGCCAGCCGTTAAGATACCCGCCGGGTTTTCATGTGATCGATGGCTATGCGTTTAGACCGTTTCCTCAGTAACTTGCCGCAATTCAACCGCAAGCAGGTGCGCCTGTTGCTGATCGAGAAGCGCGTTCAGGTCGATGACCAGATCATCAGCGATCCTCATCATGAGGTGCGGGCCTTCAGTCGAGTTGAGTGCGACGGGCAATTGCTGCAAGTCGGCAAACCCGCGCGGTATTTCATGCTGCACAAGCCGACCGGCTGCGTCAGCGCCACCCAAGACCCGCACCATCCCACCGTGCTCGACTTGCTGGACGAGCCGGACAAGGACGACCTGCATATCGCCGGACGCTTGGACTTTAATACCAGCGGCTTGATGCTGATTACCAACGATGGGCACTGGTCACGTCAGGTGACGCAACCCGAAACCAAGCTGCCCAAGGTGTATTACGTCGAAACAGAGGATGTGATAACCGACGCGTATGCCGTCACGTTCAAACAAGGTATTTATTTCGCATTTGAAGACCTGACCACCCAGCCAGCCCAATTGCACCTGCTTGGCCCACGTTGTGCCCGGCTGAGTATCGTTGAGGGCCGCTATCATCAGGTCAAACGCATGTTCGGCTACTTCAACAACAAGGTTGTGCGCTTGCACCGCGAGCGCATTGGGTCGCTGAACCTTGATGAACAGCTGGCGCCAGGCCAATACCGCTCACTGACAGCGCAAGAAGTCGAATTGTTTTGAGACCGCATCCGCCTGACGCATGACCAGTGCCGACACGATTGACTGTCACATTCCGGGCCCACTCTAGGATTGACCGACACTCGATTCGCTGGAGTCCGACGCCATGAAGCCTGAAATCGCCGTGCTGGATATTCAAGGTCAGTACCGAATCCATACCGAGTATTACCGATCCGACTCGGCACACAGCACGATCATCCTGGTTAACGGGTCGATGTCCACAACAGCCTCATTTGCCCAGACAGTCAAGAATCTGCATCCCGCGCTGAATGTCGTGCTGTATGACCAACCTTATGCCGGTCAGTCAAAAGCCCACAACCCTCATCAGTCCCTGTTGACCAATGAACGTGAAGCGCAGGTGTTGCTGGAATTGATCGAGCACTTTAACGCCCGTTACGTGTTGTCGTTTTCGTGGGGCGGACTGGTTGCATTGGCGGCCCTGGCTGAACAACCACGGCGTATAGAGAAGGCCGTGATCAGTTCGTTCTCACCCGCGATCAATACAGCCATGCAGGATTATCTGGAACGGGGTCGTCAGGGGCTGGCTACGGGCGACGGCACCCTGCTGGGCCATCTGGTTAACGACACACTGGGCAAGCATTTGCCCCACCTGTTCAAACGCTTCAACTTTCGTCACATCAGCACCCTTGCCGATCATGAATACGCGCAAATGCACTTCCACATCGATCATTTGCTCAGCAGTGATCACGCGAGTCGGCTCAAGGCCGCTGAACGCATTGATATCCCGGTGTTATTCATCAATGGCGAATGGGACGAATACACCGCAGCAAAAGACGCGCGACAATTCGCCCGACCGATCAACCAGAGCCAGTTCGTGATCGTGGATAACACCGGGCATTTTCTGGACATGGAGCACAAGTGCGCCAGTCACCACACAAAAAACGCCGTACTGAACTTCCTCAACGCTGAGCAGCACCTTTCATTGGCAGGCTGAGTAATGCCACCATCGGGTGAGTGCGCAAAGGCGTGAGTCACGGAAAAACAATTAAAACTTCTCATCCGCGCCGGCTTCTGGTACAAAGTCAGCCGCTCTGAGCGGGTGTCGTATAATGGCATTACTCCAGCTTCCCAAGCTGATAACGAGGGTTCTTATTGGACACCCGTCTTTGGTGCATGGTAAAAACGCGTAATGCGGGTATAGTTTAGTGGTAAAATGAAAGCTTCCCAAGCTTTAGTTGAGGGTTCGATTCCCTCTACCCGCTCCACCTTCTAGCCAGTGTTTCCGGGCCTTCCAGGGGATCCCCCCCAATCAGGAAGCCCCTCCAAGCCTCATGGCAACGCCTCGATCCCAGCTCCCCAGTACCTCCCCTAGAGTCACCAAAATTTGGTGCACCGTCGACGCCGTCCAGAATGACGAATCGACAGATCATCGCCCTCCTCGTGCCACCCAATAAACCCCAAAAAGCTCATTTCGTACCTAGCCTGGATCGCCGACAAGCTCATCATCGTGCGCTCAAGAATGCAGTCCCGGAATGCTACCCAGGAAGACGATCCAGAACTCCCGAGAGGGAGTGAGCGGTATGGCCAGCCCTCCCCCTCAAAAAATCACCTGGACGTATACAGGGCTCGAAACGACCACCAGCATCCATTCCAATGTTCAGTCGATCCCCATCTTCCGTCCGAGCTCCTGACCACGATCACGATCGCGCTCACGTTGGCGGTAACGCTTTACAAAGCTGGCTTCGATCAGCTCTTCGACTCCCAACCCAAGTCCGCAGTTTACCAACGACGCCATAGAACTATCGCTCAGTGAAAAATCATTGGGAATGAAGCCAATATTCTCAACCCTGTTCCTATCAAGTTCTGCCTCAAATGCTTTCAAGAAGTCAGCCAGCCCAGGGCGACGAGCTTCAGTTGCTGCACTTGCAGCGGAGTCATCAGCAACTGTTACTGCATTAGCCGCATTGATACCAATCTGCGCCACCACTTGAGTTATGGAAGGCCAATATTTGAGATCATACTGATAGGTCAACTTCTCCAACTTACCTTTCACGTGAGACCTGAAAAGCCCATTATCCTCAGAGGCTTCTTCAACGACATCCATAATATGGTAGTAGGTATCACTACTAAAACTGGACATCTCTTTAACCTCGGTGCGCCGCGAGAGCAACTCCGAGAGCAACTCTGAAACTTTTGCAATTCTCACATTCAACTCAGTGAGCATCTCCCGATCCTCGCGAGCTTCTTTGATCTTTCCAGGATTCCAGGAGTACACAGTGGTTGTGAAAACATCAAAGAATGAACTTAGCGCCCTAGGCTGTTCTGCCAGCGTGGCGTGCAGCTCGACGTAGACATCAGCAAGCTCAGTGGTGCGTCCCAGCAGACTCTCGATGATTCGGTTGATACTGCTCCAGGTACCGTTTTCCTCATTATATTTAAAGTCCTCACGCAATATGCTTTCACACACATCGATTGCAGTGGCACGACCTTTAACATCCATTTTAGAAACCTCTATTAATTGATAATCAGATGATAAAGTCTCAGCCGTGAGGTGTCGGTACCTATCCGAAAAAAAACCTTTCCGTCATGGGTACCCTCAGCGCGCCCCACCAAACGTCAAGCCTGAGCAGAGCATCAAGCCCAAGTATCAAGCCAAAACCAAAGCTGAAGCGGCAGATGATGAAATAACGTTCTTGTCCAAATAATCCGAAAACAACTAACACCAAACACCAAGCCCCGCAGCCCAAGCAGCTTTACTTTACACCCCAGTAAAGTTAATTAGGCGAAACATGGGTGGCGGATCGCATCTCTTTCAGTAACACTTAACCGACTCTACATAGGTAACTGATATGAATGTGGCCACCTCCTCCCCCGTCGACGACTTGCTCAACCCAGGCGAAAGCGCATCACGCCCAGTCCGGATTCTAGCGGCTGCGGGCAGGATGTTCATTGAGCACGGGTACGAAGGAGCCAGCATGGAGGAGATCGCCAAGGCTGCAGCGGTGACCCGCCAGACTCTGTATAACCGCTTCCCCGATGGCAAGGAGTCGCTTTTCGTGGCGGTGGCAGAGCGGATGTGGAAAGCCTTCCCCGTCATGAACGTTGCAACAGATGAGCGCGCGCTGTCCGACCCGAGGAGAGGCCTCATGCAGATCGCCACCGAGTTCGCGTGCTTCTGGTCTGGCCCGACAGCCGCCGACTTCCTACGCATGGTCATCATGGAAGGCAGACGATTCCCTGTGCTGTCCAGCCGATTTGACGAGGTTATCCAAGCGCCGGCAATGACCGTCATCAGCGACTACCTGGCCGAACTGGCACGCAGAGGTACCTTGGCAGTTCAAGAGCCTGAAACTGCCGCCTGCGACTTCATGGAGATGCTCGATGGTCGGGTTCTCTGGAAACAGGTCAGAGCCAACAGCGAGCCGCTTGCCCGCGAGGAGATCGAGCAGATCGTGGAGCGCACCGTGGACGCCTTCCTGCGATCGCTCCGGCACTGAAATCCTAGAGATCAGCGAAAGGCCTGCAACACCCGCAAAAACCGGAAAACTTGCCAAAACACCCGAACACGCACGATCAGTCCACACACCGCAGGCCTAGAGGCTTCTAGAGCCACGCGCCCCGAACCCTGACGCCACAGACCACAGACCTAAACTCAATCAGAAATCCCCATCCAGCAGCCCCTCCATACCTGCTGGAAGCGAATGCGCGCTACTTGGTGGAGTCAGCAACGGCAACAGCTTGTCCTCCGGCAGCGCCTGATCATCTGTGTCGTACTTCACCTGCCGGATCCCGTGGTAGACGAGGCTGTCACTGACATACTCGATGCAAGGCCCATCGGACTCCTTGGGGCCTCTGACCATATAGCCGTTCCGAACCCTTCCCATCGAAGCGGTAGCATCGCAGGCGACGTGCGAGAACAGCACAATGTTGCTGCCGGCGCTCTCCTGCACGGATTTGAAGATCACACCATCAATACGGGGCTTACAGTGGGTGGCCAGGTACTCAGCGATGACTTGAGTAGTTAGATAGTCGCGCTCTGCTCCAGGAAGCACCGGCACCGTGATTGCGTCATGCAGATACCTCAGGAAATCCCGCCGCCCTACCTTCGAATGGTATTTGGAGTCAAAGAAGCTTGGCATGGGCCCTAGATCTGCTTTTTCAAAGCGTCCGAAATCCAACACCTTGACCTCCCTGACCAACCTGAATTCGCCACTCACGACGGTGCCGCCAACCGGGGGACGGAGCTCAGCGACACAGGTCTTGCGCTCGAATGCTCCGTAGAAGGCAGGAACACCTGCAGGGTTCATCCTGCCCTCTCCAGCTCGCTCCTTCGGGGGAGCTCCGAGATTACGCGCAGGGTTGGCTGTGATCTCGGAAACACTCTCGCCGCCCATGCAGGTTCGGGCGCGGAAGATCGACGGAGAGTTTTCAGGCGTGAGCAACCGCACCACGGCATTTTCATCGGACGAGGCTGAGTACTTATCCAGATCTTTGAAGATCCAGCCCAAGAACGCCTTGGCGCTGTCGTTGAAGAAGCGTATTCCATGCTTCATACCTTCCTGGAACTCGCACCATTGGTGGCCGATGTCATTCAAGCTGAAACGTTGTCTGGAGTACTGAATGTCGTCACTGTATGACGTCAGGCGCCGGCTCACTGCAGCCACGATCGGCTCGATGTTGTCGCAGCCAAAGATTTCGCTTACCCAGTGTTCGATGCTCTCGCCTTCTTGATGGTCAATCCGACCACCGTTCCAACGCCAAACGTGATCACCCTCTGTGATGTAGGTACCAAGGATTTCGGTGACACGAGAGACGATCTCAGCGAGTGGCACGCACTTGCGTTTCGAGTTGCAAAGGCTGCACTGAGCGGAGGCCCCACTGCGCTGGATCTGCCGCCCTAGAAAGCGGTCGTGCACGCACTGATAACACACTCCCTTGGTAGCCTGTCCGTCTTTCACATTTTCCATTCGCATGGTGCTGGCAGTACCTGAACCTGTTCATCAAGGGGGCATGATGACTGAAGCGCCGCGATTGGAATACCATCCAAAACGGCTCAAGGCCCAAATTGCTCTGGAATAACGCCGCCCTCAACATCGGACAGGGTGTCCTCTAATGCGCTGCCAGATACCCAATCCGGACGCTGCCATACTCCAGACATTGAGCCCACTCAAGGAATCGGCATGCTGATCGAGTTCGACCTCAACCATAATGACGCGCAAGCCCTGTTGCGCCACTGCACAGAACACAAGCCAAACTCTGAGGATTTTCGAGAAAATGCTCGCCTAAGGGAGGCTTTGGAAACGCTCGCGGAGGCGATCAATGACGCGATGAGTCCAAGCAAGGACGGCCCGGAGTCGTCGGAAACGATTGATCCACGGCTGCTTGATGCAGCGATGGCAATCTTCGGCGACAAGAAAAGTGCGGTGGACTGGCTATCGCAACCCTTACGAGCGTTGGGAGCGAAACGCCCGAGGGATGCCCACATCGACGACGCCTTGACACTTCTTGCGCGCATTGAGCATGGGTTCGGTGCCTGAAAGCATTGCGAGGTCTGCAGATCACCCCGCAGGCCCATTAAGTGATTCAGGGAGGTTGCACAGGATGGCCAAGAAGCCGAAGTTCTACGCTGTTGTCCACGGACGGAAACTCGGGATTTTCAATAGCTGGGAAGGTGGGGCTCGCTTGTCCATTGACCGTTTTCCGGAAGCGAAACACCAGTCGTTCGCAACGCTTGAGCTCGCTGAGGAGTGGTACCGCCAGAACACCCCCACGCCAGGCTCGAACCACTCACCGGTTCTTCACTTCAGCACGCAAGCGTCCGCGCAACTGCCGACCGTCATTCCACAACAGCCTCAACAGCCGACCTTGGACGGCGTGGTTGCCAAGGACTACGTCGTCTACCTGATCATCGATCCGGTAACAGAGGAGCCGTTCTACGTAGGGCAGACAGGCGACTTCGAAGCCCGGCAGCGAGGCCATCTTGGGAAAGCCAACCATGACTGCAAACGCGCGGCAGCCAAGATCGCCCAGATACTCGATGACGGGATGACCCCAGCATTCAAAGTTGTAGAAACCTGCGAATCTGAAGAGGCCTCTTTGGAGGCCGAGACACGCTGGATCGAGCACTGTACCGCCAGGGGTATCACGGTTTGGAACCGCACGAGGGAGCATCGCCAAATCCAAGCATTACACATGAAGCCCAGAATCGAGTTTGATCGAATTATCGGGGACGGCCCCTTCACCCTCGGCCCCTACCCATACGACTCCAGGTTTGAGCTGAAGAGCAAGCTCAATGCCTTCTTGGCCAAGTCTGCCCAAGGTGCGATAAAGCTGGGCATGGCCACCGAGAAGCTCAGGTTGATCTGGAAACTCACCCGCCAGGCAGGGGAAGTCAGCGAATTTCGCATCGTCAAGAACGCATCCAAGCATCAGCTCGAAGCAGTCCTCGTGTCCGGATCAACCGTGAACTTTGACTACGGCGCCGCGATCGACCGCCTCCCCTGACCTGCTGCAACCAGGTGACGAGAGCCCCCTCCAGCACCGGATCCGAGCGCATAGAAGAAGCGCACCTGATGCACCTCAGTCACCTCCTCCAAAGACCGGATTATCCAAGCCCAAGAAATCCGCCATCCAAGTTCGCTCCTCGTCACTGGGCTCGTAAGAATAAGCAGTCTTACCCTCAACTTGTTCAGGCAGTTCACGCCAATATCTTGGTTCAGCCACACCGTCCAAAAACACCAGCTCGCAGGACACATAGCACATCCATATCCCTGCCGTCAGAAATTGAATATTCAACTGTAACGATTCTTCATCGCCTGTGTATTCGCGGATGGGCGTGAACTGCTTATGCAAAGTTCCAATATGTGTGAACTCTCGACTCAGCAAGCCGTAGATGTGGCCGAATGGAGGGAAGACGCGCTTGGCATTGGAAACGGCGCGCGGAGACTCAAATTTGTGCTCTTGGTACTTTTGAAAGTCTTCCGGAAATTGCATGAGATGCAGGGCTACGGCCATGGTTTCAATGGCTGAGCGCACGACCGGCCCAGGCTGCAAAACGAAGCCACCACGAAGCATATAGGCCGCACCAACCATGGAGTTCAGGGCATTGGAGAGGAGTTCTGCACACGCCATGCGAAGCTTATCTTCGTTGCGTTCGGCCCTGAACATCCCCGAAGCCCAGATAGCGGAGCAATGGGTAAAAAGTGCACTCATTTTTTCAAGGTCAGCACTATGTAGCGCATCAAAACTTTTAGCAATTCTATCAGCGTCGCGAGTTATTTGATTAATGAGCATTGACCTACGAAACTCGTATATCTTCTCGTTAGCTGGATCAAAAACCACTGCACAAGTATCAGGATGCTGTTCCCACATAGATCATTCCTTGTTCGTTAAGAGTCTTCAACCTGCGACGCTGATACCTTTAATCCGCCAACCCATGTGAGCGAACCGGCTCAGGCAATAGGGTGCTGAAGCCAATAAGAATAAATTGCGCAATCAATATCAGCAGTACCCGTCCTGTGAAGCATAGCTCGCAACCCAAGACAGTTTCCCCGTTGCCCTCTGTACAATGACTTCCATCAGGGCAGCCGAAAAAATCCCCCTCATGGTCAAGCCTAGCAAGTTGACAAGCCTGACAAGCCTGTCAAATTGGCAAGTCCCTGAGTGTTGATCAGCACCAGAAGCGATGCTACCGTACCGACCACGGTCTTCCTGGATCGAGCGGTCGGCATGCAAAGCCTTTGCGCCTCAGGTGTTTCTCCCTTCTTTCGCACGCACTTCGACAATTGTCAGCGGGCAGCCGACACCGTGACATTGGAGAATTGCCATGCGCGTTCCGGTCTATCCCGAAGATCTGCTCCCCCAAGCCGCCTTCAAAAGACTCGCCAAACTCATCCAGAAACGGTGGCCAGGCCAATCACCCGTCCAGCTCTCTTTTGCCCGAGAGACCCTGTCCAAGGGACTAGGGTATGCCAATTACCACGATCTCATGAAAGAGTCCGTCAACTGGCCTCAGTATGCAGAAACGCCTGCCCTGAGTACCACGCACACCCAGCTCGCGGCTGAGATTTCTTCGGTATTGGCCTTGGCCAACGACACCTCAGTACCGCGCAGCGCGCTTGACCCTTTTGTCGAGACGCTCCCGTTGAAAGTGCTTAGCACGTTCAAGGGGGCTGCCTCACGAGGCGTGGAAGTGACCAAGAGCCCAATGCCTGATTTAGACCAGACTGAAATCTGTCCTGTGAACACCACCGCCCCAGAGTCAGAAGTCCCGCGCTACACGTGTGTTGCCGCTGACCGAAAACTGACCCAGTAGAGGCTCTTCTGCCGACTGAAAACTGACCCAGGTGTTCAACTGCTT
>NZ_NQKI01000050.1 GCF_002269125.1 Pseudomonas lundensis | reverse complement strand
ATCTGGCTCATAGGCGGCTCGGATCAGGTGGTCAGGCGTATTTCAGCACATTTGAAAACTTGTTCGGAGATTCCCTAACAGGGCTTTATCGGTTCTATCCAGCGGACTGGGCATACTGTGCCTCTCAATCTCAGCGTGAAGGGTATTTATTCCAATAACACGCGTTTCATCCCCTGGATTTGGAATTTATCGTGTCGAATATGAGCATAGCATTGTAGGAAATATCGGAGCGCTCAGCATGAACGACAAAAAAAATGAGTTCGGCTTTTCTACCCGCGCGATTCACCACGGCTACAACGCGCTTGAAAATAATGGGGCCTTGATTCCTCCCATTTATCTCACTTCCACCTTCGCATTTCCCTCCACTGAATACGGTGCAGCCTGTTTTGCCGGAGAAGAAAGCGGGCATTTTTATACCCGTATTTCCAATCCAACCCTGGCCCTGCTCGAATCCCGCATGGCAACGCTGGAAAATGGTGAAGCCGGTATCGCTTTCAGCTCTGGCATGGGCGCCATTGCAACGACCTTCTGGACCTTACTGCGCCCGGGGGATGAGTTGATTGTGAGCCGCACCCTGTATGGCTGCACGTTTGCTTTGCTACACCACGGCATTGGCGAGTTCGGGATCAAGGTCAAGCACGTCGACATGGCTGACATGCAAGCACTTGAAGCCGCCATCACGCCCGCCACGCGCATGGTCTACTTTGAAACCCCCGCCAACCCTAACATGCAATTGGTGGATATCGCAGCGGTAGCTCGTATCGCCCACGCCTACCCCGACATTACCGTGGTTATCGACAACACCTACTGCACTCCTTATTTGCAGCGACCGTTGGAATCAGGCGCTGATATCGTTGTGCATTCGGCAACCAAATACCTGAGCGGCCACAGCGACATCACGGCTGGCATTGTGGTCACGTCACAGGCACTGGCCTCGCGCATTCGCTTGCAAGGCTTAAAGGATCTCACCGGGGCCGTGTTGTCGCCCCACGATGCATACCTGCTCATGCGCGGGCTCAAGACCCTGGCTTTACGTATGGACCGCCATTGCAGCAGTGCTCAGTTGATTGCGCAGTATTTGGAGCAACACCCGGCAGTGAAGTCGGTGTCGTATCCGGGGCTACCCTCTTTCGCACAACATGAGCTGGCTAAATCCCAAATGCGCCAGCCCGGAGGGATGATTGCTTTCGAGCTAAAGGGAGGCCTGGAAGCCGGCAGGTATTTCATGAATGCCCTGCAACTGATCAGCCGAGCCGTCAGTCTGGGCGGTGCTGAATCCTTGGCGCAACACCCTGCCAGCATGACCCATTCGGCTTACACCCGGGAGGAACGTGCACGTCACGACATCAGCGAAGGCCTGGTGCGCCTGGCAATAGGCCTTGAAGATGTGGAAGACCTGCTGGCTGATGTTGAACAAGCCCTCACTTACTGCGTCTGAATGCCCTTGCCCAACAGAAAAGGCCGCTGGTTTAGCAGCGGCCTTTTGATGTTCGGGGGATCAACCCGGCGGAATAGTGGCAAGGATACCGATCCCAATGGTCAACAGCAGAAATCCTCCCAAAAACCAACCCATCTTAGCCATATCAGTTCCTACCATAAGTGTGTCGAAAACCAGAACGTGAGCATCAACGGACGGCATCCCTGCACCGTTCAAGGTTCGATGCCTACTTGAGCTATCTGACTGAGTGTAATTTTCTGCCGATTGTGAGCTGCAATACAGGCGCAGTTGATTCATAAAAATACGGATCAGATGACAAGCTGTACTAGTCGAGGGGCTTGGGCAATATCAGGTGACCCGGTTTAACGGCGCGCTGGTAGTCGGCCACAACCGCTTGGGCGAGGCTGACAACCGCTTCATTGAGTTCAAGGCCTGCGCCGACGCGCCAACTGGCATAGACCGAAAAGCCGGGGCCGGCGCACATCGGCAACTCAACCAGGCTGCCATGACGTAATTCGCGGCTGACCAGCACCGGCGGCAGGACACCAATACCAAACCCATCAGCCACCAGCTTGATAATGGCTGCCACCGAATTGATGCAACTGATGCGTGGCGCGCTAATGCCTTGCTGATGCAGGTAATTGAGCACATCCTGATGCGGCCGGGACAACCGCGAGAAGGTCAGCAACCGTTCCTGACAGAGCGCTTCGAGCCCGTCATAAGGGCGATCAAGAGGGGTTCCTCTGGCCACCACCCAGCGCAACGGATAGCACGCCAGATGCCTGTTACGCACACCGTCGGCCCGTAATAAATCTGTCTGGAATATCAGATCCAGTTGCCCCTTGAGTAATTGCTCATTCAAGTTCAGGGCTGTATCAGCCGTCAGCTCTACTTCAACCAACGGATAGTCGCGACTAAGAGCGTTAATCAGCTCGCTCAGCCAGCTATGGATGACTGTATCCATGACACCAATGCGTAAACGGCCCGAAAACGTATCGGCCTTGCCCAACGACTGGAGCATGCGCTGCTGGGTCGCCAGCATTTCTTCCGCGTAACTCAGCACGTTGTGCCCTTCACGCGTCAGGTTCACACCCCGCGAGTCACGTTGAAACAACTGCACGCCAAGTTCGGCTTCCAGCACCGAGATTCGGCTTGAAATGGCCGCTTGCGTACTGGATAGCTTTTCGGCAGTCAGTCGGAAACTGCCGAGCCGGGCCACCCATACAAAGGTCAAAAGGAATCTCATGTTCATGAAGGTTGCCCGTTCACGCTAAACAAGGTCGCCACTGTAAACCCTTGCAACAACTGCAAGCCAGCCCGATCCCGCGTGCAATTGGCCAAACTTTTTTGTTCAGCGGTGACAACTTTTTTTGACTGGACGCAGTGGGTAAAGCGCCCAAAGATATCGCTCAATGACGCCCGCTCATGGGACGCCAACAATAAAAAAACACGCTGAGTCCGGCAGCTAATCAATTTTGCGAAAGTGAGCCCGACCGCTTTCGCCTTGCGCGCACACCAGCCTGCCCTGGCGTTGCGGCAACCAGCCAAGGGATTCACTCCCCATGCAAACCGTCGTCAATCTATGGCCCTTATTGGGCGTATTCGTGATCATCGCGGGCTTCGTGCTGCGCTTCAACCCACTGCTCGTGGTGAGCCTGGCAGCAATCGTGACCGGCCTTGCAGCCCACTTTTCTCTGGAGCACATCATTACGCTGATGGGGGAAGGATTTCTTGAAACCCGTGCCTTGCAATTAATCCTGCTGCTACCGCTCGCAGTGATTGGTTTGCTGGAACGTCATGGCTTGCGTTTGCACGCACAGAACTGGATAGCCACCTTTCAACGCGCGACAGTCGGCCGTTTATTGATCATGTACCTATTCGTGAGAGAAACCACCGCAGCGATTGGGCTGACCAGCCTTGGCGGTCACCCGCAGATGGTGCGCCCGCTCCTGGCGCCGATGGCCGAAGGCGCGGCTGAAAATAAATACGGGAAATTGCCCGAGGCCGTGCGTCATAAGGTACTGGCGATGTGCGCCGCCACCGACAATGTCGGCTTGTTCTTTGGCGAAGATGTGTTCGTGGCATTTGGCGCAATCGCCTTGATGCATACGTTCTTATTGGGCTCTGGCCTCGATGTAGAACCTTTACACATCGCTTTTTGGGGAATTCCCACAGCAATCTGCGCCTTTATCGTGCATGCGCTGCGCTTGTATCGCTTCGACTCGCAGCTGACGCGCCAACTGACCCCACGTGAATCTTCCATCGAGCCGACCTCACCGGAGGTTGCACGATGATCATCTCCATTGAGTACTTTTACTGGCTGGCAGGCGTGTTGTTAATGGTCACTGCCGGCATGATCGCTTGCGATCAAAACCACCCCAAACGCTGGAGCAGCAGCCTGTTCTGGGCGCTGTTTGCCATCGTGTTTCTGGTAGGCGATCGCATACCCCCGTTCGTTGTAGGTGCAGGCGTGCTGGTCATGGCGTTGATTGCAGGCTTTGGCGGCGTAGGCCGCGGGACGCATGCCGAGTTGCACGTCAAGGCAGCACGTGCCAGCGCCGGGAGACTGGGGCACAAGCTGTTCCTCCCTGCCCTGTCGATTCCATTGGTGACGGTTATCGGCTCCATGCTGCTCAAACACACGCAAATCGAGGGCGTCCCGCTGCTAGACCCGAAAAACACCACGTTCGTGTCCTTGGGACTGGGCTGTATTGTGGCGTTGATTCTGGCCTGCCTCCTGACCCGTGATACCCCTCTGCAAAGCCTGCGCGAATCACGTCGTCTGACAGAGGCACTGGGTTGGACCATGGTGCTGCCGCAAATGCTCGCCATGCTCGGGCTGTTGTTTAACGACGCCGGGGTGGGCTCTGCCGTCGCCCATGTCGCAACGTCCTACATCAATATGGACTTCCGCTTGATCGCAGTGATGGTCTATGTGCTGGGGATGGCATTGTTTACCGTGATCATGGGCAACGGCTTTGCCGCGTTCCCGGTCATGACAGGTGGTGTAGGTGTTCCGGTGCTGGTAGGTGTTTACGATGCCAACCCGGCAGTGATGGCCGCCATCGACATGTTCTCTGGCTACTGCGGCACACTCATGACACCGATGGCGGCCAACTTCAATATCGTGCCGGTCGCTCTGCTGGAAATCCCGGACAAGTACGCCGTGATCAAAGCGCAAATGCCTACGGCATTGATGATGTTGGTCGTCAATATCGTCCTGCTCTATCTGCTGATGTGAGGCGCCCATGCGTACCGTATTACTGACAGGTTTCGAACCGTTCGATCAAGACCCGATCAACCCTTCATGGGAGGCCGTAAAAGCGCTGGATCAAACCCTGATCAAGGAGGACGTCCGGATCGTCTCGCGGCAGTTACCCTGCGTATTTTCCCAGGCCCCGACGCGCTTGCTTGAGCTACTCGTGTCATTCCAGCCAGAACTGGTGATTGCCGTTGGATTGGGCCCGGGACGAACCGATATTTCGATCGAGCGCGTGGCAATCAATCTCAATGATGCGCGAATCCCCGATAACCTGGGCGAGCAACCTATCGACACGCCTGTGGTCTGCGGCGGCCCCGCAGCCTACTTCAGCACATTGCCCATCAAGGCAATGGCGCGGGCGCTAAAGGCCGAAGGCATACCCGCGTCAGTGTCGCAAACGGCCGGAACTTTTGTCTGTAATCAGGTGTTCTACTGTTTGCAACACGCCTTGACGGGCTCTGGGGTGCGCAGCGGTTTCATTCACGTGCCCTATTTACCACAACAAGCCGGGCTCGCCCCGCAACCCGTGGCGTCCATGAGCCTTGCTACACAGGTTCAAGGGTTGCGCGTGGCAATCATCACGGCACTTGAGACTGTGGATGACCTCCACGAAACAGGGGGACAAGTGAGCTGAAGGCTAACGGTGCAATAATGTGAACCTTCAGGCGCCCTGAAACTGAAAAGGTGCCGCCTTTTCAAAATCTGCGGAAACCTCGCCCGAGTAAATCGTGCTTTGATTCGGCCCCAGATCCAACTTTTTGACTACCCCTGTGGCCTGGGTGAAATCCAGCTTTTTAAGGTCGACCCAAAATGTATTGGGGGTGATGGCGGACTCAAAAAAATACAGCTGTTGTTTATGGTCAATCACGGACCGCCACCGCGTGGACGATATGTTCGGCTCTCCGGGGGTGGTGATGCCATAGGGTACTGACACATTACGAATCACACTGAAAACGCTAGCCAGCGCGAGACGCGGGTCCTGGGATTTAGGCACGGCATTCACGTAGAACGAAGCACGGGCAAAACGATCCGCAGACCGGTTGGTGCCCGGTAGCATGACGGTGCCGCCGATAGCCTGCCAATACGCATTCATCGCCAGCTGTGCGTCAAAAGCCGGCGAGTTGGTCATCACCTGATAGGCCCGGTCATGATGGATGACTTGTTTGCCGTCAATGTATTCGATGATTGCACTGTCGCCCGATGCATCCGACATCGATAAATGCAAAGTGGCCAGGCGTCCTTCGCCGGGTACATCAGCGGTAATCACATTAAAGGGCTCGGTTTTGAGCACGTCCACAGCTTCTGACACGCTACTGAAGTTATCCAGTACGTACTGAGCCCAGGCAGCAATACTCAAGCCTGGCCGGGTTTTATCGAAAGGTGGGTAGTGTGACTCCACCAGCCACAACAAATTGGCAGACAGGCCTGCCTCGTTCACGCCGTCGGTGGTTGCAATGTCATAACCCGAAGCGATGACGCTGCCATATTTCGATGTCCACTCAAGCGAGTTGGGTCCCACCTCGCCATTGCGCTTCATACCTTGGGGAAACACCCACAGGTTAGTGGCCACGTCGGTTTTCCAGTCCATGGAGCGGGCGGTAATCACCTGCTGGTTGTCACCCAGGTATACCAACCGTGTACAGGCCTGCACCACAGGAACCGCGCTGATAAAAGCTGCCAGTGACAGCACACATGCTCTGGTGATGCATGCAGTTTTCATTTCTATGATCCTCAAATAATCACCCGTGCCCGGGGCTGGCACAAAGACACATCACGCTGGTGTCAACACAGCAAGGCCCAGCACCAAGACCTGTCAGCCAAGGATTAAAAGCGCATGGAAAGGCCAATTACCGGTCCGCGCTGGGTCACATCATATTTGAACGTATTGCCAGTAAAATCTCGGGTTCGATAGTCCTGCGCCAAGACTCTGTAGCCCACGCGCACGAGCGTGGGATGCTCAAAAACATAGGTTCTGTAGCCCAAATAGGCTTGAGCGTTGTAGGTTTGCTTGGCAGAGGTATCAAGACCTCCGGCATCGGCTTCGCCTGAAAGCGTCCACCGGTCTGTCAGATCCGCCTGCATGCGCACGCCAATAAACGGGTCTGTCCAATGGGTTTTCTTCTTCGTACTGAAGCCCAGCGAGTCAATATTCACTTTGGTAGACAACTGACTCCAGCGCACGCCTACCGTAGGCTCAACGCGCCATGTGCGCGGTTCGCCGAAAACTGTCGAGCCACCCAATGCCTGCTCATACACACGGTAATAGACGCCCGCCGCGAATGTGGACTGAGTGATTGAAAGACCAATCTTTTGCCCATAGAGCCGTTCTGACTGACGGGTTTTAGCGTACACACCATCCACATAAAAGCCGACCGTGCGATTGGTGATTTCAAGGTTGCCCATGAAAACAGAATTCAGGTTATTGAAGACCTCACGAAAACCCACGTCAGCCTTGGTATCAATGCCCGCCAGTGAGACCTGCCCATTACTGGAGGGTGCCCAAACAAACGGACTCGCCAAAACCAACCACTCGCCGCTGCCTGCCCTACTGTCTCGGTCCCCGGGACGGGTATTTTCACCCATGACCAAGGACGGCATGAGCAGCAAACCGCACACTAACTGCCATTGCACGCGCTTCAAAACCATGTCGACTGTCACCTCCCCTGACCGCTTTTGCTCTCAGCGCTTAGGTATAGGCGTTAATCCACAAGGGCGCGTACAAGCTTGAAGAAAAAGATGAAACGTTTGTCATGCAAACGTCACCTCGGCGACCACAGGGGTAACTAACCTTACAGATCAACAAAGTGACTACAGGAGTTACCCACGATGTTTGCCCACGAAAGTACCGGACTGATCACCTTGAGCGTCATCATACTGGCCTGTGTATCTGCCCTAGGCCTTCATGGTGCGCATGCGCTATGGAATACGTACATCAGAACCAGACGTTGAGTGTGGCTGAGCACTCAAGCCATCCCCCCCGGATATCCTCTATCACCGTGCCAGCACCACAGCCCGGCCCGGCCCTTGCGCGCCCTCAATCAAACGCTCCATTGAGCACTTCATAGATGAGACCGCTGGCTATAGAAACCAAAACTAAATCCGCCCCCGCTTGTTGCCACTCATAACCCTCGTAGCGAGGTAATTGATTTAACAACCTGCCATCCAGCTTTTTAGCAATACCGGGAGGAAGTGGTTTACCTCTGGCCAGATTCTTTTGAATACCAGGTGGCAGGGCTGGACCGGGTCTCCAATAATCGCGATGACCTCCCAACACCCCTAATATATTGTCCCGGTCAATATGAGGTGAACGCCCCCAATTGCCCTCCTTGCCGCCCTGACCTTTGCCCCCTTCATTACCATGCCCCTTGCCACCTTGAGCATGGCCTTTATCAGGCCCTTTACCGTTACCGGGGTCGCTGAATGCTGGGAGCGAACTCAATGCAAAAGAACAGCAAATAGCAGCAGTTGCAAACACACGTAAAGTAAACATGACCATCCTCTCGGGTTAGGGAGTGCTCGACTTGCCCTGATTGAAAGTAGCTCAATCATTACATGAGTGTAAAACTACCCCCACTCAACGCTGCGCGAAGGATCACCTACAAATCGCCCACGCTCCCCTTTCCGAGCAATACTCGCTGCCCCTGTCCGAGTGATGGACCAGTGGCTGCGCGGTTTGACGCTGACTCACGGCTCGACGCAACGCCTGCACCACCGACTCGGTGTGCAGGCTTTCATGAACGTGGTAACCCACGATCTTTCGCGAAAAAGCATCCGTCACAAGGCTCAGATAGGCCACACCTTCCTGAGTGGGCAGATAGGTGATGTCAGCTACCCAGACGTGTTCCAGCCCGGTTTGAGTAGGTTCGGATGGCACCGAAAGCGATGATGGCTATCGGTCGTCTTGTGATATGCCCGCTTGCGGGACACCAGTAAACGCCTTTCGCGTAGGATCGAAAACAGCCGATCTCGACCCACTTGCAACTCAAGTTGAGGCTGGCAATGCAGCAAGTGGTGCAGCTTTCGGGTACCCGTACGCGGCTGACGCAGACGTTTTTGCTGAACGAAGTCGGCAACTTTCTGATCCAGAAACAGACGAGTTGCATCGGCGCGATTACGTTTGTAATAAGCCTGTCGGCTTATCCCATGAACTGGCAAGCCCTGCTGATACTCAGGTTTTGGATTCGTTTTTGCGCGAGGACTTGCCGGGACGCTTTTTTACGACAGAGAGACCGTAGTCATTTTTCAACACATCCACGGCCGCCTCGAAAAACTGCGCTTTCTGATTGGACAGCGCCAACTGCTCTTCAAGCTCTTTGATGCGTTGCTCTGGCGTTAGTGGTCGGTTTTTGTCGGGCATAGACCCCATCCTCGGCGAGGCAATGTATGTGCCGGGGCTCCAATCTTGCCGACCATGCTTGCGTAACCACGTCAGAACGGTCGTTTTGCATTGAATCCCGTAGTGCTCCTGAGCCTCTTTATAGCTCAGCTCACCTTTTTCGACTTGGTCGACGACCGACAATTTAAAGGTCAACGTGTAGTCTCGCTGGCTACGCCTTTTTCCTGTATCCATTACGCCCTCCTGAAAAATAGATCAGAAGGTGTAAACCTTATTCAGGACGGGACACAGACAACAAAAAAGGGCCCACCTTTCGGTGAGCCCTTCTAGACCGCCCAGCAGAGCGGATTTTGTTTGGTAGGCGCGATTGGACTCGAACCAACGACCCCCACCATGTCAAGGTGGTGCTCTAACCAACTGAGCTACGTGCCTGCTGTGGGGTCGCATTCTATAGATTTACGGAGGTGTGTCAACACCTTTTTTGCAGGTAACTCTATGAATTGTCGAAATTTTTATTTGAAGCGCAAAAATACTCGCCACTGGGTAGCTGGCGGGGGGATTTCAAGTCAGGTAGCATCGCCCGCACTCGTAAAAAATATAAAACAGAGGTTGCAAAATGGCGAACACTGCATATCCCCAGTCTTATTACGCGGCCTCGGCAAATCCGGCCCCTGAGCGCCCCGCTCTGCAAGGCGAGGTCGAGACGGATGTGTGTGTGATTGGCGCCGGCTATACCGGGCTGTCGAGTGCGCTGTTTTTGCTTGAAAACGGTTTTAGGGTGACGGTACTGGAAGCAGCCAAAGTGGGGTTTGGAGCCTCCGGCCGTAATGGCGGTCAGATCGTGAACAGTTACAGCCGCGATATTGATGTCATTGAGCGTTCTGTTGGTGCAAAGCAGGCTCAACTCTTGGGTCAGATGGCATTTGAAGGGGGCAAGATCATTCGTGATCGTGTGGCCAAGTACCAGATTCAATGCGACCTGAAAGACGGGGGTGTTTTTGCCGCCATCACGAGCAAGCAAATGGGTCATTTGGAAGCCCAGAAGAAACTCTGGGAGCGCTATGGCAATAACCGGCTGGAATTGCTGGACCAACGCCGGATCCGCGAAGTCGTCGCTTGCGATCAATACCAGGGTGGTTTGCTGGACATGAGCGGCGGTCATATTCACCCGCTTAATCTGGCCTTGGGCGAAGCGGCTGCGGTTGAATCGCTGGGCGGCATTGTCTATGAGCAATCGCCTGCCGTGCGCATTGAGCGCGGCGCCAACCCCGTGGTATATACGCCGCAAGGCAAAGTCAGGGCAAAGTTCATCATCGTGGCCGGCAATGCCTATCTGGGCAATCTGGTGCCGGAACTGGCTGCCAAATCGATGCCGTGTGGCACTCAAGTCATTACCACAGAACCGCTGGGGGACGATTTGGCCAATACGCTGTTGCCCCAAGATTACTGTGTGGAAGATTGCAACTACCTGCTGGATTACTATCGCTTGTCCGGTGACAAGCGTCTGATCTTCGGCGGCGGTGTGGTCTATGGCGCTCGGGACCCGGCGAACATCGAAGCGATCATTCGCCCAAAGATGCTCAAGGCATTCCCGCAGTTAAAAGACGTCAAGGTTGACTACGCGTGGACCGGCAACTTTTTGCTGACGCTGTCCCGCCTTCCACAAGTAGGTCGCATCGGCGACAACATTTATTACTCGCAGGGCTGCAGCGGCCATGGCGTGACCTATACGCACCTCGCGGGCAAAGTGCTGGCTGAAGCACTGCGCGGCCAGGCAGAGCGCTTTGATGCGTTCGCTGATCTGCCCCACTACCCGTTCCCGGGTGGCCAATTGCTGCGCACTCCTCTGACAGCGCTAGGTGCCTGGTACTACAGCCTGCGCGACAAGCTGGGCTTCTGACCGGTGCGTCATCGAAAACGGCGCTTGGGCGCCGTTTTTTATTTCCCGCTATTTTTGCGCGTCGAGCGCTTGAATCGCTCTGGCGCTTGCCTGCTCTTGCCCGGCATGCGCCAGTGACTCGGCCGCTTTAATCCAGCGCGCCTTGTCGACGTTAGCGGGTAGCTGGCCCGGCGAAAGTATCAGCACCGCCCAACTCCCCTCTGCTTTCCAGGCCGACTCAAACGTGTTGAAGGTCATCTGACGCCGCCGCTCCATGCCGGCACGCAACAATACAGTCTGTTTGTGGCGGTCATAACCCACCACCATGGCGTAGCGAGGCGTAGACCAGACAACCCCATCGGCGAATCGCACCATGACCGGATAGCCCGCTGCCACCTGCGTCAGCACAGCGGACAGCGATGGGTCCACTGGGTAAACCATGAACCCGTATTGCTCAGCCAAGGCCAGCATGTTGCTTTGTAAAGCTTGCTCTGCTTGCGGCAATTTCAGAGGTTTGGTCAACAGGCCGGGCGTTGTACCGACCCGCTGTTCGTTGAACATGCTTGCCAACACGTGCGGCCCGCTTTGATGAGCATTGCCGCGAAAAAATGGCACGCCGTTAAGCTCAACCCGCTCTGGCAGTTGGCGAACCTCAGGTCGCTGAACGCTGGCGCAGCTCACTACAGTTAACGCCAGAGCCGCCGCCCATACCATTCGCGCCACGCTCAACCCTTTAATTCCCTGCATGCACCCTCGCCTTGAATGGTTCCAGACTGTCAGTCCGGCATGGTTGCCGATCTTAAGGCTGGAGTGATGCGAGGTATAGCCTTAACACCCAGTAAAGCGCGTGATTTAGAGCCAATCAGTTGAACACTCACGACCTTTGGTCAATAGCTTGAAACACTCCAGCGGCTAGACTGTCACTTCTAATGTGTGTGTGCCCAACATGGGCAAAGGAGGCACTCATGAGCCCGGCATTAACGCTTTTCCTGTTGTTCAGCGGCTGGTTGGCCGTCGCCGCCGCCATGCTGTGGGGTGTGATGCGTATCAGTCGTCGTCACCATCACCCGCAACCCAAGGTTGAACCTAAAGCGCTTACCATCAAGACAGCCATCAATGCAGCGAACGCCCATTAAAAAACCGTTCACTTCATGAAAGTGAACGGTTTTTGTGTGCAGCTTCAGCGATTACTTAGCCAACCCCGCCTGGCGTTTTTCCCGCACCCTTCGGGCCAATATGTTGAGCGTTTCGACTGTGGCCGAGAATGCCATCGCTGCATACACATACCCTTTAGGCACATGGGCGCCGAACCCTTCGGCAATCAGCGTCATACCGATCATGATCAGGAAGGCCAGGGCCAGCATCACCACGGTCGGATTTTCATTGATGAACTTGGCCAATGGTTCCGAGGCCAGCAACATCACCAGTACGGCAACCACAACGGCGATGACCATGATCGGCAAATGCTCGGTCATACCCACGGCGGTAATAATGCTGTCAATCGAGAAGACCAGATCCAGCATTAGAATTTGCCCGATCGCGGCAGCAAACCCTAACGAGACGCCAGATGATTTGCCCTCGGTCTCACCTTCAGCCTGCGGGCTCATGTTGTGATGGATTTCACTGGTGGCCTTCCAGACCAGGAACAGGCCGCCAGCGATCAGAATCATGTCCTTCCAGGAAAAGGCCTGCCCCAGCACGTCAAAGACCGGAGTGGTCAATTGCACGATGTAAGCGATCGTGCTCAGCAACCCCAAGCGCAGAATCAGCGCCATGCCAATACCGATCCGGCGTGCCTTGGTACGAAATTTCTCAGGCAGTTTGTTGGTCAGGATCGAAATAAAGATCAAATTATCGATCCCCAGCACGATCTCCATGACGATCAGCGTGGCCAGGGCGATCCAGGCAGTGGGGCTGGCAGCCAGTTGTAAAAGGTAATCCATAGGTGCGTTCGGACTCAGGTGTAGGACGAATTAAATGGCTTGCGAGGATTGCTTATTGTCTTGCGCTGACGTCTCTGGCTCGGCCGGGGTTGAGCCCGTCGCTTCATTGAGCGCCTGTTCAGCGGCTTTGTGGGTATCGTCAATGGCCTGCTTTGCGCTCTCGGCCGTTTTACTGAGCATCTGCTGCGCAGCTTTCTCAGCCTGATCACACCCACTCGTCATTAAAACTGCTGCAACAAGCAGTGTAGCAACGCCCAGTTTTGTCATCGTCATCCTGCGTTTCCTCTCGAAATCAATGGTCACGGCTAACGCACGCGAATAGCGCGAGAGTCTAGGCAGACAAACAGTTCAGTAAAATTCGTATTTTTAAAGGTTATACTTCGGTTTTTACGAAGTATTGCAGAGCAAATGCTTAATTATCGACAGTTGCACTACTTTTGGGTGGTGGCTAAAACCGGCAGCATTGTTCGTGCCTGCGAGCAACTCAACCTCACCCCCCAGACCATCAGTGGCCAAATCAGCCTGCTTGAGCAAACGTATGGCTTGCCCCTGTTTCAGCGGGTCGGCCGGCAACTGGAATTGACCGAAACCGGTCGTCAAGTACTGCCTTATGCTGAGCAGATGTTCCAGCTGGGCAGCGAACTGGAAAGCATGCTGCGCATGTCCCCCAAGGAACAACAGATTTTGTTCCGCGTGGGTGTGGCGGATGTCGTGCCCAAATCGATTGTGTACCGGCTGATTGCGCCAACCATGGCGCTGGAGGCGCCCATCCGCATCACGTGCCGCGAAGACAAACTGGATCGTTTGCTCGCAGATCTGGCTATTCAGCGGCTGGATCTGGTGATTTCCGATAGCCCCATGCCTTCCCACCTCGACATTAAAGGCTTAAGTCAGAAGCTGGGTGAGTGTGGCATCAGTTTTTTTGCCACAGCCCCGTTGGCCAAAGACTACTTGCACAATTTCCCCCACTGCTTGCAGGGAGCCCCGCTGTTGATTCCGGGCTCTGAAACCGTGTTGCGCAGCCGACTGTTGCGCTGGCTGGCCGAACAGCACATTCAGCCGCGCATCGTCGGTGAGTTCGACGACAGCGCGCTGATGCAAGCCTTTGGACAGTCAGGTACGGGCGTTTTCATCGCCCCCAGCGTGATCGCTGAAGAAGTGATACGTCAGTTTGACGTGAAACTGATCGGCCAGACCAACGCCGTGACCGAATCGTTTTACGCCATCACCGTGGAACGCAAGATCAAGCACCCCGGAATCGTTGCGATTACTGAAGGTGCACGGCGCGAACTGTTCACCGATCTAGAGCGTTAAGCACACACTGCGCGGTTTTTAGACGTCATTAACAACAGGGCAAGCAGGATCGACACCAAAATAAAGCCCGCCGCTGCAAAGCCAAGGCTACCCAGGCCGTAATGGTCGATCACCCGGCCGCCTACCATGGCGCCCAGCCCGATCCCCAGGTTCGCCCCTGCGATGTTCAGCGAAGCCGCAAAGGCCGGCGCGTGGGGCGCCACTTTCATCAGGCGCACATGGCTGACCAGAAACAGCGCGGCTTGCGTCACACCCCATACGCCCATGGCCGCCGCCAACCCCAGCGTGGAGTGAATGCTAGGCACCAATGCCACCATGCCGCCAATCATGAAGGCGCAAAACACCATCGAGGCAATCAGCGGATGACGATCGACCATACGACCGCCTAACGAATTGCCGATCAACCCGACAGCACCGAAGCCCATGAGACACCATCCCACTAACGTGCCGTCGAAACCCGCAAGGCGCTCGAGAATGTCCGCCAAATAGGTGTAAGCGGTAAACATGCCGCTGAACACCAAGACCGACAAGACAACGTGACCGATCATCAACGGGCTGCGCAGCATGCCGAATTGAGAGCGCAACGTGACGGCGTCTTTGACCACCCGCGTTGAAGGCAGATAGATCCACAACAGCAAAGCCTTGGCCAGGGCCACCACGGCCAGGATGCCGAACGCACTGCGCCATCCCCACGCATCCGAAATCAACGTGCCTACCGGAATACCGAAGACCGTCGCACACACAATGCCGAAACCGATTTTGGCGATCGCACGCCCCGCATAGTCAGGGCCCACAATGTCTACCGCTGTTTCACTGGCCAGCGCCCAAAATACCGGCAAGCCCAAGGCAGGCAACAACCGCGCAAAAGCCATCACCCAAATGTTCGGTGCCAATGCGGCAACCGTGTTGGCAAACGCGAACATCAACAAAATGCCGATAAACAGGCGTTTACGCTCAAATCTGGCGAAATAAGCCGTTAAAAAAGGACCAAGAGCCGCAACAGTAAAGGCGAACAAAGTCACTAACAGCCCGGCCTGAGGCACGCTGACATCAAGGTCCCGAGCAATAGAGGGCAGCAAGCCGACGATGATGAACTCGGTCGTGAGCACGGTAAAACCGGCCGCAGACAGCAGCAGGATGGGCAACAGCATGAATAACTCCAGAGACGGCAAGGCCAGCGAAAGCCAAGTGGCCCGCTGATTTGAATAAGAGTGGATAGCGCAATGGTAACAGAATGATTCGCAGCACGTACCCGCCGAATCCACGGCCCTGACACGGGTGCAGATGTGACAGATTGCCCTTGAGCAGGAAAGTTCCCGCATCCCTATGATAAAGTCCGCGCCCCGCCATGGTTTTAGTCACACAGACGTATCCAATCGACACGGCTATCATCTGCTGCGAACTTTTCGCCCCCCGAGATCTGTGGGAAACATCTGACATTTTGTTCGCACACGATCATTGATTGCGGCACCCACAACAACTAGAGAGTCCCCTATGACTGACGCTTCACCTTCCCTGCTGCACCGGCTCAAACGCACCAGCCTGGTGACCCAGATCGTGATCGGCCTGATTGCCGGGATTCTGCTGGCCTGGCTCGCTCCCTCGGCGGCACTGACTGTAGGCTTTATCGGCAAGGTTTTTGTCAGCGCGTTGAAAGCCGTTGCTCCCATTCTGGTGTTTGTGCTGGTCATGGCCTCGATTGCCAACCATAAACACGGCCAGGAAACCCACATTCGCCCGATTCTGGTGCTGTATCTGTTCGGCACGTTTGCAGCCGCAGTTGTAGCCGTGGTCGCCAGCATGCTGTTCCCGTCCCATCTGGTGTTGTCTACCCACGACGTTGCGATTTCTGCGCCGGGTGGCATTAATGAAGTGTTGCAAAGCCTGCTGCTGAGCGTGGTAGACAATCCGGTCAGTGCCCTGATGAACGCCAACTTCATCGGTATTCTGGCGTGGGCCATTGGCATGGGCATTGCCATTCGCCATGCGGGCGAAACCACCCGCACGGTGCTCAATGACCTGTCCAACGGTGTCACCCTGATCGTGCGCGTGGTGATCCGTTTCGCGCCGCTGGGCATATTCGGCCTGGTCGCCTCAACCCTGGCCTCTTCGGGGTTCAATGCACTGCTGGGCTATCTGCACCTGCTCGTCGTGCTGATCGGCTGCATGCTGTTTGTCGCCTTGGTGGTCAACCCGCTGATCGTGTTCTGGAAACTGCGTCGCAACCCGTTCCCGCTGGTGTTTCTGTGCCTGCGCGAAAGCGGTATCACCGCGTTTTTCACCCGCAGTTCGGCGGCCAACATCCCGGTCAACATGGCGTTAAGCGAGAAACTGGGCCTGCATGAAGACACTTACTCGGTATCAATCCCGCTGGGTGCCACCATCAATATGGCCGGTGCGGCCATCACGATTACGGTATTGAGCCTGGCAGCCGTGCACACATTGGGCATTGAGGTCGATCTGCCGACGGCTATTCTGCTGAGCGTCGTGGCAGCTGTGTGCGCCTGTGGGGCATCGGGCGTGGCAGGTGGTTCGCTGCTGCTGATTCCGCTGGCGTGCAGCCTGTTCGGCATTCCCAGTGAAATCGCCATGCAAGTAGTCGCCGTGGGCTTCATCATCGGCATCCTGCAAGATTCGGCCGAAACCGCCCTCAACTCCTCCACCGATGTGCTGTTTACCGCTGCCGCCTGCATGGCGAAAGAAGACAAGGCCGTCTAAGGCCACGTCCATGCACAGTGTTCAAGCGCTGCCCGCGGGCTAGGCTTGAACACTGTCGCTGCACGTTTCAGTGCGCATTCATACCTGAATCAGAACGCCCCCATGTAATCACGCTTGCCGATTTCAACGCCGTTGTGGCGCAAAATCGCGTAGGCAGTGGTGACGTGGAAGAAAAACTGCGGCAAGCCGTAAGTCAGCAAATAGGCCTGACCGGTGAAGCGTTTCTCTTTAGGCGTTCCCGGACGGGTCACGATTTCAATCCCTTCCTTGCCATCCACCTGCTCCGGTTTGAGGGTGTCCACAAATGCCAGCACCTTGCTGATCAGCGCTTGCAGTTCGGCAAAGGTAACTTCGTTGTCGTCATATTTAGGCAACTCAACTTCAGCCAGACGCGCCGAGACGCCTTTGGCAAAATCCACTGCAATTTGCACCTGACGCACCAGCGGGAACATGTCCGGTGCCAGACGCGCTTGCAGGAAAACACTTGGGTCAATGTTCTTGGCCGTGGCATGCGCTTCTGCTTTGGTCAGCACACCGCTCATGGCGTTGAGCATTTGCTTGAACACGGGAATGGACGCTGCGTACAGAGAGATAGTCATGGGGGTCTCGACAGTCGGTGGGCACAATGAATGAGCGCCGATTATAGACAGGTCGCTGCGCTAAAGCGGCTTGTCTTTCAACGGCCAATGGTTCTAGGCTAGCCGCCTTCCAACGCACAGGGACAACGTGATGAACAGCGAACACGAGACCGACATCGAACCCCGTCTCAACAGCACGGAAATTCGCATCCTCGGCGCCTTGATCGAAAAACAGGCCACGCACCCCGACACCTACCCGCTGACGCTTAATGCGCTGGTGTTGGCTTGCAATCAAAAGACCAGCCGCGAGCCAGTCATGAACCTCAGCCCCGGCCAGGTCGGGCAAAGCCTGCGGGCACTGGAGGGGCGAGGCTTTGCGCGCCTGGTCATGGGCAGCCGTGCAGATCGTTGGGAGCATCGGGTCGATAAAGTGCTGGAGCTGGTACCGGCGCAAGTGGTGTTGATGGGGTTGTTATTCCTGCGCGGCCCTCAAACCCTCAATGAGCTGCTAACCCGCAGCGCGCGCATGCACGACTTTGAAGACACCGAGCAAGTGCAGCACCAACTTGAACGCCTGATCGTTCGCGACCTGGCACTGCTGGTGCCTCGCCAGAGCGGGCAGCGTGAAGATCGTTACATGCATGCGCTGGGAGACCCTGCCGACATAGACGCCATCATGGCAGCGCGCCAGCAGCCATCTGAACGAGGCAGCACGTCAGGGCTGTCACTGGAACGCTTTGAAGCGCTGGAAGCACGGGTTGCGGCATTGGAAGCGCGCTTGGCCGAACTGGAATAACCCTGCTCGCCGGGCAAGATCCATCGCCCGGCGAACCGCTCAACTGCGGGCAAACGCGACGGCAGCCCGGAACTGCTCGGGCGTGGGGCGTACGCCGGTGTAGAGCACGAACTGTTCAAGGGCCTGAATCGCAATGACCTCAAGCCCGGTAATCACCTGCTTGCCCAAGGCGCGGCCGCGAACAATCAGCGGCGTTTCCGACGGGATTGCCACCACATCAAAAATGATCGTTGCCTGACTGATAGCAGCCTCTTCAAACGCCAGATCATCGGCTTCTGCCCCGCCGCTCATGCCGATGGGTGTCACGTTAATCAGCATCTGAGGCCGTGCAGCCCCCAACTGCGCTTGCCACTCATACCCACAATGCCGGGCCAAAGCCGAACCGGACGCTTGATTACGGGCCACAATCAGACCCTGTTTGTAACCGCCATCCCTTAGCGCCGATGCGACGGCTTTGGCCATGCCGCCACTGCCATGCAGCGCGAACGTCGTGTCCTTGCTGATGTTATGGCGTTCCAGCAACTGGGCGATGGCAATGTAGTCGGTGTTATAGGCCTTCAAATGGCCGTCGGTGTTGACGATGGTGTTGATCGAATCGATGGCCTTGGCCGATGCATCCATCTCGTCCACCAGCGCGATGCACGCTTCCTTGAACGGCATGGACACACCACAACCGCGTATGCCCAGCGCACGAATGCCAGTGACCGCACCCGACAGGTCCTGGGTGGTGAAGGCTTTGTAGTAGAAATTCAGCCCCAATTGCTCATAGAGATGATTATGAAACCGCAGTCCAAAATTGCCGGGGCGACCCGACAGTGAAATGCACAACCGGGTGTCTTTATTCGGGTTCATCTGCATGTTCTTCTCCTCAGAGAAAGCGTTCAGATAGACGGCCGGGGCCGTTTCAAGGTGTTGGATTGATCATGTCCGGGCCGACCACGCTGAAACGAGTCAGCCGCCGAAGACCTTACACAACATTTACCGAGAGGCGCCGCAGTTTTTTTGAAAAGCGCGGTCTGAGTGTTATCCCCGCACCCTTTTTGCGGCCTGTACCAGGCTGAATTGCCGGGGCTGGAATCCGAGGAATGTCAAGATGCGCAACATCCCTAAAATCACGTTGCTAATCGGCGCACTAGCCGTCACGGGTCAAGCGTGTGCCCACGGTGGCTGGGGCGCGGGGCCGGCCGTGTTCGGTGCGGTGGTGGGTGGCGCGATCATTGGTTCGGTGATAACCAATCACGATCAGCGCCCTCTCTATGTGCAACAACCGTTCTATGCTCAACCGCAACCGGTCTATGTGCAGGCCCCGCCGGTGTATTACCAGCCGCAACCGGCCTACATGCCCGCACCCCAGCCGGTTTACTACCAGGGCTATTACGGTCGGCCACACCCGGTGCAATACGGCCCGCCGCGGGGTTATTACGGGCCACCACGCTGGTGATAGCTGGTCTGAATAGATGATGTGAATGTCGCAAGTGATACACAAAATGTAACGTGTTTGCGGCATGATTGGACGCGAGTGCGCCCGGACGTTATCAGCGTCGCCGGGCGCTCTTGGTTCAACAGCCGGATACCTATAAAAACAAGGACGACCCAAATGCCGACACAACACCCTCATCGCCGGGCTGATCTCTGCACCTCAAGCAAGGTTTACCAAGCCCTCACAGAACTCAAGCAGCTTGAAGGGCACCGCTCTGCCAAGCTGATTTCACTGTTGGCCCAGCACCTGGTCGATAAAGGCATGCTCAATGATCAAGAGGTCATGCATATGTTGGACCTGGTAGTGGATTAACCTGACGCAAGCACTAACCTTATCCCTGTCGATGGCGACTATCACGCGCAATGATTTTTTGTGCAGCGGCGCACGCCGTAAGGTGGCCTCATTGATTGAAGGAGGTGTGTATGTCCAAGGTTCATGTCATGTCGATGGTGGGCAGCGCTGTGCCGGCCCCGCTCCGCGCTGATGGCTTGTTGGCCTGCTGGTATGTGGTGATCGACGGGGTGCCGGTCAGCGGCCCGTTTACCTCACGGGCAGCCGCACAGCTCACAGCCACCCGCGAAACAGATAAAACAGCGCCACACTGGACACGACACTGAGCAACACGTTGCGACTCCAGATCATCAGGCCAATTGCACACAACCCGGCCAGCAGGTACGGGTTGTCCAGGCTGAGATTAAGCGCGCGGTCCTTGACGAAAATGATGGGGCCGCAAATGGCCGTCAGCATCCCCGGCACGGCAAAGCCCAAAAACTCCTTCACACCTCTATTCAAACGGATGGGAAGGCGCGGCTCCAGAAACAGATAGCGGTTGAAAAACAAAATCAGCGCCATCCCGACAATAATCACCCACATCATTCGAAAAAGACTCCTGCACGCTTGCTCAAGTAGCCTGCCGCCATCCCGGCCAGCCCCGCCAGAACGATCGCTGATTCCAACTGCCAGTAACTGAACAGCACAACACTTATGAGTGAAACTGCCACGCAAATAACGGTAGGAACATTGCGCACCACTGGCGTAATCAGGGCAATGAACGTCGCCGCAATCGAGAACTCCAGCCCCAACTGGTCCAGGCCCGGAATGCTCTTGCCGAGCATCAAGCCCAGCAGAGTGAACAGGTTCCAGCCAATGTACATGCACAGCCCGACCCCCAACGCATACCAGCGATTGAATGCCTGGCGATCATGGCTGCTGACCAGCGCAAAAAATTCGTCGGTGAGTAAAAAACCCAGACCGAACCGCCACTTGGCCGGCAGCGGTGAAACCACCGGGCGCAGGTGCATCGCGTACAGCAGGTGCTGAGAGGTCAGCAGCAAGGTCGTCAGCAGGATGGACAACACGCTGGCCCCGCCCTTGATCATGCCAATGGCCACCAGTTGCGCGGCACCGGCGAACACCAGCACCGACAGTCCCTGACTTTGGGCGGGGGTCAGTTGTGCGTCGATGGCGGTTGACCCCGCCAGCAGCCCCCATGGCGCGCAGGCGAGCGTCAATGGCAGACAGGCAATCACACCACGCATGAACGCGGCTCTGGCAAGCGAATGGGGCATTAAAAACATCCTGATGGTCAGCAGCGGCAAAGGGTCGCAACAAACGCACGCAACGTCTTGAACGATCTTGCTCAATGCACTCTGGAACACCTGGAGCGACGTTGCGGTACGACGCTGGCAGTTTGACGAAAGGTCATTCCTGGTCTTTAGTCAGCCGGAATCGTTATCCGTTATATCCCGTCCACAGCTTCCACGAGGAACCATCATGAAAGACCTGAAATCCGCCAAGGAAACCAGAAAGGCCGATCTGCGGACACCTTCGGCGTTGAGCGATGAAGCCTGCATCAACATTGCAGCAGAAGTGAATGCGCTGCTGGCCGATATCTTCGCCATTTACATGAAAACCAAGAATTTCCATTGGCACATGTCAGGCCCGCATTTCCGTGATTTCCATCTGCTGCTAGATGAGCAGTCCGATCAGATTTTCGCCACCACCGATGCTATCGCCGAGCGTGTGCGCAAGCTGGGGCGCACCACCATTCGCTCCATCGGCCACATCAAGAAGCTGCAACGCCTGCTGGATAACGACGCCGACTTCGTGACCCCGGAAGATATGCTGGCCGAATTACGTGAAGACAACATTCAATTGGCCGCTTACATGCGTGAAACCCACAGCATGTGTTCAGAGCTGGGCGACGTAGCGACGACCAGCCTGTTGGAAAACTGGATCGATGAAGCGGAACGCCGCGTCTGGTTCCTGTTCGAATCGTCGCGTACCAAATAAACAAAAACGCCGGTTTGATACCTGTCAAACCGGCGCTCCAGATGAATTAAGTTTCACTAAGCCCGCGAACCGCTGCTTGTATAGTGCCCCTTGCTCATTCAATGAACCCTTGCCCGCCTCCCCCTGCGGGCTTTTTTTTGGGATTTCAAACGCCCTGCCTGAACACCAGCGCTTTCAAGCCGCACTCGGCATCGGCATCCGGAAATTCAGGCGGGTTCTCCAACCGCTGCTCAAAACGCAAACCCGGCGCATGCTCGGTCACGCCAGCTATCAGAAAGTCCGAACCCAGCGACGGGTCATTCATGCAGGCCAGCACCCAACCGTTTTCACTCAACAACTCTGGCAAGCGGCGCACCACACGCTGGTAATCCTTGGTCAGCAGGAAACTGCCTTTCTGGAAGGACGGCGGGTCAATAATCACCAAATCATAAGGGCCGGTACTTTTCACCTTGCCCCAAGACTTGAACAGCTCGTGCCCCAAAAACGTAACCTTGCTCATGTCGTGGCCATTCAAGCGATGGTTATCACGGCCTCGACTCAGCGCCGCGCGCGACATGTCCAGATTGACCACATGTTCTGCGCCGCCTTCGATGGCAGCCACCGAAAAACCGCAGGTGTAAGCGAACAGATTCAACACCCGCTTACCCTGGGCATGGGCTTTTACCCACTCGCGGCCGTAGCGCATATCGAGAAACAGGCCGTTGTTCTGCTTGCGGCCCAAGTCCACGCGGTACTGCAGCCCACCCTCTGTCAGGGTCCACTCATCGATGGCTTCGCCCACCAGCCACTCGGTGTCGCTTTGCAGGGTATAGCGATGCTGCAACACCAACGTGTGCGCTCCACTGGCTTGCCATACCGGTGTCTGCGCAAGGTGTATCAACCGGGTTTTGAGGGCTTGCAGCCAGGCTGCCTCGGGCTCCTTGAACAGCGATACCAGCACCACGCCTTGCAGCCAATCCACGGTCAATTGCTCAAGCCCCGGCCAACAGCGACCTCGCCCATGAAACAAGCGGCGGGTTTCTTCAGGTGCGCTTTGCAGTGCAGTCAACAGATGAGAGTCGAGGATAGAAAGCGCGTCAGGGGTCATCGGTGAGGCCGGTTATTTCAAAGGGCGGGCATTTTACACAATTACCTCTGTGTCTACGTCAGCGGCCTATTCTGCGAGGTCCGATCCCCGGCATTGCACAGAGAGTCGCTTCCTTGGGGGCAAGGGCTCAGCTTGCACAGCGACCAGTCGTCCGCTGCCCTGCCTCAATCGCACGATTTACACGAAAAACACGCTGTAACTGCTTGCGGGATCAGGCATTTCTACGATTATTGATACATACTCAACAAATGTAACGCGATGTGTAATGAGTCGCGCGACAACGTCACCTCCCACTTCTTTTCGAGTCAATCTGCGTGAAAAGTCATCTTTCGATTCTTGGCCTGTTTTTAGTGCTAACAGGCGCCGCCGCTCCCTCAATCGCCGCAGCGACTGAAAGCACCTCTGCTCCGCGCGATACCTCACAACTGCATATCGCGTCAGGCAGCGCGATGCTGGTTGACCTGCAAACCAACAAAGTCATTTACGCCAGTAACCCTGACGTCGTGGTGCCAATAGCTTCGGTGTCCAAGTTAATGACCGCAATGGTGGTGCTGGATGCCAAATTGCCGATGAACGAGTACATCGCGGTCAATATCAGCGACACTCCCGAGATGAAAGGCGTATTTTCACGCGTCAAACTCGGCAGCGAACTGACGCGCCAAGACATGATGCTGATTACCCTCATGTCCTCTGAAAACCGTGCCGCGGCGACGCTTGCGCACCATTACCCGGGCGGTTACGTGGCGTTTATTGCCGCCATGAACGCCAAAGCCAAAAGCCTGGGCATGATGCACACCCGCTACGTTGAGCCAACCGGCCTGTCGATGCATAACGTGTCGACGGCCCGCGACTTGAGCAAGTTGCTGGCAGCGGCCCGTAAATACCCGATGCTGAGCCAATTGAGCACCACCAAGGAAAAAACCGTGGCGTTCCGCAAACCCAACTACACCTTGGGCTTTCGCAACACCGACCACCTGGTCAACAAAGACAAGTGGACTATCAAGATCACCAAGACCGGCTTTACCAACCAGGCAGGCCACTGCCTGGTGCTGGTAACAGAAATGGGCAACCGTCCCGTTTCGCTGGTGATTCTGGATGCATTCGGCAAATACACCCACTTTGCCGATGCCAGCCGCATCCGTAGCTGGATTGAAACCGGCAAAAGCGGCAGCGTGCCGGATGTGGCATTGCGATATAAAGCCGACAAGAACCTGAAGGCCCGCCCCGCAGCCCAGCCCCACGCCACAAAGTAATGACTGTGACCCGGGCCCGGAATGCCGGGCCGGGGTCAACTTCGCTTCAATGCCTGCTTATGGACGTACATCGCACGGTCGGCGTCGAGCAACAGGCTTGCGACCGAGTCATGGTGTTGAGGGTCATACTCAATCTGCCCGACACTGAAACGAATCGCATAACCCCGTGAGGCGCTCGCGTTGCGCTCATCGAGCATCTCCTGCAAGCGAGCCATGATGGCGATGATTTGTACGGAATCTGTGCCGGTCAGCAACACCACAAACTCGTCCCCGCCCAACCGCCCGATGACATCACTTTCGCGAAATGCAATTCGCAGGACGTCAGCGAATGCCTTGAGCGCGAGATCGCCTTCAGCGTGACCGTAGGTGTCATTGATCTGCTTGAACTCGTTGAGATCGAAAAACAACAAGGTCGCGGGTCTGCACCATTGCTTGCAATATGACAGGCCATGCCGCGCCAAAGCTTCGAAGCCGCGCCGGTTGGAAAGCAGGGTTAACTCATCCATGGTTGCCATTTGTACAGCCACCAGCTCTTGCTCGGCCATCGCAGCCAAATCCCGCAATAACTCGCGCTCATCGTCGCTAAGCACCCGAGGCCGGGTATCGATCAAACACAGCGTACCCATCTTGCTGCCATCACCCACCGACAATGGGCAGCCTGCGTAAAACCTGATCCGCGGATCGCCCACAACCAACGGGTTGTCGTAGAAGCGCTCATCGAGTCTGGCGTCGCAGATCATCAAAATCTGATCGCCCAAAATGGCATGACCGCAGAAAGAAATGTTCCGGGGGGTTTGGCTGACGTCAACGCCTGCCGCCGACTTGAACCACTGGCGCTCGGCGTCCACCAAACTGACCAGTGCAATCGGTACATTGAACAAACGCTTTGCCAGGCGCGTTAGCCGGTCAAAACGTTCCTCCGGTCCGGTATCGAGCACATTTAACCTGTGCAAAGCGTCTAAACGAGCGGCTTCATCGACAGGTTTGGCTGGCACCCACATGCGTTGCTCCCTTTTGCACGATCAGGCAAAGCGTAGTCCACATCATCGTCAAAGGAGCAATGGCCGACCAAACGCAGGAGAGAGGGACAGAGAAAGTGCAGGCACTTGCCTCGGGGAGAGGTCGAAAGCAAATGCCTGCGTGCTGCTCATCAACGTTGGGGTTGGTCTTTTTTAGTTTTTTTAATGGTTTCTACGGTGGTTTCCCGAGGTCGACGCTTGGCCTCTTCCAAGGGAATAAACAGACCTGTTGCAGAATCTCGTGCACGCTTGTTTTTCATATTGTTCACCTGTGTATTGCCCCGGGTACGGCGTGTGCCCAGTCGGATATCTACAGGCTAGTCGACGAAAAACACTTGAAAGCTGCCCGGAAACAAGCGCTTGCAGTTCTGTGCGCGGCCCCGGATACAAAGAACCCCGCCTGAAAAGACGGGGTTCCTGACATGCCACTGCGGGATCAGTTTTGCAGGGCTGGCTGCTCCCCATTGATCGGGATGCGTTTGGCTTTTGCCTCTTCTGGCACTACCCGCTGCAGATCAATGCTCAGCAAGCCATTGCTCAGGTTTGCACCTTTGATCTCGATGTGGTCATCGAGGCGGAAGGACAGTTTAAATGCCCGTTGCGCGATGCCCTGATGCAAAAAGGTCACGCTTTCGTCGGTGCTGGTTTCACGTTTGCTGCCGCTCACGGTCAGCACACCTTTCTCTACTTGCAAGTCCAGGTCGTCCTGTTGGAAACCCGCAGCAGCTACAACGATGCGATAGCTGTCTTCACCCCGTTTTTCAACGTTGTAGGGTGGGTAGCCACCGCTGGTGTCATTGCGAAGCGCGGTTTCGAACAAATCACTAAAACGGTCAAAGCCGACAGAATTACGGAACAGTGGCGCCAGAGAGAATGCAGTGCTCATAATTTAGCCTCCTGATTTCAGCGAGATTTTGTCTCCGCGACCCGGTTTCGGCATCGCGTACTCCCTAAATAGGGACCGACCCAATCATTTCAAGAGGTTTTTTTAAATTTTTTTCAGGCGCTTCAAGCAGCATCCGCAGGCGGGTTGTTGACCAAATGACGGACTTTTTCACAGTCGGTTTCGCGGCGCATGGCGTTGAACAGCACCGTGGCCTCGGGGTAAGTGCGGGTCAACATTGCCAGCCATTGCTTGAGACGCCCGGGGGCTGAACGCGGGGTCAATTGCGCCTGTGCCTGGGCCCAGAAGTCGCGAATCATGGGCTGCAGGTCGGCCCACGTCATTTCGACGACCTCTTCCCCGGCCCGCGCTGCGGCGATCTGTCGGGCCAGGTCTGGCCTGGATACCAGGCCGCGGCCGAGCATGATGTCTTCAACACCGCTGATTTCGCGGCAACGACGCCAATCCTCAACGGACCAGATATCACCATTGGCAAACACAGGCACCTTGACGACCTCTTGCACCTGGGCAATGTACTCCCAATGCGCAGGTGGCTTGTAACCGTCCATTTTGGTTCGGGCATGCACCACAATCTGGCTCGCCCCGCCTTCAGCCAACGCAATGGCACATTCGTTGGCGCTGTCAGGGGTATCAAACCCCAGGCGCATCTTGGCCGTGACCGGAATATGCGCCGGCACTGTGCGACGCACTTGCATCAGAATCGCATGCAGCAGTTCCGGCTCTTTAAGCAGTACGGCACCGCCACGGGACTTGTTGACCGTTTTGGCCGGACAGCCAAAGTTCAGATCAATCACCTCGGCGCCCAACTGACAGGCCAACGCTGCGTTGTCTGCCAAACACGCAGGATCGGAGCCCAGCAGTTGCACACGCAACGGCACGCCTGCGCGGGTTTTCGCGCCGTGTTCAAGCTCAGGGGCGAACTTGTGGAAGTACGCTTCGGGCAGCAGACGCTCGGTGACCCGAATAAATTCGGTGACACACCAATCAATACCGCCGGTGCGGGTCAGGACATCACGCAGGATGTTATCGACCAGCCCTTCCATCGGCGCCAAGGCAATTTGCATGGGTGACTCTCATAAAAAACGTGCGGCAGTTTACGCGGTAACGCGCTCAAGCGGTATCAAGCTGCAGCCCTGTCACGCTGGCACGATCGCCGGACCATAACCCTCGAGGAATTCGGGCGGTAGGCGCCTGGCTTTGCCGGTGGACAACTCGATACACACAAACGTGGTTTTAGCCCGCAGCAACGTCAGACCGTCGCGAGGCCTGATTAGCTGGAATTGACGTGTCATGCGTAAGCGTTTGTCGCAATCGATAATCCACGTCGCCAGTTGCAGCTCGTCACCTTCATAGGCGCTGGCCAGGTAATCGATTTCATGCCGTGCCACCGCCATGGCGCGGTCAAGGCGACGGTATTCAGTCAGGTCCAGCCCAAGGCGCTGAGAGTGACGCCAGGCGCATCGCTCCAGCCAGACAACATAGGCAGCGTTGTTGGCGTGGCCAAAACCATCAATGTCTTCAGCCTGCACTTGCAGGTCAATGATGAACGGCGTTGCCAAATCCCAGCTCATGCCCAACCTCCACGCGTGAATAAAGGGCGCAGTGTAACGCAGCATGTGTGTTCAAGGTGGGGAGTGGCGCTGGGCAAAGCAAGCATGATGGCGAGAACGACAAAAGCGTCAGACAAACAAAAGGGCCATTCAATAATTGAATGACCCTTAAAAATCCCGCAGAGCGGGTAATCGTGGCGTCCCCTAGGGGACTCGAACCCCTGTTACCGCCGTGAAAGGGCGGTGTCCTAGGCCACTAGACGAAGGGGACA
>NZ_NQKI01000005.1 GCF_002269125.1 Pseudomonas lundensis | reverse complement strand
TCATCATCTCGTGATCAATGCGGCGGGCATTTTTTGCAGCACACCGATCCAGTTGGGGGGCGTGCCGATACCGGGCATACCTGATCTTGTTGAGCCGCTGATCGCCCTGGCGCCAGCTCCGCAAATTGAGGCACTGAGGGCGGCCGCACGTGGAGCAAAGCCGATCTGCCCGGTTTGCGAAAAAATGCCGAGCATTCAAGCATGAGCCGCGCTTACTTGCTGCTCGACAGTTGCCAGATCGAAAACCTTCCCGTCCGATTGGTGGACCTGGCCCCCGGATCAATCCCTCATGTTTTGTACCGTATGACCCAATACGCTGAGTTGACGATTTGCAGTCCGTTATTAGTCTGCGTCGAAGCTCACAGCCCGTTGGCGCACACCTTTGAAATGCATTGGCAGGACAATGCAGGCATCTGGCTGGAAAGTGATGTTGACGAAGACCTTTTGATTGCGCACTTGCGCAGCCTGGTTCACGCCCGGGTAGACGGCGATGTGAGCGTGTTATTCCGTTATTACGACCCCCGGATTGCCCGATTGTGGTTGCAAGACTTGCCTGCCGGTGTGCGTGAAAAAGTGATGGGCCCCGTCAGCCTGATTCGCTTGCCTGGTTGTGAGTTCCGTCGTAATGGGCCTGCGCAGGCCGGGGCCGACTATGCGCATATCCCTTGGTTGAAACTCAACGTCCCACAGATCGAGCACCTCGGCCAAGAAGGGCGAGGTGTCATCCTGCAGCGCGTACTGGAACATGCTGAGCAGTATTTTCCGGAATATGTGCACGGGCTGGCGTTAGCTGCGCGCAAGCAATGGGCGATTGCTTGCTGCGGCCATGCCGAGCGTCAGGGGTTTGGGGCTGTGGATGAGGTGATGCGCTGGGTCAGTGTTTACGGTCATTTTGGTGACACTTTCCCTGACGGCCCCGCTCACACGCGGTATCGCCAGTTACTGGCAGCTCGCGAGCTTTCACCTAAAGAGCGCCTGGACAAGGTGCTGGACGAGTTCAAACGCCAAATTGCATGCGCAGAGGTTGCCCTATGAGCACTGAGCAACGACTCGCCAGGCTCTCACAACTGGAGGCGGCTGACCGGGCTGCCCGTGGCCATGAACATATCGACATTCATAGTGCCGGCGGCCAGTGCCCGGCTCACCAGCCTTACCTTTTTGTGCTGCCGGTACGGTACGCGCTGAGCGAACAGGCGGCGACACACAGCGCCTCTCAACCGGGCATTGTTCCCGACAGTCATCCCATGGCCGCGCGATTGCTGCGTGAAGGATTTGTGTATGTGTGGCAAGGCAGCAAAGGGCTGCAGCGCTATGCCGTGGCGATCAACGGATGCCTATATGAGCAGGCGCTACAGGCCGATGACACGCGGGTTGAACGCGGCAACCTCCATGGCCTTACGCTGAGCAAGCATGAGCCGGTCTCGATGCTCTACAGCGAATACCCCCTTTCGCCCGAGGCTTGCCAGAACTTGTATGACCCGCAAGTACGTGCCCAGCGCATGCGCGCACTCGATTTACGCCAGCTTGCCAATGAATTGCAGGCCCCTCACTGCGTACCGCTTAATAAAGCGAATGAGCTCATGGGCGAACTGATACCTGAAACCTATGCGCGGGCCGTCACCCTTGACCATTTACGCAACGGCCCAGCGCATAAGGCCCACGAACAGCAATTGGCACAGCGACTGTTCGAAAACCGGCCCACCGACAACATTCAGCACAACATCACGGCATTAACCGATGCCCGGCGCTGGAACCAAGAACGCGCCAGCGTAGCGGCCGGCCATCCGGATATCACCGCAGACGACACGCCGCCCGGTGAGTGGAGCGCAGTGCCGTGGACGCCGATCAGCGTTCGGCAACAGCTGGAACTCGCCCAGCAGCAGGCTCAAGGCTTATATGCCGTACTGGCTTGCCTGGATGACGATCTGGGCGTTTTGCGTGATATCAATCATGAACAGGAACAGGTCGAAAGCCAGCATGAGCAATGGCAGCAGGACCACCAGCTGCGCTTGAGCATCGGCGGATTCATACGCAGCCTGATTACCGAAGATGGCGCTGAAATTGCGGGACAGGTGAGTTATCGCTACCGCGAGCACCTCCTTGAGCTGACCCCTGAGCAAGGTGAGCAACTGCTGAGGGTTGATCATGAACTCGAAGAGCTGTTTCGCGAAGAAGCACGGTTGAATCAAAAGCGCGGGCGTCATTCAAAGTATTGGGAAGGTGCTGTCAGGCTGGAAGAAGTGCAGGCTCAAATAAAACGTACGGTAGCGCCGGTGCGTGAATTCATTCCTGCTCATTTGCACACGGAAGTTGAAGCGTTGGTGCGCGATTACCGAGCATCAAAAGTGGCTAATCTGGAAAACCGTTTCGTCAGTGAAAAGGTTGAGCAGTACATTGACTTACCGGCCATGAATACGTGGCTTGATCACACTGCCCCCACCCATTTTGCTCAGGTTCAACAGCGCCACACCCGACTCTATGCCGACCGGGGGGTGTATTTGGCCCGGCACCATAGCGGCACCTGGGTTGTCGATTTCCACGACCCCGCTCACCTGACATGGCTTGGCCGCTTGGCCATTGCCTGTCTGAGTGCGCAATGCCTGCGCAAACAGGGTGCCGAGCAATATGCCGACTACGTGCGCAGTGCCGATGAAGGCGCGTTACGTCAGTTGTTCTACGGCTGGAGCCCGACACTGGAGGCGGCTGTCATCGGCATCAGCCGGTCCGCAGAGTTGATGACGGCATTGAGTCTGGAAAACCAGGCCAACGCCGAACAGGCCTTGATCAAAATACTCGGCCCGCTGGGCGTGCCGATCCTTGCCAGCCTCGCCGAACTTGCTCGCGAGGCTGACAGTGCGTGGAATACCCTTATCAAACGCTTGGGGGCAGCATTGCTGTTACTGGGAGGTGAGCCCGGCACGCCGTTAAGCGGGGCGTGGATGAGCATCATGGTTGCCGCGCGCGTGGGCAGTGAAACCGGCTTGCGCCTGATCGATCAGGGCGGGCGGCAGGTGTTGCAACTGGTCGGTAAAGCTGCCGAAGAACTTACTCAGTGGGCAAAAATAACCGGTAAAGCCATCGGCACAGGGCACGTCGCCAGTATCGTTAACTCGCCTGCGGTGCAAAATAGCGGCGGCGTGATTGCATTGGCGGCATTGCTGCTCAATAGCTGGAATGCGGGGCGCTATCTGAGCCAGGCGCAGGTGCTGGAAGGGGTGGATCAACAGCGTCAGTACGAGACGGCGTCTGCCACGTTATATGCCGCAGCCGCGCTGGTGGCGGTGATTGACGCTCAGGTCAGGAAGGGTTTTTGGGGAGGGAGAGGCGTTGAAGTCATTTCTTTGAAGGCCGGTAGAACTTCATACATCGCCTCCGTTATGACAATGCTGGGTGGCATTCTTGGCTTTCTTTCTTCCATAGCAGCATTTATGGAATACAAAGCACTTCAAATTCAACTAGATAACATGCAGGGAAATTTAGATCCGTGGTTGAAAGTGCGGCAGACAGTATCTGCGGGATTTGCTATAGCGTCTGGCGTACAGGCGATGCTCGGTATAATACACACCTCTAAAAGCATGGTTGCAAGCTATGGGGTCGCGCTAGCACAGGCCAGTTATTTAAGATGGTTGGGACCGATTAATGTGGTATTAGCGGTCTTAGGCGTGTTTTATGTGGTTTCTTGGTTCATGCAGCGGACGCCCTTACAGAATTTTCTTGCTCATTGCTGTTGGTCAAAGTTGAGGGCGGGGAAGTGGGAAGTTATTGCGTACGAAGCCCAGGCTAAAGAGTTGATGGAGTTACAGAATATACTGTTTACGCCGCGCCTCAGTTTTGAAAACGGGTCCAGCCAAGAGTTAGTGGATAACTGGGACGGTTTTCGATATGTCTCGACAGTTGAATCTCTGACAGTGGATTTGCCAGGTGCTGGTTTTTATGGCTCGTATGTTGATATTTCTATAGTGGGTGATCCTGTTGATACGATTGCTTATAGAAACATGATTAAAAATAACGGCTCTGGCCATCTTGTCGTCCCGCCGAGACCGATGCGGGATATAGGTAAGTATTGGATTGAAACCAGTACGTGTAACTGGATACCGTATAAGGAAGGGCAGGGTATACGTTTGTCGGGACTGTTTAACCTTGTGCCTGATGTTCTTGGGACTCAACCTCGTCTGGTATCGGTGCGTATACGATACCGAACCCCCATCACTTCAATGTTGAACCTGTCAGAGTTTATTGGGGGGCAAGAAGGGCTCGCATTTACTTGCTCTCCGCTCATCGGTTTGGTGGCGGTACGCGATGCTCCAACTCCAGAATTGAATAAAGCTGAGCGTTTACGTGTGCGTATCGAAGACCATGGTAAAAGTTTAAAGCCCTTGAGTATTAGGGAATGACTCTTCCGCCAGCAGGTACAAGTCAGAAAGGTTTTTTTTCACAAAACGAATATTTGGCGCCGTTAGCAGTGCCAACCGGAGAAGTTGCGAATGACGTGCTGGGTAGTGTGTGGATAAAAAATGACGTTTATATGGATGTCGGTTTATTCGCAATAGGTCAGGCTATCGTCGTGTTATGGGTAAATGTATTAATTTTTACTGCGGTTGCCTTTTTTTGGGGTGATTGGGATGTTCTTTACTTGGGCATCATTTTGTTTGCTTATCCTATTTATCTTCTTGTCACTGTCTTGAAAAAGCCGGTGCCTTTGCCTGCTCGTTTTAATCGCCAGCGTCGAGAAGTTTGCGTTCCGATTAATGCTAGCGAATATTGGATTGTTCCGTGGGAAACCGTTGTCGCCCAAGCGACTGAGTGTTATTCAATGACTCAAGCAGGAAAATATTCAACAGGCGGGGGATTGCTCGTGGTGTTCAAAAATCCTGACCCTGAGGCGGATGAGAAAGTTAAATACTGCCGTTTTTCTTTTGCCAGTGGCAGTACCAGGGCCTCAAAAATGGTCTGGGAGTGTATGCGTAGTTACATGGAAATCGGGCCCGACGCAGTTGATACTCCACCCCAATATCATCCGTACACCAAGGGGGTATTAGCAACCTATTGGGAGCAACTGGGCGAGGCTGCCAGTCGCAAGGGCTGGCCGTTGGCATTGCTATGGGAAGGCTTTTTCGGTGTATTTGTATTTAATGTGTTGTTCATTAGCGCCGTGCACAAGCTAAAACTAAACCCCCCTCCAGAATTAACCTGGCCGGAGATTGTTGAGTGGTCTAAACCGATACCACCCGAGCAGTGGGCCAAGCGCTCGCCCGAGCTGGAGGCGGCCATTGCGCAGCGCGAAGCGGAGCTGGCATTGCGCGATTAGTCAGTGCCAGACGTGCCAGTCCGGCTCGCGAAGCAGGCGTTCCGCTATCGCGAGCAAGGGGCTGGCCGGATCGATCAGGCCGTTTCGGTCGGGTCGTGGGGTTTGCGGGTGGCACGTACCACGGGGCGCAGCAGTTCGGTGGGCGGGGTTTCGCAGCTGATTTTGCGGCCCAGCTTGGTTTCGATAGCAGGCAGTTGATACGAGTCGTCTTCACCGGCAAAGCTGATGGATACGCCGTCTGCACCCGCACGCCCGGTTCGGCCAATGCGGTGGACGTAGTCGTCCGGCACTTCCGGCAGGGTGAAGTTGATCACGTGGCTGATGCCGTCGATGTGAATGCCGCGACCCGCCACGTCGGTGGCGACCAGAACGCGGATTTTACCTTCACGGAAGCCTTCCAACGTCTTGATGCGTTTGTGCTGGGGTACGTCGCCCGACAGTTGCGCGGCGTTGATGCCGTCACGTACCAGCCGCTCTTCGATGCGGCGCACTTCATCCTTGCGGTTGGCAAATACGATGACACGATCCCAACCGTTGTCATTCACCAGGTTGAACAACAACTTGTACTTATCGGCCCCGGCTACGGCGTAGACGTGTTGCTCCACACGGTCGCTGGCCACGTTTTCGGATTCAATTTCCACGATTGCCGGGTCGGTGGTCCATTGCTTGGCGAGGTTCATGACGTCTTCGGTGAAGGTCGCGGAGAACAGCAAGGTCTGGCGTTCGGCTTTGGGCGGGGTCTGGCGGATGATCTGGCGCACCTGCGGAATGAAGCCCATGTCCAGCATGCGGTCGGCTTCGTCGAGGACCATCACTTCAACCATGTCCAAATGCACTTCGCCGCGCTGGTTGAAGTCCAGCAGGCGGCCCGGGGTGGCTACCAGAATGTCGCAGTGACGGGCTTCAAGCTGTTTGAGTTGTTTGTCGAAGTCCATGCCGCCTACGAACGTCATGACATTGAGGTCGGTGTATTTGGTCAGGTCGGCTGCGTCTTTGGCAATTTGCACCACCAGCTCGCGGGTCGGCGCGATGATCAAGGCGCGGGGCTCGCCCATGTAGCGTTCTTTGGGCGGCGGGGTTTGCGTCAGTTGACTGATGATCGAAATCAGGAACGCGGCGGTTTTGCCGGTACCGGTCTGTGCGCGGCCAATCGCATCACGGCCTGAGAGGGTGTAACCCAATACGCCCGCCTGAATCGGTGTGCAATAAGGAAAACCCAGGTCCTGGATAGCGTGCATCAGCTCGGGCGCGAGCTTGAAGTCGTGAAAGCGGGTTTTGCCTTCTTGAGGCTCTACCACGAAATCTTCGAGTTTCCAGGGGATGACCGGTGGCTTGGGGGTCGCTTCCCGGCGCGGTTTGGTCGGCTTTGGTTTTTCGCTGCGTGCCGAAGGTGCAGCAGGCTGTGCGTCGGGCGTTGTCACCGAGGCATCAGCGGGAGCAGGCTGGGCGCTGTGTTGCGCGTCGGTTCGCGGGCCGGGGCTGCTGGAAGGTGCTGTGGAAGCAGGCGCGAGCGGCTCAGCCTCGCTTTTACCGAATATTTTTTTGAGTGCTTTGAGCACGGTCATCTCATCAGTTGGTTAAGGAGTGTACGCCGGGCAGTGTAATGCAAGTCGCGTGCTCGGCGTAGTGAACGACAGGATGTTTCGGTTTTAACTCAGACGCGCCTTGAGCCAGACGCCTATGTCCCGGATTTCCTCAGGTAACACTTCATGGCTCATGGGGTATTCCTGCCAGATCACGGTTACGCCGCGGCTCTTTAAATGTTCATACGCCGTGCGACCCATGGAGTTTTGGACTACATCATCGTACTGACCGTGTAGGCACAAGGCCGGAATGCGTTGCTGACTGGCGGACAATTCCATTTCATCGCTGAAGGTTGGCGCGTAGGTGGAGAGGGCAATTACGCCACCCAATGCGCCCTGCCATTTCAGGTACGCGGTGTGAAATACCACGGCGCCGCCCTGAGAAAACCCGGCCAGAAAAATACGGTTGGCATCTATCCCGTGTGCTTTCTGTTGATCGATCAGCTCAATGACCATCCGGGCAGATTCATTTAACTCGTCTTCGCTGATTGATCGGGCCGGGCTCATGGCCTTGATGTCGTACCAGCTGGGCATGGGATACCCGCCATTGATGGTGACTGGGCGAGTGGGTGCCTGCGGCAAAACAAAACGTGTAGTCAGCAGGTTTTCTTGCAGCGCTTCGGCCACCGGCAAGAAGTCATAACGATCCGCGCCCAAGCCATGAAGCCAGATAACACAGGCATCAGCGGGCTTTGGGGGGTCGAGGATAAGAGGCTCGGTCATGGTTGCTCCATCGTTGTGCAGGCGTGCCATCAGGGGGCGCGGCTTGAGTACGAGTTCGTTTAACGTTTGGCGAAAATGTCTATTGCTTGAACGATTTTTCTGAAAATAAGCGCGCAATGTCGCAGGGCGTGTGACTGGTACGCGCTTTGCTATGAGCTATGGGCGTCTCTGCATATTTCCGGCGGTAACACTAACAGGCAACTGCCGTCGGGGGGATAGCAAAAAGCCCGAAGGTGAAGCTGGACAAGGAGTTCAACCGCTCAAGTGAGCGCTTCAGTTTGAAGGCTTGTGCGATGCACCCATCGCTCAAGGCTTATGCCGCTTGACCTCATTTAATGCCAACACAGGTCAACAGTGCCTCACAAGGGGGCGGCGGGTCTTGTTCAAACACAATAAAAGCAAGACTTGGAGGTTTGAATGAAGCAGTTGAAATCCACTTTGGCCCTGGCCACAGCAGCCGTAGTCCTCACTATGAGCGGTTTTGCCCATGCGGGTGCAACGCTGGACAGCGTGAAAAAGAAAGGCTTTGTGCAATGTGGTGTGAGTGACGGGCTGCCCGGTTTTTCGGTGCCGGACGCGTCCGGGAAAATTCTCGGGATTGATGCGGACATTTGCCGCGCCGTGGCCGCCGCTGTGTTTGGTGACGCGACCAAGGTCAAGTTCAGCCAGTTGAATGCCAAAGAGCGTTTCACGGCGCTGCAATCGGGCGAGGTGGATGTTCTGTCGCGTAACACCACGTGGACCAGCTCCCGTGATGCAGGCATGGGCATGGTGTTCGCCGGCGTGACGTACTACGACGGCGTGGGGTTTTTGGTGAACAACAAACTGGGGGGTCAAAAGCGCCAAGGAGCTGGACGGCGCCACCATTTGCATTCAGGCGGGCACGACCACTGAGCTCAATGTCTCTGATTACTTCCGCGCCAATAACCTTACATACACGCCGATTACCTTCGACACCTCTGACGAAAGCGCCAAATCGCTGGAAAGCGGGCGCTGTGATGTGCTGACCTCCGACAAATCGCAGCTGTACGCGCAGCGCACCAAACTGGCGACACCTGGCGATTACGTGGTGTTGCCTGAAACCATTTCCAAAGAACCCTTGGGGCCGGTGGTACGCAAGGGCGATGAGGATTGGTTCAGCATCGTCAAATGGACCCTCTACGCCATGCTCAATGCGGAAGAGGCCGGGATTACTTCCAAAAACGTGGTGGCAGAAGCCAAGTCCACGAAAAACCCGGACGTTGCACGCTTGTTGGGCGCTGATGGTGAATACGGCAAAGACTTGAAACTGCCCAAGGACTGGGTCGTGCAGGTCGTCAGTCAGGTTGGCAACTACGGCGAAGTGTTTGAGAAAAACCTCGGCAAAAGCACACCTTTGGCCATCGACCGCGGGCTCAATGCCCTGTGGAACAACGGCGGGATCCAATACGCACCCCCTGTGCGCTGATAGCGCTGTCACCCGGCCGCTCCAAGGCCGGGTGATGTTATGTCCATTTTTTTCAGGGGTTCAACATGCAGACTAAAGTCGGCGCACTCAAGCCCAGGCTTAGCCTGAGCGATCCACGTGTGCGTGGGTGGGTATTTCAGATCGTCACTGTGGTGCTGGTGGTCTGGCTGGGCGCGTATCTGTTTGACAACACCCAGACCAACTTGCAGCACCGGGGCATTACGTCGGGGTTTGATTTTCTGGAGCGCAGTGCCGGATTCGGCATCGCGCAACACTTGATCGATTACACCGAGTCCGACAGTTATGCCCGTGTTTTTGTCATCGGCTTGCTCAATACCTTGCTGGTTTCGGCCATTGGCGTGGTATTGGCGACGATGCTGGGTTTCATTATTGGCATCGCGAGGCTGTCACCCAACTGGATGATCAACAAGCTGGCGACGGTATACGTTGAGGTGTTTCGCAATATTCCGCCCCTGCTGCAAATTCTGTTCTGGTATTTCGCTGTGTTCCTGACCATGCCGCTGCCGCGCAACAGTCACAACATTGCTGACACCTTCTACATGAGCAATCGCGGGCTGAACATGCCCGCAGCGATGGCCACCGAGGCCTTCTGGCCATTTGTATTTAGCGTTCTGCTGGCTCTCGTGGTTGTGGTCCTGATGGTGCGTTGGGCCAACAAGCGCTTTGAAGACACCGGCATGCCATTTCATAAGTTCTGGGCGGCGCTAGGGCTATTGGTAGTGATTCCGGGTATTTGCGTGTGGCTGACGGGCAGCCCGGTGCATTGGGAAATACCGCAGCTCAAAGGCTTCAATTTCGTGGGTGGCTGGGTGCTGATCCCGGAGCTGCTGGCCCTGACCCTTGCCCTCACGGTGTACACCGCTGCATTTATTGCTGAAATCGTGCGCTCGGGTATCAAGTCAGTCAGCCATGGTCAGACTGAAGCCGCGCATTCTCTGGGCCTGAAATCGGGACCGACGCTGCGCAAGGTGATCATTCCTCAAGCGTTGCGGGTGATTATTCCGCCCCTGACCAGCCAATACCTGAACCTGGTGAAAAACTCTTCGCTGGCCGCAGGTATCGGTTATCCGGAGATGGTGTCGCTGTTTGCAGGGACGGTTCTCAATCAGACCGGCCAGGCAATCGAAGTCATTGCCATCACCATGAGCGTGTACCTGGCCATCAGCCTTAGCATTTCGCTGTTGATGAACGTGTACAACTCGCGCATTGCGCTGATCGAACGATGAGGGCGCGACCATGACCACTCATGTTTTCAAACCCGACTTGCCTGCGCCGGGCACGCGCATTGGCCTGCTGGCATGGGCTCGGGCCAATCTGTTTTCCAATGCGTTCAACACCGTGCTGACCCTGCTGGCGTGCTATCTGGTGTGGCTGATCGTGCCGCCGTTGCTGAACTGGGCGATTCTCGATGCCAACTGGGTTGGCACCACCCGCGAAGACTGCACCAAAGACGGCGCGTGTTGGGTGTTTATTCAGCAACGCTTTGGTCAATTCATGTACGGCTACTACCCCAGCGCGTTGCGCTGGCGGGTGGACCTGAGCGTCTGGCTGGCGGTGCTCGGGGCCGCGCCGCTGTTCGTATCGCGCTTCAAGCACAAGACGGTCTACGGACTGGGCTTTTTGGTGGTGTACCCGCTGCTGGCCTACACCTTGCTGCACGGTGGTTATTGGGGCTTGAGCCCTGTTGCCACCAGCCAGTGGGGCGGTCTGATGCTGACACTGGTGATTGCCACGGTGGGCATTGCCGGTGCCTTGCCGCTGGGTGTGTTGCTGGCGCTGGGCCGTCGCTCCGATATGCCCGCCATCCGCGTGGTATGCGTGACCTTTATCGAGTTCTGGCGCGGGGTGCCGTTGATCACGGTGTTGTTCATGTCGTCAGTGATGCTGCCGCTGTTTCTGCCCGAAGGCATGAACTTCGACAAGCTGCTGCGGGCGTTGATCGGGGTGATTCTGTTCCAGTCGGCTTACGTGGCCGAAGTGGTGCGCGGCGGGTTGCAAGCGATCCCCAAGGGCCAGTACGAGGCCGCGGCTGCCATGGGCCTCGGTTACTGGCGCAGCACCGGGCTGGTGATTTTGCCGCAAGCCTTGAAGCTGGTAATCCCCGGCATCGTCAACACTTTCATTGCCCTGTTCAAGGACACCAGCCTGGTCATCATCATTGGCCTGTTTGACCTGCTCAACAGCGTCAAGCAAGCAGCAGCGGACCCCAAATGGCTGGGTATGGCGACCGAAGGGTATGTATTCGCGGCCCTGGTGTTCTGGATTTTCTGTTTCGGTATGTCCCGCTACTCCATGCACCTGGAGCGCAAGCTGGACACAGGCCACAAGCATTAGGAGACGTGCGTCATGAGTGAAGCCATCAAACAGACTGCCGAGCCACAAGGCATCATCCAGATGCTTGGGGTGAACAAATGGTACGGCCAGTTCCATGTACTTAAAGACATCAACCTCAATGTGCAGCCAGGGGAGCGGATAGTGCTGTGCGGGCCTTCGGGCTCGGGCAAGTCCACCACAATACGTTGCCTCAATCGCCTTGAAGAACACCAGCAGGGACGCATCGTGGTGGATGGCGTCGAGCTGACCAATGACCTCAAACAGATCGAAAGCGTGCGCCGTGAGGTGGGCATGGTGTTTCAGCACTTCAACCTGTTTCCGCACCTGACCATCCTGCAAAACTGCACGCTGGCACCGATGTGGGTGCGCAAGATGCCCAAGCGGCAAGCCGAAGAAATTGCCATGCATTATCTGGAACGGGTGCGCATTCCCGAACAGGCGCACAAATACCCAGGGCAATTGTCGGGTGGGCAGCAACAGCGGGTGGCGATTGCCCGGGCGTTGTGCATGAAGCCCAAGATCATGTTGTTTGACGAACCGACGTCGGCACTGGACCCGGAAATGGTCAAGGAGGTGCTCGACACCATGATCGGCCTGGCACAAGACGGTATGACGATGCTCTGCGTGACCCATGAAATGGGCTTTGCCCGGACCGTGGCGAATCGGGTGATCTTCATGGATAAAGGTGAAATCGTTGAGCAGGCCGCGCCCAACGATTTCTTCGACACCCCGCAAAACGATCGGACCAAGTTGTTTCTGAACCAGATCTTGCACTAGGCCTGTCGTGACACCCGCAGGCTGCGCGCTTTGATCACATCAAAGCGCGCAGCCTCCTACCTCACACGCCCGGATTGCCCCCGGCGTCTTCGTCTGGCTAAGATGTCCCGAATCTTTTGAGGTCCGCGCCAGCAACACTGCGGCGCTCTCAATACCGACATCGGCTGCGACCTGCTATTTCTCCTGCGCCTGATTATTGCCGTGCACAACCCGGCGCTCAGCGAGCTGTATCACGACAGCTCCAGTGGCGTCTGCAGCCAGTTGCGTCACACATCGACTATTCACCCGCGCCGCCCGTCGGTGTTCGATCGGCACATCGAACGGCAGGCTGCTGTCGAACAATAAGACCCTCAACGGGCGATGGCGTTTTGCCGGACGTTGAACAATAAACCTTGAACCGGAGCAGGCCATGACGAGCAATCCGCCACACCATAACGACAGCCCCGAACCCGCACGCCATCTGGAAGATCTGGATCAATTGCTGATTGATGCCGAGGTGGACGACGAAGTGGTCCAACAAGCGCCTCCTGTGGTGGTGCGCCCCTGGTTGTTGCTGCTGGGCCTGGTGCTGGTGGCGTTGAACTTGCGCCCGGCGTTGTCGAGCATGGCGCCGCTGTTGGGCGAGGTCTCTGATCAATTGGGGTTGTCGGCCGCGCAAGCAGGCTTGCTGACCACCTTGCCGGTGTTGTGCCTCGGCATCTTCGCGCCCCTGGCGCCGATACTGGCCCGGCGATTCGGCACCGAGCGCGTGGTGTTGGGGATCTTGCTGACACTCGGCGGCGGCATCGTGCTGCGCAGTTACCTGGGGGAAAACGGTCTGTTTGCCGGCAGCATTCTGGCCGGTGCCAGCATCGGGGTAATCGGTGTGCTGTTGCCCGGCATCATCAAGCGGGACTTCGCCGGGCATGCTGGCACCATGACCGGGGTTTACACCATGGCACTCTGTCTGGGCGCTGCGCTGGCTGCCGGGGCGACCGTGCCGCTGAGCCATTATTTTGATAACAGTTGGGCGATAGGGTTAGGTTTCTGGGCGTTACCGGCGGTGTTGGCCGCGTTCTTCTGGCTGCCGCAAGTGGGCAAGCGTCAGGGCGCGCATAACGTGGCTTACCGGGTGCGCGGTTTATTGCGTGACCCGTTGGCGTGGCAGGTCACGCTGTATATGGGCTTGCAATCGTCCTTGTCGTACATCGTGTTTGGCTGGTTGCCGTCGATCCTGATTGGCCGTGGGTTGACCCCGACGCAAGCCGGGCTGGTGATGTCCGGGTCAGTGATCGTGCAACTGGCCACCGCGTTGACCGCGCCCTGGTTGGCCACGCGGGGCAAGGATCAGCGTCTGGCCATTGTGTTGGTGATGGGGATGACCCTGGCCGGTTTGTTTGGGTGCCTGTATGCGCCGCTTAACGGCTTGTGGGGCTGGGCCATTGTGTTGGGGCTGGGGCAGGGCGGGACATTCAGCTTGGCGCTGACCCTGATCGTGTTGCGTTCGCGAGACGCCCACGTCGCGGCCAATTTGTCGGGGATGGCGCAAGGCATCGGCTACACCGTGGCCTCCATGGGCCCGTTTGCCGTGGGGCTGGTCCACGAATTGACCGGTGGCTGGAACGCCCTGGGGTGGATTTTCGGCGTCGTGGGCATCGGTGCGATCATCGCCGGACTGGGGGCCGGGCGTGCGAAATACGTCAATGTCGTCAGCGAGAAGATCTGAAGCCATAGTGTTTCTGCTCATGTCGGATTATCGTGCACGAATTCCATCCTGCACGGACCCCGTCATGAGCCAAGCCCACCACGCGTTGATCACTCGTTTCTATCAAGCATTCCAGCAGCTGGATGCCGAAACCATGGCGCAGTGTTACACCGAAGACGTGCTGTTCAGCGACCCGGTGTTTGGCGAGTTGCGTGGGCAGGACGCTCGTGACATGTGGCGCATGCTCACGTCCCGGGCCAAGGATTTCACCCTCAGTTTCAACCAAGTGCAGGCGGACGATCAGCAGGGCAGCGCGCATTGGGTGGCTACTTATGTGTTCAGCCAGACCGGGGCGATTGTCATCAACGACATTCAGGCGCGCTTTGTTTTTCGCGACGGCAAAATCTGCGAGCACCATGACCATTTCGACCTGTGGCGTTGGTCGCGTCAGGCGCTGGGTATCAAAGGCACGCTGCTGGGCTGGACGCCGCTGGTGAAAAATGCGATCCGGGCCCAGGCGAAAAAAGGTCTCAAGGCCTTTCAGGCGCGCGGCCAAGGGCTGTAACAGTGACCGCAGTAACCGAATCTTGTGAAGCGACAGCCGCGAGTAAACCCTGGTTTGTGTACCTGGTGCGGGCTGCCAACGGGGCGTTGTATTGCGGTATCAGCGATGACCCGCATAAGCGTTTTGCCAAGCATCAAAGCGGTAAGGGTGCGCGCTTTTTTGCGTCCAGCCCGGCGGTAGCACTGGTGTATGTCGAATGCTGGCCCGACAAAGGCGAGGCGCTGCGTCAGGAGCGGCTGATCAAAAAGCTCAGGAAGAGCGCCAAGGAGTGCCTGGTAAAAAGCCAGGCATAGCGGTAATCGGTCTGCGCGGGTGAGGGGCAGGCATTTATCCGTTGTCGCCCTTGGCAGGCGGTGCGCCGTTTATTTCAATGCGTCGAGGATCGCCTCGGGCTTGAAGTCGCGAATCAGCGTGCCATTCACATCGAGTATCGGAATCCCGCGTCCGCCCAGCGCTTCATACGCCTTGCGCGCGACAGGGTCTTTGTCGATATCGAATTCGGTGTACGGGATGCCTTTTTCGTCGAGAAAGCGGCGGGTGGCTTTGCAATACCCGCACCACTCGGTGGCGTAGAGCACAACACGGGCGTTGGCCCGGGTCTGCTCGGCAACAACGCCCGAAGGGTTGAGCACGCGTTCAATCTTGCCCCAGTTCTGAAAAATCACCACGACCACCAGCACGAACAGGACTTTTTTCAGGATCCCGTTGAACATTATTTGTTGCGCTTGAGCTGGTCGAGCAGTTGGGTCGGCAAGCCCTTGAGGATCAGCGTGCCGGCCTCTTCGTCAAATTCCACTTTGGAGCCCAGCAAATGGGCTTCAAAACTGATCGACAGGCCCTCGGCACGGCCTGTGAAGCGGCGGAACTGGTTGAGGGTGCGTTTGTCTGCCGGGATTTCCGGCGAGAGGCCGTAATCTTTGTTGCGGATGTGATCGTAAAACGCTTTCGGGCGCTCTTCGTCGATCAACTCAGACAGCTCTTCAAGGCCCATCGGTTCGCCGATTTTGGCCTGGCTGCTGGCGTAATCGACCAGGGTTTTGGTTTTCTCGCGTGCGGACTCTTCTGGCAGGTCTTCGCTTTCCACGAAATCGCTAAAGGCTTTAAGCAGGGTGCGGGTTTCGCCGGGCCCGTCGACGCCTTCCTGGCAGCCGATGAAGTCGCGGAAATACTCTGACACCTTCTTGCCGTTTTTGCCTTTGATGAACGAAATGTACTGCTTGGACTGTTTGTTGTTCTGCCACTCGGACAAGTTGATCCGCGCTGCGAGGTGCAACTGGCCAAGGTCCAGATGACGCGACGGGGTCACGTCCAGCTCTGCGTTCACCGCCACGCCTTCGCTGTGGTGCAGCAGGGCAATGGCCAGATAATCGGTCATGCCTTGTTGATAGTGGGCGAACAGTACATGGCCGCCCACTGACAGGTTGGACTCTTCCATCAGCTTTTGCAGGTGCTCGACGGCTACGCGGCTGAAGGCCGTGAAGTCGGTGCCGCCATCCAGGTACTCCTTGAGCCAGCCGCTGAACGGATGCGCGCCGGATTCGGCATGGAAAAAGCCCCAGGCCTTGCCTTGTTTGGCGTTATAGCTTTCGTTGAGGTCCGCGAGCATGTTCTCGATGGCCTGCGACTCGGCCAATTCGGTGTCGCGGGCGTGGAGAACAGCGGGCGTACCGTCGGGTTTTTTCTCAATCAGATGGACGATGCAATGACGGATCGGCATGGGCTTCTCGGCGAGTGATCAGAAGACAGGGGGCAGGCCCCGCGAAAGCGGCAAGTGTAACGCACCTGAGCCTTTGGACGGCCTTCGCACCGGGGTTTAGGGTGCTTCTGTCGGCCGGGAGGCGTTTTTTTACGGTTTTAACGCGATAAAGCTGACCAAATGGGCAGGTAGAGGCGGATATTTGGCCGTCTCTGTGCTAGTTTTGCCCGGTCTTGCGCTGGGTAACGGCGCAAAGCGCGGATTCAGCATGTGTCAGGTCGAACCAAACTCCGTTTCAGCACTCTACATCCGCGATTCGTCGTGAAAGCAAACGGGCGTGCCAGACCCCCAATATCTGGCTCGATAGCTGACTTTGCACTCTGCAAACCAAATGAATTTGATAGGGAAGGAACATCTCAATGGCTATTACTAAAGACCAACTGATCGCCGATATCGCTGAAGCTATCGACGCGCCGAAAACTACCGCGCGTAACGCTCTGGACCAACTGGCTCAGATCGTTGCTGATCAATTGGAAAATGGCGGCGAAATCACTCTGCCAGGTATTGGCAAACTGAAAGTGACCGAGCGTCCTGCCCGTACTGGCCGTAACCCTTCGACTGGCGCAACCATCGAAATCGCTGCCAAGAAAGTGATCAAACTCGTTGTGGCCAAAGGCCTGACTGACGCTGTTAACAAGTAAGACACTTGTTAAAAAGCCGCGCCCCGGAGCGATCCGGAGCGCGGCTTTTTTGTGGGCGCTTGTTGCCGGTTATTTCCAGTTCTTCTCGCGCCACAGTTGTTGCTGTTCTTTATCGTGGAAGGTCCAGGCCACAAAACGGCTTTGCTTGTTGCCCTGGGACATGTCCACCACCTGGCTCTCGCGAACGCCTGCTTTTTTCAGGGCGGTCTGGATGGCCGGCAAGTTGGAGGCTTTGGACACCAGTGTGCTAAACCACAGCACCTGACGGCCCACTTGCACGCTTTCGCGGATCAACTGCGTGACAAAGCGCTGCTCGCCGCCTTCACACCACAACTCTGCGGCCTGGCCGCCAAAGTTCAGGACCGGCAACTTGCGTTTTGGGTCTGCCTTGCCCAGTGCCCGCCATTTACGCTCGCTGCCGCGCTGTGCTTCGTCCAATGACGCGTGGAACGGCGGGTTGCACATGCTCAGGTCAAAACGCTCACTGCTTTGCAGCACGTCCAGCAGGATTTTCTGCGGGTTGGGTTGCTGGCGCAGGCTGATGGCTTTGTTCAAACCGTTGGATTGCACGATGGCTTTGGCCGCCTTCAGGGCGATGGTGTCGACCTCCGTGCCGAGGAACTGCCAGCGGTAATCGCTATGACCGATCAGCGGGTACACGCAGTTGGCGCCCATGCCGATATCCAGCACGCGCACGCTCGGGCCACGCGGAATCACGCCGTCATTGAGGGTGGCCAACAGGTCCGCCAGAAAATGCACGTAATCGGCGCGTCCCGGGACGGGTGGGCACAGGTAGTCAGCCGGGATGTCCCAGTGCGCAATGCCGTAGAACGCTTTGAGCAGGGCGCGGTTGAACACCCGCACGGCGTCCGGGTTGGCGAAGTCGATGCTCTCTTTGCCGTACGGGTTGATGATCACGAACTGACCCAGTTCGGGGCACACCGAGATCAGTTGCGGGAAGTCGTAACGCCCCTGATGGCGATTGCGCGGGTGCAAGCTGGGTTTGACCCGTGGTGCAGCCGGCTTGGCTTCGCTGGCAGCCTTGGGCTGATGGCGTGTGGCTTTGGAAGTGCGTGGGGTTGTCATGTTCAATTCATTCCACAAAAGCAATCGCGGGCAAGCCCCGAGGCTCCCACAGGAGCATCAGGCCTTGCCCGCGATCAGGTGCGCAGCGTGTTTACAGGCTGGAAATCCGCGCGTGCTGTTCTGCCAACTTGCTCAAAGCCTGTTCGGCTTCGGCCAATTTGGCGCGTTCCTTGTCGATGACTTCGGCCGGGGCCTTGTCAACGAACGCGGCGTTGGAGAGTTTTCCGCCTACGCGGGCCACTTCGCCGTGCAAACGCTGGATTTCCTTGTCCAGGCGCGCCAGTTCTGCATCTTTGTCGATCAACCCGGCCATTGGCACCAGCACTTCCATCTCGCCGACCAGCGCGGTGGCGGACAGCGGGGCTTCGGCGCCGTCTTGCAGCACGGTGATCGACTCGAGTTTAGCCAGCTTTTTCAGCAAGGCATCGTTCTCGGCCAGACGGCGCTGGTCTTCGGCACTGACGTTTTTCACGTAGAGCTGCAACGGTTTGCCGGGACCGATGTTCATTTCGCCACGGATGTTACGCACGCCGAGCATTAGGCCCTTGAGCCATTCGATATCATCTTCGGCGGCCTGGTCGATGCGCGCTTCGTTCGCCACCGGCCACGGTTGCAGCATGATGGTCTTGCCTTCAACGCCCGCCAGCGGCGCGATGCGCTGCCAGATTTCTTCGGTGATGAACGGCATGAACGGATGCGCCAGGCGCAGCGCCACTTCCAGTACCCGAACCAGCGTGCGCCGGGTGCCGCGCTGACGTTCAACCGGCGCATTTTCGTCCCACAGTACCGGCTTGGACAGTTCAAGGTACCAGTCGCAATACTGGTTCCAGATGAACTCATACAGCGCTTGTGCTGCCAGATCGAAGCGGAACTGGTCGAGGTGACGGGTTACTTCGGCTTCGGTGCGCTGCAACTGCGAAATGATCCAGCGATCGGCCAGCGACAGTTCGTAGGCTTCGCCGTTCTGACCGCAGTCTTCGCCCTTGTCCAGCACGTAACGGGCAGCGTTCCAGATCTTGTTGCAGAAGTTGCGATAGCCTTCGACGCGGCCCATGTCGAACTTGATGTCACGGCCGGTGGAGGCCAGCGAGCAGAAGGTGAAGCGCAGTGCGTCCGTGCCGTAGCTGGCGATGCCGTCAGCGAATTCGTCGCGGGTCTGCTTCTCGATTTTCTTAAGCAGTTTGGGCTGCATCAGGCCGGTGGTGCGTTTGGCCACCAGGTCTTCGAGTTCGATACCGTCGATGATGTCCAGCGGGTCCAGAACATTGCCTTTGGACTTGGACATCTTCTGGCCCTGACCGTCACGCACCAGGCCGTGAACGTACACGGTCTTGAACGGAACTTGCGGGGTGCCGTCTTCGTTTTTCACCAAATGCATGGTGAGCATGATCATCCGGGCAACCCAGAAGAAAATGATGTCAAAGCCGGTGACCAGTACGTCGGTCGAGTGGAAGGTTTTCAGCGCGTCGGTTTTTTCCGGCCAGCCAAGGGTAGAGAACGTCCACAGGCCCGAGCTGAACCAGGTGTCGAGCACGTCGTTGTCCTGTTGCAGCGCAACGTCCGGGCCCAAATTGTTTTTGGCACGGACTTCGGCTTCGTCGCGACCGACATACACCTTGCCCGACTCGTCGTACCAGGCCGGGATCCGGTGGCCCCACCACAGCTGACGGCTGATGCACCAGTCCTGGATGTCACGCATCCAGGAGAAGTACATGTTTTCGTACTGTTTGGGCACGAAGGCGATGCGCCCGTCTTCAACTGCGGCGATCGCAGGTTCGGCCAGCGGTTTGGTCGACACGTACCACTGATCGGTCAGCCACGGTTCGATAATCGTGCCGGAGCGGTCGCCCTTCGGAACTTTCAAGGCGTGGTCGTCAACGCTGACCAGCAGGCCGGCCTCGTCAAAGTCTGCGACGATCTGCTTGCGCGCTTCAAAACGGTCCAGACCGGCGTATTTGGCTGGCAGGGTGCCGTCGATGGTCTCATTCAGTGTGCCGTCAAGGTTGAATACTTGAGCAGCGGGCAAGACCTTGGCGTTTTTATCGAAGATGTTCAGCAGGGGCAGGTTGTGGCGCTTGCCGACTTCGTAGTCGTTGAAATCGTGGGCCGGGGTGATTTTCACGCAGCCGGTGCCGAATTCAGGGTCGCAGTAATCGTCAGCGATGATCGGGATGCGACGGCCAACCAGCGGCAGCTCGACGAACTTGCCGATCAGGGCTTGGTAGCGTTCATCGTTCGGGTTAACCGCCACGGCGGCGTCGCCGAGCATGGTTTCCGGGCGCGTGGTCGCAACGATCAGGTAATCGTTGCCTTCAGCGGTCTTGGCGCCGTCGGCCAACGGGTACTTGAGGTTCCACAGGAAACCTTTCTCGTCGTGGTTTTCCACTTCAAGGTCGGAAATCGCTGTGTGTAATTTGGTGTCCCAGTTGACCAGGCGCTTGCCACGGTAGATCAGGCCGTCTTCGTGCAGGCGCACGAACGCTTCTTTCACGGCTTCGGACAGGCCGTCGTCCATGGTGAAACGCTCGCGGCTCCAGTCGACGGACGAGCCCAGGCGACGGATCTGACGGCTGATATTGCCGCCGGACTGGTCTTTCCACTCCCAGATCTTGTCGAGGAACTTCTCGCGACCCAGGTCGTGGCGGTTCAGGCCCTGCGCTTCGATTTGGCGCTCCACCAGCATTTGGGTCGCGATACCGGCGTGGTCGGTGCCCGGCTGCCACAGGGTGTTGCGACCCTGCATGCGGCGGAAACGGATCAGGGCGTCCATGATCGCGTTGTTGAAACCGTGACCCATGTGCAAGCTGCCGGTGACGTTCGGCGGCGGGATCATGATGGTGTACGGGTCGCCCGCGCCTTGCGGGGCAAAATAGTTTTCTTCTTCCCAGGTTTTGTACCAGGAAGTTTCGATGGCGTGCGGCTGGTAGGTCTTATCCATGCGCGGCGGGACCCTATTGGCATTAATTCAGGAAAGCCGGCAAGTATAGCGGGGCGGGACGCATAGGGCGAGTTGTGCGCGGTGAATACAGGTCATCGCGCGATCAGGGATCGGGCATCAGTTTTGATGCTGGCTGATCAGGCGCTCCATGTGTGCGTCGAGGCGACGTTTGATTTCGGATTCGATGTGTGGGGCGTAGTCGTTGATGACGTCTTGCATGATTGCTTGCGCGGCGGTGCGCAGTTCGCGGTCCAGATGGACCAACAGGGCGTCGGGGGCTTTATCGGCGGCAGGCGTACTGGCAGGTGCGGGGTGGGCTGCTGGCTGGGGGACCGGTGTGTGTTCAATGACCTCGTCCAGCAAGGGGATCTGCGCACCCTGTTCACCCACCATCTCGGTCAGCAGTGGCGGTTGCAGGCCTTCGTCATCCAGCAGTTGGCGAATAGACTCAAGATCATCGAGCAGGTGTGCAGCTTTTTTCGGCGTATTTGGGGTGTCCATCGTGTGCTCAGAGTCGTTGTAACTTGTGGTCTTGCAGAGGATAGCCCTGTTCACGGTAGAAACGGAAACTCTCCCGTGCAGCCAGTCGAACGGCGGGGTCTTCGACCACAACTTCCGCCACACGGGCGAAATGCTTGAAGGATTCGGGGACTTTCACGTCCAGATTGATCAGCAGGTCTTGATGGCCGGCAGGCGCATCGGCGATGCCCATGACGATCACGCCATCAGGTTCGTCTTCGGCGTTACTGTGGGGCACAAAACTCTCGCCTTTAAAGCGCCACAGGCGTTGGTCGAGGTCTTCGCGCTGAGCGGAGTCGCTGCAGTGCAGGTAGATCCGATGCCCGAGACGCCAGGCCTTTTCAGTGAGTTTGCAGGCGAAATCCAGTCGCGCCGCCGGGTCTGCGCTGGGCAGGATATAAAAGTCGATTTTGGTTTTTTCAGAGGTCATTGCGGTTCCTGAATCGGGGCTGCGCCGCCCTTGCGCGACGCAGCCTGCGATCAACAGTGTCAAGCGTTGGCGCGATCCAGCAGGTATTGCGTCAGCAAGGGCACGGGGCGGCCGCTGGCACCTTTGTCTTTGCCGCCGCTGACCCAGGCCGTGCCTGCGATGTCCAGGTGAGCCCAGTTGTACGCCTTGGCAAAACGGGACAGGAAGCAGCCTGCGGTGATTGCACCGGCTTTCGGGCCGCCAATGTTGGCCATGTCGGCGAACGGGCTGTCCAGCTGCTCCTGGTATTCGTCGAACAGCGGCAGTGGCCATGCACGGTCATCGGCTTGCTTGCCCGCGTCCAGCAGTTGCTCGATCAGTTCATCGTTGTTGCCCATCAGGCCCGAGGTGTGTGCGCCGAGCGCTACCATGCAGGCGCCCGTCAGGGTGGCGATGTCGATCACTGCCTGCGGTTTAAAGCGCTCGGCATAGGTCAGCGCATCACACAGCACCAGGCGGCCTTCGGCGTCGGTGTTGAGGATTTCAACGGTTTGACCGCTCATGGTGGTCACGATATCGCCCGGACGGGCCGCGCCGCCGCTCGGCATGTTTTCGGCGCACGCCAGAATGCACACCAGGTTGATCGGCAGTTTCAGTTCGAGTACAGCGCGCAGGGTGCCGAAAACGCTGGCAGCGCCGCCCATGTCGTATTTCATTTCGTCCATGCCCGCGCCCGGCTTGAGGCTGATGCCGCCGGTGTCGAAGGTGATGCCTTTGCCCACCAGCACAAACGGCTTCTCGGATTTCTTGCCGCCCGCGTAGTTCATCACAATCAGGCGGGGCGGCTGGTCGCTGCCCTGGCCGACCGCGTAGAACGCACCCATGCCCAGGTCCTTGATTTTCTTCTCGTCGAGAATCTCGACCTTCAGGCCCTTAAAGGTTTTACCCAGGTTCTTGGCCTGTTCCGCCAGGAATGTCGGGTGGCAGATGTTTGGCGGCAGGTTGCCCAGATCACGGGTGAAGGACATGCCGGCTGCAATGGCCAGTGCGTGGGTCACCGCCAGTTGCACTTCGGCCTGTGCGGCCTTGATGGTCAGCAGGGTGATTTTTTTCAGTGCGCGGGGTTCGGCTTTCTGGCTTTTGAAACGGTCGAAGGAGTATTCGCCGTCTGCCAGGGTTTCTGCCAGCAAGCGGGTCTTGCCGTAGCTGTCGCGGTCCTTGACCACCAGTTCGTCGAGGGCGAAGACCGCATCGCTGCCGCCCAGGCCTTTGAGGACGTTCAGGGCGCCGCCGATGATTTTGCGGAAGGGGCGGTCGCCCAGTACTTCGTCTTTACCTGTGCCTACGAGCAGCACGCGTTCGGCCTTGATGTTAGGCAGGCTGTGCAGCAACAGGCTTTGACCGGTCTTGCCGGCGAGGTCGCCGCGTTTGAGGACTGCGCTGATCGCGCCGCCGGTGAGTTCGTCGAGGGCCTTGGCGGTCGGGCCGAGCTTGCGGCCTTCGCCGACGGCGACCACGAGCGTGGCCGTTTTCAACGTTTCTGGGCTAACGCTTTTTACAACCAGTTCCATGTCCGGGTCCCTGAATCAAATGGTCAACGTGCGCACAAACGCGTGGGTTTGAGTGCCTATGGATGAAACGCTTCACCTGTCTAAGCGGGCCTGCGTCAAGGCGGGCAGTTTGAACCCCGTCGGTCGCGGCTGACAACCCTTGCATGGTCTGCAATTGCTGCTTTGTAACCTTGGGTTAGCAAGCGCAGTGACAGGCGGGGTCATTCACAGGATAATGCGCCATCTTTTTAGTCGGCCCGGCTCATCTATGATGAATGCCTGGCCAACTGGTAATGCCGCTTGTTTGGCCGCCTTAGCCTGACGACCCTGGAGTGTCTGGTTTGATCGTCTTCCGTTATTTGTCCCGCGAAGTCCTGCTTACATTGAGCGCTGTCAGCGCTGTGCTGCTGGTCATCATCATGAGCGGGCGTTTCATCAAGTACCTGGCGCAGGCTGCTTCTGGCGCTCTGGATCCGGGTTCCCTGTTCCTGATCATGGGCTTCCGTCTGCCGGGCTTCATGCAGTTGATTCTGCCGTTGGGGCTGTTTCTCGGCATTTTGCTGGCCTATGGGCGTCTCTACCTCGAAAGCGAAATGACCGTGCTCTCGGCAACGGGCATGAGCCAGCAGCGTCTGTTGGGCATGACCATGATCCCCGCTGCCTTCGTGGCGCTGATTGTGGCCTGGCTGAGCCTGAGCCTGGCGCCGCAGGGGGCGAATCAGTTTCAGTTGCTGCTGAACAAACAAGACGCCCTGACCGAGTTCGACACGCTGGTGCCAGGCCGCTTTCAGGCATTGAGTGACGGTTCGCGCGTGACCTACACCGAAGAGCTGACCAACGACCGCACCAACCTCTCGGGCGTGTTCATCTCGCAAAAGAGCCTTGGTCAGGACGCCAAGGATCGCAGCATCTCGGTGCTGGTTGCAGAAACAGGCCATCAGGAAGTCCGTCCCGATGGCAGTCGCTGGCTGATTCTCAATAATGGCTACCGCTATGACGGTAACCCGGGTCTGGCCGACTATCGCGCGATCAAATACGACACGTATGGCGTGCTGCTGCCCAAGCCGGATGCCAGTGACGAAGTAACTGACCGCGACGCAATCCCGACCCTTGACCTGATCGGCAACCCCGAACCGCGTGCAATTGCCGAGCTGCAATGGCGTATTTCATTGCCGCTGCTGGTGTTTGTCGTGACCCTGATTGCTGTACCACTGTCACGCGTGAACCCGCGTCAGGGCCGCTTCCTCAAGCTGTTACCGGCGATTCTTCTTTATATGGCTTACCTGACCATTCTGATTTCGGCGCGCGGCGCCCTGGAAAAAGGCAAGCTGTCGCCGACACTCGGGCTGTGGTGGGTGCACCTGCTGTTCCTGGCCGTTGGCCTGTTGTTGCTGTACTGGGAGCCGCTGCGCTTGAAGCTGGCTAGTCGCCGTAGCGTGAAGGAGATGACGCGTGGGTAAGCTCGACCGCTACATTGGTAGCAGCGTCTTTTTGGCGATCCTGGCTGTGCTGGGCATTATTCTGGGGCTGGCGTCGCTGTTCGCGTTCATCGACGAGACGGGCAACATCAGTGACAGCTATACCGTCATGGATGTCTTGAGTTATGTCCTGCTGACGGCGCCTCGGCGCATGTATGAAATGTTGCCGATGGCGGCGCTGATCGGCTGCCTCATCGGGCTGGGCAGTCTGGCCAGCAACAGTGAGCTGACCATCATGCGTGCGGCGGGCGTGTCCATCGGCCGGATCGTGTGGGCCGTGATGAAACCCATGCTGGTGCTGATGGTGGCTGGCGTGCTGGTGGGTGAGTACGTGGCCCCGGCCACTGAAAGCACTGCGCAGGCTAATCGGGCGCTGGCGTTGGGCAGCGGGGATGCGCAAAGCTCCAAGCATGGCCTGTGGCACCGTCAGGGTGATGAGTTCATCCACATCAACGCCGTGCAGCCCAATGGCACGTTGTTTGGTGTGACGCGCTACCGCTTTGATGACGAACGTCACATGTTGTCGTCGAGCTTTGCCAAAAAAGCCGAGTTTGACAAAGATCATTGGCAGCTTTCGGAGGTCACGACCACGCTGTTTCATGATCGCAGCACCGAAGTGGTCAGCGCTCCGGTCGAGCGCTGGGACGTGGCGCTAAGCCCGCAATTGCTTAATACCGTGGTGATGGCGCCTGAATCGCTGTCGATCAGTGGTCTGTGGAGTTATATCCATTACCTGAAAGATCAGGGCTTGAACAACGGCCGTTACTGGCTGGCATTTTGGGTCAAAGTGTTGCAACCGCTGGTCACCGCAGCCCTGGTGTTGATGGCGATTTCCTTCATTTTTGGACCGTTGCGCTCGGTTACCCTCGGGCAGCGTGTGTTTACCGGTGTGCTGGTGGGCTTCACGTTCAAGATCGCGCAAGACCTGCTGGGGCCGTCCAGCCTGGTGTTTGGCTTCTCCCCGCTGTTTGCGGTGATTTTGCCAGCCCTCATTTGCGCGCTGGCGGGCGTCTGGTTGTTGCGACGGGCGGGTTGATCGACCTGTAAAGCTCGAACCAAAAGCCTCTGTCCCGCGACAGGGGCTTTTTTGTGGGGGAGCATTGGCCTGTAAACGTGACGCTCGTCGCGATCACAGGTACAATTCCCGGCTATTTTTCGGCGGGCAGTCTGCCTGCGACTTTTTTTGAGTGTTGACCCGTGAGTGATTTGAGTCATATCCGCAATTTCTCCATCATCGCCCACATTGACCATGGCAAGTCGACGCTGGCCGATCGTTTCATTCAGATGTGCGGCGGCCTGACTGCCCGTGAAATGGAAGCCCAGGTGCTGGACTCCATGGACCTCGAGCGTGAGCGCGGGATCACCATCAAGGCCCACAGCGTTACTCTGTATTACAAGGCAAAAGACGGTAATACCTATCAGTTGAACTTCATTGACACCCCCGGCCACGTTGACTTCACCTATGAAGTCAGCCGTTCGCTGGCGGCATGTGAAGGTGCCTTGCTGGTGGTCGATGCGGGGCAGGGCGTAGAGGCCCAGTCCGTTGCCAACTGTTACACCGCCATCGAGCAGGGCCTTGAGGTCATGCCGGTACTGAACAAGATCGACCTGCCGCAAGCCGATCCTGATCGGGTTAAGGAAGAAATCGAGAAAATCATCGGTATCGATGCGACTGATGCCGTGACGTGCAGTGCCAAGACCGGCCTGGGCGTCGATGAAGTGCTTGAGCGTCTGGTACACACCATTCCTGCGCCGACCGGCAACATCGAAGATCCGCTGCAAGCGTTGATCATCGACTCCTGGTTCGACAACTACCTGGGCGTTGTGTCCCTGGTTCGCGTGCGCCATGGCCGCGTGAAAAAGGGCGACAAGATTCTGGTCAAGTCCACCGGCAAGATCCACCTGGTGGACAGCGTCGGTGTATTCAACCCGAAACACACGGCGACAGCCGACCTCAAAGCCGGTGAAGTGGGCTTCATCATCGCGGGTATCAAGGACATTCACGGTGCCCCAGTGGGCGACACCCTGACCTTGAGTTCCACCCCGGATGTAGACGTTCTGCCAGGTTTCAAGCGCATTCAGCCGCAGGTGTACGCCGGTCTGTTCCCGGTCAGCTCCGACGACTTCGAAGACTTCCGTGATGCGCTGCAAAAGCTCACGCTTAACGACTCGTCGCTACAATACACCCCTGAAAGCTCCGACGCCTTGGGCTTCGGCTTCCGTTGTGGCTTCCTCGGCATGCTGCACATGGAGATCATTCAGGAGCGCCTGGAGCGCGAGTACGACCTGGACCTGATCACCACCGCGCCCACAGTTATTTTCGAGTTGCTGCTCAAGACCGGTGAAACGATTTACGTCGACAACCCGTCCAAGCTCCCTGACCTGTCCATGATTGAAGACATGCGCGAGCCTATCGTGCGTGCCAACATTCTTGTGCCTCAAGAGCACCTGGGCAACGTCATTACCCTGTGCATTGAGAAGCGTGGCGTTCAACACGACATGCTGTTCCTGGGTACACAGGTACAAGTGACCTACGATTTGCCGATGAACGAAGTGGTTCTGGACTTCTTCGACCGTCTCAAATCCACCAGTCGCGGCTATGCTTCGCTCGATTACCACTTTGACCGTTACCAGTCTGCCAACCTGGTGAAGCTCGACGTGCTGATCAACGGTGAGAAGGTCGATGCGCTGGCCTTGATCGTTCACCGTGACAACGCTCACTACAAAGGGCGTGCACTGACCGAAAAAATGAAAGAACTGATTCCGCGTCAGATGTTCGATGTTGCAATCCAGGCCGCTATTGGCGGACAGATTGTGGCGCGAACCACTGTCAAGGCACTCAGAAAGAACGTACTGGCCAAATGCTACGGTGGTGACGTTAGCCGTAAGCGCAAGCTGTTGGAAAAGCAAAAGGCCGGTAAAAAACGCATGAAGCAAGTGGGTAACGTGGAAATTCCACAAGAAGCCTTCCTTGCAGTGCTCAGGTTGGATAGTTAGGTCCTATGTCACTAAATTTCCCGCTGTTGCTGGTCATTGCTGTAGCCGTCTGCGGTTTGCTGGCGCTGCTCGATCTGGTCTTCCTGGCCCCGCGCCGGCGCAAGGCCATTGCCAACTATCAGGCCAGCGTCAAGCCGGCCGATATGCAGGTCATCGAGAAGCTCAACAAGGAACCGCTGCTGGTCGAATACGGCAAGTCGTTTTTCCCGGTGTTGTTCATCGTGCTGGTGCTGCGTTCGTTTCTGGTTGAGCCGTTCCAGATCCCGTCCGGTTCCATGAAACCAACGCTGGATGTGGGCGACTTCATTTTGGTGAACAAGTTTTCTTACGGGATCCGCTTGCCGGTGATCGACAAGAAAATCATCGAGGTGGGTGATCCGAAGCGTGGCGATGTCATGGTCTTTCGCTACCCGAGCGATCCGACAGTCAACTACATCAAACGTGTAGTGGGCCTGCCGGGCGACAAGATCCGTTATACCAGTGACAAAAAGCTGTACGTCAACGATCAGCTGGTTGCCGAGCAACTGGTGGGTGCTGAGCCCAATACACTGGGCAGCGCACAATTGTACAAAGAGAAGCTGGGCGAAGTGGAGCACATGATCCGCAAGGAAATGAGCCGCTACCGCACACCGCCCGATCATGAATGGACGGTTCCGGCCGGGCATTACTTCATGATGGGCGACAACCGCGACAATTCGAACGACAGCCGTTACTGGGATGATCCGAACATTCCCAAGGACGAGTTGGGCATGGTCCCCGACAAAAATATCGTCGGTAAGGCTTTCGCTGTTTGGATGAGCTGGCCCGAACCGAAAACGAGCCACTTGCCGAACTTCTCGCGAGTGGGTCTGATCAAGTAGCCAAGACGGCGCTGTTATTAACAGCGCCGAATGCTTTTCAGGTGTCCGAATAAATCGGCCGTCTGACGGTTCTTACAACCGCCGTGCAGCGTCAGGCAGGGCGGCAACAGTATTCAGGATGTGGATTTGAACAAAGCGTTAAGTGTGACGGCGGCGAACAGCCTGTTCCCCGTCCATTTGCTATGCGATAAACGAGCATCACTGATCCCTAATATCGGTCCGGTGGTGACATTCGGCCACGAACTCAGCGTGGGTAAATCGTGAGTTTTTCATTAAGTCGTTTAGAGCAGCAGCTCGGTTACACCTTCAAGGACCAGGAACTGATGGTTCTGGCCCTCACACACCGCAGCTTCGCGGGGCGCAATAACGAGCGTCTTGAGTTTCTCGGTGATGCCATCCTCAATTTTGTAGCCGGTGAAGCGCTGTTTGATCGCTTCCCGCTGGCGCGCGAAGGCCAGCTGTCGCGTTTACGTGCGCGTCTGGTCAAAGGCGAAACCCTCGCCGTACTGGCCCGTGGCTTTGAGTTGGGCGAGTACCTGCGTCTGGGCTCGGGTGAGCTGAAAAGCGGCGGGTTCCGCCGCGAGTCGATTCTGGCTGATGCCCTTGAAGCACTGATCGGCGCCATCTACCTGGATGCAGGCATGGAAGTGGCCCGTGACCGCGTACTGGCCTGGCTGGCCAGCGAGTTCGAGACGTTGACCCTGGTCGACACCAACAAAGACCCGAAAACCCGACTGCAAGAGTTCCTGCAGTCGCGTGCCTGTGAGCTGCCGCGTTATGAAGTGGTGGATATCCAGGGCGAACCGCATTGCCGCACTTTCTTTGTAGAGTGCGAAATTGCCTTATTGAATGAAAAAAGCCGGGGTCAGGGTGTGAGCCGTCGCATTGCCGAACAGGTAGCGGCCGCTGCAGCACTGATTGCCCTTGGCGTGGAGAATGGCCATGACTGATTCAACTGCAACACGCTGTGGCTATGTCGCCATTGTTGGCCGACCAAACGTGGGTAAATCCACGCTGCTGAACCATATCCTCGGCCAAAAGCTGGCGATCACTTCGCGCAAGCCGCAAACCACCCGACACAACATGCTCGGCATTAAAACCGAAGGCAATGTGCAAGCGGTCTACGTGGACACGCCGGGGATGCACAAGGGTGGCGAGAAAGCCCTGAACCGCTACATGAACAAAACCGCTTCGGCAGCGTTGAAAGACGTCGACGTGGTGATCTTTGTCGTGGACCGCACCAAGTGGACCGATGAAGACCAGATGGTGCTGGAGCGCGTGCAGTACGTGACGGGCCCGTTGATCGTGGCGTTGAACAAGACCGATCGCATCGAGGACAAGGCCGAGATGATGCCGCACCTGAGCTGGTTGCAGGAGCAACTGCCAAACGCGCAAATCATCCCGATCTCCGCCCAGCATGGCCACAACCTTGACGCGCTTGAGCGTGTGATTGCCGACCATCTGCCGGAAAACGAACATTTCTTCCCCGAAGATCAGATCACCGACCGCAGCAGCCGCTTCCTGGCTGCCGAGCTGGTGCGTGAAAAGATCATGCGTCAGATGGGGGCAGAGCTGCCGTACCAGATCACCGTTGAGATCGAAGAATTCAAGCAGCAAGGTAAAACCTTGCATATTCATGCCTTGATTCTGGTGGAGCGTGACGGCCAGAAGAAAATCATCATTGGCGACAAGGGCGAACGCATCAAGCGTATCGGTACTGAGGCGCGCAAGGACATGGAGCTGCTGTTCGACTCCAAAATCATGCTTAACCTGTGGGTGAAAGTGAAGGGTGGTTGGTCCGATGACGAGCGCGCCCTGCGTTCGTTGGGCTACGGCGACCTGTAACGGCAGCTTTTCATTCCCCCCTTTCCTGCAGGAGCGGGGGGAGCAGCAGTGCTGCGCAGATGTGCTTTTACTTCCAGTCCCTCTTCCCAAAGGGGCAAGGTGAGGGCGCTTTTCGTTTTCACAGAGGCGTGCCTGCCATGTCCAGTTCCCCCCCCGCCGCACAGCTTGCCTACGTCCTGCACAGTCGACCCTACCGTGAAACCAGCGCGCTGGTGGATTTCATCACGCCGCAAGGTCGTTTGCGGGCAGTGCTGCGCAGTGCACGGGGTAAGGCCGGTTCTCTGGCGCGACCTTTTGTCCCTTTGGAAATCGAATTTCGCGGGCGCGGCGAGCTGAAAAATGTCGGGCGCATGGAGAGCGCCGGGGTCTCCACCTGGCTCAATGGCGAAGCGCTGTTCAGCGGTCTTTACCTTAATGAGCTGTTGGTGCGCTTGCTGCCGGCTGAAGATCCGCACCCTGCGGTCTTTGATCACTATGCAGCGACCCTGCTGGCATTGGCTGAAGGTCGACCGCTGGAACCCTTGCTGCGGGCCTTCGAATGGCGCTTGCTGGATGATTTGGGCTACGGCTTTTCGCTTTCACAGGACATTCATGGCGCGCCGATAGCCAGCGACGGCATGTACCGTTTGCAGGTCGATGCCGGGCTGGAGCGTATTTACCTGGTGCAGCCGGGGTTGTTTCACGGCGCTGAGTTGCAGGCCATGGCGCAGGCTGACTGGACCACGGCGGGTGCATTGTCGGCGGCCAAACGTTTGATGCGCCAGGCGTTGGCCGTTCATTTGGCGGGCAAGCCGCTGGCCAGCCGTGAGTTGTTTCGCAAGCCCTGAATAGACCGGTATGCTGTGCGTCGAATCTTCAACTCTTCAGGAGAGCCCTCGTGACCCAAAGCAATCGCATCCTTCTCGGCGTGAATATCGACCACGTAGCCACGCTGCGTCAGGCTCGGGGCACGCGTTACCCTGATCCGGTCAAGGCCGCGCTGGACGCTGAAGAAGCGGGCGCCGATGGCATCACCGTGCACCTGCGTGAGGACCGTCGTCACATTCAAGAGCGTGACGTGTTATTGCTCAAGGATGTGCTGCAAACCCGCATGAATTTCGAGATGGGCGTGACCGAAGAAATGATGGCGTTTGCCGAGCGCATTCGTCCGGCGCACATCTGTCTGGTGCCTGAAACCCGTCAGGAACTGACCACTGAGGGTGGGCTGGACGTGGCGGGGCAGGAAGCCCGGATCAAATCTGCGGTTGAGCGCCTGAGTCGGATTGGCTGTGAGGTGTCACTGTTTATCGATGCCGATGAGCGTCAGATCGAGGCGTCGAGACGCGTCGGTGCACCGGCGATTGAATTGCACACCGGTCGTTATGCCGATGCGCAAACCCCCACCGACGTGGCGCAAGAACTGCAGCGGGTAGCGCAAGGTGTGGCCTGTGGCCTGGCTCAAGGGCTGATCGTCAACGCCGGTCACGGTTTGCATTACCACAACGTTGAGGCCGTGGCCGCAATCAAAGGCATCAATGAGCTGAACATCGGTCATGCGTTGGTGGCACATGCTTTGTTCGTAGGCTTCAAGTCAGCCGTCTCGGAAATGAAAGCGTTGATCGTGGCCGCCGCCAGGCACTGAGAGCGTGAGCGTTTTCAAGTAAGGTAGTGTGCGCAATGCGTGCAGGCTCGATCGCTGGGTAAGCGATCGAAGCCTCGAATTGCGACAGCGATGAAGAATCGCAGTTACAACTGGGGTTCTTCTTTTGGCTTGGTTTTATCAATGCCGGGAATGTGCAGTTTGCTGTCGGCTGCCTGGTCGCCTTCAAGCTGTGGCTGCGTGGCCCATGTCAGGATGTCGTAGTAACGACGGATGTTGGCCACAAAGTGCACCGGTTCGCCGCCGCGGGCGTAGCCATAGCGGGTTTTGCTGTACCACTGCTTCTGCGCAAGGCGAGGCAGCATTTTTTTAACGTCCAGCCACTTGTTCGGATTCAAGCCTTCTTTCTTGGCCAGCTTGCGTGCGTCTTCGAGGTGCCCACCGCCCACGTTGTAGGCTGCCAGGGCAAACCAGGTGCGATCCGGCTCCTGGATGTCATCGTCCAGCTCGCTTTTGATCAGTGCCAGGTACTTGGCGCCGCCCTGAATGCTTTGTTTTGCATCCAGTCGATTGGCTACACCCATGGCCTGTGCGGTGTTCTGCGTCAACATCATCAGCCCCCGAACACCGGTTTTTGAGGTCACAGTCGGTTGCCAGAGGGATTCCTGATAGCCCATCGCTGCCAGTAGACGCCAGTCGATGCCTTCTTTCTTGGCAGCGTCCTTGAAAAACTTCTCATACTTGGGCAGTCGCTGCTGCAAGTGCTGGGCGAAGGTGTAGGCACCGACATAGCCCAGTACGTCCACATGGCCGTAATATCGGTCCTTGAGGCGTTGCAGCGTGCCGTTCTTTTCGACTTTGTCGAGGTAAGCATTGATCTCGTTCAGCAGGCTGTTGTCTTCGCCAGCCATCACTGCCCAGCGCTGGCTGCGGGCGTCACCCAGATCAAACGCGACGCGTACGTTGGGGAAGTACACCTGGTTCATGGCCACTTCGTTGGAGTCCACCAGGGTCAGGTCGATTTGCCCCTCATCGACCATGCGCAAAAGGTCGACCACTTCCACGGCGTCGGATTCGTCGTACTCAATGCCGGGGTATTGTTTCTTCAGTTCGGCGAGCTGTTCTGCGTGAGAGCTGCCTTTAAGGACGGTAATGCGTTTGCCCACCAGATCAGCAGCAGACGTCGGGCGCGACTGCCCGTTGCGGTAGATGATCTGTGGCGTCACTTCGAGGTAGGGGTGGGAAAACTTGGCTTGTTTGAGGCGATTCTCGCTGCTGACCAGTCCGGCAGCAGCCAGCACAGGGCCGTCAGGCTGGCCCAACTGGTTAAACATGTCGTCCAGATTGTCGGCGGTCTCGATTTTGAGTTCGACACCCAAGTCGTCGGCAAAGCGTTTGACCAACTCGTATTCAAAGCCGGTTTCGCCATTGCGGTCTTCAAAATAAGTGGCCGGGCTGTTACGAGTAATCACCCGCAGTACCCCGTCCTCCTTTACACGCTCAAGAGTGCTGGGTTTTTCAACGCAGGCACCGAGCATCAGGAAGAGTCCGGTTGCGAAGAGCCATTTGGCGCAGCGCGGGCGGATTGCTGATAAAGAAAACATGCGCGCAGTATACGCAAAGCAGGGCGGGTGCCATATCTCGACAATATGTAGCCATTCTGATAACAACTTCCAAAACCGCCCAAACCCTTGTGAAATGGGGCTTTGCAGGCCGTTCAAAGAGCTAAATCGACCAGCCGTCAGCGCGCTGATAGCCACAAAGAATAAGGCCCTGATCGATTAACGACGTTTGGCGTGCGCTTGGTGTGCCGTTTCGGGTGCCGAGGCCAACGGTTTACGTTAGAATGCCGGGCCTCAAAGCACACCCCTCCCGAGGCTGTCCCGAAGATGTTGATCCTGCGCGGCGCTCCTGCCCTTTCTGCCTTTCGCCACAACAAACTTCTCGCACAACTGAGCCAAAAGGTTCCAGCTGTCAGCGGTTTGTACGCTGAATTCGCCCACTTCGCCGATGTTAAAGGCGAATTGACCAGCGACGAGCAACTGGTACTGGCTCGTCTCCTCAAGTACGGTCCAAGTGTGCCGGTTCAAGAGCCGAGTGGCCGACTGTTCCTGGTGTTGCCGCGGTTTGGCACCATCTCGCCCTGGTCGAGCAAGGCCAGCGATATTGCCCGTAACTGTGGCCTGGCCAAGATCCAGCGCCTGGAGCGCGGCATTGCCTTCTATGTAGCCGGTCAATTGAGCGACGCCGACGCGCAGCTGATTGCCGATGCATTGCACGACCGCATGACGCAAATCGTGCTGGGCAACCTGGAGCAGGCTGCCGGTCTGTTCAGTCATGCCGAACCCAAGCCGCTGACAGCGATTGACGTGCTGGGTGGCGGGCGTGCTGCGCTGGAGAAGGCCAACGTCGAGTTGGGCCTGGCACTGGCAGAAGACGAAATTGATTACTTGGTCAATGCGTTCAACGGTCTGGGCCGCAACCCGCATGACATCGAACTGATGATGTTTGCCCAAGCCAACTCCGAGCATTGCCGCCACAAGATTTTCAACGCCAGTTGGGACATCGACGGCCAAAGTCAGGAAAAAAGCCTGTTTGGCATGATCAAAAACACCTACGTGATGCACAGCGAAGGTGTGCTGTCAGCTTATAAAGACAACGCGTCGGTGATTGTCGGTAGCGTGGCCGGGCGCTTCTTCCCGAACCCTGACACCCGTCAGTACGGTGCGGTGCAGGAGCCGGTGCACATCTTGATGAAAGTCGAGACGCACAACCACCCAACAGCCATTGCCCCGTTCCCGGGTGCAGCCACCGGTTCCGGCGGCGAGATTCGCGATGAAGGCGCTACCGGCCGTGGCGCCAAGCCAAAGGCCGGCCTCACCGGGTTTACCGTATCCAACCTGCAAATCCCTGGCTTTGAACAGCCGTGGGAAGTGCCGTACGGCAAGCCGGAGCGCATCGTCAACGCGCTGGACATCATGATCGAAGGCCCGCTGGGCGGCGCTGCGTTCAACAACGAATTCGGCCGTCCTGCGCTGACCGGCTACTTCCGTACATTTGAGCAATCGATCAGCACGCCCCACGGCGACGAAGTGCGCGGTTATCACAAACCGATCATGCTCGCGGGCGGCATGGGCAACATCCGCGCCGAACACGTTCAAAAAGGCGAAATCACTGTCGGCTCCAAGCTGATCGTGCTGGGCGGTCCGGCCATGCTGATTGGCCTGGGTGGCGGTGCCGCCTCTTCCATGGCCACGGGCGCAAGCTCGGCTGACCTGGACTTCGCTTCGGTACAGCGCGAAAACCCGGAAATGGAACGCCGCTGTCAGGAAGTCATCGACCGTTGCTGGCAGTTGGGTGACAAGAACCCGATCAGTTTCATCCATGACGTGGGCGCGGGCGGTCTGTCCAACGCGTTCCCGGAGCTGGTGAACGACGGCGACCGCGGTGGCCGTTTCGAACTGCGCAACATTCCGAACGACGAGCCGGGCATGGCCCCGCACGAAATCTGGAGCAACGAGTCACAGGAACGTTACGTGCTGGCGGTGGGCGTTGAGGACTTCGAACGCTTCCAGGCCATTTGCGAGCGCGAGCGTTGCCCGTTTGCCGTTGTTGGTGAAGCCACGGCCGAGCCGCAACTGACTGTGACCGACAGCCACTTCGGCAACAACCCGGTGGACATGCCGCTTGAAGTACTGCTGGGCAAAGCGCCCCGCATGCACCGTTCGGCAGTGCGCGAGCAGGAGCTGGGCGATGATTTCGACCCGGCTACACTGAGCATCGGCGAGTGCGTCGAGCGCGTTCTGCATCACCCGGCGGTAGCCAGCAAGAGCTTCCTGATCACCATTGGCGACCGCACCATTACCGGTCTGGTGGCTCGCGATCAAATGGTTGGCCCATGGCAAGTGCCGGTGGCTGACGTGGCCGTCACCGCCACCAGTTTTGACGTCTACACCGGCGAAGCCATGGCCATGGGCGAGCGCACACCGCTTGCACTGCTGGATGCGCCGGCTTCGGGCCGCATGGCCATCGGCGAGACCCTGACCAACATCGCAGCGTCGCGAATTGGCAAGCTGTCCGACATCAAAATGTCGGCCAACTGGATGTCTGCCGCCGGCCACCCGGGTGAAGACGCCCGTCTGTTCGACACCGTTAAGGCTGTCGGGATGGAATTGTGCCCTGAGCTGGGCATTACCATTCCGGTCGGCAAAGACTCCATGTCGATGCAAACCCGCTGGAACGAAGACGGTACCGAGAAAAGCGTCACCTCGCCGCTGTCGCTGGTTGTTACCGGATTTGCCCCAGTGGTGGATATCCGCCAGACGCTGACCCCCGAATTGCGCATGGACAAAGGCCTGACGGATTTGATCCTGATCGACCTGGGCCGTGGCCAGAACCGCATGGGCGCGTCCATCCTGGCGCAAACCTACGGCAAGCTGGGCAAGCAGGCGCCAGATGTCGACGACGCCGAAGACCTCAAAGCCTTCTTTGCCGTGATTCAGGGCCTCAATGCCGACGGCCATTTGCTGGCTTACCACGACCGTTCCGACGGCGGCCTGATGACCAGCGTGCTGGAAATGGCGTTTGCCGGTCATTGTGGCTTGAGCCTGACCCTCGATTGCCTGACGCAAAACGTCAGTGAAATCCCGGCCATCCTGTTCAACGAAGAGCTGGGCGCAGTGATTCAGGTGCGTCAGGATGCGACGGCCGAAGTACTGGCTCAGTTCAGCGTTGCTGGCCTGGGTGAATGCGTGGCCGTGATCGGCCAGCCGCTGAACAACAGCGAAGTCACCATCAGCCTCAAGGGCGAAACTGTTTTCGAAGGCCAGCGTGGTGCTTTGCAACGTCAGTGGGCAGAAACCAGCTACCAGATCCAGCGCCTGCGTGATAACGCCGAGTGCGCCGATCAGGAATTCGACGTGCTGCTGGAAGAAGACAACCCGGGCCTGACGGTCAAGCTCGGCTTTGACGTCAACCACAACATCAGCGCGCCTTACATCAAGAAAGGCATTCGCCCGCAAGTGGCGGTTCTGCGTGAACAGGGCGTCAACGGTCAGGTTGAAATGGCGGCAGCGTTTGACCGGGCCGGTTTCAACGCCATTGACGTGCACATGAGCGACATTCTGGCTGGTCGTGTCGACCTGAACGAATTCAAAGGCATGGTGGCCTGCGGTGGCTTCTCTTACGGCGACGTGCTGGGTGCCGGTGAAGGCTGGGCCAAGTCCGCGCTGTTCAACACCCGTGCGCGGGATGCGTTCCAGAGCTTCTTCGAGCGCTCCGACAGCTTCTCGCTGGGTGTGTGCAACGGTTGCCAGATGATGTCCAACCTCAGTGAGCTGATTCCGGGCAGCGAGTTGTGGCCGCACTTTGTGCGTAACCGCTCCGAGCAGTTCGAAGCCCGTGTAGCCATGGTGCAGGTGCAGGAGTCGAACTCGATCTTCCTGCAAGGCATGGCCGGGTCGCGCATGCCAATCGCCATTGCGCACGGCGAAGGTCATGCTGAATTCGCCAGTGAAGAAGCCATGTTGCAAGCGGACCTGTCCGGCGCAGTAGCGCTGCGTTTCGTCGATAACCACGGCAAAGTCACTGAAAGCTACCCGGCCAACCCGAACGGTTCGCCGCGCGGGATTACCGGTCTGACCAGCCGTGACGGTCGCGTGACCATCATGATGCCGCACCCGGAGCGTGTTTTCCGTGCCGTGCAAAACTCGTGGCGTCCTGAAGAGTGGAACGAAGATGCGCCATGGTTGCGCATGTTCCGTAACGCTCGCGTCTGGGTGGATTAAGCGCGATGTACAAGCTCAGCTTTTTCGTGCCTCCCAGCCACATAGATGGGGTCAAGGATGCCGTATTCGCTGCCGGTGGCGGCCGTATCGGCAACTACGACCACTGTGCCTGGCAGACCCTGGGCCAAGGCCAGTTTCGCGCGCTGGACGGCAGTCAGCCGTTCATCGGGCAAACCGGCACGGTTGAATATGTTGGGGAATGGAAAGTTGAGCTGGTGGTTGCCGATGAGCTGATCCAGGCAGTGGTGGCTGCGCTCAAGCTCAGCCACCCGTACGAAACGCCTGCTTATGAGGTGTGGCGGCTGGCTGATTTTTAGTCGGGAACTGCAATAAAAAACCCGCTGAACCGGTAACGGTCAGCGGGTTTTTTTATGGCGCGAGAGGGGTTACGGGCGAATTTCGACCATCGTGCCGTCTTTGGTCAGGTTCCACACCTCACGCATTTCATAGTTCTTCATGGCGATGCAGCCGTCAGTCCAATCCAGCGTATGAAACAGGTTTTCCGGGTTTTCTTCGGTGTCCGGTGTGCCGTGAATCATGATCATTGAACCCGGGCTCACACCTTCACGGCGGGCCTGTGCGGCATCGCTGATGTTGGGATAAGAGATGTGCATGGCGAGGTTGAATTTCTCACTTTTCTTGCGCCAGTCGACCCAGTAAAGGCCTTCCGGAGTGCGCTTGTCGCCTTCGCGGGTTTTTGGCCCCTTGGGTTGCTTGCCCAATGAGATGCGGTATGTCCTGATGGGTTTGCCGTTGCTGATCAACTGCAACTGACGGGCCGACTTGAGCACGAGGATTTTTTCCACCGGCTGACCGGCGCGGGCGGGCTGCGACGAAAGATGCGGCTGGATCACTTCATTTTTATCGACGGGCTTGCCGTTGATGGTGACGACAACGGCGGCTTGGCACGTAACAGCAAATGACAGACAGAGTGCGGTAAACAACCAACGCATGGAGCGGTATCCCTAGAGGTGCAGTGGGGTGACGAACACGTTTACTGTTGAGGTTTGACCAAGCCTGCCAAGGGCGGCACGGCTTCGCTGCGCACCGGATAGGTTTGCCCCGGCCGGTCAGCGAAAAAGCATTCTAAGGTACGGCTGACCGTGCGAAAAGCCAGCTCTGACCAAGGGATATCGGCTTCGTCGAACAGGCGCACTTCAAGGCTCTCTTCACCGGCCGCAAAATCGCGGTTCAGCAGTTCGGCACGGTAGAAAATATGCACCTGATTGATGTGCGGTACATCGATCAAGGTATAGATGCTCAGGTTCGCGACTTCGGCACAGGCTTCTTCGCGGGTTTCACGTTGCGCGGCCTGCTCAACGGTTTCGCCGTTCTCCATGAAGCCGGCGGGCAGCGTCCAGAACCCTTTACGGGGTTCGATCGCGCGCCTGCACAGCAACACTTGGGTGCCCCACGTTGGTACGCACCCGGCAACGATGTTCGGGTTTTGGTAGTGAATGGTCTGGCAGTGGTCGCACACGTAGCGCAGGCGCGAATCACCCTGCGGGATGTGTTGGCTGACGGAATGGCCGCACTGGCTGCAAAATTTCATGCTGAGCTCTCTGGTGTGGCGCCTATCTTGGCGGTTCAGGCGGGGCTTGGGCAAGTGCCGCGTGGCGTGCTGCGACAGTGTGGGGCTTGGGTGCATTGGGTGATTTGGTGCATGATGCCCGATAAGTGACGGATCGAGATGACCTATGCTGGACGAGCTGCTTGGCCGCGTGAGCCGCTACACCCCGCGAACGCTGGTGACAGAGCGCAATTTCCCCGAGGCTGCCGTATTGCTGCCGGTGACCCGCAGTGATAAGCCTGAATTAATATTGACCCTGCGCGCCAGCGGCCTCTCAACCCATGGGGGCGAGGTGGCCTTCCCCGGTGGCCGACGTGACCCCGAAGACCCGGACCTTGTGTTTACGGCCCTGCGCGAAGCTGAAGAAGAAATCGGTCTGCCGCCGGGGCTGGTGGAAGTCATTGGCCCGCTGAGCCCATTGATTTCCCTGCACGGCATTCGAGTGACGCCCTATGTCGGGGTTGTTCCTGACTATGTCGAATACCTGGCCAACGATGCGGAAATCGCGGCTGTGTTCAGCGTTCCTCTGGACTTCTTCCGCCAGGACCCCCGTGAACACACGCACCGTATCGACTATCAAGGCCGCAGTTGGTATGTGCCGAGTTACCGCTTTGGTGTGTACAAGATCTGGGGGCTGACCGCGATCATGATCGTCGAGTTGATGAACTTGCTTTATGACGACGTGAATATCAACCTGCATACCCCGCCAGAACGTTTTATCACTTTCTAGAACCCTGCTCACAGGGTCATGCCTGCCTTGAGGACTTTGCCATGAAATACCGTTTGGGCGACGCATGCGTCGACACCCACCCTGACAGCTGGACAGCACCCAATGCCACGCTGATCGGTAACGTGCGGCTGGAAGAGGGCGCCAGCGTGTGGTTTAACGCCGTGTTACGGGGTGATAACGAACTGATCCTCATCGGTAAGGACAGCAACGTGCAGGACGGTGCCGTGATGCATACCGACATGGGCTATCCGCTGACCTTGGGCACGGGCGTGACCATCGGCCATAACGCCATGCTGCATGGCTGCACAGTCGGCGATTACAGCCTGATCGGCATCAATGCAGTGATCCTTAACGGCGCCAAAATTGGCAAACACTGCATCATTGGCGCGAACGCGCTGATCGGCGAAGGCAAGGTTATCCCAGAGGGTTCGCTGGTCATGGGGTCGCCAGGCAAAGTGGTCCGCGACCTGACTGACGAGCAAAAAGCGTTGCTGCAAGCCAGTGCCGCCCATTACGTGAAAAATGCCCAGCGTTACGCCCGCGACCTTGCAGAGCAGTCATCGTGAGTGAACAGGAGCGTCCGGTAGCGTCCCCCTGCGTGAGCATTTGCGCGCTGGACGACAATGACGTGTGCACCGGATGCCAGCGTACCGTGGCTGAAATCACCCGCTGGAGCCGCATGACCAACGCTGAGCGCCGCGACGTGCTGGTGTTGTGCCATGAGCGGGCCGCGTCCAGTGGCGTGATGTGGATGATGAACGGCCCGGTTTGACCTGTGTGGTCGCTGCGCCAGCGACTACAAATACAGGCATGACTCAAGTACCCTGTGCGCCTTGCCCAGAGGTGTCTCCCGTTACCATGCTGTATCTCATCGCGTATATCGCCAGCGTTGTGCTCATCAACTACGCGTTTTCTACGGCGCCGCATCTGGACATCATCTGGTCGGCCTGGGGCGGGCTGGTATTCATCCTGCGCGACATGGTGCAAACCCGCTTTGGTCATGGGGCCCTAGTGGCCATGCTGGCGGCGCTGGTTTTGTCCTATATCACTTCCGACCCTTCCATTGCCTTGGCCAGCGCCACTGCGTTTGCCGTGTCAGAGTGCATTGACTGGTTGGTGTTCACCGTCACTAAGCGCCCATTGCATGACCGGCTGTGGATTAGTTCAGCGCTGAGCATACCGATTGATACCTTCATTTTCTTTGGCATGATCGATGCTTTTACCCCCGGCGTGATCCTGACGGCCATGGGCTCGAAGTTTGCGGGCGTGACCTGCGTGTGGCTGGCCATGGCCTGGAGAATGCGCAAAGCAACGGCCCAATAAGGTCACGCGGCCCGGATCATGTAAAATGCCGGCCTTTCTCCCCCAGCAGGCGCTGGCCTGGCGAGCGCCTTCGATGATTTGTTTCCTTGAGGACCTGAAATGACCCGTATCGGAACTCCACTGTCGCCGACCGCGACCCGCGTATTGCTGTGCGGCTGCGGCGAGCTGGGTAAAGAAGTTGTCATCGAATTGCAGCGTTTGGGTGTCGAAGTGATTGCCGTTGATCGCTACGCGCATGCCCCCGCCATGCAAGTGGCGCACCGCAGCCACGTGATCAACATGCTCGACGGCGCCGCCTTGCGGGCCGTGATCGAAGCTGAGAAACCGCACTTCATCGTGCCGGAAATCGAAGCCATCGCTACCGCCACATTGGTCGAACTGGAGGCTGAAGGCTTTACCGTCATCCCCACAGCCCGCGCCACGTCGTTGACCATGAACCGTGAAGGCATCCGTCGTCTGGCCGCCGAAGAGCTGGACCTGCCGACCTCGCCCTATCACTTTGCAGATACATTCGAAGACTACAACCGTGCCGTGCAAGACCTCGGGTTTCCCTGTGTGGTCAAGCCGGTCATGAGTTCTTCGGGCAAAGGCCAGAGCCTGCTACGCAGCACTGATGATGTGCAAAAAGCCTGGGATTACGCGCAAGAGGGCGGCCGCGCGGGTAAAGGTCGCGTCATCATCGAAGGCTTTATCGACTTTGATTACGAAATCACCTTGCTCACTGTGCGCCACGTCGGCGGCACGACATTCTGTGCGCCGGTGGGGCATCGTCAGGAGAACGGCGACTATCAAGAGTCGTGGCAGCCGCAGGCCATGAGCCCGATTGCGCTGGCTGAATCCGAGCGCGTTGCCAAGGCCGTCACAGAGGCACTCGGCGGGCGCGGTTTGTTCGGCGTCGAGCTGTTCATCAAAGGTGATCAGGTCTGGTTCAGCGAAGTCTCGCCGCGTCCGCATGACACGGGGCTGGTCACGCTGATTTCTCAGGACTTGTCGCAGTTTGCGCTGCACGCCCGCGCCATACTGGGGCTGCCGATCCCCTTGATTCGTCAGTTCGGGCCGTCCGCGTCGGCGGTCATTCTGGTGCAAGGCCAGTCCACCCAGACGGCTTTTGCCAACCTGGGTGCCGCGCTGAGCGAGCCTGATACGGCATTGCGCCTGTTTGGCAAACCTGAAGTCAGCGGTCAGCGTCGCATGGGCGTAGCCCTGGCCCGTGACGAGTCGATTGAGGCCGCGCGTGCCAAAGCCACACGTGCCGCCCAGGCCGTGGTTGTCGAGCTGTAAACCCTTGTGCGTCGCTGCCGCACTTGGCGGCAGCGACGACGAGTTTTAAAGCATCTTCACGCGACCCTGTTCAGGTCAGCTTCCCTTGTTTCCTTCAGGCACAGCACAGCAATCAGGCTGAGTAGCGCTGCCCCTGATACGTACCCGCCTACCCAGCTCAAACCACCCATGCTGACCAGCTTTTGGGCGAAGAACGGTGCCGCAGACGCGCCGACAATCCCGCCCAGGTTGTACGCGGCCGACGCGCCGGTATAGCGCACGCGGGTGGGGAACAGCTCCGGCAGCAGCGCCCCCATCGGCGCAAACGTAACGCCCATCAAGAACAGTTCAATACACAAAAACAGCGCCACGCCCCATGTGGTGCCGTGGGTGAGCAACGGCTCCATCAAAAAACCCGACAGCAATGCCAGTACGCCACCGACGATGAGCACCGGTTTACGTCCCCAGCGGTCGCTGGCCCAGGCCGCGAGCGGCGTTGCCGCTGCCATGAACAGCACGGCAAAGCACAGCAGGCCAAGGAACGTTTCGCGGGTGTAGCCCAAGGTCGACACCCCGTAACTCAGGGAAAACACTGTCGAGATATAGAACAGCGCGTAACACACCACCATTGAAGCCGCGCCCAGCAGCATCGGCGCCCAGTATTGGCTGAACAGCTCGATGATCGGCATTTTTACCCGTTCGTGTTGCGCCACGGCTTTGGCAAATACCGGCGTTTCTTCAAGTTTGAGGCGCACATACAAACCTACCATCACCAGGGCTGCGCTCAGCAGGAATGGAATTCGCCAGCCCCAGGCGCGGAACTGCTCATCGCTGAGGGTCATGGCCAACGTCAAAAACAAGCCATTGGCCGCCAGAAAACCAATCGAGGGGCCTAGCTGCGGGAACATGCCGAACCAGGCACGTTTGCCTTTTGGCGCGTTTTCAGTGGCCAGCAGCGCTGCTCCGCCCCATTCCCCACCTAGACCAAGGCCTTGGCCAAAACGTAGCACGCACAACAGGATGGGGGCCCAGGCACCGATCGTGGCATAGCCCGGCAGCACGCCAATCAGCGTGGTGCACACGCCCATCAGCAGCAGCGAGGCCACCAGCGTGGACTTGCGACCGATGCGGTCGCCGTAATGGCCAAACAGAAATGAGCCCAGCGGGCGTGCGAGAAAAGCGATGCCGAAGGTCAGAAAAGCCGACAACATTTGCGCGGTGCCGGATGTCTGCGGAAAGAACACCGGCCCGATGACCAGCGCGGCGGCCGTCGCGTAGACATAAAAGTCGTAGAATTCGATGGCCGTTCCGATAAAGCTGGCGGTGGCCACACGGGTGGCTGAATTGGCCGGTTTCTCGGACGCAGCTTCGCTGTAAGTGGTGCTGGTGGTCATGTGCATATCCCTGACAGTTATGTGCTCATGGCTGGCCTGCGCGGGGAGCGAGGCGAGGCTGAGCGATTGTTATGGTCGTTGGCCCCGAGGGATAACAGGGTGCAAGCGCCGTTCGGGATGGGAACGCACGCAGGTACTGCGAACAACAACCCGCCGGGGACGCGGCGCGCGGGTAGCACGCCTGTTGGCGGGGCTTGGGTAAGCGTGGATGATTATAGGGAGCCGTGCCGGAATCGAACAAGGCCCTGCGCGGCGATCAGGCCGCGGGCTTGACGCTGTTGTGCCAGATCAATACGCGGCTGACACGGTTGTCTTCGGTTTCGAGGATTTCCAGTCGATAGCGGCCGATCTTCAGGCATACCGTGGTTTCCGGGATGGTTTCCAGGGCTTCGGTGACCAGCCCGTTCAGGGTTTTCGGTCCGTCGCACGGCAGCTGCCAGCCCAGGCTTTTATTCAGCTCGCGAATGGATGCCGCGCCGTCTACCACGTAGCGGCCATTGGGCAGCGGCTCGATATGCGGGTTGTCGACGTTTTGCTCGTTTTCGAACTCGCCTACGATCTCTTCGAGGATGTCTTCAAGGGTCACAATCCCGAGTACTTCGCCGTATTCATCCACCACGATGCCGATCCGACGCTGCTGTTTGTGAAAGTTCAGCAGTTGCAAATGCAGCGGGGTGCTTTCAGGGATGAAGTAGGGTTCGTGGCAAACGGCCAGAATCGCCTCTTTGGTCAGGCTGGCGTCCGGCAGCATGTGCTGGATATGGCGCGTGTTGAGGATCGCTTCAACTTGGTTAATGTCGTTATGAAACACCGGCAGGCGCGTGCGTTTGGTTTGGCGTAACTGCTCGATCAGGTCCTCTATCGGGTCGTCGAGGTTAAGGCCTTCGACCTCGCTCCGCGGGATCAGGATGTCATTGACCGTGATGTTATCCAGCGCGTGAATGCCGGCCAGTAAGGGCGGACGATTGTTGGGTTCATCGTCTTCCTGGGGCAGGGCACTGTGAAGCGAGTGGGGCTCGGCACGCTGAACCACGGATCGCGACTTGCGCGACAGCAGACCAATAAAAAATCCCAGCCCTGCAAACACCAGAGCCAATAAGGCCAGCAGCGGCCCGGGGGGCAAGCTATCCATAATCATCGCCCGTCAAATATGCAGAATGTATTCGCGAACCAGCTTGCTGCCAAAGTAGGCCAGCATCAGCAGGCAGAACCCGGCAAACGTCCAGCGGATGGCTTTGTGGCCTCGCCACCCGAGGTGATGGCGACCCCACAACAGCACGCTGAACACGATCCAGGCCAGGCACGCCAGCAGTGTTTTATGCACCAGATGTTGAGCAAACAGGTTGCCCAGGAACAGCCAGCCCGAGATCAGCGACAGCGACAGCAGCGTCCAGCCTGCCCACAAGAAACCAAACAGCAGGCTTTCCATGGTTTGCAGGGGCGGGAAGTTTTTGATCAGGCCCTTGGGGTGCTTGTGTTTGAGCTGGTGGTTCTGCAGTGACAGTAGCAGCGCCTGAAACACCGCAATGGTGAACATGCCGTAAGCCAAAATCGACAGCAGGATATGGGCCAGGATACCGGGCTCTTCATTAATGACTTGTACCGTGCCGGGCGGGGCGAATTCGGACAGCAGCACTGTCAGGGCCCCCAGCGGGTATAGAAGCAGTAGTAGATTCTCGACCGGGATGCGGGCGCAGGCGACCAGCGTTACTGCTATCACGGCGACCGCAATCAGGCTGGCGGCGCTGAAAAAATCCAGCTCCAGACCGGCAGGGGTCATCAAATGGGTAAAAAGGCTCGCGGCGTGAGTGATGACGGCAAGAATGCCGAGCGTCACCAACAGGCGTTTGTTTGCCTTTGCGCCATGGCGCAAGCAATTGCCTTGATAGAAAGTCGCAGCGGCGTAAAGACACGCGGCGGCGAGGCTGGGGAGCAAACTCGGTGACAAGGGGAGCATAAATCCTGTTAGGCAAGCCCGAAAGGGCTGAGTTTGGCATACAACCGCCTGAACACGAAAGCCACATAAGCTGACGGTAAGGTGTCCGCCGCGATCAGTCTTCGCTATAATCCGCGACCTGCCCACGCCGCAGGCTCGCCGAGCATCAGTTTTACACGGGCTGGGCCGCAATAACCCCGGTCTACTTTGGGCCTGAAAGGATCGCGCATGTTTGAAAATTTAACCGACCGTCTCTCGCAGACGCTGCGCCATGTCACCGGCAAGGCCAAGCTGACCGAGGACAATATCAAAGACACCCTGCGCGAAGTGCGCATGGCGTTGCTGGAAGCCGACGTGGCTTTGCCAGTGGTCAAAGACTTCGTCAACGCGGTCAAAGAGCGCGCTGTCGGCACTGAAGTGTCGCGCAGCCTGACGCCGGGCCAGGCGTTTGTGAAGATCGTCCAGGCTGAACTTGAAAGCCTGATGGGTGCGGCGAACGAGGACCTGATCCTCAACGTCACGCCGCCTGCCGTGATTTTGATGGCCGGTTTGCAGGGCGCGGGTAAAACCACCACCGCCGGCAAGCTGGCGCGCTTCCTTAAAGAGCGCAAAAAGAAAACCGTCATGGTCGTGTCCGCCGACGTGTATCGTCCGGCGGCGATCAAGCAGCTGGAAACCCTGGCGGGTGAAGTGGGCGTGACTTTCTTCCCGTCCGACATCAGCCAGAAGCCGGTGGCCATTGCGCAAGCAGCTATAAATGAAGCGCGGCTCAAGTTCATTGATGTCGTGATCGTCGATACCGCCGGTCGCCTGCACATCGACGCCGACATGATGGCTGAGATTCAGGAGTTGCACGCGGCGGTCAAGCCAGCTGAAACCCTGTTTGTGGTAGATGCCATGACCGGCCAGGACGCCGCCAACACGGCCAAGGCCTTTGGTGATGCGCTGCCGCTGACCGGTGTGATCCTGACCAAGGTCGATGGTGACGCCCGTGGCGGTGCGGCGCTGTCGGTGCGCGCCATCACGGGCAAGCCGATCAAGTTCCTCGGCATGGGCGAGAAGAGCGATGCGCTCGACCCGTTCCATCCGGATCGTATTGCGTCACGTATTTTGGGCATGGGCGATGTGCTCAGCCTTATCGAGCAAGCCGAACAGACCCTCGATAAAGAAAAAGCCGACAAGCTGGCTAAAAAGCTCAAGAAAGGCAAAGGCTTCGACCTCGAAGATTTTCGCGATCAACTGCAACAGATGAAAAACATGGGCGGCCTTGGCGGCCTCATGGACAAGCTGCCGAACATGGGTGGCGTGAATCTGGCGCAAATGGGCAATGCCCAGGGCGCAGCAGAAAAGCAATTCAAGCAAATGGAAGCCATCATCAACTCCATGACCCCGGCCGAGCGTCGTGACCCTGACCTGATCAGCGGTTCGCGCAAACGTCGTATTGCCATGGGTTCCGGCACGCAAGTGCAGGACATCGGGCGCTTGATCAAGCAGCACAAGCAGATGCAAAAGATGATGAAGAAATTTTCTACCAAAGGCGGCATGGCCAAAATGATGCGCGGCATGGGCTCGATGATGCCCGGCGGCGGCATGCCGAAAATGTAATTCACCTGTGCAAGCGCTTGCGCTTGCACAGCTCGCAGTCCTGCGAGATCTCCAGCAAACCCGCACTGTGCGGGAGCTGACTTGCCGCCATTCGTGGCGGCCTTATAGCAGATCTGGATGTAACGCCACGTAGGCGCCAGAAAAAGACATTTGCAAAAGTCCGGATATTCCTTAGAATATGCGGCCTTTCGGGCACCTATGCCCGCTGTGCATTTAGATTTGCAGCACCGACTACAGGAAAGATCTACACATGCTAACAATCCGTCTTGCCCTTGGCGGCTCCAAAAAGCGCCCGTTTTACCACTTGACCGTTACCGACAGCCGTAACCCACGTGACGGTTCCCACAAGGAACAAATTGGCTTCTTCAACCCGGTTGCTCGTGGTCAAGAAGTTCGTTTCTCCGTTAAAGAAGACCGCCTCGCCTACTGGCTGAGCGTTGGTGCCCAACTGTCTGAGCGTGTTGCTCAGCTGGTTAAAGAAAACGCTAAGGCTGCGGCCTGAGCAATATGAGCGTGACGCCTGAAACTGCTGATGATTTGATCGTTATCGGCAAAATCTACTCAATTCACGGCGTGCGCGGCGAAGTGAAGGTTTATTCCTTTACGGATCCAATTGATAACCTGTTGGACTACAAAAAGCTGACGCTTCGGCGTGGCAATGATGTACGACAGGCAGAGCTGGTCAGTGGCCGTTCTCATAACGGCAAGTTTCTGGTCGTGAAGCTCAAGGGTCTTGATGATCGTGATGAAGCAGGTCTTCTTCGCGAATTTGAGATCTGCGTGCCGCGCAACCTGTTTCCTGAGCTGACCGAAGGCGAGTACTACTGGTACCAGCTGCAGGGTCTTAAAGTGACCAACCTCGAAGGGCAATTGCTCGGCAAGGTTGTTGATCTGATGGAAACTGGCTCGAACGATGTCATGGAAGTCAAACCTTGCCCAGGTAGCCTGGACGATCGTGATCGCTTGTTGCCCTATACAGAGCAATGCGTGTTGAGCATCGACCTGGAAGCGGGCGAGATGAAGGTGGATTGGGATGCGGACTTCTAAGCGTGGCTAAATTGCGCGTAGAAGTGATCAGTTTGTTTCCCGAAATGTTTTCCGCCATCAGCGACTACGGCATCACCAGTCGCGCGGTGAAACAAGGGCTCTTGCAGCTCACCTGTTGGAATCCGCGAGACTACACAACGGACCGGCATCACACTGTGGACGATCGCCCATTTGGCGGTGGTCCGGGCATGGTGATGAAGATCAAGCCTCTGGAAGATGCGCTGGTTCAGGCCAGAAACGCAGCCGGAGAGGCGGCGAAGGTAATTTATCTGTCGCCCCAAGGCCGTCAACTGAATCAGTCGGCGGTACGCGAACTGGCGAATGAGGAAGCATTAATCCTCATTGCAGGTCGTTATGAAGGCATTGACGAGCGTTTTATAGACGCTTATGTCGATGAAGAGTGGTCGATTGGCGACTATGTATTGTCTGGCGGCGAGCTGCCGGCAATGGTTCTGATTGATGCGGTTACACGACTGCTGCCTGGAGCTTTAGGGCATGCGGACTCCGCCGAGGAAGATTCCTTTACGGATGGTCTGCTTGATTGCCCGCACTACACCCGACCGGAGGTGTATGCGGATCAGCGTGTTCCCGACGTATTGCTTAGTGGCAATCATGCACACATCCGGCGTTGGCGTTTGCAGCAGTCCCTTGGGCGGACCTACGAACGACGCGCCGATCTTCTGGAAAGCCGCTCGCTTTCTGGAGAAGAGAAGAAGCTGCTCGAGGAATACATCCTCGCGCGGGACGATAGTTAACAACGTATCGATGGTAGATCCGACGATCTACCTTAGGAGCACAGCATGACTAACAAAATCATCCTTGCACTCGAAGCAGAGCAGATGACTAAAGAGATCCCTCCTTTTGCCCCGGGCGACACCATCGTCGTTCAGGTGAAAGTGAAGGAAGGCGATCGTTCGCGTCTGCAAGCTTTCGAAGGTGTAGTGATTGCCAAGCGTAACCGTGGCGTGAACAGTGCTTTCACTGTTCGTAAAATCTCCAACGGTGTTGGCGTAGAGCGTACTTTCCAGACCTACAGCCCGCAAATCGACAGCATGGCTGTGAAGCGTCGCGGTGACGTTCGTAAAGCCAAGCTGTACTACCTGCGTGACCTGTCCGGTAAAGCAGCTCGCATCAAGGAAAAACTGGCTTAAGTCCAGCTTCCTGATGCAGAAAAAAGCAGCCTTCGGGCTGCTTTTTTGTTGCCTGAAATTTGTCAGACCTTTGTCCAGTTGTAGGTAGTAAAAAGCATGACTCCGCGTGAGCAAGAGATTCAACGTCGTACAGAACTGTCAGTCACCCGCATCACAAAAGCCGTATTCCCTTCGACCACCAATCACCACAACACGCTGTTTGGCGGCACTGCACTGGCCTGGATGGATGAGGTGTCGTTCATTGCCGCGACCCGTTTCTGTCGCCTGCCACTGGTGACGGTGTCCACTGACCCCATCAATTTCAATCACCCGATCGCAGCGGGCTCAATCGTTGAGTTGGTGGGGCGCGTGGTGAAAGTGGGCAACACCAGCCTTAAAGTAGAGGTGCAGGTGTACGTTGAGAGTATGAGCAGCGACGGGCGTGAACTCGCGATCCAGGGCTTGTTCAGCTTTGTGGCCATCGACGACGACAAGCGCCCTGTGCCCGTGCTGCCGGGCTTTGCCCAGTAATAACTGGCGCCCGTTACGCGGGCCTGATCAATGCCAGTAATGTCCAGCCAGCCTCGGGGATCACGTCGCTTTGCGGCGTGATCACGTGTATCCAGCCTGATGTGTCCCGGGCAAACAGTAGGTTTGCACGTTCCCCGTGCAGCGCCTGATAGTCTTCCCAGGTGAACGCGTCTGTGAGGTGTGTGCTGTACATCTGCGCGCCCTGATTGAGTTCACTCAGCAATTGACTGTACGTCAGCGCATGATCCCCGAGCGCCCGCCCCCGGTGTTGATGGCTGGCCCGGTGTTTATCCGAGCGACGGCTCTCCTGGCTGTTGGCCAGTGCAAACAGGCGATGCGGCCCGAACTCATGACGAAAACGCATGGCGGCCAGCGCATTGAGTTCGCCGGAAGGGGACAGCCCGAGCAGGTGCCCTAACCCGACCAGATCCAGGTGCGATTCGGCATGCTCTGACGCCGGGTTACCGAAGTAAGTCGGCAGGTTTTCCATGCGGGCCGCGCGAATGTTCTCCCAACTCGAATCCGTCAGCAGCACCCGACTGCCCAATTGCTGCAAGGCTTTGCCTATCACGCGGGCCGGGCCGTTGGCGCCGACAATCAAAAAACCGCTGGGAGGTGGCTCGGCCACCTTGAGCAAGCGTGCGAGCGGTCGGGCTGTAGCGCTTTGCACGATGACAGTGCCGATGATGACTGCGAAGGTCAGAGGCACCAGTAACAGTGCCCCTTGGTGACCGGCTTCGTCCAGGCGGATGGCAAAAATGGCCGATACCGCAGCGGCCACAATGCCACGCGGTGCAATCCAGGCGAGGAGGGTGCGCTCACGCCAGTTCAGTTTTGAGCCACATGTCGAGAGCAGCACATTCAGCGGGCGTGCAATAAATTGAATGACCAGCAGCAAGACCAGCACTGCCGGGCCCAAGCCAATCATGGCGTGCAGGTCAAGGCGCGCGGCGAGCAGAATGAACAGGCCTGAGATCAGGAAAACGCTGAGGTTTTCCTTGAAGTGCAGAATGTTGCGCACATCCACACCTTTCATATTGGCCATCCACATGCCCATCAGCGTGACGGCCAGCAGACCGGACTCATGCATGACCTGATTGGAGGCAATGAACACGGCCAGCACGGTCGCCAATGTGGCAAGGCTTTGCAAGTATTCGGGCAGCCATTGCTTGCGTAACACGTGCCCTGATACCCAGCCGCCCACGATCCCGAACAGGCTGCCGCACACAATCACGCCGCCAAATGTCAGCAAGCTGTGGCTCAAGCCATCGCCCGAAGCGCGGGCAATGATGAAGCTATAGACCACCACGGCGAGCAAGGCACCAATCGGGTCAATGACAATCCCTTCCCAGCGCAAAATATTGGCAATCGACGCCTTGGGCCGCACCACGCGCAGCATCGGTACGATGACCGTCGGCCCGGTGACCAGCGTCAGGGTGCCGAACAACAATGCCAGTAGCCAGTCAAAACCCAGTAGCCAATGAGTGGCCACGGTAATGACGGCCCAGGTCGACAGTGCTCCCAAGGTGACGAGACGACGGACAACCGTGCCAATTTCACGCCATTCGGACAGGTGCAGCGTCAGGCTTCCCTCAAACAGGATCAAGGCCACCGACAACGACACCAGCGGCATCAGCAGCGGGCCAAACAGTGTTTGCGGGTCTAGCCAACCCAGTACCGGTCCAAGCACGATGCCTGTTAGCAACAAGAACAGGATGGCCGGCAGTTTCAGGCGCCAGGCCAGCCATTGGCAGCCCAGCGCAGCGATTCCGATGCCCCCAAACGCCAGAAGGATCTGTTGTTCATTCATAAAGCGTCCCTTGGGGGTGTGTGATAGATGCTTTCTGTTTATGCGGCGAGCCGGCTATGAAAGACTAGTGGCCACTTTCACTGTTCACTATTTATTTATGCGCGGCTCGATGCCTGCGCGTTTCGAGCGCCAATGCCAGCTATAGATGACCCGCTTATTGACCGTTTTCTGGATGCCTTGTGGCTGGAAAAAGGCCTGTCTGACAACACCCGTGACGCGTACCGCAGTGATTTGGCGCTCTTCAATGGCTGGTTACAGGAGCGCGGGATCGGATTGCCCAACGCTGGGCGCGAGTTGCTACTCGACCATCTGGCCTGGCGCCTCGATCAACACTACAAACCGCGTTCTACGGCGCGGTTTCTGTCAGGAGCGCGTGGGTTCTATCGTTACTTGCTGCGCGAAAGAGTGATTGCGGTGGACCCGACGCTGCAAGTCGATATGCCTCAACTGGGTCGACCCTTGCCCAAATCCTTGTCCGAGGCCGATGTCGAAGCGTTGCTGGCCGCCCCTGACCTGAGCGAAGCCATCGGCCAGCGCGATCGCGCCATGTTGGAGGTCTTGTATGCCTGCGGGTTGCGGGTCACCGAGTTGATCAGCCTGACGCTGGAGCAGGTCAACTTGCGCCAGGGTGTGCTGAGGGTCATGGGCAAGGGCAGTAAAGAGCGGCTGGTGCCCATGGGAGAAGAGGCGATTGTGTGGGTTGAACGCTACCTGCGTGACGCCCGGCATGAACTCTTGAGCGGCCGTCCCAGTGATGTGCTGTTCCCCAGTCAGCGCGGGGAGCAAATGACCCGCCAGACCTTTTGGCACCGCATCAAGCACCAGGCCAAAGTAGCCGGTATCGACAAATCACTGTCGCCGCATACGCTGCGCCACGCCTTCGCAACCCATTTGCTCAATCACGGGGCGGACTTGCGGGTGGTGCAAATGCTGCTTGGGCACAGCGACCTCTCGACCACCCAGATCTACACCCATGTGGCCCGCGCCCGCTTGCAAGACTTGCACGCCAAACACCATCCGCGTGGATGAAGTACCGTCTCAGGCCTTGCATCAGCCACAGTCGGCCTTGCGGGCCAACTGTGGTAGGCTTTGCCGGTTTAGAAAACGAGCCGCTACACCCCTTTTTACCCCGGGGTATTCACATTCGGCCGTTTTGTCCGCCTTCAGGAGTTCTCATGCGCGTGACCCAGATCTTTGCCGCCGCAGCCATTGCGTTGGTCAGTACCTTTTCGTTTGCCGATACCGGCGCCGAGCAAGCCATTCGTAAAAGCCTTGAAACGCTGCAACTGGACGTTCCGGTCGAAAGCATCAGTGCCAGCCCGATGGCGGGCCTGTACGAAGTCAAGCTCAAAGGCAGCCGTGTGCTGTATGCCAGCGCTGACGGCCAGTTCATCGTGCAGGGCTACATGTTTCAGCTCAAAGACGGCAAGCCGGTCAACCTGACCGAAAAGGCCGAGCGCGTCAGCGTCGCCAAGCTGATCAACGGGATTCCTGCAGCAGAAACCGTTGTGTACCCGGCGGTAGGCGAAACCAAATCGCACATCACGGTGTTTACCGACACCACCTGCCCGTACTGCCACAAGCTGCACGAAGAAGTGCCTGAGCTGAACAAAATGGGCATTGAAGTGCGCTATGTAGCGTTCCCGCGTCAGGGTTTGGGCTCGGCCGGTGATCAACAGTTGCAAGCGGTCTGGTGCTCAAAGGACAAGAAAAGCGCCATGGACAAAATGACCAATGGCAAAACGGTTGATGCGCCCAAGTGCGCCAACCCCGTGTCCAAGCAGTTCGCACTGGGTCAGTCCATTGGCGTGAACGGTACACCGGCAATCGTTTTGGCCGATGGCCAGGTCATTCCGGGGTATCAGCCGGCTGCACAGGTTGGCAAGCTGGCACTCAGTGTTAAATAATCCTGCCTCGTCACAGTAAGCCTTTGACGAGCATGGGCGGGTCGTTCAATGACCCGTCCATTAATAGAGAACCGTGGCAGACCACGGTTGTTTTCCACGGCCGACCCAGCGTCGGCCGTTTTATGGGGAGTTCAGCGTGAATCCGGTCAAAGTAGGCATCTGTGGACTAGGGACCGTCGGTGGCGGCACCTTCAACGTACTTAAGCGTAACGCCGAGGAGATTGCCCGCCGTGCCGGGCGTGGCATCCAGGTTGCGCAAATTGCGATGCGTACGCCAAACACTCAGTGCGACATTACCGGTACCCCCATTACCAACGATGTATTCGCTGTTGCAACCAACCCTGAAATCGACATCGTGATCGAGTTGATCGGCGGTTACACCGTTGCCCGCGAGCTGGTGCTCAAAGCCATTGAAAACGGCAAGCATGTGGTCACGGCCAACAAGGCGCTGATTGCCGTTCATGGCAACGAAATTTTCGCCAAAGCCCAGGAGAAGGGCGTGATTGTTGCGTTCGAAGCGGCGGTCGCGGGCGGCATTCCGGTCATCAAGGCAATCCGCGAAGGCTTGTCTGCAAACCGCATCAACTGGGTGGCTGGCATCATTAATGGCACGGGCAACTTCATCCTCACCGAGATGCGCGAGAAAGGCCGGACCTTCGAAGACGTTCTGGCAGAAGCGCAAGCGCTGGGTTATGCCGAAGCCGATCCGACCTTCGACGTTGAAGGCATTGACGCTGCCCATAAGCTGACAATTCTGGCGTCTATCGCGTTCGGTATTCCGCTGCAATTCGACAAAGCCTACACCGAGGGCATCACCAAGCTGACAACCGCTGACGTGAACTACGCCGAAGCATTGGGCTACCGCATCAAGCACCTAGGCGTTGCCCGCAGCACGGCCAGCGGCATTGAGCTGCGGGTTCACCCAACTCTGATCCCGGCCGACCGCCTGATTGCCAATGTCAACGGCGTAATGAACGCCGTGATGGTCAACGGTGACGCCGCAGGTTCGACCTTGTTCTACGGTGCTGGCGCCGGCATGGAGCCAACCGCTTCCTCGGTCGTGGCAGATCTGGTCGACGTGGTACGTGCCATGACCTCCGACCCCGAGAACCGTGTGCCGCACCTGGCCTTTCAGCCAGACTTGCTGTCTGATCATCCGATTCTGCCGATCGAAGCCTGCGAAAGCGCGTACTACTTGCGCATTCAGGCCAAGGACCATCCCGGCGTTCTGGCGCAAGTGGCCAGCATCCTGTCCGAGCGCGGCATCAACATCGAATCGATCATGCAGAAAGAAGTCGAAGAGCATGACGGCCTGGTGCCCATGATTCTGTTGACCCATCGCGTGCTTGAGCAGCACATGAACGACGCCATCACCGCGCTGGAAGCGTTGCAAGGCGTAGTCGGTTCAGTGGTCCGCATCCGCGTGGAACATCTAAATTAATGACCAGCGGCAGGCTGTAGGCGCTTGCCCCCGCTAACGCGCCATCCGGCGTTGACGGGGGCCATGACGCCACGGCTTGCCGCTCACCTTGAAGGTTCGCCCTAATGCGCTATATCAGTACCCGCGGCCAGGCACCGGCCCTGAATTTTGAAGATGTCCTGCTGGCCGGTCTGGCCAGTGATGGCGGCCTGTACGTGCCGGAAAACCTGCCACGCTTTACCCAGGAAGAAATCGCCTCGTGGGCCGGCCTGCCTTACCACGAGCTGGCATTTCGCGTGATGCGTCCGTTTGTGACAGGCAGCATCCCGGATGCCGATTTCAAAAAGATTCTCGAAGAAACCTACGGCGTGTTCTCCCACGCGGCCGTCGCGCCTTTGCGTCAGCTCAATGGCAATGAATGGGTGCTGGAGCTGTTCCACGGCCCGACGCTGGCATTCAAGGATTTCGCCCTGCAACTGCTGGGTCGCTTGCTCGACTACGTGCTCGAAAAGCGCGGTGAGCGGGTGGTGATTGTCGGCGCCACCTCCGGTGACACCGGTTCGGCGGCGATTGAAGGCTGCAAGCACTGCGAAAACGTGGACATTTTTATTCTGCACCCCAATAACCGGGTGTCTGAAGTGCAGCGTCGCCAGATGACCACGCTGTTTGGTGACAACATCCATAACCTGGCCATCGAAGGCAACTTCGACGACTGCCAGGAAATGGTCAAGGCCAGCTTCGCGGACCAGGGTTTCCTGAAGGGCACGCGTCTGGTTGCCGTGAATTCGATCAACTGGGCGCGGATCATGGCCCAGATCGTTTACTACTTCCACGCGGCCTTGCAACTGGGCGGGCCACACCGTTCCGTGTCGTTCTCGGTGCCCACGGGCAACTTCGGCGACATCTTCGCCGGTTACCTGGCGCGCAACATGGGGCTGCCGATCAATCAGTTGATTGTTGCCACCAACCGCAATGACATCCTGCACCGCTTCATGAGCGGCAACCAGTACGCCAAAGAAACCCTGCACGCGACCCTGTCGCCGTCGATGGACATCATGGTGTCCTCGAACTTCGAACGCTTGTTGTTCGACCTGCACGGGCGTAACGGTGCGCTGGTTGCCGAGCTGATGGACACGTTCAAGCAAACCGGCCACTTCAGCGTTGAAGACGATCGCTGGACCGAAGCCCGCCGCCTGTTTGATTCGTTGGCCGTTGATGACACCCAGACCTGTGAAACGATCGCCCAGGTGTTCGCAGAAACCGGCGAAGTGCTGGACCCGCACACGGCCATTGGCGTGAAGGCAGCACGTGAATGCCGCCGCAGCCTGGACATCCCCATGGTGATTCTGGGCACGGCTCACCCGGTGAAGTTCCCTGAGGCGGTTGAGAAGGCAGGCGTAGGAAAGGCATTGCAACTCCCAGCGCATCTTTCTGATTTGTTTGCGCGAGAAGAGCGTTACACCGTTCTGGCAAACGATCTCAAAGCCGTTCAAGCCTTTGTCAGCCAGCATGGCAACCGGGGTAAAGCCTTGTAAAAGGTCTTGTCCTACATACATTGAAGCCCGTCGCCTGACGGGCTTTTTTGTTTCTGCGTGGCAAACTTGCGCCGTTCTCGCCCTCCAAGGCTGGCGAGTTGTCGGTCAAGGAAGCTGCCATGTCACGTACTCTTCAGGCATTTGAATCATGGATCTACGCCGTGCTGGTTATCGGGTTGCTGAGTTTTATGCAGACGGTCGATGCCGCACACGGATTACCCTTCAAGCTGCCCCCAAGCTTTGCCAGTTTCAAGCCGTTGCGTCTGGACAGCGAAGAAAAGCGTTGGCTGCAAGAGCACGGGAAGCTTCGCGTGGGGATCACGATCGATGATTACGAACCCATCGATATAACCAACGACCGAAATCGTTATCAAGGTATCAGCGCCGATTATCTGAGCATTATTCGGGACAAGTTAGGGGCTGAGGTCGAGGTGCTTGGCTACCGCAAGCGCGATCAGGCTGTCGCCGAACTGCTGGCGGGCAAGATTGATGTATTGACCAGCGCCAGTGGGTTTGAGCGAGGGATCGAGGGCATCGAGTTCTCGCAGCATTACATGGTTGATCAGCCAGTCATTGTCGGGCGTGATTCGGAATCTGAATCCATCGTTGAATGGGCCGGCAAAAAGATCGGCTTCGTGGACGGTTACATCGATATTCAAGCCGCCCACGCGTTCTATCCAGACAGCGAAATCATCATCACGCCCAATATGCACAGTGCCATGGAGGCACTGATAGAAGGGGATATCGATGCTTTCATCGGTAATGAAATCATTGTTCAGGCCTTCAAGAGCATCCGCCCTTTTTCAAGATTGCGCATCATCGATGACAGCGCCATACCGGTCTCGGGGTTCGCCTTTGCTACCCGTCTTGCAGACCGTCAATTAACGTACCTGATCAATCAGGTACTCGACAGCGTGGATGACACCCTCTCGGAGCTTATCCTTTCACGCTGGACCCACGGGTTAGAGGGAAGCATTGCCCAGCAACATATAGATTTGCTCCCCAATGAGCGTGAATGGATCAAGGCCAACCCGGTGGTCACGGTGGTAAGCCAGCAATTTCCGCTTTACACCTTCAAGAACGCCGTGGGTGAGTGGGAAGGCTTGAGCATTGATATCCTCGCGCGCATTTCACGCATGACCGGTCTGCAATTCGTTCATGAAGAGTCGTTTTCGACCGCTCAAACGTTGAGCCTGCTCAAGAGCGGTCAAGGGCAGATGAATGCCACGTTATCGATCAGTCCGGAGCGCAAGGCGTTTCTCAACTTCACGTACTCCTACGGCGGGGCGCCGTGGGTGTTTATCGTTCGCACCCATGATTCCCGGCTGGGCTCGCTGGAACAGCTGTCCGGCAAAGTTTTGGCACTGCCCGCCAGGCATGCCCTTGAAGCCATGATCAGGCGCGAGCATCCGGAGGTTGAAATACGCACGGTTGCCAGTTTCGATCAGGCCAGGAGCCTGGTGGAAAAAGGCGAGGCAGATGCAACGATTCAAAGCGAGACACAGGCGTACCTCTATCCGCCGGGCCGCCTCAAGGTGGGCCGCACCGTTGATGGTCGCTGGTCGGCTGATACGTTTTCAGTGCATGTAAAGCACCCCGAGCTCTTGAGCATTGTGAACAAGGCGCTGGAAGCCATGACCATGACGGAAATCCGGACGTTGAGAAGCAAGTGGCTGGGCGGGGTGGGTAAAGCGCCGTTCGTCGAGGGCTCTTTTTATCACTCACCCTGGTTGTATGTGCCAGTGACCGCTTTGCTGGTGGCAGGCCTGGTGCTGTTTTTATGCAATAGGCGCCTGCATAAACAAATTAGGCTCGGGCAAGCGCGCGAAGCACAGTTACGAGAAGGCATCCATTTCCAGCGCCGCTACCTGGACGGTATACCCAGCCCCATTTTTGTCGTCGGCGTAAAAGGTGAGCTGGTCACCTGCAACCGCAGTTATGAAGAGCGTTTGTCCGTCAAGCTGGAGCGGATTCAAGGGTTAACCAGTCTTGAAGTTAATCTTTATCCGCCGCCGTTGGCTGAGCAGTTACATCAAGAGTTATTGAGCGTTATTCGAAGCCGAAAGCCCTTTTATAAAAAACGCGTACTGGTATTCAAGGCCTGCAGTACTGAGATTTATCAGTGGACTGTTCCCTTTTATTCTTCCACCGGGCAGTTGGAAGGGCTGGTGGGGGGGTGGTTTGATGGGGCGGAATTCAGAAAGTGGGATCTACCTTGAGGCAATTGTCTACGGGCCCGAAGATGTAGTGCTGCGTAGGGTTTTCTTACCGAAATTCAAGATTTGTCTTATGTTTTGTTCAGTTCGAGCCTTCTACAGTGCGCTCCATTCGAGAAATCGTTCCGCTGCTGTAAAGGCTGATGATGCAAAATCTGAAAGTACTGATCCTTGAAGACAATCCGTTTCAGTTGATGGCCATCCATCAAATGTTGAACGCATGCCGCATCTTTGATGTGCTCACGGCTTCAAGCCTGGAAGCAGCACGTCATTCCCTCGCTGTGCGCGGTGCTATCGATATCGCCATTTGCGACCTTTACCTGGACAACCTCTCCGGGCTTGAGTTGATCCGTGAACTGGCGGAGCACCGAAATGCTTCGGCACTGATCATTCAATCCAGTGCTGCGCCGCAGGTGGTTGAAACGGCCGCGCATCTGGCACGCAGTCAAGGCCTTAAGGTGCTAGGTTGCCTGGCCAAACCCGTCACATTGAGTCGCTTGAACCAGTTGTTGCAGGCTTATCAGGTTCCGTGTTTCAACGCTTTGGCCCACTGAGCAAATATGATTGCTGCACCAGGGAACCTTTTTTCCTACTGGCTTGTCAGATTTTTCATCGACGGGATCAAGCGTTTTGCTCCGATGCCTGAAGCCTGTCGAGCGGATCACATGATCCTGTTAAACCCCGAGTTGACTCCCCACTGCTCGGGGTTTTTTTTGAGCAAAATTTGTCAGCGCGAGAGCGGACGTTTAGGCGGGGCTGTTTGTCCATTCAAGTAGTCGTCTGGCTGGCCGGGCTCTTGCCACCGAGCTTCTGCCTCGCGCAAGGCGTCCGGCCCCAACGTTGCCAATGCCCGGTTAATCCGGACCAACGCTTCGTGGCCGGCAGGGGTGTCGGAGCAACCGATATAAATCGGCTGATAAGCGGGCGCGCCCAAAATCCGATAGAACAGCAGCGTCTCATACGGCAAACCTTGTTGCCGGGACTTGGACTGAATCTCGGGCCAATACCCCAAAACACCTTCCAGTCGGCCTGCATGCTGCATTTGCAAGAGACTGCCCAGCGCATCATTGCCGTGGTGAACAAACACCTGGCGGTCTTCGCTGTGCGCCAGTTGTTCATCGATCCACATGCCATAACTGCGCTTGGCCACCACCCCCAGCCGCATGCCTTGGGCATTGAGCATGCGCTTGAGGTCCACGGCGTGATCGGTGACATAAGGCGCGATCTTCGGCTGATCGCTGCTGCGGATTACCAGCCCGTTACTGTGTAAGCCCATGACCGGCGCTGAGTAGGCGATTGAACGCGCACGTGCCGGATTCCACACCAGCGCCGGGTCGCACGTCAGGGTCGGGTCTTGCAGCATTTGCATGGCGCGGGCCCGATTGACCTGCACCACCACATGTTCGTATTCAGGCAGGTTGGCGATCAGGAAGGGCATGAGTTGATCAATCACCCCCTGACCTTTTTGCGGGCCCTCAAAGACGGTTAGCGGGGGCAAGTCGCGCATCAGCCACGTGAGTTTTTCGGCCCCTGAACTCATGCACGCCCAGCCCAGCAGCGCCCACGGAATGAGTTGAGCCCAACGGCATGGCCGCCGTGAGCGAATCGTCATGGTGCGGTGTTCCTTCTACTGCGTTTGAAAAGGGAGATGAACCCCTCTGCTAAATGGCGCCGTTGTGTTTCAGTGCCGCAATGGCCGAGGCGTCGTAGCCCAGCGCACCGAGCACTTCGTTGTTATGGGCACCCAACTCAGGCCCCACCCACTCAGCCGATCCGGGTGTGTCGGAGAGCTTGGGCACAATGCCTGGCATTTTAAAGTCCTTGCCGTCGGGCAGCTTGGCACTCAAAAACATTTCCCGCGCCAGAAACTGCGGGTCGCTGAACATGTCTTGCGCCGAGAAAATACGGCTGGCCGGCACCTGCGCCGTATTCAATTGCTCAAGCACCGCCTCCAGCGGCAGCGAGGCCACCCAACGATCAATCACGCCGTACAGCTCATCGCGTCGCGCGTCGCGCCCGTCATTGCTGGCCAACAGCGGGTCGTTTGCCAAATCGTCACGGCCAATCAGCTGCATAAACCGTTTGAAAATGGCATCGCCGTTGGCGCCAATCTGAACGTGCTTGCCGTCCAGGCTGGTATGGATCGAAGAAGGTGTGATACCGGGCATGATATTTCCCGTGCGTTCGCGAATAAAACCGAACACATCGAATTCGGGGACCATGCTTTCCATCATCGCGAAAATGGCTTCATACAACGCCACATCCACCACTTGGCCCTGGCCGCCATTCACCTCGCGGTGCCTCAAGGCCATCAATGCACCGATCACGCCCCACAGCGCGGCAATCGAGTCTCCAATGGAAATGCCGGTGCGCACGGGCGGCCGGTCTTCGAAGCCGGTGATGTAACGCAACCCGCCCATCGACTCCCCCACGGCGCCAAACCCTGGCTGATCCTTCATCGGCCCGGTCTGGCCAAAGCCCGACAGGCGGACCATGACCAACTTGGGATTCAAGGCATGCAACACGTCCCACCCCAGCCCAAGCTTCTCGAGCACACCGGGTCGGAAGTTTTCGATCAGGATATCCGCGTCGGCCAGCAACGCCTTGAGCACCTGAATGCCTTCGGGGTGCTTGAGGTTGAGCGTCAGGGATTTTTTGTTGCGCGCCTGCACGAACCACCACAGCGACGTGCCCTCGTACAGCTTGCGCCACTTGCGCAAGGGATCGCCCCCATCCGGGGATTCGACCTTAATCACCTGCGCCCCGAATTCGGCGCAAATACGTGAAGCAAACGGCCCGGCGATCAGCGTTCCGAGTTCGACAACCTTAAGGCCCGAAAGGGGTTTGGCAGCGAGGGGCATGAGTAATCCTTGTCCGGGAGCGTGCGAGTACAGCCTTTTAACATAGGAGCGGGCGCGCAAGAAGCCGCAGAGTTCGTTGATCCTTGGCGTATCGGGTAGACTTGCCGCCTTTCTCCGTATCAAGAAGCCCGTTCATGGCCCAGCCGTCCACGACTTATAAGTTTGAACTCAACCTCACCGATCTGGATCGCGGTGTGTATGAGAGCGTAAAACAGACCATCGCCCGTCACCCTTCGGAAACCGAAGAGCGCATGACCGTGCGTTTGCTGGCATATGCCTTCTGGTACAACGAACAACTGTCCTTCGGCCGCGGCCTGTCTGATGTAGACGAACCGGCGCTGTGGGAAAAAAGCCTGGATGACCGTGTTTTGCACTGGATCGAAGTCGGCCAGCCTGACGCCGAGCGCCTGACCTGGTGTTCGCGCCGCACAGAACGCACCAGTTTGCTGGCCTACGGCAGCCTGCGCGTCTGGGAAGGCAAAGTGATCCCGGCGATCAAAAACCTGAAAAACGTCAACGTGGCGGCCGTGCCGCAAGACGTCCTCGAAACCTTGGCCAAAGACATGCCCCGGGTCATCAAGTGGGACGTGATGATCAGCGAAGGCACGATATTCGTGACCGATGATCGCGGCCAGCACGAAGTGCAATTGCAGTGGTTGACCGGCGAGCGCGGTTAATCCTCGCCCTGCGTGAATCTTTCAACCTTCAGACACAGAGACACATCCCCCGCCTATGCGCATCGAACCTCGTCCATTGCCTGAAACCCTGCCTTTTCTGGGCGAAATGCCGACGTTACTGACACGGTTGTACGCCGCCCGTGGCGTGCAGTCGCCCGCTGAACTGGACAAGAGCCTGGCGCGGTTGATTCCGTACCAGCAGCTCAAAGGCATTGATGCCGCCGTGGATTTGCTGGTGCAGGCGCTGGACCAGCGTCAGCGCATCCTGATCGTCGGCGATTTCGACGCCGATGGCGCGACGGCCAGCACCGTCGGCATGCTGGGCCTGCGGTTACTGGGGGCCGCGCATGTCGATTACCTGGTGCCCAACCGCTTTGAGTACGGCTACGGGCTGACCCCGGAAATCGTCGAAGTTGCCCTGACCCGCGAGCCGCAGTTGCTCATCACGGTCGACAACGGCATTTCCAGCGTAGAAGGGGTCGCAGCGGCGAAAAAGGCCGGTCTGAAGGTGCTGGTCACCGACCACCACTTACCGGGCACTGAATTGCCTGCCGCCGATGCCATCGTCAACCCTAACCAGCCGGGCTGCGAGTTTCCCAGCAAGGCATTGGCCGGGGTGGGGGTGATTTTCTATGTGCTGATTGCGCTGCGTGCGCGTTTGAACAGCTTGGGCCGATACGAACACAGCAAGGCGCCGAACATCGCTGAACTGCTGGATCTGGTGGCATTAGGCAGTGTGGCGGACGTGGTGCCGCTGGACGCCAACAACCGGATTCTGGTGCATCAGGGCCTGGAACGGATTCGCGCCGGTCGCGCACGGCCGGGGCTCAAGGCCATTCTGGAAGTGGCTAAACGCGACCCTGCGCGCATCACCTCCACCGACCTCGGCTTCATCATCGGCCCACGGCTGAACGCGGCGGGGCGCCTGGACGACATGAGCCTGGGCATCGAATGCCTGCTCACCGACGACGCCAACGCCGCGCGCGCCATGGCCGCCCAACTGGACGACATGAACCAGGACCGCAAATCCATTGAGCAAGGCATGCAGCGCGAAGCGCTGGCCCAGCTCAAGGAATTACCGGTCGACTCGATGCCGTTCGGGTTGTGCCTGTTCGACCCGGACTGGCACCAAGGGGTCATCGGGATTCTGGCGTCGCGCCTCAAAGAGCGCTATTTCAGGCCCACGTTTGCGTTTGCCGATGCGGGTGACGGCTTGCTCAAAGGGTCGGGGCGTTCTGTGCCGGGCTTTCACATCCGCGACGCGTTGAGCGTGGTTGCAGCGCAACACCCTGACTTGATCGCCAAATACGGCGGCCACGCCATGGCCGCCGGATTGACCTTGCCGGTGGCGAACTTTGAGCGGTTCAGCCAGGCGTTCGATGAAGAAGTGCGGCGACAACTGCGTGAAGAAGACCTCATGGGGCGCCTGCTGTCCGATGGCAGCCTGACCGTCGAAGAGTTTCACCTTGAGCTGGCCCGCGCCTTGCGCAATGCCGGCCCATGGGGGCAACACTTCCCCGAGCCGCTGTTTCACGGCGTGTTCCAGCTGGTTGAGCAACGCATCGTCGGTGAACGGCACCTTAAAGTGGTACTCAAAACCGAATGCGGCAGCGTCAAACTGGACGGCATTGCGTTCGGCATCGACCGCGAGGTGTGGCCCAATCCGACCATCCGTTGGGTTGAACTGGCCTACAAACTCGACCTCAATGAGTTTCGTGGCAACGAGACCGTGCAGCTGATGATCGCCCACATCGAGCCGCGCTGAGCCACGGCGGATTTGAACCCCACCTCTTTCAGTGTTGTCGACTAATCTCTGGGTAGAGCTTGGTCGGCAAACCGACGTCAAGCCGTCTGGAGCTTGCCCACTGACATGAGAGGTGACCCATGAGCCTGCTGCTTGAACCCTATTCCCTGCGCCAACTGACCTTCTTGAACCGCATTGCGGTGTCGCCCATGTGCCAGTACTCCAGTGTTGACGGGTTGGCCAACGACTGGCACTTGGTCCACTTGGGCAGCCGCGCCGTGGGCGGTGCCGGGCTGATTTTCACCGAAGCCACCGCTGTCACGGCCGATGGTCGCATCACGCCGCAAGACCTCGGCCTGTGGAATGACCAACAGATCGAACCGCTGCAACGCATCACCCGCTTTATTCGCGCCCAAGGCGCCGTCGCTGGCATCCAGTTGGCCCACGCCGGGCGTAAGGCCAGCACCTGGCGGCCGTGGTTAGGCAAACAAGGCAGCATCAAGGTGGAAGACGGCGGCTGGGTGCCGGTCGGGCCATCGCCCATCGCCTTTGACCCACGCCACACCGTGCCCACGCAACTGGACGAAAGCCAGATCCAGGACGTCATCCAGGCCTTTGCCGGCGCCGCCAAACGCGCGCTTGAAGCCGGGTTTTCGGTGGTTGAAGTCCACGCTGCTCACGGCTACTTGCTGCATCAATTTCTCTCGCCGTTGAGCAACCAGCGCCGCGATCAATACGGCGGTTCGTTCGAAAACCGCATTCGTTTGGTGCTGCAAGTGACCGAGGCGGTGCGTGAAGTGTGGCCGCAAGAACTGCCCCTGTTCGTCAGGGTATCGGCCACCGACTGGGTAGAAGACGGCTGGAACCCCGACGAAACCGTCGAACTGGCGCGGCGGCTCAAAGCGTTGGGTGTCGACCTGATCGACGTGTCTTCGGGGGGCACATCGGCCAACGCCGAAATCCCCGTCGGGCCGGGTTATCAGACCCGCTTTGCCGAAAGCATCCGCAAAGAATCGGGCATCGCCACCGGCACGGTCGGCATGATTACCGAACCAGCGCAGGCCGAACACATCCTGCGCACCGGCCAGGCCGACCTGATCCTGCTGGCCCGCGAACTGCTGCGCGACCCTTACTGGCCGCTGCATGCCGATGACGACCTGGGCGGCAAACAGGCGACCTGGCCTGCGCAATACCAGCGCGCCACCCATCGCGATCAACCCATTCACGAATCAGACCTGCGCGAATGAACCCAGCCCGGCCCACCCCGCGCCTGCGCGGGTAGTGCCGGGCCGTCTTCAGGTTCAATTAATGTAGGTTTGGCAAGCTTGGCGCAACATCTGGAAGCAAACCAACTGACTGCGTTGCGTGGCCGCGAACTACTCTGTCGGCCTGCTGACTCCCCCAACCCTGTTGCTAGAGGCTGTGTATGAATACGCGTGGATTGCTCGATCAGTTACTCAAGTCTGGCCAAGAGTTATTGCAAAACAAAACGGGTGCTGCAAAACCCGGCGCGGGTGCCGACAAAGGCGCACTTGGCGGATTGCTCGGTGGATCGGGCGGGCTAGGCAGCCTGCTTTCGGGGGCGGGCGGCGGCGCCTTGGCGGCTGGAGCCATGGGCCTGCTGCTGGGCAACAAAAGCGCGCGCAAAATCGGCGGCAAAGCCATCACCTACGGCGGCTTGGCGGCGCTGGGCGTATTAGCCTACAAAGCCTACGGCAACTGGCAGGCCAGCCAAGGCACCGCGCCGCAAACCGAACCGCAAACCATCGACCGCATCCCGCCCGTGCAAGTTGAACAGCACAGCCAGGCCATCCTCAAGGCGCTGGTCGCGGCGGCCAAAGCCGATGGCCACATCGACGACCGTGAGCGTGAATTGATCGAAGGCGAGTTTCACAAAATCAGTGGCGACTCGGGTTTGCAGGACTGGTTAAAAGCCGAACTGAACAAACCGCTGGACCCGGCCGAAGTGGCACGTGCGGCAAGCACCCCGGAAATGGCGGCCGAAATGTACATCGCCAGCGTGATGCTGGTGGACGAAGAACACTTCATGGAGCGTGCCTACCTGGACGAACTGGCCAAACAGCTCAAGCTGGAGCCGGGGCTCAAGGCTGAGCTGGAAAGTCAGGTTCACCAGGCGGCCTAGCCGCCGTGTGCTGCACGGGCGTGACGTCGCACTACGATTTGTACGCACGTAATTGCGGGAGGTTTCGTACAGGTTTGCTGATTGATGAGGTTGTTCGGTCACGCCTATAGTCTGCGCTCGCCCCTCGGGGCGACCGGGTTTGGCGATCTGGACAGATAATTTTCGAAGGGCAGTTGTTGTCTTTGGCAAAGCGTGTATTTTGCATCGCGATGCTATATGGCTGCTGTGCGTGGGAGATCTTCGGATCTGCCGGGTTTTCTTAAATTTACCGGTTCGCCAACCTGCGTACAGCGGCCACCTGCTTTCGTTTGGCGACGGAAGAGGGTGACTTGAATACGAAATTTAAGGAATCACTCATGAGCCATTCCCCATATATCCCGCTAACAGCCATCGACTGCACGATCCCCGCCTTATTGATTGACCGAAACGCCCCGCTTGATGTGTTGCATGCCAATGCCACGGCCCGTGTGCTGGCGGTTACCCAATTGATGGAAACCTTTTCCAGCCGCGAGGTGCAGGAGGCGGATGCGGTTGACCTCAAGCATCTGGCAGCCACCGCAGCAGTGTTGTTGCGTGACGGGTGTGATTTGCTCAACGTGTTGGGGTGGCGCTTGCAGCCGAGTTGAGTCTTTCCAGACGGCGTTTTTTAAACGCGATCTCCCAACCCGTTTTACTGCTACCACTCAACCCTGGGAACACCGCAGAAGGTCTTTTACTGCCGCCACTCAAACGTGAGAACACCGCAAAGGCCCCTCACAGAAGGCCGAGCGCAGGCGGTATGACGGGGGTGACGAGGCAGGAAGCCGAGACAGCCGTGTTGGGCCATGGATGGCCCGTCACGGCGTGCCCCCGTTATATCGCCGGAGCGAGGGCACCGGCGAGCCTAGGCGAGGCGGCCGTATGGCAGGGCAAGGCCTTTTTGGTTCCTTTTGTGGCTGTTTGACAAAAGGGACTCGCTGTAAGAGCGAAACCAATCATCCAGTTAGGCGCTGATGCCGGATATGTACGCCCTGTTCCTGTTAAAGCAACTGTGTACATATCCGTTGGATGTGTGAAGGCCTTCTACGGGTTCCGCCCTTACGGCGGCTCACTTTTGGCAAACAGCCCCAAAAGTAAGCAAAAGGTCCTTGCCCTGCCATACGGCCGCCTCGCTCAGGCTCGACGGTGCCTTCACTCCGGCACTGTTGCGGGGGCACGCCGTGACGGGCCATCCATGGCCCAGCACGGCTGGCTCGGCTCCTGCCGACCCACCCCCGCAACAGCACCTGCGTTCAGCCTGCTGTGAGGGGCCTTTGCGGTGTGCGTGCGATCGTGTGGCGGCAGGGAAACTTTTCAAGATCAAGATCAAGATCAAGATCAAGATCAAGATCAAGAAAGACCTCGGTGTGTCTTGCCACTAAAGCAGATGCATTACCGAGTAAGTTTTTTAGCTAATCGATGTGAGATCGGTCTCAAACCCCGTACGAATCCTCCCTAACCCTCGGCTATACTCCCCCACATTTCAACGGCACCCCGAGGATCGACTGTGAAGAACTGGACGTTACGCCAACGCATCTTGGCGAGCTTTGCCGTAATCATTGCCATCATGCTGTTGATGATCGTCGCGGCGTATTCACGCTTGGTCAAAATCGAAACCAGTGAAGACAAAGTCCGCACCGACTCGATCCCGGGCCTGTACCACAGCTCCATGATCCGCAGTGCCTGGGTCGACAGTTACGTGCAAACCCTGCACCTGATGAACGAAGGCGAGGGCCGTCCCCTGACCAAGGACGAAAAAGAGCTCTACACCTCCTACGAAACCCGTCTTGAAAAAGAACTCGCCGGTTACAGCGCCACCATCAGCGGTGACGCAGACAAGTCGCTGTATGAAGACTTTGTCGCGCTTCATAAAAAGTACGACCAGTCGCTGGACGCGGTTCTCGGGCTGTTTGAAAAGAACGACATGCCGCAGGCTCGCAGCCTGTTGAACGCACAATTGACCCCCAATTGGAGTGCCGGTCGTCAGCAGCTCAACAAGGTGATTCAAGAAAACCAGAACGCCGCTATCCGGGCCAGTAACAACATTTCCGTTGCGGTGTTGACGGCCAAGGCCAGTATGTTGATTTCGCTGGCGATTGCGGTGCTGGCGGCGGGGCTGCTGGGCTTCCTGTTATTGCGTTCTATCATGTCGCCGATGCAGCGCATTGTGTCGATCCTTGAAGTCATGCGTTCCGGGGATTTGAGCAAGCGCCTGAACCTTGAGCGTAAAGACGAGTTCGGTGCCGTCGAAACGGGCTTCAACGACATGATGGCCGAGCTGACGGCGCTGGTGTCGCAGGCGCAGCGTTCTTCGGTGCAGGTCACCACGTCGGTGACCGAGATTGCCGCCACGTCCAAGCAGCAACAGGCCACGGCCACTGAAACCGCCGCCACTACCACGGAAATCGGCGCGACGTCCCGCGAAATCGCGGCCACGTCCCGGGATCTGGTGCGCACCATGACTGAGGTGACGTCGGCGGCGGATCAGGCGTCGATTTTGGCCGGTTCCGGCCAACAAGGGCTGGCACGTATGGAAGACACCATGCATTCGGTCATGGGCGCCGCCGATCTGGTGAACGCCAAGCTGGCGATTCTGAATGAGAAGGCCGGCAATATTAATCAGGTGGTGGTGACCATCGTGAAGGTGGCCGATCAGACCAACTTGCTGTCACTCAACGCTGCGATTGAAGCCGAGAAGGCCGGTGAGTACGGGCGCGGGTTTGCCGTGGTCGCGACGGAAGTGCGTCGTCTGGCGGATCAGACCGCCGTGGCCACCTATGACATCGAGCAGATGGTGCGCGAGATTCAGTCGGCGGTGTCGGCCGGGGTGATGGGCATGGACAAGTTCTCCGAAGAGGTGCGCCGCGGCATGTCGGAGGTGCAGCAGGTGGGCGAGCAGTTGTCGCAGATCATTCATCAGGTTCAGGCGCTGGCGCCGCGGGTGTTGATGGTCAACGAAGGCATGCAGGCCCAGGCCACCGGCGCCGAGCAAATTAACCACGCGTTGGTGCAATTGGGGGATGCCAGCAGCCAGACGGTTGAGTCCCTGCGTCAGGCCAGCTTTGCCATTGATGAGTTGAGTCAGGTGGCGGTCGGGCTGCGCAGCGGCGTGTCGCGTTTCAAAGTCTGATGAGTGCTCCTCTCGCGCCGCGCGAAGCCGTCAAGGCGTCGAAGCATTGCCTGTTTTTGGTGTTTTTTATCGGCACTGAACGCTATGCCCTGCAGGCGGTTGACGTGGTGGAGGTGTTGCCGCGTTTACCGCTCAAGCCCATTGCCCACGCCCCCGCGTGGGTGGCCGGGGTGTTTGCTCATCGCGGGCACATGGTGCCGGTGATTGATGTCAGTGCCATGACGTTCGGCCAACCCGCCGTGGCCCGCACCAGCACGCGGTTGGTGTTGGTGCGCCATCACGGTCACTTGCTGGGGCTGGTGCTGGAACAGGCCAGTGAAACCCTGCGCTGTGACCCGGCGGACTTTCAGCCGTACGGGTTGGATAACCGCGAGGCGCCGTATTTGGGACCGGTGCGCAAAGACAAGGACGGCCTGTTGCAGTGGATTCGCGTGGATGAGTTGCTGACGCCTGCCGTGCGCGGGTTGTTGTTGTTCCCCGAGCAGAGCCTCGACGCGACCCGGCAGGCCCGCCCATGAGTGCCGATCAACGGTTTTTTGATTTCCTCAAACGGCGCATCGGGCTTGATGTGGCATCCGTGGGCCCGGCGATTATTGAACGGGCCGTGCGCCAGCGTTGCACCGCGCTCAACATGCAGGATCACGATCAGTATTGGCAGCGGCTCAATGCCTCGGCCGACGAGCAGCAAGCGCTGATTGAGTCTGTGATCGTGCCCGAGACCTGGTTTTTTCGTTACCCCGAATCCTTTTCTACGCTGGGGCGCCTGGCCCGTGAGCGGCTGGCAGCGCAAACGCGTCCACGGGTGCTGCGTCTGTTGAGCCTGCCGTGCTCCACTGGCGAGGAGCCGTATTCGATTGCGATGGCAATGTTTGACGCCGGGTTTGCCGCGCATCAGTTCAAGGTCGATGCGCTGGACATCAGCCCGCTTTCGATTCAACGCGCCCAGCGTGCGGTGTATGGCAAGAATTCGTTTCGCGGCCAGGACATCAGTTTTCGCGAGCGGCATTTTTCCCTCGAGGCGGATGGGTATCACGTGTCGGCGCGGGTGCGTAATCAGATCCACTTTCAGGTCGGTAATGTGCTGGACCCGGCCCTGACGGCGAGTCAACCGCCCTATGACTTTGTGTTTTGCCGCAATTTGTTGATTTATTTCGACCTCAACACCCAACAGCAGGCACTGGACGCCCTCACGCGCATGACGCGTCTGGACGGGGTGCTGTTTATCGGCCCGGCCGAGGGCAGTTTGCTGCACGGCCTGGGCATGCGTTCGATCAGCGCTGCGCAATCTTTTGCCTTTTGTCACAGCCAAGCGCTGCCCGCCGTGTTGCCAACCCAAGTCGAACGCACACCGCAGGTTCGGCCCTTGCCGCTGCCCGTGGTGGCGGTCAGTCGTCCATTTGCGGCGCGCCCGCTCACCCCGCAACCGCCGCCCATTCAGGCAGCGCATGCGTCCGTGCAGGAGGCTGACGGCGTGCTGGAGACCATTGCGCGGTTGGCCAATGAAGGCAAAAGCCGCGAAGCCCGCGCCTTGTGCGAACAGGCATTGCACCAGCATGGCCCGCAAGCCCAGGTGTTTTACTGGTTGGGCCTGCTCAGCGATGTCGAAGGTCAAACCGCGCAGGCCCAAGGGTTTTATCGCAAGGCGTTGTACCTGGAACCCCAACATGCAGAGGCGCTGGCGCATTTGGCGGCGTTGCTGGCCTCGCAGGGCGATGTGGCCGGCGCCCAGCGTTTGCAGGCCCGGGCTGCGCGTAACGAGCGTGCCCTTCACAGTGAGCGCAAATCATGAACGGTCTGTCCGCCCAAAGTTTGATCCATACCGAAGCCCAGACGATTGATGATTGTTGGAACCGCATTGGCGTGTACGGCGATAAATCCTGCCCGTTGCTGCCCCAACACATTCATTGCCGTAATTGTGCCGTGTATGCGGCGGCCGCCACGCGCTTGCTCGATCGTTATGCCTTTGTTCAGGACGAGCAGGAATTTGCCGCGCCACAGGCGTTGGAACACGCCCATGCGACCCGCTCGCTGGTGGTGTTTCGCATGGGCGGCGAGTGGTTGGGGCTGGCGACCCGCTGCCTGGATGAAGTTGCGCCTTTGCAGTCGATTCATTCGCTGCCGCATCAACGCTCCCGTGCCCTGATGGGCGTGGCCAATGTGCGCGGCGCGCTGGTGCCTTGTCTGTCGCTGGTGGAGTTGCTGGGGCTGGACCCGACAGTGAGTGTGACGACCGCGCAGCGGGTGATGCCTCGCATGCTGATTGTGGCTGCACCCGGCGGGCCGGTGGTGGTGCCGGTGGACGAGGTCGATGGCATTCACACGATTGAAGAACGCGTGCTCACTGCTGCGTCGCTGTCGGGCGATCACGCCAGCGCCATTTACACCCGTGGTGTCTTGCAATGGAAAACCCGCAGCCTGCGCTGGCTGGATGAAGAGCAGTTGCTCGGTGCGATTACCCGGAGCCTCACATGACCCCCGAGCAAATGCGCGACGCCTCGTTGCTGGAGTTGTTCAGTCTGGAGGCCGAAGCCCAGACCCAAGTGCTCAATGCCGGTTTGTTGGCGCTGGAGCGTAACCCGACCCAGGCCGATCAGCTGGAAGCCTGCATGCGCGCGGCTCACTCGCTCAAGGGTGCAGCGCGGATTGTCGGTGTGGAGGCCGGGGTCAGCGTTTCCCATGTCATGGAAGATTGCCTCGTCAGTGCGCAGGAAGGGCGCTTGTACCTGCAACCCGAGCACATTGATGCCTTGTTGCAGGGCACGGATTTGTTAATGCGCATTGCAACGCCGGGCAATACGGTCACGTCGGTTGACATTGAGGCGTATGTAGCCTTGATGAACCGGCTGGTCGAGCCTTCAGCGCCTGCGGCGCGCGTGGCGCCACCGCCCTTTGATGTGTCGCACTTGTTGCTTGCGCCCGAACCTGTGGTGTCTGAGGCGCCTGCGCCGGTCGAGCTGGCGCCGCTGCCCGAGCTTGCGCCTGCGGCAGAACCGGCGCGCCGCCCGCAGCGATTGACCGAAGGCGGTGAGCGGGTGTTGCGCGTCACGGCCGAGCGCCTTAACAGCTTGCTTGACCTGTCGAGCAAGTCGCTGGTGGAAACCCAGCGGCTCAAGCCTTATCTGGCGACGATGCAACGCCTTAAGCGCATGCAAACCACCAGTTTGCGGGCGCTGGACCATTTGGGCGATCAGCTCAAGGTGCTCAACCTTACGCCTGAGGCCGAAGAGGCGCTGAGCGAAGCCCGGCGCTTATTGGCCGAGTCGCAGCACGTGCTCACTGAGCAGACCGCACAACTGGACGAGTTTGGCTGGCACGCCAGTCAACGTGCGCAGTTGCTGTATGACACGGCGCTGGCCTGCCGCATGCGCCCGTTCGCCGATGTGCTGGCCGGGCAAGAGCGCATGGTGCGTGATTTGGGGCGCAGCTTGGGCAAACAGATCCGCCTGGAAATTGAAGGCGAGAAAACCCAGGTGGACCGTGACGTGCTGGAAAAGCTCGAAGCGCCCCTGATGCACCTGCTGCGCAACGCGGTGGACCACGGCATTGAATCCCCCGAGCAGCGGTTGCTCGCCGGAAAACCGGCCGAAGGAGAGATTCGCTTGCGTGCCTCGCATCAGGCCGGGCTGCTGGTGCTGGAGTTGAGCGATGACGGCGGCGGCGTCGACCTTGAGCGCTTGCGCCGCTCCATCGTGCAGCGCCAGTTGTCCACCGAGGCCACGGCCGCGCAGTTGAGTGAAGAAGAACTGCTGACGTTTTTATTCCTGCCGGGGTTCAGCCTGCGCGACACCGTGACTGAAGTGTCGGGGCGTGGCGTCGGGCTGGATGCAGTGCAGCACATGGTGCGCCTGCTGCGTGGGTCGATTGTGCTGGAGCAGGTCAGCGGGCAGGGCAGTCGTTTCCATCTTGAAGTACCGCTCACCCTGTCGGTGGTGCGCAGCCTGGTCGTTGAAGTGGGCGACGAAGCGTATGCCTTTCCGCTGGCGCACATCGAACGCATGCGCGACCTTGCGCCTGAGGACATCGTGCAGGTCGAAGGCCGCCAGCACTTCTGGCACGAAGGGCAGCACGTGGGGCTGGTTGCCGCCAGCCAGTTGCTACAGCGTCCTGCCGGCCAGAATGATGACGAGACCCTGAAGGTGGTGGTCATTCGTGAGCGCGAGGTGGTCTACGGCGTGGCGGTCGAACGGTTCATCGGGGAGCGCACTTTAGTGGTATTGCCCCTGGACCCGCGCTTGGGCAAGGTGCAGGACATTTCGGCAGGTGCACTGCTCGACGATGGCTCGCCGGTGCTGATTGTGGACGTTGAAGACATGCTGCGCTCGGTCGATAAACTCCTTAACACTGGGCGTCTGGAACGCATTGACCGGCGCAACCGGCACACCGCCGAGGTGGCGCGCAAGCGCATTCTGGTGGTCGACGACTCGCTCACTGTGCGCGAACTGCAGCGCAAGCTGTTGCTCAATCGCGGTTACGACGTGGCGGTCGCGGTGGACGGTATGGATGGTTGGAACGCGCTGCGTGCCGAGCATTTCGATTTGTTGATTACCGATATCGACATGCCGCGCATGGACGGCATCGAGCTGGTCACCCTGTTGCGTCGCGACAACCGCCTGCAATCGATGCCGGTGATGGTCGTGTCTTATAAAGACCGTGAAGAAGACCGTCGGCGCGGCCTGGATGCAGGAGCCGACTACTATTTAGCGAAAGCCAGTTTCCATGACGATGCGCTGCTTGATGCAGTGGTTGAGCTCATTGGAGGAGCCCAGACATGAGAATTGCCATCGTCAACGACATGCCCCTTGCGGTAGAGGCCTTGCGCCGGGCGTTGGCATTCGAGCCCAAGCATCATTTGGTGTGGGTGGCGTGTAACGGCGAAGAAGCGGTGCGCCTGTGTGCCGAGGACACGCCCGATTTGATTTTGATGGACCTGATTATGCCGGTCATGGATGGCGTGGAGGCCACGCGCCAGATCATGGCGCAAAGCCCGTGTGCGATTGTGATCGTCACCGTTGACCGGCAGCAGAATGTGCACCGCGTGTTTGAAGCCATGGGTTTCGGCGCGCTGGACGTTGTCGATACCCCGGCATTGGGCGCAGGCGATGCTAAAGAAGCTGCGGCGCCGTTGTTGCGCAAGATCATTAACATTGGCTGGTTGATGGGCCAGCAGCCCCCTAAGCGGGTGCATGCCGTCGAGGCTCCGCCGCGCAAATCACTGGAGCAGCGCAGGTTGGTGGCCATCGGATCGTCGGCGGGCGGCCCCGCAGCGCTGGAAACCCTGCTCAAAGGCCTGCCGCGGACGTTTCAGGCGGCGATTGTGCTGGTGCAACATGTGGATCAGGTGTTCGCCGCCGGTATGGCCGAATGGCTGAGCAGCTCGTGCGGGGTGAATGTCCGGCTGGCCCGTGATGGCGAAACGCCGCAAGCCGGCACGGTGTTGTTGGCCGGGACCAATCACCATATCCGCCTGTTAAAAAACGGCACGCTGGCTTACACCGCCGAGCCGGTGAACGAAATTTATCGGCCCTCGATTGATGTGTTTTTCGAGAGTGTGGCCCGGTACTGGGACGGTGAGGCCGTGGGCGTATTGTTGACCGGCATGGGTCGCGATGGCGCGCAGGGGCTTAAACTCATGCGCCAGCAAGGGTTTTTGACCATCGCCCAGGACCAGCAAAGCAGTTCGGTATACGGCATGCCCAAAGCGGCAGCGGCGATTGATGCGGCTGTTGAAATTCGACCCTTGGACACGATTGCGCCACGCTTGCTGGAGATCTTTCATACATGACTGACACAACCCGGCAGGACTGGCTTGAAGGTGGTAATTCAGGTGAACGCGCATGAATGACTTGCAGATGGACGACGTCAAAACTGACGAAAACGCCGCCATGGTATTGCTGGTGGACGATCAGGCGATGATCGGCGAAGCCGTGCGCCGGGGCCTGGCCCTTGAGCAGAACATCGACTTTCACTTTTGCGCCGACCCGCACGATGCCATTGCCCAGGCCATTCGCATCAAACCGACGGTGATTTTGCAAGACCTGGTCATGCCTGGGCTCGATGGTTTGACGCTGGTGCGCGAATACCGCAACCACCCGGCCACCAAAGATATCCCGATCATCGTGTTGTCGACCAAGGAAGACCCGCTGATCAAGAGTGCAGCCTTTGCAGCGGGCGCCAACGACTACCTGGTGAAACTGCCGGACAACATTGAGCTGGTGGCCCGCATTCGCTATCACTCGCGCTCCTACATGACGCTGTTACAACGCGATGCTGCCTACCGCGCACTGCGGGTCAGCCAGCAGCAACTGTTGGACACCAATCTGGTGTTGCAGCGCCTGATGAATTCAGACGGCTTGACCGGACTGTCCAATCGCCGCCACTTCGATGAATACCTGGAACTGGAATGGCGCCGGGCCCTGCGTGAGCAAACCCAGTTGTCATTGCTGATGATCGACGTGGATTACTTCAAGTCCTACAACGACACCTTTGGTCATCTGGACGGCGACGAAGCCCTACGCAAAGTGGCCGCGTCGATCCGTGATGCCAGCTGCCGGCCTTCGGACTTGCCGGCGCGTTACGGGGGGGAGGAGTTTGCGATTGTATTGCCCAACACCTCTCAAGGCGGTGCACGGCTGGTGGCTGAAAAGCTGCGTCAGGCTGTGGCGGCGCTCAAAATCCCGCACATTGCTCCGGCCGACGGCAGCAGCCTGACCATCAGCATCGGTCTGGCCACCATGACCCCGCAGCACAGCGGCAACTGCCGAGAGTTGATTTCGGCGGCCGACAAAGGCCTTTATCTGGCTAAAAACAATGGCCGTAATCAGGTCGGCATCGAGTAACCGACGCCGCCGGTGCCTGTCGCCGCGACTTGAAAAGCCAGGTGCGGCGCTTGTCGCAGCCTGTTACTTCGCTTGCGGCGATACCGTTTGAAAGCCTTCACGCGCGTCTTTTTCTGAGCAACATCAGGCCTGAGGAATACGCCGTTTTATAGCGCCCCGCGCAATAGTGGGTATAAAGCGTCTGGTAATAGTCAGTGATGGCCTGCTCACGGATAGTTTCGTCAAACTGGTTGCGCACCTTCGCGCTCGCCCCCCAATGCCAGTCCCTGAAATCGTTGAGGTTTTCGAATTCAACGGTTTCTTCAATGCGCTGTGAGCGGATGATTTCAAAGTCGTTCAGTGTGTCCAGCAGGGCACTGCGGCTGAGCCGGAAATCATCAAACACCACGGGTTCGCTGATACAGGGGTATTGATGGCGAATTTCCATCAGCGCCCGCTCCTGAATGAAGCGCTCATCGGGCAAGTAATCGAAATCGAACGCGCAGGATAAAAACACCTGACCGCCCGGTTTGACCACTGACGACAGCTTGTCGATTACGGCTTGTTCGTTGGGCACGAAGCCTTGCAGGCAACCGGCACACACCACCGCATCAAAGACCGGCAGGCGTTCAAGGTTGCAGTCCAGAAAGTCGCTGACGATGAAGCGCACGTTCGGTGCGGCATGCACCAGGTTGGCGTAGGCGATCTTGTCTTTGGAGTGATCGATGCCAACGTAATGTTCGATATTGTTGGCGTCCACAAACAACAGGCTGTTGCCGGTGCCGCAGCCGATGTCCAGCAGATTGCCCTGTGGGGTGGCGAATGACAGCAGCAGTTCAAGGTTGCGTTTGTTCACATGCCGTGAGTTGCGTTGAAAGCCGTGCGGGCTAAGCCTCGGGTTATTCATCGTCATGCTCCTGGTGTGTCCGCAGGGTTAACCCGTGCGCGTGCAAAGGCGCAGGCGAGGGGGGTGTTCGTGGCGCTGTTGTTTTAGGTATAGCGAGCCAGGTTTGATGTGCAATGCGCAGGCGTGTAGTCCGTTTCCTTTAAATTGGGAGATTTTTCCCAAGTTGCGCCATGAGAAGGGTTGGCAAGGCGAAGGGTATACCTACGGCCGATAACGCTGACAGGCTGCGGCAATTGGCCTGCATTACCCCGCTGGGCGGGCTGCTGTAACGGTATATTTTCGGTATACTCTTTGGCTTTGTAAAAATCGCCTACGAGTGCCGCCAGCCATGGAAATCAACCCAATCCTTAACAGCATCAAGGACCTGTCAGAGCGCTCCGAAACCATTCGGGGGTATCTTTGACTACGATCAAAAGCATGAGCGTCTGACCGAGGTCAATCGCGAGCTTGAAGATCCGAGTGTCTGGAACAACCCTTCGTACGCCCAGGAACTGGGGCGCGAGCGCTCCCTGCTGGCGCAAATTGTAGAAACCCTCGACGAGATGCACACAGGCCTGGCGGATGCCAAGGACCTGCTGCTGATGGCCGCCGAGGAAGAAGACCAGGCCGCTGTAGATGACGTGTCGGCTGAAGTCGAACGCCTGCGCGAGTCCCTTGAAAAACTCGAATTCCGCCGCATGTTCAGTGGCGAGATGGACGCCAACAACGCTTACCTGGACATTCAGGCAGGCTCTGGTGGCACCGAAGCGCAAGACTGGGCCAATATCCTGTTGCGGATGTATTTGCGTTGGGCCGACAAGCGCGGCTTCGATGCCACCATCATGGAATTGTCCGCCGGTGAAGTGGCCGGGATCAAAGGTGCGACCGTGCACATCAAAGGCGAGTACGCCTTCGGTTGGTTGCGCACCGAGATCGGCGTCCATCGTCTGGTTCGCAAAAGCCCGTACGACTCGGGCAACCGTCGTCATACCTCATTCTCGGCCGTGTTCGTTTCGCCGGAAATCGACGACAACATCGAAATCGACATTAACCCCTCGGACCTGCGGATCGACACCTATCGTTCCTCCGGTGCGGGTGGTCAGCACGTAAACACCACTGACTCGGCCGTGCGTATTACCCACGTTCCGACCAACACCGTGGTGAGCTGCCAGAACGAACGTTCCCAGCACGCAAACAAAGACACCGCGATGAAAATGTTGCGGGCACGTCTCTACGAGCAGGAAATCCAGAAGCGCAACGCCGCTTCCCAGGCCCTGGAAGACACCAAGTCCGACATCGGCTGGGGTCACCAGATCCGCTCGTATGTACTTGACGCTTCGCGCATCAAGGATTTGCGTACCAACATCGAGCGCAGCGATTGCGACAAAGTGCTCGACGGCGACATCGACGAGTACCTGGTGGCCAGCCTGAAACAAGGGCTGTAAGTCGCGCAACAAACGTAAAGTGCGCAGCTGACGCGATGCCTTGACGGCGCGCCGAAGCCCGCTTCCCCCTGCCGCAAGGCGGGGGCAACGAACCTGTGATGGAATTTTTAAAACATGAGCGACCAACAACTCGACCCGCAAGATTTGCAACAGGAAGAAAACGCCCTGATCGCCCTGCGCAAGGAAAAACTTGCTGCCGAGCGCGCCAAAGGCAATGCCTTCCCGAATGATTTCCGTCGTGACAGCTACTGCGCCGACCTGCAGAAGAAGTACGCCGAAGCGACCAAGGAAGAGCTGGCTGAAGCCGCCATCCCGGTCAAGGTTGCGGGTCGCATCATGCTTAACCGTGGTTCGTTCATGGTGATTCAGGACATGACCGGTCGCATCCAGGTCTATGTCAACCGCAAGACCCTGCCGGAAGAAACCCTGGCCGAAGTCAAAACCTGGGACCTGGGCGACATCATCGCCGCCGAAGGCACCCTGGCCCGCTCCGGCAAAGGCGACCTGTACGTTGAAATGACCCACGTGCGCCTGCTGACCAAATCCTTGCGTCCGCTGCCCGACAAGCACCACGGCCTGACCGACACCGAGCAACGTTATCGCCAGCGTTACGTTGACCTGATCGTCAACGAAGACGTGCGCCACACTTTCCGTGTGCGTTCGCAAGTCATCGCGCATATCCGCAACTTCCTGATGGCGCGCGACTTCCTTGAAGTCGAAACACCAATGTTGCAAACCATTCCGGGCGGTGCGGCAGCCAAGCCGTTTGAAACTCACCACAACGCGCTGGACATGGAAATGTTCCTGCGTATCGCGCCTGAGTTGTACCTCAAGCGTCTGGTGGTTGGCGGCTTCGAGAAAGTCTTCGAAATCAACCGTAACTTCCGTAACGAAGGGGTTTCGACGCGCCACAACCCAGAATTCACCATGCTTGAGTTCTACCAGGCGTATGCCGACTACGAAGACAACATGGACCTGACCGAAGAGCTGTTCCGCGAGCTGGCGCAGCTGGTTCTGGGCAGCACCGATGTGCCGTACGGCGACAAAGTGTTCCACTTCGGTGAACCGTTTGTGCGTCTGTCTGTGTTCGACTCGATCCTCAAGTACAACCCCGAGTTGACCGCTGACGACCTGAACGACATCGACAAGGCCCGTGCCATTGCTAAAAAGGCTGGCGCCAAGGTGTTGGGCTTTGAAGGTCTGGGCAAGCTGCAGGTGATGATTTTCGAAGAGCTGGTCGAGCACAAGCTGGAACAGCCGCACTTCATCACGCAGTACCCGTTCGAAGTGTCCCCGCTGGCCCGTCGCAACGATGAAAACCCGAACGTGACTGACCGTTTCGAGTTGTTCATCGGTGGCCGTGAAATCGCCAACGCCTATTCCGAGTTGAACGACGCGGAAGACCAGGCAGAGCGCTTCATGGCACAAGTGGCCGACAAAGACGCCGGTGACGACGAAGCCATGCACTACGACGCCGACTTCGTGCGTGCACTGGAATACGGCATGCCGCCAACGGCAGGTGAAGGTATCGGCATCGACCGTCTGGTGATGCTGCTGACCAACTCCCCGTCGATCCGCGATGTGATCCTGTTCCCGCACATGCGCCCGCAAGCGTAACGATGCTGAATAAGAAGCCGCCGTTCAGGGCGGCTTTTTATTGCCTGTCGTACAAGGATGCCCCGTGAAACGGCGTGCGGCGCCAACGTTGTGGTAAACCCGGTGCCTGCGGTTTTCAGGCTTTTTTCGTCTTCTTCAAAGGAAACCTTCGTGAACCTTGCCAAGGCTCAAACGGGTGCCGTCGATGTCGCCACTGCGGTGGCCGAGAGTGTTCAATACCAGGGCCGCAAAGCCAGTCGCCATGGCAGTGAACAGCGTCGGCAACTGATTCTGGATGCGGCCATGCGTATCGTGGTGCGCGACGGTGCACGTGGCGTCCGGCACCGGGCGGTCGCTGCCGAAGCCGGGGTGCCACTGTCGGCTACCACGTATTACTTCAAGGACATTGATGACCTGATCAACGACACCTTTGCGCAGTATGTCGAACGCAGTGCCGCCTTTATGGCCAAGTTATGGCAAAGCACCGAAGGCAAGCTGCGCGAACTGGTGGCGTATGGTGATGGCAGTCCGCAGTCGCGCTCGCAACTGGCGGATGAGATTGCCGCCATGACCGCGAACTATGTTGAGCACCAGTTGATGACCCGACGCGATCAGTTGCGCGCCGAGCAGGCGTTTCATCAGGCGGCCCTGCTTAACCCCCGGCTGGCGGTGCTGGTGCGGGCCCACGAGCAGATTTTTCTGCAGGGTACGTGTCAGATCTTTCAAGTTCTGGGCTCCAAACAGCCGCAGCACGATGCCAATGTCTTGACGGCGATTATCGGTCGGATGGAATATCAGGCCCTACTTAATGGCGCGCAGCCAGCAGCCGATGCACAAAGGCTCGCTATCCTTACGCGCTACATGCACTTGGTGTTGGCCGCTCTATAGAAGGATGCAGGCATGAAAGGTTGGCGTGTAATGCTGTTGGCGGTGGCGTGTTTACTGTTGAACGGCTGTCTGGTGACGTTCAAGCAAGCGCCGCTGGAGGCGCAAACGGCGCCTCAGGCACTGCTCGGCAAATGGACCAGCAAGGATGCCTGGGGGCAGGCGCGACGCCTGAGCATCAGTGCCATCGATAAAACCCACTATCAGGCCGAGGTGTACCCCAAAGGTGAACCCAAGGCGCGTCAACGCTACCGATTCATCGTCGCCAAACACGGCAACCGCTGGTACGCCTCGGCAGCCGTACCGGCCAAACTGGGCGGTAATTTCACGCTGAACGGGTTTGAATTGACCGACGGGGGCGAGCTGGTGATTTACGAGCTGGACCTTGAGCAAATCCGTCAGGCCATCGGCCAGTCGGCGTTGGCCGGCGACACGGTTGAAACCCCCGAAGGCGCAGGCGTTCAGATCGACAGTCCATCGTCTACAGTCTTTGCTTACCTGGATGACCCGGCCAACTCCGACGTCTTTGTCGAAACCGCCCGCTATCAGCGCGCGGCCAAGTAACCGCCTTTTTCAAGGAGCACCGGGTGGACGATTACCAACGCACGATTCGCACATTGTCAGACCGCATCGTGCTGGCTCAGACCCCGATCCGCGTGTTGGATGCGGTGAAGTGGGACGACAGCATCCGTCAGGGGTTTCTCAAGGCCAAGGGCAAACAAATGCCAGCGGTTGATCGGGATTATTACCTGGGGCGGCCGTTGTCTTTCGATTCGGGCGCCGTGAAGCTCGAATTTCAGAACATCGAACGTGATATCACTCGCCAGTTGGGCCAGTTCAACCCGGTCGGGCAAATCATGCGCCGCATGTGCAAGGAGTACCGCATGGTGGTGCGCATGCTCGAAGCGCGCGGCACCGAAGATTTCGGGCTGATCTCGCAAGAGCTGTATGGCGCTGCGTCCGATGCGTTTCATGCGGGCGACCCGACGCTGGCGGACCTGGGGTTGATGATGTCTGACTACCTGGACAACATCGACGACCGCGGTGCGCTCAAGGACGAAGCTAAAACCCTGACTGCCAAAGACGCCGTGCACCTGTTGCAAACGCGGCTGAACAAGGTATTTGGCGAGGCCGAAGAAACCATCCGGGTATTTGAGTCTGACGGCATTGTCGCGGATGCGGCGGCGGGTGCTGATTACATCAAGATCCGCACCGATGCGATGTTCAACCACCGCGACGTGCGTGCGCTTGAGGTCCACGAAGGGCTGGTTCATGTGGGCACTACGCTCAATGGCCTTAACCAGCCGATCTGTACGTTCCTCGCCAAAGGTCCGCCCTCGTCGACGGTCACTCAGGAAGGCCTGGCCATTTTGATGGAGATCATCACGTTTGCTTCCTACCCGAGTCGCCTGCGCAAATTGACCAACCGCACCCGCGCCATTCATATGGTGGAGGAGGGCGCGGACTTCATGCAGGTGTATGAATTCTTCCGTGAGCAAGGCTTTGAAATGCCGGAAAGCTACGGCAATGCGAGTCGGGTTTTCCGTGGCTCGGTGCCAAATGGCCTGCCATTTACCAAAGACTTGTCCTACCTCAAGGGCTTCATCATGGTTTACAACTACATTCAGCTGGCCGTGCGTAAAGGCAAGCTGGAACAAGTGCCGCTGCTGTTTTGTGGCAAAACCACGCTGGAAGACATGCGGACCCTGCGCCAACTGGTCGACGAAGGCCTGGTGGTTGCGCCCAAGTACCTGCCGGAACAGTTCCGCGACATGAACGCACTGGCGGCCTGGATGTGCTTCTCCAACTTCCTCAACCACTTGAGCCTGGACCGGATCGAAGCGGATTACTCCAACATCCTCTAAGCGGGTTCAAGGCCGCTCGAACCTCGACAGCGACGGCGCATTTACACATGGTGGCTCGTTTGATCAAAACCCTGGCTGCATGCTGGCTGCTGCTGGCACTCAGCGGATGCAGCTCCCTGCTGTTTTATCCGGAACCTGGCCAGCCGATCACGCCGACGGTGGCGGGGCTGGACTACCGCGATGTGACATTGACCGCCGCTGATGGCACACGGCTCCACGGCTGGTGGCTGCCTGCCAAGCCCGGCGTACCGCTCAAAGGCACGGTGCTGCACCTGCATGGTAACGGCGGCAACCTGGCTTATCACTTGGGCGCCACAGCCTGGCTGCCTGCACAGGGCTATCAGGTGCTGATGCTCGACTATCGCGGTTACGGATTGTCGCAAGGCTCGCCCCGGTTGCCCGAGGTGTATCAGGACATCGACGCGGCCTTTGACTGGGTGCAAAAAGAGCCATCGGTCAACGGCCAGCCGCTGATTGTGTTGGGACAGAGCCTTGGCGGGGCGATGGCGGTTCATTACTTGAGTGAACACCCGGCGCAACGCGCACGTGTCAGCGCCATGGTGCTCGACGGAGTGCCCGCCAGTTACCGCGAAGTGGGGCTGTTTGCCCTGAGCACGTCGTGGCTGACCTGGCCGCTGCAAGTGCCGCTGTCCTGGCTGGTGCCGGACGCGGACAGCGCCTTGTATGCCATCGCGAACCTGGAGGGTGTGCCCTTGTTGATCTTCCACAGCGTGGACGATCCGGTTGTGCCGCTTTCCAATGGCATCCGGCTGTATCAAGCTGCGCCCCCGCCCAAGGTGTTGCAACTGACCCGTGGCGGGCATGTGCAGACCTTTGGCGACCCGACCTGGCGCGAGGTCATGCTGCGCTACCTGCAAGACCCGCAACATTTCACGGGCGTGAGGCGCTTGGGTGAAATCCCCAATTACCCCGCCCCCCCCGAATTCGAAAAACGTTGAACCAGAGAGCCAACCATGAGTGAAGAACGTAACGCTATCCCGCTGATCATTACCGGTATTTGCACCATCATCGGCACCGTAAGCGCCCTGTGGTACTACGGCTACCTGCATTTCGCCAAACCGGAAGATGCGTTGCTGCTCAACGACTTCACCATGCTCAAGACGATTCCGGGTGAGGATTACAAAATCTCTCTGACTCCGGCCAATCAGGTTGCCCAGTGCGTGGACGGGATCATCGTGCTGTTCGACACCGAGCAAAAAGGCCTGACCGGCGTGCTGGTCAACAACAAAAAACAAGCCGTCCACTGCCTGGGCCAGGAAACCCCGAAACTGGAGCAGTAACGTCGCGGCGCTCTAACGCACGCAGCAAAAAGCCCCGCCTGATGACTCAGGCGGGGCTTTTGTGTTTACGCGTGTAGGCTTACTGCATCGACGAACGCGGCGCGACTGGCTGGTTGTCGTTGGAGATGGTCACTTCAACGCGACGGTTCTGGGCACGGCCAGAGCTGCTAGCGTTATCGGCAACCGGGTATTCCTTGCCATAGCCCTGCGCGACGATGCGCGAAGGTTCGACACCGGCGCGTACCAGTGCGTTTTTAACCGCATTGGCGCGACGTTCGGACAGGCCCTGGTTGTAAGCCGCCGACCCTTTGCTATCGGTATAGCCTTCAACAATCACTTTGCGGTCAGGGTTTTTGATCAGGTAGTTGGCCAGCGTGGTGACGCTGTCACGGCTGTTGGCCTTCAGGCTTGCCTGATCGAAATCAAACAGTACGTCGCCGAACGTTACCAGCGTACCGCGCTCGGTTTGCTTGGCGTTCAGGCCACGCAGTTGCTTGATTTGTGCATCACGGGCATCCAGCAGCGCTTGAGCGCGGTCGGAGCCAGCGTTTTTGATTTTGTTTTCAGCAGTGCGCAACGCGATGGTTTGCTTGGCCACTTCAACACGCTGGTTGGTCAGGTAAGCCAACTGGTCAACCGTGGACTCGTCTTCTTTGTCCAGGTAAGCCTTCTGCGCTTTGTCCAGCCACTCGCTGGCGTCTTTGGTTTCCAACGCTGCGACTTTGGTCGCTTCAGGGTTGGTTTGCAGGGCCGAGAAATTGGTCTTGGCATTTTCCAGGTTCACGTTTGGCTGGTGCGAGCACGCCGCCAGGCCAACGCTTAGAGCCAGGAGGGCAGGGATCAGTACGGTATTGCGCATAATATTTAGTCCTTTCTATCGATGAGGAATGCTGTGTCGTCAGCCGCAGTCAAAACAGGCGACTTACTGCAGCGGGCGCATGCCTTCCTGACGCAGTTGCTGAACGGCTTTCTGAGCATCCTGAGCGGCCTTCTCGGCTTTGGCGGCCTGGGCTTTACGCTCGGCTACACGGGCGTCCCACTCGGCTTGTTCAGCCAGACGCTTGGCGTCCTTGTAGTTCTTGTCGTGCATGGCCAGCTCGGCTTGCTTGAGCTTGTCTTGCGCAGCCTTCATTTCAACCGGGGCGTATTCAGTACCGCCAGCGCTCACGGCGTTATTCACCGCCGATTGAGTCACTGCGTATTGCTCCGAGGGTGGATTGCCAGCACAACCGGCCAGAACGAAGCTGGTACCGATTGCCAGCGCAGCCAGTTTTAGCCCGCGCAGGCGAGGTGAGGTGGTTTTGACAGTGCGGGTCATCATGGTCTTCAACTCCATTAGGTAACTCCTGAAAAACTTCAAATTCCATCACGTCAGTGGCGTCAAACAGGATTGCCTGTGATGTCACCCGGAGTGTTGATTTCCCTGCCCCGGCAGTGATGGTTACTGGGTGTGACCGAAGCGATTTTTGAATAGTTCAAAAAAAAAGGTGGCAGATTGCCTAAAAACTTGTGACTGCTCAGTCAGGTGTTTTCAAGGTTGAGCACTTGGGCAAAAGCCCCGACTTAGAGCGTACGCGAGGCGCCGTAAGGGTTTGCCGGGCGCAAGGGGGTATTAAAGTGCCATCGTCCAGACTGTGCTGAAACGCGTCAGCCAGCGACTCTTTTTATCCGCCTTGCGGCTTGCCACGGAGGGCGCTTGCGACGCACTCTTGAGGCAGGAGCTGTCCCCGGATACCGCTGGAGAAATTGCTGATGACCGATATTGATGCACGCTTGCGCGATGACGTTCACCTGTTGGGTGAGTTGTTGGGGAATACGATCCGTGACCAGTACGGCGAAGCGTTTCTCGCCAAGATCGAGCGCATTCGTCAGGGCGCCAAGGACGACCGCCGTGGTACCACCGGCGAAGAATTGAGCACGATTCTCGGGGACTTGAGTGATGAAGAAGTGCTGCCGGTGGCACGCGCCTTCAACCAGTTTTTGAACCTGGCCAATATTGCGGAGCAGTACGAGCTCATTCATCGCCGCGAAGAGGGCCAGCCCGAACCCTTTGAAGCCCTGGTCTTGCCTACCTTGCTCGAACGCTTGCTGGCCGAAGGGCACAGCCCTGAATCACTGGCGCAACAAGTCAGCACGTTGCAAATCGAGCTGGTGCTCACGGCGCACCCGACTGAAGTGACGCGCCGCACGCTGATTCAAAAGTACGATGCGATTGCTGCGCAACTGGCCGCACAAGATCATCGCGACCTGACCCGCAGTGAAAAATCCCACATTGAGCAGCGCCTGCAACGGCTGATTGCCGAAGCGTGGCACACCGAAGAAATCCGCCGCACCCGCCCTACACCGGTTGATGAGGCCAAATGGGGGTTCGCGGTCATTGAGCATTCGCTGTGGCAGGCCGTGCCGAACATGATGCGCAAGGCTAGCGAAGCTTTGCACGCAGCCACGGGGCAGCATTTACCGCTGGATGCCGCACCGATCCGTTTTGCCTCGTGGATGGGTGGGGATCGTGATGGCAACCCGAATGTAACGGCCAGTGTTACCCGCGAAGTGTTGTTGCTGGCCCGCTGGATGGCCGCCGATCTGTACTTGCGTGACCTCGATAAACTGGCCGCCGACTTATCGATGCAACAGGCCACGCCCGACTTGCTGGCCGCGGCCGGGGACAGTGCCGAACCCTATCGGGCAGTGCTAAAACAGCTGCGTGAGCGTCTGCGCATTACGCGAAACTGGGCGCACGGTTCGTTGAGCGTGAACCAACCGGCGCCCGACGGCGTATTGCATGACAACGGTGATCTGCTGGCACCGTTGCAGCTGTGTTATCAATCGCTGCATGCCTGCGGCATGGGAGTGATTGCGCAGGGCCCGTTGCTTGATTTCTTGCGGCGTGCCGTGACGTTCGGGTTGTTTTTGGTGCGCCTGGATGTCCGTCAGGACGCGGCGCGACATGCCTCGGCAATGACTGAAATTACCGATTACCTGGGGCTTGGGCGTTACGAAGACTGGGATGAAGACACGCGCCTGACCTTCCTGATTCGTGAACTGGCCAACCGTCGGCCTTTGCTGCCGGGCTATTTCAAACCAGGTGCCGAGACGGCGCAAGTGCTGGCCACGTGCAAGGAAGTCGCCGCCGCGCCGGGGGCTTCGCTGGGGTCTTATGTCATCTCGATGGCCGGCGCCGCCTCGGATGTGCTGGCGGTGCAGTTGCTTCTTAAAGAGGCGGGGCTGGAGCACCCCATGCGGGTTGTACCCTTGTTCGAAACGTTGGCCGACCTGGACAATGCCGGCCCGGTCATAGAGCGTCTGTTGCTATTGCCCGGCTACCGTTCGCGGTTGCAGGGGCCGCAAGAAGTGATGATTGGTTATTCCGATTCGGCCAAGGATGCAGGGACCACGGCAGCGGCCTGGGCGCAGTATCGGGCGCAAGAAACGCTGGTCAACATCTGCCGCGATCAACACGTCGAATTGCTGTTGTTCCATGGCCGTGGTGGCACTGTGGGACGTGGTGGCGGTCCGGCGCATGCGGCGATTTTGTCGCAACCGCCGGGGTCGGTAGCAGGCCGTTTCCGCACCACGGAACAGGGGGAGATGATCCGCTTCAAATTTGGTCTGCCTGATATCGCAGAGCAAAACCTCAACCTGTACCTGGCCGCCGTGCTCGAAGCGACCTTGTTGCCACCCCCCTTACCTGAACCGGGCTGGCGTGTGCTGATGGACGAATTGGCCGCCGACGGGGTGAAAGCCTATCGCGCGGTGGTGAGGGACAATCCGCAGTTCGTTGAGTATTTTCGTCAGTCCACCCCGGAGCAGGAACTCGGCCGTTTGCCATTGGGCAGCCGTCCGGCCAAACGGCGTGCGGGCGGAATTGAAAGCTTGCGGGCAATCCCGTGGATTTTCGGCTGGACGCAAACGCGCCTGATGCTGCCCGCCTGGCTGGGTTGGGAAACGGCGCTCAACAATGCCCTTGAGCGCGGTGAGGGCCAGCAGTTAGCACAGATGCGCGAGCAGTGGCCGTTTTTTCGCACCCGCATCGACATGCTGGAGATGGTGTTGGCCAAGGCCGATGCGGATATCGCCCGGCTGTATGACGAACGTTTGGTGAGCCCTGAACTGCTGCCGTTGGGTGCGCACTTGCGCGACTTATTGTCGCATGCGTGTGGCGTGGTATTGGGTTTGACCGGGCAGTCGCAACTCATGGCGCACAGCCCTGAAACCTTGGAATTCATACGCTTGCGTAACACTTACCTGGATCCGCTGCATCTGTTGCAGGCCGAATTACTGGCGCGTTCGCGACGTCAGGAGGCCGCGCAAGACAGCCCTCTGGAACAGGCATTGTTGGTAACTGTGGCCGGAATTGCAGCGGGCTTGCGTAACACCGGTTAAGAAAAAAGCCGGTTCAGTTGGTGTGCCCCAGCGTGTGCGGCAGAGGCCGGATCTTCTGCTGCTGCGTTTGGGGCGCGACACTTTATTGTTAGGTAGCGACCTGTGACACCCCGTCGCAAGGGCGTATCAGCCTCTGATTTTTCCTACTTTTGCTGTCTTGTGTGGGCCGGGCCTGCTGTGTATCTTGGTCAGCCCTTGGCCATTTTGATGGCCATCACCCGATTCTGAGATTGGCCCAAAGAGGCGAGTCTGTTGTCATTTAAATAAAAAATTTGAGGAGCACATCGATGCGCGTCATTCTGCTGGGAGCTCCCGGGGCCGGTAAAGGTACTCAGGCAAAGTTCATCACTGAAAAATTTGGCATCCCGCAAATCTCCACAGGCGACATGCTGCGCGCAGCTGTGAAGGCCGGTACCGAGCTGGGCCTGATCGCCAAGAGCGTCATGGACAGCGGTGGTCTGGTCTCCGACGACTTGATCATCAACCTGGTGAAAGAGCGTATCAGCCAGCAAGACTGCAAAAACGGTTTCCTGTTTGACGGCTTCCCGCGCACCATTCCGCAAGCTGAAGCCCTGGTCAAAGCCGGTGTTGAACTGGACCATGTGCTGGAAATCGCCGTAGAAGACGAAGAAATCGTTCAGCGCATTGCTGGTCGTCGTGTCCACGAAGCTTCGGGCCGTGTGTACCACATCGTCTACAACCCGCCTAAAGCGGAAGGCAAAGACGACGTGACCGGTGACGATCTGGTTCAGCGTAAAGACGATACCGAAGAAACCGTGCGTCATCGTCTGTCGGTTTACCACTCTCAGACCAAGCCGCTGGTGGAGTTCTACCAGAAGCTTGCCGCGGCCAACGGCAAGCCGAAGTACAGCCACGTTGAAGGTGTGGGTTCGGTTGAAGCCATCACCGCCAAGGTGCTTGCAGCACTGAGCTGATCGTCGATTTGCTCTGAGACAACAGCCCGCTTGCGGGCTGTTGTTGTTTATACTGCGGCACTTTTTAAATTTTGATTCTGACGGGAACACCGATGAGCACCTTGCTGGCCCTGGATACCGCGACTGAAGCTTGCTCTGTTGCCTTGCTGCACGATGGCAAGGTCACGAGCCACTACGAGGTCATCCCGCGCCTGCATGCGCAAAAGCTGTTGCCGATGATCCAGACCTTGCTGGCTGAAGCGGGCGTTGAATTGTCGGCGGTCGACGCGATTGCGTTCGGTCGTGGGCCGGGCGCGTTTACCGGCGTGCGGATTGCCATCGGTGTGGTTCAGGGCCTGGCATTTGCGCTGGACCGCCCGGTATTGCCCATCTCGAACCTGGCGGTGCTGGCACAGCGCGCCCACCGTGAGCACGGTGCCACTCAAGTAGCGGCCGCGATTGATGCGCGTATGGATGAAGTGTATTGGGGGTGCTACCGCGAAGACGCGGGTGAGATGCGCCTGGTGGGGGCTGAAGCGGTACTGGCGCCTGAAGCGGCACACTTGCCTGAGGGCGCCAGCGGCGACTGGTTCGGCGCGGGCACCGGTTGGGGCTACGCCGACCGCCTGAGCCTCAAGCCATACGCCATGGAGGCGGGCATGTTGCCACACGCTGAAGACCTGTTGACCCTGGCCCGTTTTGCCTGGGCCCGTGGTGAAGCCATCGTCGCCGACGATGCACAGCCGGTGTACCTGCGCGACAAAGTCGCGACCCCCAAAGCCCGCCCCTGAACGGCCCCCTTGTTTGCATGGCGCTCGGGTGCAACGCACCCGCCCAACCTCCTGGAAACACGCGTGGCCTATGCCCCGGTCCGCCAGCATCTACACTGATCGATAGCGGGTTTTAAACCTTTTCGGGGTTTTGCAGTCTAGTGTTCACTTGGGCAATTGCTTAGTTCGGCCGGTGCCGCTAAATTGCCATCATTGCTACCGAGCTTGCAGCCATGCGAATAGACGGCTTTTCCTCACAGTCCTACCCGATCAAGCGCAAGCCGCGTAAAGGCAGCGCGCAGGTTGACGAGTCGGTGGAAGACAGTGAAATCGTCTTCGAAAACGCCCCGCAACCTTCGCGTGGATCGTCCTCGGGCGAACGTGTCAGCCAAGTGCCTGCGCGTCAGCAAGACATGATTTTTCAGCGCGTCATGAACAGAAAAGTCGCCAGCGCCCTCACCAGCTACCTGACCACCGCCGGTTTTGTTGAGTGGGACACCGAAGTGCTGGGGCTGGACCTGTACATTTGAGCCATGACTCACCCTTTACTCCCGTATTACCTTGGTTGCCCGTCCTGGAGTGATAACACCTGGCGCGAAGGCCTGTACCCGCAGAATGCCCGCTCTACGGAGTTTCTCAGCCTGTACGCCCACGTGTTCAACGCCGTCGAGGGCAACACCACGTTCTATGCCAACCCCAAGCCCAGCACTGTCGAGCGCTGGGTGCAGAGCTTGCCCGAACATTTCCGCTTTACCGCCAAGTTTCCACGTGAAATAAGCCATGGCGGTGATTTGCGCACTCAACAAGCCGCCGTGGATGACTTCTTGCAGCTCATGCAGCCGCTGGGAGCGCGTGTCGCCCCGCTGTGGCTGCAACTGCCAGCGAGCTTCGGCCCTCAGCGTCTTGCCGAGCTGGTGAGCTTTATAGACGCGCTGGAGCGGCCATTGGCGGTGGAGGTGCGTCATCCGGCGTTCTTCGAACGCGGTGACGCTGAACGGGTGCTCAATCGCGTGTTGATGGACCGGGGGGTGGAGCGCATCTGCCTTGATTCCCGTGCGCTGTTCAGTTGCACTTCGACCGATCCTGCAGTGCTTCACGCCCAATCGAAGAAGCCGCGCGTGCCACCCCGGCCGGCAGCCTTTACCCAATGCCCGCAGGTGCGCTTCATTGGCCGGCCTGAACTGCACGCCAACGATGAGTTTTTAGTGCCGTGGATTGAAAAAGTGGCGGGCTGGATCGAGGAGGGGCGTACGCCCTATGTGTTTCTTCATACGCCAGACAATCACCTGGCGCCTGAGCTGGCGCGGCGTTTTCACGCGCAATTAAGCGAACGTTTACCGGGCTTGCCTGCATTGCCAACGCTGTATGCCCCGCAAACCACCGAACAGTTGGGGCTGCTTTAAGCGGCCAGGCGCAGGTTGTTGACGATCAGCGGACGTGCCCATGCCAGATCGAAGTCCATGGCCCGCTGCTGTTCAATCAGCGTCATGGCATCGAACGGTTCGGCGGGTTTGTCCAGCAAGTCCAGCTCGAACTCGGCAATCGGCAGATGCAGCGGACGCGGCGCGGGGGCCGGGCCCGGCTCAGGCAATGGATGACCGGCCGCCATCACCAGTGGACGCACCCAGTGGCTGTCGAAGTCTTGTTGCTGCTGTTGGGCAAACAGCTCATCCGGTGGATACGGCTTGGCAATGGGCGGCAGCAAATCCAGCTCGAATTCGGCGATCGGTAAGAACAGCGCTTCGGGCGGGCGCAATTCGGTATCTTTCACCTCGCAATGGCGCTGCGTCACGATGTTGCTCAGCAGGTCACTCCCACCGCGTGGTTCGACGTCTTCCTCCACCTCAAGCGGCTCGGTTTCGAGCGCTAAACATTCGTCAGTACCGGACTGCTCGACCAATGCCTGGGCGTAGAAGTCCTTCCACAGGTGATTGACGCTGCCCGTGATTTGCGAATTGTGACGGCCAAAATCGCTAATCGGTGCGATAAAGCCTATCGATGTGGAATGAATGTCTGACATAGCTCTCGGTCGACGCCCGGGTCTGGCAAAATGCCGGATATTTCATTTATCGGCAGCGTTTGCCGATCATTAAATTTTTGAGCGTGTTTTTAAATGAGTGAGCAAACAGCGGGCTGTCGCATCATCGTCGAGGCACTGGACGAGGCATATCAAGCCTTGGCTGAGCAGTGGGCCGGGCGCCTCGGCCTGACGATGGGCCAAACAGATGCCGAGTTCGCCCTGCAAGTCTCAGCCCAGGGTTTGCAGTTGCAGCAGTTGGGGCCGGATGCGCCGGGCCCGGTGCGTGTTGATTTCGTGGAAGGCGGCGCGGCTCATCGGCGCTTGTTTGGGGGGGGCACCGGGCAAATGATTGCCAAGGCTGTGGGCATTCAGCAGGGCGTACGCCCGCGGGTGCTGGACGCCACGGCAGGGTTGGGCAAGGACGCGTTTGTCCTGGCCAGCCTTGGCTGCGAAATGAGCCTCATCGAGCGCCAGCCTTTGATTGGTGCTTTGCTCGAAGATGGCTTGGCGCGAGGGCTGAATGACGCTGAGGTGGCGCCGATTGTGTCGCGCATGACCTTGCTTAAAGGCAACTCCATTGAGGTGATGCGCAGTTGGGAAGGCGAACCGCCGCAGGTGATTTACCTCGACCCCATGTTTCCGCACCGTGAGAAAACGGCATTAGTGAAGAAGGAAATGCGCCTTTTCCGCCCGTTGGTGGGGGACGACAACGATGCGCCCGCCCTGCTTGAGGCCGCGTTGGCACTGGCCACTCACCGCGTGGTGGTCAAGCGCCCGCGCAAAGCGCCGTGCATTGCCGGGCCAAAACCCAGCCACGCGCTGGACGGAAAATCGAGCCGTTACGATATTTATCCGAAGAAAGCGTTGAAACCCTAACGCGATGCAAGGTGCGAGTCTCCCTGTGCGGATGGGGGGAGCTCAGCCCTTTCAAACCGGTCGGTAGGCGCGCATGAACAGGTCCACGACATCCTGCACGTGGGTGTGCGCCTCATCGGTGGTTAATGGTTCGCCGTAGCCATACAACAGGCGGAAGTTAGGCCCGCCTTTTATCAGGCAAAAAAAGTGTTCCGCTGCCGCCTCAGGCTTGTCGATGTGCAACGCGCCGGTCTGGTGTATATGGTTGAGCAGTCGTCCCATCTCCAGCACGATCCGCTCTGGTCCGGCTTCGAAGAAAATCTGCGACAGCTTCGGGTCCTGGCTGCCCAACGTCATCATCAAACGATGCAGGTTGAGTGACTCCTCACTGTTGATCAGCGTGTAAAACCCTCGCGCAATGTTTAACAACACAGCGTCAACCGGTACGCCAGCGGGCAACTCAAAAAACAAATCGGGCAACTGCTCTGAGCACGTGGCCATGATCGCGGCCGAGAACAACTTTTCTTTATCGGTGAAGTGGCTATAGACGGTCAGTTTCGAGACGCCAGCCAGATTGGCTACAGCGTCCATGCTGGTGCTGGCAAACCCTTTGCTCAAGAACAGAGATTTGGCCGCCTCAAGGATGGAATGGCGTTTTGCCATGTCTTTGGGGCGCCCGGGGGCATTGGGCATTAAAGGATGATCAGACATTTCCGTTTATTACTGGACTGGTGAGTTTGGTATTAATAACATGCCGGCCAGTATAAATATTCCAAGCCCCATAAGCGAAAGGTCGTCTCCATGTTGCGTCATGCCTTGCCCCGCGCTGTGCCTGTCTGTTTGGTGTTGTTGTTAGCCGCGTGCGGGCATGAGGAGCCTGTTCAGGTGAACATCAGTCCCGCAATCGTGGTGCAACCCCAGCCTTCGGCACTGGCCACCCACAGTTATCCGGGCGAAGTCCGTGCCCGGTTTGACCCGCAGCTGGCCTTTCGCATTCCTGGCAAGGTCACTAAACGGTTGGTCGATGAGGGCGAGCGGGTCAAGGCCAATCAACCGCTGGCCGAGCTGGACCCCCAAGACGTCCGCCTGCAGCTCGATGCCACCCGCGCTCAGGTGGCGGCCGCGCAAGCCAACCTGAATCTGGTGCGTTCGGAGCGCGACCGCTACAAAACCCTGTTGGAGCGGCAGATGGTCAGCCGCTCGCAGTTTGATAACGCTGAAAATCTCTACCGTGCGGGCGAAGCCAAGCTTCAGCAACTGAAGGCGGAACAGGACGTGGCCAGTAATCAGGCCAGCTACGCCGTACTGCGCGCCCCGCAAGACGGCGTGATTGCGCGGCGCCAGGTTGAAGTCGGACAAGTCGTATCAGCAGGACAGACCGTTTTCACGTTGGCCGCCGACGGAGAGCGTGACGTGTTGATCAGCCTGCCGGAGCAGGCTTTCGGCCGATTCAAGACCGGACTGCCGGTGTCGGTTGAGCTGTGGTCGCAACCCGGTCAGCGCTTTAGCGGGCGGATTCGCGAACTGTCGCCCTCGGCTGATCCCCAATCGCGCACCTTTGCCGCGCGCATAGCGTTCACGGCGGGCACTGTGCCTGCCGAACTGGGGCAGAGTGCGCGGGTGTTCATTGCGCAGGATGGCGTGAACGCGCTATCCGTGCCGCTTTCAGCCCTCAGCGCGGAAAACGGCGCAACCTACGTCTGGCGTGTCGGCCAGGGCAACACCTTGCAGCACGTGGCCGTGCGGGTCGGAGCGTATGGCGAGAGCAGCGTGCCGGTACTGGAAGGACTGTCGCCCGAAGATTGGGTGGTGGCGGCGGGTGTCCATGTGTTGCACGACGGGCAGGAGATACGGCCTGTTGATCGGTCCAACCGAACGATCAACATCGCGGCGAAGGAGTAATCGCCATGGGCTTTAACCTCTCGGCGTGGGCGTTGCGTAATCGTCAGATCGTGCTGTTTTTAATGTTGCTGCTGGCCATCGTCGGCGGGCTTTCTTACACCAAATTAGGCCAGAGTGAAGACCCTCCGTTCACCTTCAAGGCCATGGTCATTCGAACATTGTGGCCGGGCGCCACGGCTGAAGAAGTGTCGCGTCAGGTCACTGAGCGCATCGAAAAGAAGCTGATGGAAACCGGGGAGTACGAGCGCATTGTTTCGTTCTCGCGCCCCGGCGAGTCGCAAGTGACGTTCATGGCCCGAGACTCCATGCACTCCAACGAAATCCCCGAGCTGTGGTATCAGGTTCGAAAAAAGATCAGCGACATTCGGCACAGCTTGCCGCCGGGGATTCAGGGGCCGTTTTTCAACGACGAATTCGGTACCACATTCGGCAATATCTACAGCCTTAGCGGCGAAGGTTACGACTACGCGGTGCTCAAGGACTACGCCGATCGCATCCAGATCCAGCTGCAACGGGTAAAAGATGTAGGCAAGGTCGAACTGCTCGGCTTGCAGGACGAAAAAATCTGGATCGAACTCTCAAACCTCAAACTGGCCACGCTGGGGTTGCCGCTGGAAGCGGTACAAAAAGCACTGGAAGAACAAAATGCGGTCTCAACCGCCGGTTTTTTTGAAACCCCGACCGAGCGCGTGCAGCTGCGGGTCAGCGGTAATTTCAAAACGGTAGAAGAGATCGAGCGTTTCCCTATACGTGTGGGCGAACGCACCTTGCGCATCGAGGACGTGGCGGATGTGCGTCGTGGGTTCAATGATCCACCCGCACCGCGCATGCGCTTCATGGGCCAGGACGCGATTGGTCTGGCCGTGGCGATGAAAGACGGCGGCGACATTCTGGTGCTGGGCAAGGCGCTGGAGGCCGAGTTTTCCCGAATCCAGAAAAACCTGCCAGCCGGCTTGCAGTTGAGCAAAGTCTCGGATCAGCCCGCAGCGGTTAAAACCAGCGTGGGGGAATTCGTGCAGGTGTTGGTCGAGGCGCTGGTGATTGTGTTGCTGGTGAGTTTCTTTTCATTGGGCGTACGCACCGGCATGGTGGTGGCGCTGACCATCCCGCTGGTGCTGGCCATGACGTTTGCAGCCCTGCATTACTTCGGTATCGGTCTACACAAGATTTCGCTCGGGGCCTTGGTATTGGCGCTGGGTTTGCTGGTGGACGATGCCATCATCGCCGTTGAAATGATGGCCATCAAAATGGAGCAAGGTTACGACCGGTTCAAGGCGGCGAGTTTTGCCTGGACCAGTACGGCTTTCCCGATGCTGACCGGCACGCTGATTACAGCGGCGGGCTTTCTGCCGATTGCCATGGCGCAGTCCAGTACCGGGGAATACACGCGTTCGATTTTTCAGGTGGTGACCATAGCGTTGCTGGCGTCGTGGATCGCGGCCGTGGTGTTTGTACCTTATTTGGGGGCGTTGCTGCTCCCTGACCTGGCGAAGCGTCATGCTGCCAGACATGGCGCGGGCGAGCGTGCTCCCGACCCGTACGGCACACCGTTTTACCAACGTATCCGGCGCCTGGTGGAGTGGTGCGTGCGCCGCCGCAAAACCGTGATTGCCCTGACGGTGGTGCTGTTCATGGGCTCAGTCGTGCTGTTCAAGTTCGTACCGCAACAGTTCTTCCCGGCCTCCAGCCGTCTGGAGCTGATGGTGGACCTGAAGCTGGCTGAAGGCGCGTCGCTGAGCAATACCACCGAACAGGTGCAGCGCCTGGAAACCTTGCTCAAAGGCCATCCCGGCATTGTCAATTACGTGGCTTACGCCGGAACAGGCTCACCGCGTTATTACTTGCCGCTGGACCAGCAACTGCCCGCGGCCAGCTTTGCGCAATTTGTGGTGCTGGCACAGACCATTGAAGACCGCGAGCGCTTGCGCACCTGGCTGATTGACACGCTCAACGAACAGTTCCCGACGGTACGTTCGCGGGTCACCCGCCTGGAAAACGGGCCACCCGTGGGTTACCCGGTGCAGTTCCGCGTGACCGGTGAGCACATTGAAGAAGTGCGGGCGCTGGCGCGTAAAGTGGCGGCCAAGGTGCGTGAAAATCCGCATGTGGTTAACGTGCACCTGGACTGGGAAGAGCCGAGCAAGGTCGTGTACCTGAACGTCGATCAGGACCGCGCACGGGCCTTGGGCGTGAGTACTGCGAACCTGTCGCGCTTTCTGCAAAGCACGCTGTTGGGCTCGACGGTCAGCCAATACCGGGAAGACAACGAGTTGATTGAAATCCTGTTGCGCGGTACGCCCCATGAGCGCACGGAACTGACGTCGCTGCCGAGTTTGGCGGTGCCCACGGATAACGGCCAGAGCGTCGCCTTGTCGCAGATCGCGACGTTGGAATATGGCTTCGAGGAAGGCATCATCTGGCACCGCAACCGTCTGCCCAACGTCACCGTGCGCGCCGACATTTATGGCAAGGAACAACCGGCGACCCTGGTGCAGCAGATTCTTCCCACACTTGAAAATGTGCGGGCTGAGTTGCCGGACGGTTACTTGCTGGAAGTGGGCGGTACGGTAGAGGACTCTGCGCGCGGCCAGAATTCGGTCAAGGCCGGCGTGCCACTGTTTATCGTGGTGGTACTGACCTTGCTGATGGTGCAACTGCGCAGCTTTTCGCGCATGGCGATGGTGTTCCTGACAGCGCCGCTGGGCCTGATCGGTGTAACGCTGTTCCTGCTGGTGTTCAACCAGCCGTTCGGGTTCGTGGCAATGCTGGGGACGATTGCGTTGTCGGGGATGATCATGCGCAACTCGGTGATCCTCGTGGACCAGATTGAGCAGGATAAAGCGGCGGGGCTGGATGCCTGGCAGGCGATTATCGAGGCCACGGTACGCCGGTTCCGGCCGATTGTGCTGACTGCGCTGGCGGCGGTGCTGGCGATGATCCCGCTGTCACGCAGTGTGTTCTTTGGCCCGATGGCCGTGGCGATTATGGGCGGGCTGATCGTGGCGACTGCGCTGACTTTGCTGTTTTTGCCAGCCCTGTATGCGGCGTGGTTCCGTGTGAAAAAGGTCTGAGCAACGTCTCTGCACAAGACCTGCCGCTGCGCACGGCAGGTCTTGGCGCGGGTTGATCAGTGAGCCACTTGATCGACGCGCAGACGCAGTGGCTGCAGGGTTTTTGCGTTGAGGTCCACGCTGTTGCGTTCCGTGTTGATGAAGAGCAGTTGGCCATTGTCTTCAATACGGGCGCTGATGGCATAGGTGTGGCCGGGCTTGACGCTCGCCGGGTCATACGTCAAATGGAACGGCAGCGGGACTTGGCCCTTGATCGGACCGCTTTGCTTGGCCAGCGTGACAGCCGGAGCGTCGGCCAGCGACACATCCTGCAAGCTCACTTCAAGTGTGGCGGTAGGTGGCAGGGCGATGCGTTGCAGGTAGAACACTTCGCCGTCGAGGGTGGCCTGAGGTGTTGAGTGCATTGAGCTGCATGCGCCCAGCAGGGCTGTGAGGCTGAGGATCAGGACTTTTTTCATAAAGAGGCTTCCTTTCAGTAGGCATCAAAACGATGAGGTGAATAGGGCAAGCCTGCGTGACGCCATGGGCATCAACACAGGCTTTACCGCGTTTTAAAGGTGTTTCTCGAGCGAGAGCGGCGGTTGACCCTGCTCTTCGGCGTCTTCAGCCCGGTGCAGTGCCACTTGACGGATCGACAGGCGAATCTCGGCAGGCAAGACGCGTTTGGCAGCGCCTTCGGCCAATTCGCCAAGCAACTCGTGATAGCTCAACTTGCCATTGGCATCGCGCCGCAGGACGTCTTCTTCCAGTAAGGTCTGGATAAAGTGACGGAACAGGCTCTTGTCGAAAAACTCCGGGGCGTTGAGGCCATGCAAGATCGACAGGCGTTGAGCCATCATCGTGCACAGGTCTTCCAGCTCCTCGGCGCTCAAGGTGTTTTGGCCGCTGTTGAGCAACAACGAAATGGCCATGTAAAAACGTTGCAGGGTTTGGGCGATGCTTTTGGACAGCAGCGTCAGCAACACAAAGTGCCGCGAACTCGGTGCCGGGCGCAGGTACACATCATTCTCAAAGCGCAACAGACCTTGCTCCACAAAGGCCTCAAGCCATTGATCGACCACGGCGTCCAGTTCGTCCAGCGACCAGCGGATAAACAGCTCGGATTGCAGGTACGGATACAGAGCGCGGGTGTAACGCAGAATCTGCTCACGGGTCATGCGCGAAGCGCTTTGGAAGAAACTGGCCAGCAACGACGGCAAGGCAAAGATATGCAACACGTTGTTGCGGTAGTAGGTCATCAGGACGGCATTTTGCTCATCCAGGTACAGGATTTTACCCAGCGCATCACTTTGTTCGGACAGCAGGTCCATGTCCTTCACGTGCTCAATCAGCGCACGGCCGTCGCCTTCGGGCAAGGTGGTGTGCGGTGAATAAGGCACGCGACGCAGCAGCGCGAGGTACAGGTCCAGCACCCGCGCCATGGCGCGATCGTCCAGTGCCAGTTTGCTGGTAGACAACAACGCCAGCGCCACCAGATTGACCGGGTTGATCGCGGCTGCTTCGTTCAGGTGCTGTGCCACTTTCTCACCCAGACGATGGGTCGTGGCGTTGAGCCATTCAGGACGGTACGTCGGCCCCAATGCTTGCTGGCGCCAGTCTGGCTGCTCATGGTCGAGAAACTCGGCCAGTTTGATCGGCTCGCCGAAGTTGACGGCTACCTGGCCAAAACGCTGCTTGAGGGCACCGATGACTTTGAAAATGTCGAAAATCGACTCTTTCTTCTTGCTCGCCCCGCGCAGTTCGCCCAGGTAAGTACGGCCTTCAAGCACCCGCTCGTAGCCGATGTACACCGGTACGAACACGATGGGCATGCGCGACGAGCGCAGGAAGCTGCGCAGGGTGATGGCCAGCATGCCGGTCTTGGGTTGCAGCATGCGCCCGGTGCGCGAGCGTCCGCCTTCGACGAAGTACTCCACCGGGAAGCCTTTGGTGAACAGTGTGTGCAGGTACTCGTTGAATACCGAGGTGTACAGCGGGTTGCCCTTGAATGTGCGGCGCATGAAAAACGCGCCGCCGCGGCGCAACAGGCTGCCAATAACCGGCATGTTGAGGTTGATCCCGGCCGCGATGTGCGGTGGGGTCAGGCCGTTGCGGAACAGCAAGTAGGACAGCAGCAAATAGTCGATGTGGCTGCGGTGACACGGGACGTAGATGATTTCGTGACCTTGCGCGACGTCTTGCACACCTTCGATGTGGTTAACCTTGATCCCGTCGTAAATCTTGTTCCAGAACCAGCTCAGCACCACTTCCAGAAAGCGGATAGCGGTGTAGGTGTAATCGGAGGCGATTTCGTTGGCGTAACGCAGCGCCTGGGCCTTGGCTTTATCGACCGAGATGTTTTCACGCCGCGCTTCATCGAGGATTGCCTGACGCACGGCCGGTTCGTTGATCAGGCCTTTGACCAGGTTGCGACGGTGCGACAGGTCGGGGCCGATCACAGCGGTTTTCAGGTTGCGAAAGTGCACCCGCAGGATGCGCTGGGCCATGCGCACGGTGCGTTCGTGACCTTTGTTGTGGTCGACCAGTTCGCGCAAGTGAATGGGCGCAGAAAACTGCACGCGGGTCTTGCGGCCCAGAATCAGGATGCGCAGCAAACGGCGCAGGCGCCCGGTGACGGCCCAGCTGTCGGCAAACAACAGCTTCCAGGGGCTCGATTCGCTGTCGGGGGATTGGCCCCAGAACACGCTGACCGGGATGATTTGCGCATCTTCGCCGGGGTGCAGCGTCAGGCTGTCCACCAGTCGGGTGAGGGTCGGCGGAGCGCCGCGCTTGTCCTGACGGCCCAGCCAGTCGGGCTCGGGCGTCAAGTAGAAGAACGCGGCAGGCTCGACCATCTGCCCGACGGCCACCGGCAGCACCGGGCGCGGCAGGCCCGCCTTGGTGCACTCGGCATCAACCACGGCCAGTTCGGTAATGGAGGGCGATTGCAGGACGTAGAACACTGGCCGGCTGCGGTCCAGGTTCAGGGTGAAAGACGACTGATTAATGGTCTCCGAGCGTACCCATAGGTACAGCAGGCGACGCAGGGCGCCAAACACAAGACGGCGAAACGGGGAACGGGTCATACGGCTTCTGCATGAGTGGATTAAAACGAGTGCTTACTCGGTCGCGTAGTGTGCCGTATCTCTGGAAAATCGGCAAAAAAGCAGCGAAGTAATATTGATTGAGTGTTTTTCTCGCTGACTTATACTCGGTGCACTTTCGCCAAGAAGTGTAAGACGTTTTCAGCAAAGTATAAGTTCGAGCGAAAGTTCTCGAAGGGCTGAATGAGCAAGCCCATTAAAAACAATAAGGGGATGCAAGTATGACTACGCGGTTAACCGGCAATGTGAAATGGTTCAACGACGCCAAAGGCTATGGGTTCATTCAGTGTGACGGTGGCGCTGATGTGTTTGTGCACTACCGTGCCATTCGCGGCGAAGGCCATCGCTCGCTGGCGGAAGGGCAGCAGGTTGAATACACCCAGGTGAGGGGGGACAAAGGGCTACAAGCCGAGGATGTGGTGGGCCTGTAATCGCCACGTGTAGTCGCTGCTGCAGGCCGGGTAACAGGCCGCAGGACTTCCGCTGTTGCGGACCTCGGCACTGCTGGCCTGTCACACCCTGCAGCAGCCACTACGCGTTTGAGTGTTTCAGGAACCGGTTTTCCAGGTGATTTCTTCTTCACCGTCTGCGCTGATGCGAATCCAGCGGTCAGCGTCTGCCTCGCCCTGTTCTTCTGCCCAACTGCCCGGTGCGCAACGCACTTCGATGTTGAGCGCCGCAAACGCGGCCTTGGCGCAGGCGATGTCGTCTTCCCACGGCGTTTGGTCACTGTCCAGGAGCAGGCTGTTCCATTTGCCGACGGCTTTGGGAAACCATGTCACAGGCACTTTGCCCGCCGTGCATTTATAGGTATTGCCTTTCTTAGTCCATTTCGAGCATTCGCCCAGCACGTCTGACAGCCAGGCTTCGACGTCTTTGTAAGTAACGTCGGAATCCTTCAGGTAAATCTCGATATCGGGTTGGCGCATGGATGTCCTCACTGCGTGTCTGAAAAATCCACTCGCGGATTAGTCGGGCCAAGGGGAGCTCCCTTGGCCGTTAAGTCGGTTATTGAAGCACGAAAAAATCGTAGCGCATGGACACGGTCACGATTAACGGCTCAGGGTGTTCGATGACAGCTGCGCGACGTTCGGCACTGGCGCGCCAGCCGTGTGGCGTCATGGCCAACAAATTGGCACGGTCCTGCGGCTCGCTCAGGTGCAATTCAAATGTCAGTGTTTCACTGTGTTGCAGCTGCATGCCTTCGGGAATCAGCGCCAAATGCTTATCGTCGGTGTAATCGCGAACTTCGTCGTACAGGCGCTCGCGCAACTCCATCAGGTGCCCGCGGGTCGGGCCTACACGCATCAGGCCGCCGCCGGGGCTGAGCAAGCGCTTGGCTTCCAGCCAGTCCAGCGGGCTGAAGACGCTGGCCAAAAACTGGCAGCTGGCGTCTGCCAACGGCACGCGGGCCATGCTGGCGATAAGCCAGGTCAGCTGCGGGTTGCGTTTGCAGGCGCGTTTAACGGCTTCGCGGGAAATATCCAGCGCATAGCCATCAGCGTGAGGCAAGGCTTCAGCGATTTGGGCGGTGTAGTACCCCTCGCCACAACCGATGTCGAGCCAGCGCTGCGGCGTGCGTTCGGCTGCCAGTTCCGCCAGGCGCTTGGCCACGGGGGCGTAATGCCCCGCATTGAGGAAGTCGCGACGCGCTTCAACCATGGCCTGATTGTCACCGGGGTCGCGGCTGTTTTTATGCTGCACCGGCAGCAGGTTCAGGTAACCCTGACGCGCACGGTCAAAACGATGGCCTGCCGGGCAGACCACGCCATTATCGACCGCCGTCAGCGGTTCGGAGCAAATAGGGCAGGCGAGCATCAGGCGAGCAACTTGATCAGGGTTTGGTAGTAGATTTCGGTCAGCACGTCGAGGTCGCTGGCCAGCACGCGTTCGTTGACCTGGTGGATTGTCGCGTTGACCGGCCCCAGCTCAACCACTTGCGTCCCGAGGGTGGCAATAAAGCGCCCGTCCGAGGTGCCGCCGCTGGTGGAGGCTTTGGTTTCACGGCCGGTGACTTGCTTGATGCTCGACGAGACGGCGTCCAGCAGGGCGCCGGGTTCGGTGAGGAACGGCAGCCCCGACAACGCCCACTCGATGTGCCAGTCCAGGCCATGCTTATCGAGAATGTCGGCCACGCGCTGCTGCAACCCTTCGACTGTGGACTCGGTGGAAAAACGGAAGTTGAACACGGCCACCAGTTCGCCGGGAATCACGTTGGTCGCGCCAGTCCCCGAGTTGAGGTTGGAGATCTGGAAGCTGGTCGGCGGGAAGAAGTCGTTGCCGTTGTCCCAGTGCTCGGCGGCCAGTTCGGCCAATGCCGGGGCGGCCAGGTGAATCGGGTTTTTCGCCAAGTGGGGGTAGGCTACGTGACCTTGAACGCCGCGTACCGTGAGCTTGGCGCCCAGAGAGCCGCGACGACCATTTTTAACCACGTCGCCCACCAGCGTCGTGCTCGACGGTTCGCCCACGATGCACCAGTCCAGACGCTCTTTGCGCGCAGCAAAACGCTCAACCACGGCTTTAGTGCCGTGATGAGCCGGGCCTTCTTCGTCGCTGGTAATCAGAAAAGCGACTGACCCCTTGTGGTCCGGATAATCCGCCACGAAGCGTTCAGCGGCCACCAGCATGGCGGCCAGGCTGCCTTTCATGTCCGCAGCACCACGCCCGCACAGCATGCCGTGCTCGTCGATCAGCGCATCAAACGGGTCGTTCTGCCAGGCTTGCACCGGGCCGGTCGGCACCACGTCGGTGTGACCGGCAAAGCACAGCACCGGGCCATCCTGTTTGCCGTGGGTGGCCCAAAAATTGTCCACGTCTTCAATACGCATCGGTTCCAGTTTGAAACCGGCATCACCCAGGCGCTGCATCATCAGCTTCTGGCAATCGGCGTCGATTGGCGTCACGGAAGGGCGACGGATCAGATCGCAAGCAAGTTGCAGGGTCGGCGAGAGGTCGGCGTGGGCCGTCATGGTGGTGGACTCCGAAGCTGGGCGTGTAAGGGCGCAGGATTGATCGCGAGCACGCTCGCGCCTGCAGGGCTGGCGCCAAAGGGCGGTTATCTTAAAGCAAAACGGCGACCAGAGGCCGCCGTTTAGTGGTTGCTGTCAATTTATGCAGCAGGCAGTTCTTCAGACGCTTCCACCGGTTTTGGCAGAGAGGACATAAAGGCCATCACCAGAGCCGCCAGATACGGCAGCGATTGCACCAGCAACATCACCACCCAGAAACGCATGTCGTTGCTTGGCAGCCCCTGGACGAAAAAGATCCCGACCGCGGCGCCCCAGAGCAGCAGCATGATGAACACTTCTTCCCGTGCTTCCGAGATCGCCACCCAGAAGCCGTGGTTGTCGGCGTTCTTGGGGGTACGGAAAAACGGAATGCTGGTGGTGAAAAATCCGTACAGCACCGCTTTGGCGATGGTGTGCGATAACGCCAATCCGGCCAGTGCTGCGGCAAATGCATCCTTGAGGTTGACCCCCACGGCGCGGCGGTACAGGAAGATGATCTTGCCGACCTTGAACACAAACAGCGCCAGCGGCGGGATGGCAAAAATCAGCAACGGCGGGTCGACGCGTGTCGGTACGATGATCATCGCTGCCGACCACAACAGGGCGCCGACGGTGAAGAAAATATTCATGCCGTCAGCCACCCACGGCAACCAGCCCGCGAGGAAGTGATAACGCTGCCCCCGGGTCAGTTGAGACCCCTTGCCCCACAGCAGGCTGGCAGCGTGGCGCTTGATGATCTGGATCGCTCCGTAGGCCCAGCGGAATCGCTGTTTCTTGAAGTCGATGAAGGTATCGGGCATCAGCCCTTTGCCGTAGCTGTTGTGGGAATAGGCAGCGGAATAGCCTTTTTCGAATACCCGCAGGCCCAGCTCGGCATCTTCACAAATACACCAGTCGGCCCAGCCCAGTTCTTCGAGCACTGAGCGGCGGGTCATGGTCATGGTGCCGTGCTGGATGATCGCGTCGCGGTCGTTACGGGTCACCATGCCGATGTGGAAGAACCCTTTGTACTCGGAGTAGCAGAGCTTTTTGAAGGTGCTTTCAGTCTGATCGCGGTAGTCCTGCGGTGACTGCACGATAGCGATTTTCGGATCGGCGAAGTGCGGCACCATGTGTTTGAGCCAGTTACGGTCCACACAGTAATCGGAATCGATGACGGCGATGACTTCGGCGTCCGGCGCGGTGTGCGGGATCAGGTAGTTCAACGCGCCCCCTTTGAAGCCGGCGAGCGGGGCCACGTGGAAGAACTTGAAGCGCGGGCCTAGGGTGGCGCAGTAGTCACGGACCGGTTCCCAGACCGCCGGGTCCTTGGTGTTGTTGTCGATGATCAACACTTCGAAGTCCGGGTAATCGAGGTTGGCCAGCGCGTCGAGGGTCTGTTTCACCATCGCGGGCGGCTCGTTGTAGCACGGCACGTGAATAGAGACCTTGGGTCGGTAAGCATCGTCGCTCTCGACCGGTAAGAATTCCCTGCGCCTCTTGCGAATCCACACGGCTTCCGCCAGTTCGTGCGCTTCGGTCAGCAGCACGATAAACACCCCGAGGGCACCGAGCCCGAGCAGGAAACCCACGGTAAGGCTGAACCAGGTGCTGTATTGCTGGCTGTAGTCATAACCGATCCACACCAGTACCGACCCGCACAGGAACGCGGTGAACGTCAGGAAGGTGCGACCACGCTGGCGCAACGCCGAGCCATCAATCAGCAACAGCGCGAGCGACAGCAGGCCCATGACCACCGAGCCAATGGCCAGGACGCGCCATTGCGGGATCGCCACGACCGGACCTTCGAAGTTGAATTTCTGCTGGCGGGCGGCGTTGTACACGCCCCAGTAGGCGCCCACAGAGCCTTCGTCACTGGCCTTCCACGGCTGGTCGAACGCTTCGATGACGAAATAGTTGTAGCCCCGGCGGTTCAGGGTGTTGACCAGGTTACGCAGGTAAATGGCCTGATCGGCCGGGCTGGCATCTGCACCGCCGCGCATGCGGCCGTTGCTTGGCCAGCCAACTTCCGACAGCAGCAATGGTTTTTTCGGGAACAGCTTTTTCAGGTCCCGGGCACGGTCCAGTACGAATTCACCGGCCTTGTCCACCGGGATAAATTCCCAGTACGGCAGGATGTGCGCGGCAATCAAGTCTACGTGCTTGGCCAGTTGCGGGTATTTCTCCCAAATGTGCCATTGCTCGGACGTGGTCACGGGCACTTTGACGGCTGCGCGCACCCGGTCGAGCAGCACGATCAGCTCTTCGGGGGTGATCTCTTCACGGAACAGGGCTTCGTTGCCGACCACCACGCGTACAACGCTGCGTGAGTTGTTGGCCAGTTCGATGGCTTTTTGGATTTCGCGCTCATTGCGCTCTTTGTCAGGGCTGATCCAGATACCGATCGTGACCCGCAAACCGAACTCTTCCGCCAGCTTGGGGATGTCCCCCAACGTGCCGTCGACCGAATAGGTACGAATGTTGTCGGTCAGCTTGCTCATGATCTCCAGGTCGCGACGCATTTCATCGTCGGACGGGTACTGGTCTTTCTGCGGGTACTGGCCTTGTTGAAACGGCGAGTACGAAAAACCGGAGATTTGCTCGGGCCAGTTGGGCGCAGAGACCGGGCGATTGATAAGCGCCCAGAAGCCGGTGAAGAGTGCGGCAATGGCCAGAACCACCACCAGATTGAGTCCAAATTTACGCGATGACATAACTATTTCGGGTTCCAAAGGGAGTGGAACGAAGATCGGTCGGCAGGTGCCAAACGGCGCGCATCCTACACTGCGTTTTCACTGGGCGTACAGCAGGCGGCGAAAGGTTGGGCATTTGGCAGCGATAGTCGACTTAAGTTCTTTCTTTATTACTTGTAGCTCTTATCTTGTTGCTTAGTAGGTTATTAAAGCAGGCTTAGTCGGAAGTCTTGTAGGAAATGTACTCAAGCGTCGCAAGACACCCCTATAATGCGCGCCGGTTTTTGGGGTGGTGGTTATGAGTACAGAAGATCCGCGGTTTGCCGGTGTCGCCCGGTTGTATGGTCTGGAAGGCATGGATCGGCTGCGCTGTGCCCATGTGGCAATCGTGGGCGTGGGCGGTGTCGGTTCGTGGGCAGCCGAAGCCATCGCCCGCTGCGGCGTGGGTGAAATTTCGCTCTTCGACCTTGATGACGTGTGCGTCAGCAATATCAATCGGCAACTGCATGCTTTGAGCTCGACCGTTGGTCGGGACAAAGTCGAGGTGATGGCCGAGCGCCTGCGTGAGATCAACCCTGCGTGCACGGTGCATGCGGTGGCTGATTTCGTGACCCGTGAAACCATGGCCGAGTACATCACCCCGGACATCGATTGCGTGATCGACTGTATTGACAGCGTGAATGCGAAAGCGGCGCTGATTGCCTGGTGCAAGCGCCGCAAGATTCAGATCATCACCACCGGTGGTGCGGGCGGGCAAATCGACCCTACGTTGATTCAAGTGTGCGACCTGAACCGTACTTTCAACGATCCGCTGGCCTCAAAAGTGCGCTCCACCTTGCGTCGCGATTACGGGTTCTCGCGCACGGTGACCCGTCACTACAGCGTGCCCTGTGTGTTCTCGACTGAGCAACTGCGCTATCCCAAGCCGGATGGCAGCATTTGCTTGCAGAAAAGTTTTGTCGGGGATGGCGTCAAGCTGGACTGTGCTGGTGGGTTCGGCGCGGTGATGATGGTGACAGCGACCTTCGGCATGGTCGCGGCCACCAAGGCGGTGGACAAAATCGTGGCGGGGGTGCGTCGCCCCTCAGAAAAGCTGAAGCATCAACAGAGTATTCAGCCTGACCCGCTCCCACCGGCAGCGGCGTCTGACGGTGTGAACTCAGAAAAACCGGCAGCCTGACCGGGCTGCGGGGCTGTTAGCTGAGCGCCAGTTCCCGCATCCGCTGTAACACGGCGTTCAGGCCGTTGCTGCGCGATGGGGACAGTTGACGGCTTAGGCCCAACTGTTCGAACCAGGCGGGTAAATCCACGTGTTTGAGTTCTTCGCCCGTCAAGCCGTTAACCCGCGTCAGCAGCAGTGCCACCAGCCCGCGAATCAAGCGAGCATCGCTGCTGGCGGCAAACTGCCAGTGACCGTCTTTCAGTTCACCGACCAGCCATACCTGGCTTTCGCAGCCGTGCACGCGATTGGCATCTGTCTTGGCGTGCTCATCCAGCGCAGGCAGATGCTGGCCCCATTGCATCAGCAAGCGGGCGCGCTGCTCCCAGCCCGAACACTGTTCAAAGCTGTCGAGCGCCGCTTGCGCGTCTGCGGGTAAGGTCATCGCAGTAACTCCAGTGCCTGATCCAGCGCGACGAAGAATCTCTCCAGGTCTTCAGAATCGTTGTACAGCGCCAGCGAGACGCGAATGGCGCCTGCCAAACCCATGCTTTTAAGGAGTGGCATTGCGCAGTGATGGCCAGCGCGGACTGCTATCCCTTGTTCGGTGAGCAAATGCGCCAGATCGGCGTTGTGCACCCCATCCACCACGAAACTGACGAGTGCCAGTTGCGGGTTGCCCAGCAGGCGAACGCCCTTGCGCTGCTTCAGGCCTTCTACCAGCAGGGCGTGCAAGGCGGCTTCGTGAGCGTCAACGGCCCGCTGATCCAGGCTTGCCAGATAACTTAAGGTCGCGCCCAGGCCGATCACGCTGGCAATCGGCGGGGTGCCCGCTTCAAAACCCAAGGGCGCCGGGCGGAAGGTTGCGTGGTGGTAGTCGGCGTCTTGCACCATCTCGCCACCCAATTGCCAGTGCCGCAGGCGGGCAAAGGCGTCATGGCGCCCGAAGAGCACGCCCAGCCCGTCCGGGCCATAGAGCTTATGGCTGGAGAAAACATAGAAGTCGCAACCCAGCGCCTGCACATCGTGCCGACCGTGCACCACGCCCTGTGCGCCATCGACCACGGTCAGCGCATTCTGTGCCCTGGCCAGTGACAGCAAGGCAGGCAAGGGCTGCCATACGCCAAGGACGTTGGACAGCTGGCTGACGGCCAGCAGGCGGGTGCGCGGGGTGATTAGTTCGGCGGCGGCTTGCAGGTCAATGATGCCGTCGTCGTTGAGCGGCAAAATCACCAGTTTGAGGTGCTTGCGCTGGGCCAGCTGTTGCCACGGCAGCAGGTTGGCGTGGTGTTCAAGGGCGCTGATGACGATTTCATCGCCCGCTGCAAATTGATGTTCCAGCCCATAGGCCAGCAGGTTCAGTGCCGAGGTCGCGCCGTGGGTGAAAACCACGGTGCCGCAGTCGCTGGCGTTCAGCCAGTTAGCGACTTTTGTACGGCTGTTTTCGAACGCCTGGGTTGCGTGGGCGCCCGGTAAATGTTGGGCCCGGTGCACATTGGCGGCGCCACTGGCGTAGTAGTGCGTCAGTGCGTCGAGCAGGGCCTGGGGTTTTTGTGTGGTAGCAGCGTTGTCCAGATAGGTCTGGTCTTGACGCTGCAAGGCGGCGATGGCCGGAAAGTCAGCCCGCCAGGGAGAAGACAAAAACATGGTGTTCAGGGCTCAGTTGACGAGGCCGGAAGCCGGCCCCGTCAGTGGCAGACAGACGCTTAGTTGTGAGCGTGCAGGGCTTCATTCAGCTCGATGGCCGACTTGTGGGTTTTGCATTCCACAGCGCCGGTTTCGGAGTTACGACGGAACAGCAGGTCAGGTTGACCGGCCAGTTCACGCGCCTTGACCACTTTGACCAGTTGGTTATGTTCGTCCAGCAAGGCCACTTTGGTGCCAGCGGTCACGTACAGGCCAGATTCCACTGTGTTGCGGTCGCCCAGCGGGATGCCGATACCGGCGTTGGCGCCGATCAAGCAGCCTTCGCCGACCTTGATCACGATGTTGCCACCGCCCGACAGGGTGCCCATGGTCGAGCAGCCGCCGCCCAGGTCCGAGCCCTTGCCGACGAATACGCCTGCCGATACACGGCCTTCGATCATGCCCGGGCCTTCAGTGCCAGCGTTGAAGTTAACGAAACCTTCGTGCATCACGGTGGTGCCTTCCCCGATGTAAGCACCCAGACGCAGACGGGCCGCGTCAGCGATGCGCACGCCAGCCGGAACAACGTAGTCGGTCATTTTCGGGAACTTGTCGACCGAGAATACTTCCAGCAGCTCGCCACGCAGGCGGGCTTCGAGTTGACGCTCAGCCAGCTCGCTCAGGTCGATGGCACCCTGGCTGGTCCAGGCGACGTTTGGCAGCAGCGGGAACACACCCGCCAGGCTCAGGCCGTGGGGCTTGACCAGGCGGTGCGACAACAAGTGCAGCTTGAGGTATGCCTCTGGGGTGGAGGTCAGGGCAGCGTCTTCGGCCAGCAACGTGGCGACCAGCGGCTTGTGGCTTTCAGCCAGACGGGTCAGCAGGGCTGCCTGGGCCGCGTCCACAGGTTTGGCGGCTTCAGCCATCTGGGCGGCCTGGGCCGTGGTGAAGGTGATTGCCTGATTGCCGCCGGTGTAGCCCAGGATCGGGGCGATGGCGGCGATCAGCTCGGCCGACGGGTTGAGCAGGGGCTGTGCGTAGAACACTTCCAGCCATGCGCCTTGACGGTTTTGGGTGCCGACGCCGAAGGCTGCGCTGAACAGGGTAGTAGACATGCAATTACCTCTTACAAAAATAAATGGGCGGGTCCGTGGCCTTTAAGCCTTTTAAAGAAGGGCCGCCGCATAAAGATCTGGCTTGAAGCCAATCAGGGTTTTGTCTCCGAGATCGAGCACCGGGCGCTTGATCATCGAGGGTTGGGCGAGCATCAGTTCAACGGCTTTGGCTTGGTCGAGATCGGCTTTGTGTTCGTCGTCGAGTTTGCGAAAGGTTGTACCTGCCCGGTTGAGCACCACCTGCCAGCCGTGCTCGTTGCACCACTGGTTCAGGTGATCACGGTCGATGCCGCTGCTTTTGTAGTCGTGAAAATCGTATGGCACCCCATGTTCATCCAGCCAGGTGCGAGCCTTTTTCATGGTGTCGCAGGCCTTGATGCCAAAAAGGTGCAACGTCTTGCTCGAATCGGTCACGGAAATTGCCCCTCCTTTGGAGATGCGGAAAATGAGCGGTCGCGGATTATGCCACGACCGGCGCGCCGGATGCGCCAGCCGTAGAGGTTGCCACAGTGATGTGACATGTCATCAGGCCATTGCGACTTTTGTTCAGCGGTCAGAGTTAGTGGTTAAAGGCTACTATGGCTCTTGATGGAAAAGTGTTGCCACTTATGTTTAGTTAAAAGCTGTTTTGTTTAAAACGGCTTGTTCGGGAACCCTGCTGATATGCAAACCGCCTATACCGTCCTCATCCTGCTGATGCTGGTGGGTGTCTCGCGTCTATTGGGGCGTTTGATCCCGTTGCCGTTGCCCTTGGTGCAAATCGCTGCCGGCGCCTTGCTGGCTTGGCCGACGTTGGGGCTGCACGTGGCGCTGGACCCGGAGCTGTTCCTGTTTCTGTTCTTGCCGCCGTTGTTGTTCTCGGATGGCTGGCGCATCCCCAAGCGCGAGTTCTGGCGCTTGCGAGGGCCGATCCTGACGCTGGCCGTCGGTCTGGTTTTATTTACGGTGGTGGGGGCGGGGTATTTCATTCACTGGCTGCTGCCGACTATTCCGTTACCTGTTGCGTTCGCGCTCGCCGCTGTCCTGTCCCCGACTGATGCGGTGGCGGTTTCAGCCATTGCGCAAAACCGCTTGCCGGCGCCCTTGATGCATATGCTGCAAGGCGAAGCGTTGATGAATGACGCAACAGGTCTGGTTACGTTCAAGTTCGCGTTGGCAGCTGCGATTACAGGCGTGTTTTCGCTGGCCAATGCCAGTGTGACTTTCATGTTGGTGGCCTGTGGCGGCCTGGCCATCGGTGTGGCATTGAGCTGGGTAGTCGGGCGCATGCGCTCGTGGATGATTGCTCGCGGCTGGGATGACCCTGCGACGCATGTTGTATTTATGCTGTTGTTGCCCTTTGCCGCGTACGTACTGGCCGAGCGTCTGGGTGCGTCAGGTATTTTGTCGGCGGTCGCGGCGGGGATGATGCAGAGCTGGCTGGACTTGTTGCCGCGTCAAACCAGTACCCGGTTACTGAACCGCAGCGTGTGGGGCTTATTGGAGTTTGCGTTTAACGGGCTGATTTTTTTGCTGCTGGGTCTGCAACTGCCCGACATCATCAAGGCGGTTGTCAGGCTGGAAACCCACCTCTGGCCCACGCTGATGTATCGCATCCTGGATGTGGTGGTGATTTTCCTGGTCCTGATCGCGCTGCGTTTTATCTGGGTGCAGAGCATCTGGCGCTTGTCAGGTTTGCTGCGACGCTGGCGCGGTAAGGAAGAGTTGACGATGGTGCCGACTGCACGCTCCTGCTGGATCCTGACCGTGGGCGGTGTGCGCGGGGCGGTGACGCTGGCGGGTGTGATGTCGATCCCCTTGCTGCTCAATGAGGGCCTTGATTTCCCCGAGCGTGAGCTGCTGATCTTCATTGCGGCCGGTGTGATTTTGCTCTCGTTGATCGTGGCCTGTATTGCCTTGCCGTTATTGTTGCGCGGGATCGCCCGCAGCTCGGATGACGCAATGCGCAATGAGGTGCGTGAGGCGTGGCGCCGTACGGCAGAGGCGGCCATCCATGCCCTGGAGACCGAAGAGGTGATTGATCCTAACGATCCGCCGGATGCTGCCCAGGCAGCGTTGGCTGCTGAGTTGAAGGCGCGGATCATGTCTGAATACCGGCATCAGCTTGACGTCTTCAATGATTCTGCAGAGGCCCAGGCCTTGGCATCGAAGATGGATGATCTGGAAGGGCGCTTGCGCCTTAAAGCGCTCAGGGCGCAGCGTCTGGAGCTTTACAGCCTGCGTCGTCATCACGAAATTGGCGATGAAGTGCTTAGCGAAATCCTGCGTGACCTGGACTTGAGTGAAGCGAATCTGGGGACCGTAAAGTAAGCAGTGCGTGTGCCTGAGTGCAGGAGCGAACATGCTCGCTCCTGCAGATTCAAAGCATTAGGTGCGGCGTTCAATAAACGCGCGAATCCGTCCTGCGGCTTCCACGCATTCAGCCAAGGGGGCCACCAGTGCCATGCGCACGCGGCCTGCGCCCGGGTTGAAACCATCGACTTCGCGTGACAGGTACGAACCTGGCACTACGGTCACGTGCTCTTCGGCAAACAGGTCGCGGCAGAACGCAGCATCGTCGCCTTCAATGCTCGGCCACAGATAAAAGCCGCCATCCGGGCGCTGTACATCCATGACCGGGCTCAGAATCTCCAGCACCGCGTCAAATTTTTCGCGGTACAGGTCGCGGTTGGTGCGCACGTGGGCTTCATCGTTCCAGGCAGCAATACTGGCCAGTTGGGTCTGAACCGGCATGGCGCAGCCGTGGTAGGTGCGATACAGCAAGAACGCCTTGAGGATTTGGGCATCGCCTGCGACGAAACCGGACCGCAGCCCTGGCAGGTTAGAGCGCTTGGACAAACTGTGGAACACCACGCACCGTTTGAAATCCTCACGACCCAAGGCCACGCAGGCGCTGAGCAGGCCGACTGGCGGGGTGGTTTCGTCGAAATAGAGTTCGCTGTAGCACTCGTCGGCGGCAATCACGAAGTCGTGTTCATCGGCCAGCGCAATCAGCTTTTTCAAGGTTTCAAGCGGGATCAGTGCGCCTGTCGGATTGCCAGGTGAGCAAAGGAACAGGATCTGGCAACGCTGCCACGTGTCGGCCGAAACGGCGTCGAAATCGGGATTGAAGCCGTGTTCAGCCAGGCATGGCAGGTAGTGCGGCGTGGCCCCGGCCAGAAAGGCGGCGCCTTCGTAGATCTGGTAGAACGGGTTCGGGCTGATGACCAGCGCGTCGTCGCCACGGTTGACCACGGTTTGAGTGAAGGCGAACAGTGCTTCGCGGGTGCCGTTAACCGGCAAGATGTTGCGCGCCGGGTCGAGCCAGCCCGCGGGCACGTTGAAACGGCGCTCGGCCCAGTGGGCAATGGACTCGCGCAGGGCCGGGATGCCCAATGTGGTCGGGTAGACCGCCATCTGGTCAAGGTTGTCAGCCAGGGCTTTGGCCACGAAATCGGGGGAGCGGTGTTTCGGCTCGCCAATCGATAACGCAATCGGGCGCTTGTCGGCATTGGGCTGCACGCTGCCCAGCAAGGCGCGCAATTTTTCGAACGGGTAAGGCTGCAACTGGTTCAGAGCGTTGTTCATCGGGTGCGGATCTCACTCGGCGGCGCTTAAATGCTCAGGCGCCACGGTTCTGGGGCGGAATCTTTATTGACCGTTAATTGCTCGACGATTGCTTCCTGCAGCCGTATGCACAGTTGTGGGTCAGACAAGGGTTGGTTGTTCTCATCGGTAATGAAAAAAACGTCTTCGACGCGCTCGCCCAAGGTGGCGATCTTGGCGTTTTGCAGGGAAAGATCGAATTCCAGGAAGATCATGCCGATGCGTGCCAGTAACCCGGGCCGGTCGGGAGCGCTGAGTTCGAGCACCGTTACGGGGCGTTGTGCATCGTTATGGATCGTTACCTGCGGCGCGAAGGCAAAATGCTTGAGCTGGCGCGGTACGCGGCGCTGGATGATGGTCGGGTAGTCATCCGGGTTGCGCAGGGCTTCGGTCAGGCCCTTGCGGATCTTTTCGATGCGCTCGGGGTTGTTGCCAATCGAGTCGCCATCGTTATCGAGCACGATGTAGGTGTCGAGGGTGAACTGGCTGCTGGAGGTGATGATGCGCGCGTCGTGGATGTTCAGGTTGAGTTGGTCCATCGCCGCCACCGTCACGGCGAAGAAATCGTGCTGGTCGGGGGCGTAGATGAATATCTGCGTGCCACCTTCGAAGTCGCGCTGGGTGGTTTCCTTGATCAGCACCAGCGGGCCGCCGTCTGCCGGTTGTTGCAAGATGGCCTCGGTGTGCCATGCCACATCGGAGGAGGTGTGGCGCAGAAAATAGTCATCCCCCAACTGCGACCAGAGCTGCTCGACATCGTCCTGATCGTTGCCATTGCGCACCAACGTGTCGAGCGCGGCGCTTTGGGTCTGGCGGATCTGCTCTTCGCGGTCGACCGGGTTTTCCAGCCCGCGCCGCAAAGCGCGCTTGGTCTCGGTGTAGAGCTGGCGCAACAAGCTGGCCCGCCACGAGTTCCATAGCGTCGGATTGGTCGCGTTGATGTCGGCTACGGTCAACACATACAGGTAGTCGAGGTGGGTTTCGTCGATGACCGTCTGGGCGAAATCGTGGATCACTTGCGGGTCGGACAGATCTTTGCGCTGGGCGGTGGTCGACATCACCAGGTGGTTTTGCACCAGCCACACGATCAGGCGCGTGTCCCACTGCGGGAGTTGATGGCGGATGCAAAAGGCTTCGGCATCCACGGCGCCAATCTCGGAATGGTCGCCGTGGCGGCCTTTGCCGATGTCGTGGTAAAGGCCTGCCAGGTAAATGAGTTCTGGTTTCGGCAGCTTGGCCATCAACTTGCTGGCCAGCGGAAACTTGTCGGACACCTGGGTGTACTGCAATTTGCGCAGGTGTTTGATCAGGTTAAGCGTGTGGGCGTCGACGGTGTAGATGTGGAACAGGTCGTGCTGCATCTGGCCGACGATAAAGCCGAATTCAGGCAAGTAGCGTCCGAGAATACCGTAGCGGTTCATTCGTCGCAGGTTGCGGTGAATGCCGATTTTGCATTTGAACAACTCGATAAACAGGCTGGTGTTGCGGATGTCGTTACGGAAATCATCGTCGATCAGGTAGCGGTGTTCACGCAGCAGACGAATCGTATCGGCGCGCACGCCCTTGATTTCCGGGCGTTGGGCCATTAGCAGGAAGATTTCCAGCATGGCGAGCGGTGTGCGTTTGAACACGTTGTCGCTGGTGGCTTCGATATAGCCGTCATGCAGCTGGAAGCGCGAGTTGATAGGGGTCGGCGGCGCTTCGTCGTCAGGGGCGAGAATCACCTCTTCGAAGTGCTGGATGATCAAGTCGCTGAGCTGCGCGATGCTCATGACCACCCGGTAATACTGTTGCATGAAGTTTTCGATGAGGTGCTTGGTGTCATCGCCGGTAAAACCCAGCAGTTCAGCGATGCTGCGCTGGTGGTCGAACAGCAGGCGGTCTTCGGCGCGCCCGGCCAGCATGTGCAGGGCGTAGCGAACCTTCCATAAAAACTCTTGGGAGGAGGCGAGCAGGGCGTGCTCGCTCTCCACCAGAAATCCCTGCCCGGCCAGTGCGCGCAGGCTCAGGGTGCCGTATTGGCGCCGTGCTACCCACAAGATGGTCTGGATGTCGCGCAGGCCGCCGGGTGAGCCTTTGACGTTAGGCTCCAGGTTGTATTCGGTGTCGTTGTACTTGTGATGCCGGGCTTTTTGTTCGGCATGCTTGGCCAGGAAGAAATCCTTGCTGGGCCACATGTGCGCGGTGCTGGTGACATCCAGCATGCGTTGGCGCAAATGTTCAGGCCCCGCCACGGTGCGGCTTTCCATCAGATTGGTGATGATGGTGAGGTCGGCCCGCGCCTGCTCGGCGCATTCGTCCACCGAGCGCACGCTCTGACCGACCTCCAGGCCAATGTCCCAAAGGAGTGTCAGAAAGCGCTCAATGGAGTCGCGAAAAATTTCGTGATCGGCGTTATCCAGCAGGATAAGCAGGTCAATGTCGGAGTAGGGGTGCAGCTCGCCACGGCCGTAGCCGCCCACGGCCACGAGGGCGATGTCAGCGTCGGTGCTCCAGCTGAACTGATCCCAGGCCTGATTCAGGATGCAGTCGACGAACCAGGCGCGATCTTCGATCAGGCGACGAATGTCGCGCCCTTTGCGAAAACGGTCGTCGAGCACTTCACGTGCCTGGCGGATCGCCTTTTTGAATGCGGCAATGGGGCTTGCCTTTAATGCCAGCTCGGCCTGGAACTGGCCACGGTCAAAAAGTTCGGGATCCACCTGCGGCATCGATTGGCTTTCCTATTGCTGGGTTGTGGCTATCTATAAAGAAGCGACTGCAAACATCAGGCCGAAACGCGCGGGATGGTGTCATCGCTGCGCAGGGTGAAGATTTCGTAGCCGGTGTCGGTCACCAGCAGGGTGTGCTCCCACTGGGCCGACAGCTTGCGGTCCTTGGTGATTGCGGTCCAGCCATCACCCAGTACTTTGGTGTCTGCCTTGCCCTGGTTGATCATCGGCTCGATGGTGAAGGTCATGCCGGCCTTTAGCTCCATGCCGGTCCCCGCGCGGCCGTAGTGCAGGATCTGCGGCTCTTCATGGAATACCTTGCCGATGCCGTGGCCGCAAAACTCGCGCACCACTGAAAAACCGTTCTTTTCGGCGTGCTTCTGGATGACTTCGCCGATATCGCCCAGGCGGCAGCCCGGCTTGACGATTTCGATGGCTTTGTACATGCATTCCTGGGTCACTTGCGACAGGCGCTCGGCCCAGACCGGTACTTTACCGACGTGGAACATGCGGCTGGTGTCGCCGTGGTAGCCATCCTTGATCACCGTGACGTCGATGTTCAGGGTGTCGCCGTCCTTCAGGGCCTTGTCGCCCGGGATGCCGTGGCAGACCACGTGATTGACCGAGGTGCAGATCGACTTCGGGAAGCCCTTGTAATTGAGCGGGGCAGGGATGGCCTTTTGCACATTGACGATGTAATCGTGGCAAATGCGGTCCAGTTCTTCGGTGGTAACACCGGGTTTGACGTACTCGGCGATCATTTCCAGGACGTCGGCGGCCAGTTTGCCGGCGACTCGCATCTTTGCGATGTCCTCGGGGGTTTTGAGGGTGACGGTCATACGGGCTCTCTTCGCGCGCTAGCGCTCTTCAACGGGATTGCAGGTGTGAAGTGACAATTGGCGTCCCACACCGCGAAAAAACGAGATTCTAACAGACGGTCGGCGTTAATCATGAGCCTTGCGCCATCGCTTCTCTTAATGGAATGGCGCATTCTGGCGCTATTGCGCTGCTTGCGCAAAAGCGCGTAGAAGAAAGTCAGAATCCGTGTTTCGTTTTTTGGCTGTCTTGTGTTATAAAATGCGCCGCTTTCCGGGTATAGCCCGGTGAGCACAAACCCACACACGTGTCGACACGATGACCTGGGTGCCTTCAGCTCGAAGCTGCTGGTTGGTCATTGGGATACGTGGAGGCCTAACCCGACTTACTAAGGAACTATCATGTCCCAAGTCACTATGCGCGATATGCTGAAGGCCGGTGTGCACTTCGGTCACCAAACCCGTTACTGGAACCCGAAGATGGGTAAATACATCTTTGGCGCGCGTAACAAGATTCACATCATCAACCTTGAAAAAACCCTGCCAATGTTCAACGAAGCTCTGACTTTCGTAGAGCGTCTGGCCCAGGGCAAAAACAAGATTCTGTTCGTCGGCACCAAGCGTTCCGCTGGCAAGATCGTTGCTGAAGAAGCAGCACGCTGCGGTTCGCCGTACGTGGATCACCGCTGGTTGGGCGGCATGCTCACCAACTTCAAAACCATCCGTGCTTCCATCAAGCGTCTGCGTGACCTTGAAGTGCAGGCAGAAGACGGTACTTTCGCCAAGCTGACCAAGAAAGAGGCGCTGATGCGCACTCGCGATCTGGAAAAGCTGGATCGTAGCCTGGGTGGTATCAAGGACATGGGCGGTCTGCCAGACGCTCTGTTCGTTATCGACGTTGATCACGAGCGCATTGCGATCACCGAAGCTAACAAGTTGGGCATCCCGGTAATCGGCGTTGTCGATACCAACAGCAGCCCGGAAGGCGTTGACTACATCATCCCAGGCAACGATGACGCAATCCGCGCCATCCAGCTGTACATGGGTGCGATGGCTGACGCTGTTATCCGTGGCCGTAACCACGTTGCTGGCGGCACCGACGTTTTCGTCGAAGACGCTCCAGCTGCAGCGGTTGAAGGCTGAGTAATAAACGCCTAGCGTTTACTCAGTACGCAAAAAGGGGGCTTGGCCCCCTTTTTGCCACCTCGAAATCCATTTGTTGGACAGGCCTCTGTCGTTGCTGTATCAAATTGCGGCTGGCAGGGTTACATCGAGGCAGGCTTCACACGAATTGAACGCCCGTTTGGTCGGGTGGAATGGTTGAAAACCTATCCAAGAGGAATTTTGAAATGGCAGAGATTACTGCAGCGTTGGTTAAAGAACTGCGTGAGCGTACCGGCGAAGGCATGATGGATTGCAAGAAAGCCTTGACCAAGGCTGGCGGCGACATCGAAAAAGCCATCGACGACATGCGTGCTTCGGGTGCCATCAAGGCCGCCAAAAAAGCAGGCAACGTTGCTGCTGAAGGCGCTATCGCAGTTAAAGTTGCTGACGATTACAAGTCTGCCGTTATTCTTGAAGTCAACTCGCAAACTGACTTCCTGGCTTTGCAAGACGACTTCAAAAAATTCGTGGCTGACAGCGTTGAAAAAGCGTTTGCAGACAAACTGACCGACGCAGCTCCGCTGATCGCCGCTCAAGAATCTGCTCGTGAAGCGCTGGTTGCCAAAGTTGGCGAGAACGTTAACATTCGCCGTCTGGTGCGTGTTGAAGGTGACGTGGTTGACGCTTACCTGCACGGCAACAAAATCGGTGTTGTGGTTTCGCTTAAAGGCGGCAACTCTGAACTGGCTCGTGACATCGCCATGCACGTAGCAGCTAGCAACCCTGAGTTCCTGCTGCCTTCGGAAGTTTCTGAAGAAGCAATCGAGCGCGAAAAAGCCGTGTTCCTGCAGCTGAACGAAGAAAAAATCAAAGGCAAGCCAGAAAACATTGTTGAAAATATGGTCAAAGGCCGTATCAGCAAGTTCCTGGCTGAAGCTAGCCTGGTTGAGCAGGCGTTCGTCAAGAACCCTGAAATCAAGGTCGGTGAGCTGGCCAAGAAGGCCGGTGCTGAAATCGTTTCCTTCACTTACTTCAAAGTAGGCGAAGGCATCGAGAAGCCAGTTGACAACTTCGCTGAAGAAGTTGCTGCTCAAGTGGCTGCAGCCAACAAGCAATAAGACGGTTTCAACTGTCGACCCCAAGAGGCTGCCCGCTCACGCGCGCAGCCTCTTTTCAAATGGGTGAAGGTTTTACCTTGCCCGGCGGAACCGGTTTACAAAATCGTGATCCGATGGTGCTGTTGTGCAGCACCGAGCTAGAGTAAGCGCAGGCTGAAAACGGCCTCGCACAGATTTTTTATAAAACGCGGCAGGAGAGATTCGCAATGGCTCAGCAGGGCAGTGGTTATCAAGCTCGCTATAAACGCATTCTACTCAAGCTAAGCGGCGAAGCCCTGATGGGCTCTGAAGAGTTCGGGATCGACCCCAAGGTGCTCGACCGCATGGCGCTGGAAGTCGGCCAATTGGTGGGTATCGGCGTTCAGGTAGGTTTGGTGATTGGTGGTGGCAACCTGTTCCGTGGCGCTGCGTTGAGCGCTGCGGGTATGGATCGCGTTACTGGCGACCACATGGGGATGCTTGCGACCGTGATGAACGCCCTGGCGATGCGCGATGCGCTGGAACGTGCGAATATCTCCGCCATCGTAATGTCGGCCATCTCCATGGTGGGTGTGACGGATCACTACGACCGTCGCAAGGCCATGCGTCACTTGAACGCGAAAGAAGTGGTGATTTTCGCTGCGGGCACCGGTAATCCATTTTTCACAACGGATTCTGCCGCTTGCTTGCGCGCCATTGAAATCGACGCCGATGTCGTGCTCAAGGCCACCAAGGTTGACGGTGTGTACACCGCTGATCCATTCAAAGACCCGCATGCCGAGAAGTTCGATCATCTGACTTACGATGAAGTGCTGGATCGCAAGCTGGGCGTGATGGACCTGACAGCTATTTGTCTGTGCCGCGACCACCAGATGCCATTGCGTGTCTTTAACATGAACAAACCCGGCGCCCTGCTCAATATCGTTCACGGCGGCGCTGAAGGTACTCTGATCGAGGAAGGTCAACAATGATCAACGAAATCAAGAAAGACGCACAAACGCGCATGCAGAAATCGCTGGAATCGCTGAGCCATGCATTTGGCCAGATTCGTACCGGCAAGGCTCACCCAAGCATCTTGGGCAGCGTAATGGTGCCGTACTACGGTGCTGATACCCCGCTGAGCCAGGTAGCTAACGTTACCGTTAAAGACTCTCGCACCCTGCAAGTCGTGGCTTTCGAGCGCAACATGCTTCAGGCCGTGGATAAAGCGATTCAAAGTGCTGGTTTGAACCTCAATCCGACCAACCTGGGCGAATTGCTGTTGATCTCCATGCCGGCCCTGACGGAAGAAACCCGTAAGGTATTCGCTAAGCAGGCGCGTGACGCAGCTGAAGATGCGCGTATTGCCGTGCGTAACATCCGTCGCGACGCGTTGAGCCAGTTGAAAGACTTGGTCAAAGAGAAGGAAATCAGTGAAGACGAAGAGCGTCGCGCTGCTGACGAGATCCAGAAACTGACCGACAAGGCTGTCGCGGATATCGAAACGGCTACCAAGCAGAAAGAAGCGGACCTGATGGCCGTATAAGGGTCAGGGCGTTTTATGGAAAAGACCAAGCAGGCTGTGTCGCCATCCGTGCCGCGACATGTCGCGATTATCATGGATGGCAATAATCGCTGGGCGAAGAAGCGCTTTATGCCGGGTGTCGCTGGGCATAAAGCTGGCGTGGATGCAGTCCGTGCCGTGATTGAGGTGTGTGCCGAGGCTAAGGTCGAAGTGCTCACCCTGTTCGCGTTTTCCAGCGAAAACTGGCAGCGTCCTGCGGCTGAAGTCAGTGCCTTGATGGATTTGTTCTTCAAGGCGCTGCGTCGTGAGGCCAAGCGTCTCAACGAAAACAACATCAGCCTGCGTATTATTGGCGATCGCTCCCGTTTTCATCCCGAGCTACAAGCAGCAATGCGCGAAGCGGAGACGATCACCGCAGGCAGCGGGCGCTTTGTCCTGCAAATTGCTGCCAATTATGGCGGGCAGTGGGACATTGCGCAGGCTGCGCAACGTCTGGCGCGTGAGGTTCAGGCCGGTCATTTGCAGCCTGAAGACATCACGCCGGACTTGTTGCAAACCTGCCTGGTAACGGGTGATCTGCCTTTGCCTGATCTGTGTATCCGCACAGGGGGCGAGCACCGTATCAGCAACTTCCTGCTGTGGCAGTTGGCCTATTCCGAGCTGTACTTCTCCGACCTGTTCTGGCCGGACTTCAAACACGAAGCCATGCGTAATGCACTGGCTGATTTCGCTTCTCGCCAGCGTCGTTTCGGTAAAACGAGCGAGCAGGTTGAGGCTGGAGCCCGGGTTTAATGCTTAAGCAACGCATCATCACTGCACTTATCCTGCTGCCAATCGCTTTGTGCGGCTTTTTCCTTCTTGAAGGGTCCAACTTCGCGCTCTTCATCGGGCTGGTGGTCACCCTTGGGGCGTGGGAATGGGCGCGCCTTGCCGGATTTGCCGCTCAAACGGCACGTGTCGGTTTTGCATTCGTCGTGGCCTTGTTGCTGTTCGGCCTGCACCTGTTGCCTGACCTTGCCCCGTGGGTATTGGTGGCTGCAGTGGTTTGGTGGGCGTTGGCGACGTTTTTGGTCCTCACCTTTCCAGATTCCGCGTCACGCTGGTCCAGTACTGCAGTCAAGCTGGTAATCGGCTTGCTGATCTTGCTACCGGCCTGGCAAGGGTTGGTGATGATCAAGGCAATGCCGCTGGGTAATTGGCTGATCATGGCGGTGATGGTTCTGGTGTGGGGCGCTGATATCGGCGCGTACTTTTCCGGGCGCAAGTTCGGCAAGCGCAAGCTGGCCCCTAAAGTCAGTCCGGGTAAAAGTTGGGAAGGTGTTTTTGGCGGTCTGATACTGAGCTTGCTGATCACGGCGGTTGTCGGTGTGGTGCGCGGTTGGAGTGCGCCTCAGATGCTTGCTGCCTTGGCGGGCGCTGCCATCATCGTATTGATTTCAGTGGTGGGCGACCTCACAGAAAGCATGTTCAAGCGTCAGGCCGGCATTAAGGACAGCAGTAATTTGCTGCCGGGGCATGGCGGTGTGCTTGATCGCATCGACAGTCTGACCGCGGCCATTCCTGTGTTTGCCGTGTTGCTGTGGATGGCCGCGTCATGAGCCGTCCTCAACAGATTACAGTTCTGGGTGCTACAGGTTCGATTGGGCTTAGCACGCTGGATGTCATTGCTCGCCACCCTGATCGCTACCAAGTATTTGGGCTGAGCGGTTATAGCCGTCTCGCGGAACTGCTGGCCTTGTGCATTCAGCACAAGCCTCAGGTTGCAGTGGTTCCTGACGAGCGCTCCGCTCGTCAGCTGCAGGCTGACCTGCGCGCGGCGGGCCTCAACACCGAAGTGTTGGCAGGTGAGCAGGGTTTGTGTGAAATAGCGTCAGCGCCTTCAGTGGATGCGGTCATGGCAGCCATTGTTGGTGCTGCCGGGCTACGCCCTACTTTGTCGGCAGTCAATGCCGGTAAAAAAATCCTGTTGGCGAACAAGGAGGCGCTGGTCATGACTGGCGCCTTGTTCATGCAGGCGGTGCGTCGTAGCGGTTCGGTGTTGTTGCCCATTGATAGCGAGCACAATGCGATCTTTCAGTGTTTGCCGCAGGATTTTTCTCGTGGGCTGAGTCAGGTGGGCGTGCGTCGGATTTTGCTGACGGCCTCGGGTGGTCCTTTCCGGGAAACGCCCTTGGCTGACCTTGAGCATGTCACCCCCGATCAGGCGTGTGCTCATCCTAACTGGTCGATGGGGCGAAAAATTTCGGTCGATTCGGCGAGTATGATGAACAAAGGCCTTGAGTTGATTGAAGCGTGCTGGCTGTTCGATGCCAAGCCTGCTCAGGTTGAGGTGGTGATTCATCCGCAAAGCGTCATTCACTCGCTGGTGGACTATGTAGACGGATCGGTGCTTGCGCAGTTGGGTAATCCTGACATGCGCACGCCGATTGCCAATGCCTTGGCGTGGCCAGAGCGTATTGATTCGGGGGTCGCGCCTCTGGATCTGTTTTCTGTTGCACGCCTGGACTTCCAGCGTCCGGATGAACAGCGCTTTCCTTGTCTGCGCCTGGCCCGTGAGGCTGCCGCCGCTGGTGATAGTGCGCCGGCCATGCTCAATGCGGCCAATGAGGTGGCGGTGGCGGCCTTCCTTGATGGGCGAATCCGCTACCCGCAGATTGCACAATTGATTGAAGACGTTTTAAGCACTGAGTCAGTGGTTCCCGTTAATGAGTTAGAGGCAGTATTTGCCGCCGATGCCAAGGCACGGGAGTTGGCTGATCAATGGTTGAGCCGTCAGGGCTGATCAGTGCTGCTTGCCGGAACCGGACAGGATCACGGAGAAAGTAGATGAGTGCGCTTTATATGATTGTTGGCACCCTGGTTGCGTTGGGGGTGTTGGTCACTTTTCATGAATTCGGTCACTTTTGGGTGGCGCGCCGTTGTGGCGTCAAGGTTCTGCGTTTCTCTGTGGGTTTCGGCACGCCCTTGCTGCGCTGGCACGACCGCCAGGGCACGGAGTTTGTAGTGGCAGCCATCCCGTTGGGCGGCTACGTCAAAATGCTTGATGAGCGAGAAGGGGAGGTGCCCGCTGAGCAGCTGAGTCAATCCTTCAATCGCAAAACAGTCGGGCAGCGTATTGCCATCGTTGCCGCGGGCCCTGTCGCAAACTTCATGCTGGCGATGGTATTTTTCTGGATTCTGGCCATGTTGGGCAGCCAGCAAGTCCGTCCTGTCATCGGTGCTGTTGAAGGCGGCAGTCTGGCAGCGCAAGCAGGTCTGGTTGCCGGGCAGGAAATCGTTTCGATTGATGGAGAGCCCACCTCGGGTTGGTCCAATGTAAATCTGCAGCTGGTGCGTCGCCTTGGCGAGAGCGGTTCGATTCAAGTGGCGGTTCGTGAGGCGGGAGGGACTTCCGAGTCCACTCATGAGCTGGTTCTGCATGACTGGTTGAAGGGCGCTAATGAGCCTGATCCAATCAGCTCGCTGGGAATTCGTCCTTGGCGTCCGGAGTTGCCAGCCGTATTAGCTGAGCTTGATCCAAAAGGGCCGGCACAAGCTGCGGGCCTCAAAACCGGTGACAAACTGCTGGCCATGAATGATCAGCCGATCAAGGACTGGCAGCAGGTGGTGGACTGGGTCCGGGTTCGTCCTGAGGCGAAAATCGTATTGCGCGTTGAGCGCGACGGGATGCCGATTGACATTCCAGTTGCACTGGCTGCTCGCGGTGAGGGCAAGGCAGCAACCGGTTATCTGGGGGCTGGGGTCAAAGGTGTGGACTGGCCGCCGGAGATGATTCGCGAGGTCAGTTACGGCCCGCTCGCCGCGATCGGCGAGGGCGCCAAACGGACTTGGACGATGAGCGTATTGACGCTCGACTCACTCAAGAAAATGTTGTTCGGCGAGCTCTCGGTAAAAAACTTGAGTGGACCGATAACCATTGCTAAAGTGGCGGGCGCTTCTGCCCAGTCGGGTGTCGCGGATTTCTTGAATTTCCTGGCTTATCTGAGTATCAGCCTTGGGGTTCTGAACTTGTTGCCCATCCCGGTACTGGATGGGGGGCATTTGTTGTTTTATCTGATCGAGTGGGCGCGTGGTCGTCCCTTGTCGGATCGGGTGCAGGGTTGGGGAATGCAGATCGGTATCAGTTTGGTGGTCGGGGTGATGTTGCTTGCCTTGGTCAACGATCTGGGACGTCTGTAAACGCTTCGCTGAATTGCGAATCTGCCGCATTTTGCGGCAGTTTGTTTATTGCCAGTTGGAATAAGAAAGGACTTCATGAAACGTCTGCTGCTAACTGCGGTTCTCACCGTACTGATGATCGCCGAAGTTCACGCCGAGTCCTTCACTATCTCTGATATTCGTGTCAACGGGCTGCAGCGGGTTTCCGCTGGTAGCGTGTTTGGCGCGTTGCCGCTGAACGTGGGTGAGGTAGCGGATGACCGCCGGTTGGTGGAATCCACTCGTGCGTTGTTCAAAACCGGTTTCTTTCAGGATATCCAACTGGGTCGTGATGGCAATGTGCTCGTCATTACGGTTGTCGAACGTCCTTCCGTTTCGAGCATCACCATTGACGGTAACAAGGCCATTTCCACTGATGACCTGATGAAAGGTCTGAAACAGTCGGGTCTTGCCGAAGGTGAAATCTTCCAGCGTGCCACCCTCGAGGGCGTGCGTAACGAACTGCAGCGTCAGTACGTTGCCCAAGGTCGTTACTCGGCAACGGTCGACACTGAAGTCGTGTCCGAGCCTCGCAACCGTGTTGCCCTCAAGGTCAACATCAACGAAGGCACCGTGGCGGCCATCCAGCACATTAACGTGGTGGGTAATACCGTCTTCCCGGAAGAAGACCTTGTTGACCTGTTTGAACTGAAAACCACCAACTGGTTGTCCTTCTTCAAGAATGACGACAAGTATGCGCGTGAAAAACTGTCCGGTGACCTAGAGCGCCTGCGCTCGTACTACCTCGACCGTGGCTATATCAACATGGATATCGCCTCGACTCAGGTGTCGATCACCCCTGACAAGAAAAACGTCTACATCACGGTCAACGTGAACGAAGGCGAAAAATACAATGTTGGCGAAGTGAAGCTGAGCGGTGACCTCAAGGTCCCTGAAGATCAGATCAAGTCGCTGTTGCTGGTGCAGCCGGGCCAAGTGTTCTCGCGCAAGCTGATGACCACTACTTCCGAACTGATTACCCGTCGTCTGGGTAACGAAGGCTACACCTTCGCCAACGTTAACGGCGTACCTCAGCCAAACCCTGAAGACCACACTGTAGCCATCACGTTCGTGGTTGATCCGGGCAAGCGTGCTTATGTCAACCGTATCAACTTCCGCGGTAACACCAAGTCGGAAGACGAAGTGCTGCGTCGTGAAATGCGTCAGATGGAGGGTGGTTGGGCATCGACATACCTGATCGACCAGTCAAAGGTTCGTCTTGAGCGTTTGGGCTTCTTCAAGGAAGTGAACGTTGAAACGCCGGCTGTGCCCGGTACAGACGACCAGGTTGATGTGAACTACGCCGTAGAAGAGCAGGCTTCCGGTTCGATCACCGCCAGCGTCGGCTTTGCCCAAAGCGCCGGTTTGATCCTGGGTGGTTCGATCACCCAGAACAACTTCCTGGGTACGGGTAACCGCGTCAGCGTAGGTTTGACCCGCAGTGAATACCAGAGTCGTTACAACTTCAGTTATGTCGATCCGTACTGGACCGCTGATGGCGTGAGCCTGGGTTACAACGCGTTCTACCGCACGACCGACTACAAAGACCTTGATGTTGATGTAGCAAACTACTCGGTTGACAGTCTGGGCGCCGGTATCACCATGGGGTATCCGATCAGTGATACCTCGCGTCTGACCTATGGTCTGAGCGTGCAGCAGGATGAAATCAGTACAGGCACTTACACCGTTGACGAAATCTTCGATTTCATCAACAAGGAAGGCGACAAGTTCCTGAACTTCAAGGCCTCTGCGGGCTGGTCCGAATCGACCCTGAACAAAGGCGTGTTGCCGACTCGCGGCAGTTCGCAAAGCCTGACGCTTGAAACAACGATTCCGGGCAGCGACCTCCAGTTCTATAAGCTGGACTACCGTGCCCAGTTGTTCCAGCCGTTGACCGATACCTACACCATGCGTCTGCACACAGAGCTGGGTTATGGTGACAGTTATGGTTCGACCTCGGGTCTGCCGTTCTATGAGAACTACTATGCCGGTGGTTTCAACTCGGTTCGTGGCTTCAAGGACAGTGCGCTGGGCCCGCGCAGCACGCCCAACAAGAGCGACCCGGATCAAGATCCGCTACCGTTCGGCGGTAACGTGCTGATCCAGGGCGGTGCCGAAGTCCTGTTCCCTATGCCGTTCGTCAAAGATCAACGCTCCCTGCGCACGTCGGTGTTCTGGGATGTGGGTAATGTGTTCGACACAAACTGCAAGTCGACCACCAAAGATTGCGATATCAGCTTTAGTAATATGGCCAGCTCTGTGGGTGTTGGCGTAACGTGGGTGACTGCACTTGGCCCGTTGAGCTTCAGCTTGGCCATGCCGATCAAGAAACCGGATGACGCAGATACCCAGGTGTTCCAGTTCTCCCTCGGCCAGACTTTCTAAAAGCCTGACTTTAGATAAACAACGGATTTAGTAGGAGTGCATCGTGCGTAAGTTGACTCAATTGGTTCTCCTGGCTTCGGTTCTGGTAGCAGGTCCGGCGTTTGCCGACATGAAAATTGCTGTGCTGAACTATCAGATGGCGCTACTGGAATCTGACGCTGCCAAGCGTTACGCCGTAGATGCCGAGAAGAAATTCGGTCCGCAACTGACCAAACTGAAGTCCCTGGAAAGCAGTGCCAAAGGCATTCAGGATCGTCTGGTCAAAGGCGGCGACAAAATGCAGCAAGGTGAGCGTGAGCGTCTGGAGCTTGAATTCAAGCAAAAGGCCCGTGATTTCCAGTTCCAGTCCAAGGAACTGAACGAAGCCAAAGCCGTTGCTGACCGTGAAATGCTGAAACAGCTGAAGCCAAAACTGGACAGCGCTGTTGAAGAAGTCATCAAGAAAGGCGCTTATGACCTGGTGTTCGAGCGTGGTGCAGTGATTGATGTCAAACCTCAATACGACATCACTCGCCAAGTCATTGAGCGCATGAATCAGCTGAAGTAATTATGACTGCGACTATAAAACTCGGCCAATTGGCCGAGTTCCTCGGTGCCACATTGCGTGGCAGCGCGGAGAAAGAAATCACTGGGCTAGCCACTTTACAAGAGGCTGGCCCAGCTCAGTTGAGCTTTCTGGCCAACCCGCAGTACCGCAAATTCCTGGTCGATTGCCAGGCTGGAGCCGTTTTGCTCAAGCCGGACGACGCGCAAGAATATGCCGGTGATGCTTTGGTGGTACCGGACCCTTATCTGGCCTACGCCCGTATTTCCCACCTGTTTGACCCCAAGCCCAAGGCAGTTGCCGGTGTGCATCCTTCGGCTGTGATTGCGGCTGATGCAGTGGTAGATCCTGCGGCCAGCATCGGCGCCTTTGCAGTGATTGAAAGCGGCGCACGAATTGCGGCGGGCGTGACTGTCGGGACTCATTGCTTTGTCGGTGCTCGCTGTGTAATCGGCGAGGGTGGCTGGCTGGCTCCGCGTGTGACGCTTTATCACGATGTTCGCATCGGTAAGCGCGTCGTGATTCAGTCGGGTGCCGTGCTGGGTGGCGAAGGTTTTGGTTTTGCCAACGAAAAGGGTGTCTGGCAAAAAATTGCCCAGATCGGCGGCGTGACCATTGGGGATGATGTCGAGATCGGTGTGAACACTGCCATCGACCGTGGTGCCCTGGCGGATACGGTCATTGGCAATGGCGTCAAACTCGACAACCAGATTCAGATCGCGCACAACGTGCAGGTCGGTGACCATACGGCGATGGCCGCGTGTGTCGGGATTTCTGGTAGTACTAAAATCGGCAAGCACTGCATGTTGGCCGGTGGTGTCGGTTTGGTGGGGCATATCGAGATCTGCGACAACGTTTTCCTCACCGGAATGACCATGGTGACTCACTCTATTACCGAACCAGGCGCGTATTCGTCCGGAACGGCGATGCAGCCGGCAGCTGAATGGCGCAAGAGTGCGGCACGTATTCGTCAGTTGGACGATATCGCGCGACGATTGAAACAACTGGAAAAACGCGTCGAGAAGTGACCCCCGACGGTATCGCTTCATCTGAAAGCTAATACTATTTCCATATCAAGAGCGCAGGGCCAAGGGTTTGCGTTCTTGATTTGCTAGAGGAGCGTGCCTTCGTAGCGCGCGCCCAATCTTTATTACAGGCTTCCCCACGAAATGATGGACATCAACGAGATTCGCGAATATCTGCCTCACCGTTACCCTTTCCTGCTGGTGGATCGAGTGGTGGATCTGGATGTCGAGAACAAGCGCATTCGTGCTTACAAGAATGTCAGCATCAACGAGCCGTTCTTCAACGGTCACTTTCCGGCGCATCCGATCATGCCCGGCGTGTTGATCATCGAAGCCATGGCGCAAGCTGCGGGCATTCTGGGTTTCAAGATGCTGGACGTGAAACCTGCAGACGGGACGCTGTATTACTTCGTCGGTTCCGACAAGCTGCGCTTCCGTCAGCCAGTCTTGCCAGGCGATCAGTTGATCCTGGAAGCCAAGTTCCTGAGCTGCAAGCGCTCCATCTGGAAATTCGAGTGCCAGGCAACAGTTGATGGCAAGCCGGTATGCTCTGCTGAAATTATCTGTGCGGAACGCAAACTATGAGTTTGATTGACCCTCGCGCAATCATCGATCCGACGGCCATACTGGCCGACGACGTCGTGGTCGGCCCTTGGTCGATCGTCGGCGCAGGTGTGGAAATCGGCGAGGGGACAGTGATTGGGCCGCATGTAATTCTCAAAGGCCCAACCAAAATCGGTAAGCACAATCGTATCTACCAGTTTTCTTCGGTGGGCGAAGATACCCCCGATCTCAAGTACAAGGGCGAAGAAACACGCCTGGTGATCGGTGATCACAATGTGATCCGCGAAGGCGTCACTATCCATCGCGGCACGGTTCAGGACCGTGCCGAGACGACCCTTGGCGATCACAACCTGATCATGGCTTATGCCCATATCGGGCATGACAGCGTGATCGGCAACCATTGCATTCTGGTCAACAACGCCGCGCTGGCGGGCCATGTGCACATGGGGGACTGGGCGATTCTCTCGGGTTTCACGCTGGTTCATCAGTTCTGTCACATTGGTGCTCACAGCTTTTCAGGTATGGGCACTGCTATTGGCAAAGATGTTCCGGCCTTTGTCACAGTGTTTGGCAGCCCTGCCGAAGCCCGCAGCATGAACTTTGAAGGCATGCGCCGTCGTGGCTTCAGTGAAGAGGCTATTCACGCCCTGCGCCGAGCCTACAAAGTGGTTTATCGCCAGGGTCTGACGGTAGAACAAGCGCTTGCCGAATTGGCTGAGCCCTCTGTGCAATTCCCTGAAGTCGCGCTGTTTGTGGAATCCATTCGTTCCTCGACCCGCGGCATTACCCGCTGATCATGGCCAAGTTGCGTGTTGCGCTGGTGGCAGGTGAAGCCTCCGGTGACATTTTGGGCTCAGGCCTGATGCGGGCGCTCAGGGCTCAGCACCCGGAAATCGAATTTATCGGTGTGGGCGGTCCGCTGATGGAGGCAGAGGGCATGCGCTCTTACTTCCCGATGGAGCGTCTCTCTGTGATGGGGCTGGTTGAAGTGCTCGGCCGTCTGCGCGAGCTGCTCAAGCGCCGTAAAGAGCTGGTTCATACCCTGATTGCCGAAAAGCCTGATGTGTTCATCGGAATCGATGCGCCGGACTTCACCCTCAACATCGAACTTCAGCTGCGCCGTGCCGGGATCAAGACCGTGCATTACGTCAGCCCGTCCGTGTGGGCGTGGCGGCAAAAGCGTGTGCTGAAAATCCGTGAAGGCTGCGACTTGATGCTCACGTTGCTGCCTTTCGAAGCCAAATTCTACGAAGAGCACGGTGTGCCCGTGCGTTTCGTTGGCCATTCGCTGGCTGACACCATTCCACTTGAAGCCGATAAAGCAGCTGCACGTGCAGAGCTAGGATTACCTGGCGGACCGTTGGTCGCTCTGATGCCAGGCAGTCGTGGCGGGGAAGTGGGCAAGCTGGGCGGTTTATTCCTCGACGCTGCGCAGAAAATTCGCGAAGCACGACCTGAGGTTAGCTTTGTACTACCTTGCGCCAGTGCTGCACGCCGCGAGCAAATCGAGCAGTTGATGGTAGGGCGCGATTTGCCCTTGACCATGCTCGACGGGCGTTCGCACCTGGCATTGGCTGCCTGTGACGCAGTGTTGATTGCCTCGGGCACCGCAACCCTTGAAGCGTTGCTGTACAAGCGCCCGATGGTGGTGGCTTATCGCCTGTCGCGGGTTACGTTCTGGATTCTCAAGCGTCTGGTAAAAAGCCCTTACGTGTCATTGCCCAACTTGCTGGCTCAGCGGATGCTGGTGCCCGAGTTGCTGCAGGATGCTGCAACCCCCGAGGCATTGGCCAGCACGCTGTTGCCACTGTTGGACAATGGTCAGGATCAAACCCGGGGTTTCGACGAAATTCATCGAACATTACGTCTCGACGCGTCCAATCAGGCCGCTAAAGCAGTGCTTGAGCTGATCGCACAATCCAAGTGAGTAAAGTGACTATGCAAATCGGATTGGACTTCAATCTGGTCGAAGACCTTGTGGCCGGTGTGGACGAAGTCGGTCGCGGCCCGCTGTGTGGTGCAGTGGTCACGGCAGCTGTGATTCTGGATCCTGCACGGCCGATCGCCGGTCTTAATGACTCAAAAAAGCTGACAGAAGCCCGCCGTGAAAAGTTGTACGACGAAATTCGCGAAAAGGCCCTGAGCTGGTGCATTGCCCGCGCAGAAGTCGAAGAAATCGACGAGCTGAATATCCTGCATGCCACTATGTTGGCGATGCAGCGCGCCGTAGAAGGCTTGAGCATCACCCCGAAACTGGCGATGATCGACGGCAATCGTTGTCCCAAACTGGCCATGCCGGCTGAAGCCGTAATCAAGGGTGATAGCAAAGTACCAGCCATTGCTGCTGCGTCGATTCTGGCCAAGGTCAGCCGTGACCGCGAAATGGCAGCCTTTGAACTGCAATACCCAGGTTATGGCATTGGCGGTCATAAAGGTTATCCGACGGCGGTACACCTTGAGGCGCTTGAGCGTCTGGGGCCTACACCGATTCATCGCAAATCCTTCGGTCCGGTGCGTCGTGCCTGCGAAGCGCGCGAGGGCTTGACCGAGGTTTAGCCGCAAGGCTGATGTTTTTGCCAAGGCCCGGTACAATCCGGGCCTTGTTGTTTCCCAAAGCTAATAGACAGGATCACCATGCCGGCTTCATTCGTTCACCTGCGCCTGCACACTGAGTATTCCCTGGTCGATGGCCTGGTGCGGATCAAGCCGCTGATCAAAACCTTGGCGGGTATGAACATGCCTGCCGTGGCTGTGACTGATCAGAACAACATGTGTTCGCTGGTCAAGTTTTATAAAGCGGCCATGGGTGGCGGCATCAAGCCGATCAGTGGCGCGGATCTGTGGCTGTCCAATAAAGACCCGGAAAACCCGTTGAGTCGCATCAGCCTGCTGGCGATGAACGGCGTGGGTTATCGAAACCTGACGGAGCTGATTTCTCGGGGTTTTATTGATGGGCAGCGCAATGGCCAGGTCATCATCGAGCGTGAATGGGTCGCCGAAGCCGCCGAAGGGCTGATCATGCTGTCGGCAGCCAAGGAAGGCGAGATCGGTGTCGCGTTGATCAGTGGTAACACTGAGGAAGCCGAGACGCTGGCTCGCGAATGGATGGATGTGTTTCCTGACCGCTTTTACCTGGAAGTACAGCGTACTCATCGTCCCAACGATGAAGAGCATCTGCACGCCGCCGTGGCATTGGCCGACAAGATTGGTGCACCGTTGGTGGCGACCAACGATGTGCGCTTTCTCAAACAGCAGGATTTTGAAGCCCATGAAACCCGCGTCTGCATTGGCGAGGGACGAGCGCTGGACGATCCGCGCCGCTCCAAGAACTACAGTGACCAGCAGTACCTGAAAAGCGCTGAGGAAATGGCTGAGCTGTTCAGCGATTTGCCGGAAGCACTCGAAAATACCGTCGAAATTGCCAAACGGTGCAATATTGAAGTGAAGTTGGGCAAGCACTTTTTGCCTAACTTCCCGATTCCCGATGGCATGACCATCGACGAGTATTTCCGCAAAGTTTCGTTTGATGGTCTTGAAGAGCGCCTCAGCGTTCTGCTGCCCAAGGACACTACCGACGATTACGACGCCAGGCGGCAGGTGTACGTCGACCGGCTGAATTTCGAACTGGACATCATTATCCAGATGGGATTTCCCGGTTACTTTCTGATCGTGATGGACTTCATCCAGTGGGCCAAAAGCAACGGCGTGCCGGTAGGTCCTGGGCGGGGGTCGGGTGCCGGTTCTCTGGTGGCTTATGTGCAGAAGATCACCGACCTTGATCCGTTGGAATATGACCTGCTGTTCGAACGATTCCTTAACCCGGAACGGGTATCGATGCCCGACTTCGACGTCGACTTCTGCATGGATGGTCGGGACCGGGTCATTGAATATGTGGCAGAAAAATACGGCCGCAACGCTGTAAGCCAGATCATTACCTTCGGTTCGATGGCGGCCAAGGCTGTGATTCGCGACGTTGCGCGTGTGCAAGGCAAGTCTTACGGCCTGGCAGATCGTTTGTCGAAGATGATTCCGTTTGAAGTCGGCATGACGTTGGAAAAGGCCTACGAACAGGAAGAGATCCTGCGCGACTTCATCAAAGTGGATGAAGAGGCTGCCGAAATCTGGGAAATGGCGCGCAAACTCGAAGGCATTGTGCGTAACGTTGGTAAGCACGCCGGTGGTGTGGTGATTGCACCGACCAAGCTGACTGACTTCTCGCCGATTTACTGCGATGAAGAAGGCGACGGCCTGGTTACTCAGTTCGACAAGGATGACGTTGAAGCCGCGGGCCTGGTGAAGTTCGACTTCCTCGGCTTGCGCACGCTGACCATTATTGACTGGGCGCTGAAAACCATTAACCGCGACCGTGCCAAGGTCGACGAGCCGCCGCTGGATATCGCGTTTATTCCGCTGGATGACAAGCCGACCTACCAGTTGCTGCAAAAAGCCGAGACGACGGCCGTGTTCCAGCTTGAGTCGCGCGGCATGAAAGAGCTGATCAAAAAGCTCAAGCCCGACTGTCTGGAAGACTTGATCGCACTGGTGGCCCTGTTCCGTCCGGGGCCGCTGCAATCGGGCATGGTGGATGACTTCATCAACCGTAAGCACGGTCGCGCTGAACTGGCATACCCGCATTCGGATTATCAGTACGAAGGCCTGAAACCGGTTCTGGCCCCGACCTACGGCATCATCCTGTACCAGGAACAGGTGATGCAGATTGCGCAGGTGATGGCAGGTTACACCCTCGGCGGCGCGGACATGCTGCGTCGAGCCATGGGTAAGAAAAAGCCTGAAGAAATGGCCAAGCAGCGCGGCGGTTTCATTGAAGGTTGCGCCAACAACAACATTGATCCTGACCTTGCCGGTAACATTTTTGACCTGGTAGAAAAATTCGCCGGTTATGGGTTCAACAAATCTCACTCGGCCGCCTACGGGTTGGTTTCATACCAAACTGCGTGGCTGAAAGCGCATTACCCGGCACCGTTCATGGCGGCCGTGCTGTCGGCGGATATGCACAACACCGACAAGGTCGTGACCTTGATCGAAGAAGTGCGCACGATGAAGCTGCGTCTCGACGCACCGGACGTGAATGCCTCCGAATACAAGTTCACGGTGAACGACGAAGGTCGCATCATTTACGGGCTCGGGGCGATCAAGGGCGTGGGCGAGGGGCCGGTCGAGGCGATTACCGAAGCGCGTCAGGACGGGCCGTTCAAGGATCTGTTCGATTTCTGTGCGCGGGTTGACCTCAAGCGCATTAACAAACGCACCCTTGACGGTTTGATCCGCAGTGGCGCGCTGGACCGTCTGGGGCCTTGCTTCCATGACGAGCCAAAAGCCTATCAGGCGAGCATTGATCAGAACCGTGCGGTTTTGCTGGCGGCGCTGGAAGAGGCGATCAAAGCGGCCGAGCAAACGGCGCGTACACACGACAGTGGCCACGATGACCTGTTCGGCGGCGTGTTTGTTGAAGAAGACGCCGATGTTTATGCCAACCATCGCAAGGCCAAGGAACTGACGCTCAAGGAACGTCTGAAGGGTGAGAAAGACACCTTGGGCCTGTACCTGACGGGCCATCCGATCGACGAGTATGAAGGCGAAATTCGCCGTTTCGCCCGTCAGCGCATTATCGATTTGAAACCTGCCCGCGATACGCAGACGGTTGCCGGCATGATCATCGCCCTGCGGGTGATGAAGAACAAAAAAGGCGACAAGATGGGGTTCATCACGCTGGATGATCGTTCCGGCCGGATTGAAGCCTCATTGTTTGCTGAAGCGTTCCATTCCGCTCAGTCGCTGTTGCAGACCGATGCGATGGTGGTGGTTGAAGGGGAGGTCAGTAACGATGACTTCTCGGGCGGCTTGCGCCTGCGGGTCAAGCGGGTCATGAGCATGGAAGATGCGCGTACCAGCCTGGCCGAGAGCTTGCGCCTGAAAGTCCATCACGCGGCGCTCAAGGGTGATCAGTTGCGGCAGTTGGGCGAGGTGCTGAAGAAGCATCGCGGCGCCTGTCCGATCACCATGGAGTACACCGGCGGGGATGCGAAGACCCTGTTGCAGTTTGGCGAGAACTGGAGAATCGATCCGGCAGACAGCTTGATTCAAGCCTTGCGTGACCAGTTTGGGCGAGACAACGTCTTCCTCCAATACCGTTGACGGTCAGGGGCGTGAGACGCGTCCTGATCTCGACCTGAATTTTTAATCTCGACCTGAGAGCGCCTGTCCCTTAAGGTAGGCGCGATACAGATCAACCGGCTGCCCCAGTCGGGTTGAAAGTGCCAGTCAAGACTGGGCTTTCTGCCTGCTGGCATGCTTTGCCGCCGACCCAAGACGGATGCTTATGAACCCGAATTTTCTTGATTTCGAACAGCCGATTGCTGACCTGCAAGCCAAAATCGAAGAGTTGCGCCTGGTCGGTAATGACAATTCGCTGAACATCAGCGATGAAATCTCTCGCCTGCAAGACAAAAGCAAAACGCTGACTGAAGATATTTTCGGCAAGCTGACCAGTTGGCAGATCGCCCGTTTGGCCCGTCATCCGCGTCGTCCTTACACGCTGGATTACATCGACCACATCTTTACTGAGTTCGATGAGCTGCATGGCGACCGTCATTTCTCCGACGATGCTGCCATTGTGGGCGGTATCGCGCGTCTGGACGATCAGCCAGTGATGGTGATTGGTCATCAGAAAGGCCGCGAAGTGCGTGAGAAAGTTCGTCGCAACTTCGGTATGCCCCGCCCTGAAGGTTACCGTAAGGCGTGCCGTTTGATGGAGATGGCAGAGCGCTTCAAGATGCCGATCCTGACCTTCATCGACACGCCGGGCGCCTACCCGGGTATTGATGCTGAAGAGCGCAACCAGAGCGAAGCCATTGCCTGGAACCTGCGGGTCATGGCGCGCCTGAAGACCCCGATCATTTCCACTGTTATTGGTGAAGGTGGTTCGGGCGGTGCGTTGGCCATTGGCGTCTGCGATCAGTTGAACATGTTGCAGTACTCCACCTATGCTGTGATTTCGCCTGAAGGTTGCGCGTCGATTCTGTGGAAAACCGCTGAGAAAGCGCCGGATGCCGCCGAGGCGATGGGGATTACCGCTGAGCGTCTCAAAGGCCTGGGCATCGTTGATAAAGTCATCGGTGAGCCATTGGGTGGCGCGCATCGCGACCCTGTAGCCGCGTCTGCAACGATTCGCGCAGAGCTGATTTCTCAGTTGGACATGTTGAAGAAGCTGGACAACGAAACTTTGTTGCAGCGTCGTTATGACCGTTTGATGAGTTACGGTCTGTAATCAAGGCGAGACTGACAGATGCAGGGGCGATCCCGTCGCTTCTGCAGGATTGTGCGATGTCAAACCTGACAATCCAGTTGCTCGAAGCGCTCAAGCCGTGGCGCAATGCCTCGGCTTGGCGGATTGCCCTTTCCGGCGGTCTCGACTCGACTGTCCTGCTGCACCTTCTCGCTCACCTGCACCCAACCCATTCATTTCCCCCGCTGACTGCCATCCATGTTCATCACGGCCTACAGGCGGTAGCGGATACGTGGCCGGCGCACTGTCAGTTGCTGTGTGATGCCCTGAGCGTGCCGCTCACTGTTGTGCATGTTCAGGTGCCAGCAGGTGCAAGCATTGAGCGGGCGGCGCGGGAGGCACGCTATGGGGCGTTCGAGACCCTTATCCGGCCTCAGGAAGTGCTGTTCACGGGGCAACATCGCGATGATCAGGCTGAAACCCTGCTGTTTCGGTTGTTGCGCGGTGCAGGTGTGAGCGGGCTGTCCGGCATGCCGCGCGAGCGCAGTTTAGGTCAAGGGGTATTGGGGCGTCCGTTATTGGACATTTCGCGTGCCGATCTTGAGGCTTACGCACAAGCTAACGGTCTGCATTGGGTTGAAGATCCATTCAATGAGTACATCGGTTTGTCCCGCAATTACTTGCGCCATGAAGTAATGCCCGTACTGTCAAGGCGTTGGCCGCAGGTGACTACTACGTTGTCGCGGGCGGCTGATCATTGTGCCGAAGCGCAAGGGTTGCTGAGCGAACTCGCTGAGCAGGATCTGGCAGCTGCCGCTGTCGAGACAGCGTTTGCCTGGCTGGGTTTGCCATCTCTGACGCTTGATCCTATCGACCGTTTGTCGACTGCCCGTCAACGCAACGCTTTGCGGCATTGGCTGGCCGGTCTTACGCGATTGCCTGATACCGCGCACTGGGCTGGTTGGGAGGCGTTGCGTGATGCTGGCGTTGATGCGCGACCTGCCTGGTGTCTGGCTGACGGCGAACTGCATCGCGCTGGCGGGCGAATTTGGTGGCTATCGGGTCAATGGCTGCGTCAGCCGACTGCGCCAATCACGTGGGACCAGCCCGCTAAACCCTTGTCGTTGCCCGGGAACGGGCTGTTACGTATAGAGGGCGAGGTGCCCGAGGGGCCATTGCAGGTGCGCTATCGTCAAGGCGGGGAGGTCATGTCGCTGGCCGAGCGCGGTCATCGTGACCTCAAGCGCTTGCTTAATGAACGTGGCGTGCCGCCGTTTGCCCGTGGCAGATTGCCGCTTCTGTACCAAAATGACCGGTTATTGGCAGTGGCAAACCTCGCCGGACTGGACGCTGACCCCAGTGGACACTGGCAATTGAAGTGGCTGCCAACTTCAAGCGATCAAGGTTTGAGCTGAAAGGGGCTTTCCGGTAGACTACGCTCCCTTCTTGATACAGCTTCTGTAGATTCACCGGAATTACAGAAGTTGCCGATTACCAAGCAGTCTTTGCTGGGCGATTTTAAAAAAATGTGTGGCTTGTATCGCACCGATGGTTGCCATCGGTCTGTTTCAACGCAGCAGTTTTTCGAAAGGTGCACTGTGACTAATGCTGGTGATTGGGGGCTTCGGCCTTCCTTCGCTTTCCCCGGCGGCTCTGACCGCTTTAACGCAGACTTCTAGGGTTTTTCATGACGCGCTACATCTTCGTCACGGGCGGTGTTGTTTCTTCATTGGGGAAAGGCATTGCCTCGGCTTCATTGGCAGCCATCCTGGAGGCGCGGGGACTTAAGGTCACCATGCTGAAGCTGGACCCCTACATCAACGTTGATCCGGGCACCATGAGCCCGTTCCAGCACGGTGAAGTGTTCGTCACACACGACGGCGCCGAGACCGACCTGGACTTGGGTCACTACGAGCGGTTTATCCGCACGACAATGACCCAGAACAACAACTTCACCACGGGCCGTGTTTACGAACACGTTCTGCGCAAGGAGCGCCGTGGTGATTACCTGGGTGCAACCATTCAGGTAATTCCGCACATCACTGACGAAATCAAGCGTCGAATCATCAAGGGCGCCGGCGATGCCGACGTAGCGATGGTTGAGATTGGCGGCACTGTGGGTGACATTGAGTCGCAACCGTTCCTCGAAGCTATCCGTCAGTTGCGCATCGAAGTGGGCGCCAAGCGCGCCATGCTGATGCACCTGACTCTGGTTCCGTACATCGCCACCGCTGGCGAAACGAAAACCAAACCGACCCAACACTCGGTTAAAGAATTGCGCTCCATCGGCCTGCAGCCGGACGTGCTGATCTGCCGCTCCGACCACCACGTGGATGTATCTTCGCGTCGCAAGATCGCGTTGTTCACCAACGTTGAAGAGCGCGCCGTGATTTCGCTGGAAGACGCCGACACCATCTACAAGATCCCGGGCATGCTGCACGCTCAGGGTCTGGATGATTTCGTTGTCGAGCGTTTTGGCTTGCAGTGCAACACCGCCGACCTGTCCGAGTGGGACAAGGTCGTGGATGCCAAGCTCAATCCGGAGCACGAAGTCACCATCGCGATGGTCGGCAAGTACATGGAGCTGCTGGACGCGTATAAGTCGCTGATCGAAGCGATGAGCCACGCCGGTATTTCCAACCGTACCAAGGTCAACCTGCGTTACATCGACTCCGAAGACATCGAGAACAAAGGCACTGAACTGCTGGAAGGCTGTGATGCCATCCTCGTTCCGGGCGGCTTCGGCCTGCGCGGCGTAGAAGGCAAAATCACTGCCGTTCAATATGCTCGCGAGAACAAGGTGCCTTACCTGGGTATTTGCCTGGGCATGCAAGTAGCGGTCATCGAGTTCGCACGCAACGTATTGGGCTGGAAAGACGCCAACTCCACCGAATTCGATCGCAGCAGCGGCCACCCGGTTGTCGGCTTGATCACGGAGTGGGAAGACGCCACCGGTGCAGTTGAAACCCGTACTGAAACGTCGGACCTGGGCGGCACCATGCGTCTGGGTGCGCAGGACTGCCAGCTCCAGGCTGGCTCCAAAGTGCATGATTGCTACGCCAAGGACGTGATTGTTGAACGTCACCGTCACCGTTACGAAGTGAACAACAACCTGCTGCCTCAACTGATCGAAGCAGGCCTGAAAGTCACCGGTCGCTCCGGCGATGGTGCGTTGGTAGAAGTGGTAGAAGCGCCGGATCATCCATGGTTCGTGGCTTGCCAGTTCCACCCTGAGTTCACCTCGACACCACGTGATGGCCACCCACTGTTCAGCGGTTTCGTCAAAGCCGCTTTGGCGCAACACGAGAAGAAGGCGTAAACAGCATGGCGCAAAAGATTATTCGCGTAGGCAATATCGAAATTGCCAACGACAAGCCTATGGTCTTGTTCGGTGGCATGAACGTGCTGGAAAGCCGTGATATGGCCATGCAGGTGTGCGAAGAGTACGTACGTGTTACCGAAAAGCTCGGTATCCCTTATGTGTTCAAGGCCAGCTTCGACAAGGCTAACCGCTCATCTGTCAGCTCTTACCGTGGCCCAGGCCTGGAAGAGGGCATGCGGATTTTCCAGGACATCAAGCAAGCATTTGGTGTGCCGCTGATCACCGACGTCCACGAGCCTGCGCAAGCAGCCGTGGTCGCCGAAGTGTGCGACATCATTCAGTTGCCCGCTTTCCTGTCGCGCCAGACTGATCTGGTCGTGGCCATGGCCAAGACTGGCGCCGTGATCAACATCAAAAAAGCCCAGTTTCTCGCACCTCAGGAAATGAAACACATCCTGAGCAAATGCGAAGAAGCGGGCAACGATCAGTTGATCCTCTGTGAGCGGGGTTCCAGCTTCGGCTACAACAACCTTGTGGTCGACATGCTGGGCTTCGGCATCATGAAGCAATTTGAATACCCGGTATTCTTCGACGTGACCCACGCGCTGCAAATGCCTGGTGGTCGCGCCGATTCTGCTGGCGGTCGCCGCGCCCAAGTGACTGATCTGGCCAAGGCCGGCATCAGTCAAAGCCTGGCAGGCCTGTTCCTGGAAGCCCACCCGGACCCTGACAACGCCAAGTGCGACGGCCCTTGTGCCTTGCGCCTGGACAAGCTTGAGCCTTTCCTGGCTCAACTGAAGGCTCTGGATGAGTTGGTTAAGAGTTTTCCGACAATAGAAACCGCTTAACCTTCGATTCTCCGGTAAAGTACCGCACGATTTCTCGGGCCTCAGGGCCCGAGCCTTATCGTCTGCAAGGCTGCCTGTTATTCGACCCTTGCCGACGATGACCAGATTTCCCTCAGCTGCGTCGTTTTCGTCAACTTTGGAGTATTTACAACAATGGCAAAAATCGTCGACATCAAAGGTCGTGAAGTTCTCGACTCCCGTGGCAATCCCACTGTGGAAGCGGACGTGCTTCTCGACAACGGCATCATCGGCAGCGCATGCGCGCCGTCCGGTGCTTCTACCGGTTCCCGTGAGGCATTGGAGCTGCGTGATGGCGACAAGAGCCGTTACCTGGGCAAGGGCGTGCTGAAAGCCGTTGCCAACATTAACGGCCCTATTCGTGATTTGCTGCTGGGTAAAGACCCGGTTGACCAAAAGGCGCTCGACCACGCGATGATCGCGCTGGACGGTACCGAAAACAAAGGCTCGTTGGGTGCCAACGCTATCCTCGCCGTGTCCCTGGCTGCCGCCAAGGCCGCCGCACAAGACCAGGACCTGCCGCTGTACGCCCACATCGCCAACCTGAACGGTACACCGGGTGTTTACTCGATGCCGGTTCCGATGATGAACATCATCAACGGTGGCGAGCACGCCGATAACAACGTCGACATTCAAGAGTTCATGGTTCAGCCAGTAGGCGCCAAGACCTTCTCCGACGCGTTGCGCATGGGCACCGAGATCTTCCATCACCTCAAAGCTGTGCTCAAGGCCCGTGGCCTGAACACCGCCGTGGGTGACGAAGGGGGGTTCGCGCCAAACCTTGCCTCCAACGAAGATGCCTTGAAAGTCATCTCTGAAGCCATCGCCAATGCCGGCTACACCTTGGGCACCGACGTGACGCTGGCACTGGACTGTGCGGCTAGCGAGTTCTATGAAGACGGCAAGTACAACCTGTCGGGTGAAGGTCAAGTCTTCAACTCCGAAGGCTTCGCTGAATACCTCAAGGGCCTTACGCAGCGTTACCCGATTATTTCCATCGAAGACGGTCTGGACGAGTCTGACTGGGATGGTTGGAAAATCCTGACCGATAAAATCGGCGAGAAAGTACAGCTGGTAGGTGACGATCTGTTCGTGACCAACACCAAGATCCTGAAAGAAGGCATCGATAAAAAGATCGCCAACTCGATCCTGATCAAGTTCAACCAGATCGGCACACTGACCGAAACCCTGGAAGCCATCCAGATGGCCAAGGCAGCTGGTTACACGGCTGTGATCTCGCACCGTTCTGGCGAAACTGAAGACTCCACGATTGCCGATCTGGCAGTGGGGACGTCGGCTGGCCAGATCAAAACTGGCTCCCTGTGCCGTTCTGATCGCGTTTCCAAGTACAACCAATTGCTGCGTATCGAAGAGCAGTTGGGGGCGAAAGCCACGTACAACGGCCGTGGCGAGTTTCGCGGCTAAGCGGTAAGTGATAAAAAGACAGCAGATTGTGTAGGAAGGCTCGCCAGCGCGAGTGGTTTGACACTAATCTGGTGGCTACACGTACAAGCCTGGTTCGTCCAGGCTTTGTACTATTCGTGGTTTAGGTTTGTCGGCATGGCTGTCTTTTCACTGGATACCTGATATTCGATGCGCAGTCCCAATTGGTTGTTCCTTATCTTGCTCTTGCTGCTGGCTGGCCTACAGTATCGCCTGTGGGTGGGGAATGGCAGTTTGGCGCAGGTTACCGACCTGACCCAGCAAATCGCCGATCAGCGTGCTGAAAACGAAATTTTGCTTGAGCGCAACCGCGTGCTGGATGCGGAAGTGTCAGAGCTGAAAAAAGGCATGGAAACCGTTGAAGAACGGGCACGCCATGAGTTGGGCATGGTCAAGGAGGGCGAAACCCTCTATCAGCTGGCCCAATGAGCAGTACCTCGCCGGCCTTTTGGGCCGTGATTCCTGCCGCGGGCGTAGGAGCCCGAATGGCCGCGGACCGTCCCAAGCAATACTTGCAGTTGGGCGGACGCAGTATTCTCGAACACAGCCTTGGCTGTTTTCTCGATCACCCCGGTCTTCTGGGGCTGGTAGTCAGTGTCGCCTGCGATGATCCTTTCTGGCCGGGTTTACCTTGTGCGGTTGATCCACGTGTCGTGCGGGTGGACGGCGGTCGTGAGCGTGCAGACTCGGTGTTAAATGCGCTGCTGCATTTGCATGCTCAAGGGGCCACTGACGATGACTGGGTATTGGTGCACGATGCGGCACGGCCCAATCTGGCCCGAGAGGACTTGGACAGACTGCTCAGTGAGCTGTCGGATGATCCAGTCGGTGGTTTACTCGCCGTCCCGGCGCGCGACACCCTAAAACGGGTCGACAAACATGGTCGTGTCGTCGAAACCGTCGATCGCCAGCTCATCTGGCAAGCCTATACACCGCAAATGTTCCGCCTCGGTGCACTGCACCGTGCGCTGGCCGATAGCCTTGTGGCCGATGCCAACATCACCGATGAGTCTTCTGCGATGGAGTGGGCAGGCTTGTCCCCGCGTTTGATTGAAGGGCGTTCCGACAACATCAAGGTCACCCGCCCTGAAGACCTTGAGTGGCTGCGATTGCGTTGGTCCAACCGCTAAGGCCTGATCGTCGCGCCCAGGCCGTTGTTGCCAGGGCGCAAAGGTGGCAATCATTGCCTGATGATGTTCAATCCTTGTCCCTCGAAGCATGTCTGCCCACGGGTGGGTGTAAGCTCACTGCTGGCTGGTTGAGTATTCTTCGCGCTCGGCCAACGCTGTTTTCAGATAATCCACCAACTGCCTGACTTTGGGCGACAAGTGCCGCTGCTGTGGGTAGAGGGCCCAGACTGCCGTATTGGGCGGTTGATGCGACTCCAGCAAAGACACCAGCGCGCCGCTTTTTAAATGTTCCAGCACGTAATAGTCGGGCAACTGACACAGCCCTACCCCCACCAACGCCGCATCCAGCACCGCCTGCCCACTGTTACAACGCCAGTTGCCTTGCACGCGCTGCGAAAACTCCCGACCGTCTTGTTGCAATTGCCAGAGGTCCGAACTGCCAATCAAACAATTGTGCCGGCCCAGTTCCGACACGCTGTGGGGGCGCCCGTAATGTTCCAGATAGGAAGGGGAGCCGCACAGGTACATGCGCCGTGGAGCCAGGCGGGTGGCTACCAAACTTGAGTCCTGCAAGCGGCCCAGCCGGATCGCAAGGTCCAGGCTTTCGTGCACCAGGTCCAGTGGACGGTTACTCAGTTCGATGTCCACCCGCAATTGTGGGTACAGGGCCATGAACCGCGTCACCAGCGGCACGATAAAGCGTTCGCCATATGCGACGGCGCACGTCATACGCAGCAATCCTTTTGGTTCGCCGGCGAGGTCGCCTATCGCACGTAATGCTTCTTCGTGTCCATCCTGCAACCGCTGGCAATGTTGCAGGAATGTCTGCCCGGCTTCGGTCAGCGTCACGCGCCGGGTGCTGCGGTAGAACAATCGGGTCTGCAACCGTTCCTCCAGCCGTGCTACCTGACGGCTGATATGGGAAGACGAAACCCCGAGACGTTCGGCAGCTGCTGTGAATTGACCGCATTCCGCGACGGCTACAAATTCGTCTATACCTTCCCAGCGGTTCTCGTTCATGGAGGATTGTCCCTGCCTGGCAATAATGTTTTGCTTTTGGCTGGATTATTAATCAGTCAGCGCTGATTTACACTCCATGTCTTGTTTTTACTTTGCTGGAGACGATCGATGATCAAGTCACGTGCTGCCGTAGCCTTTGAGGCCAAAAAGCCGCTGGAAATCGTGGAAGTGGATGTTGCCATGCCCAAGGCAGGCGAAGTGCTGGTGCGGGTTGTGGCGTCGGGCGTTTGCCACACCGATGCGTACACCTTGTCGGGTGCAGACCCGGAAGGCATTTTTCCGTCGATTCTGGGCCATGAAGGCGGCGCAATCGTTGAAGCCATCGGTGAGGGTGTTACATCGGTAGCCGTAGGCGATCACGTCATCCCGCTGTACACCCCGGAGTGCCGTCAATGTAAGTTCTGCCTGTCGGGCAAGACCAACTTGTGTCAGGCGATTCGCTCGACTCAGGGCAAAGGCCTGATGCCTGATGGCACTACCCGCTTCTCCTACAAGGGTCAGCCCATTTTTCACTACATGGGCACGTCCACATTTTCTGAGTACACCGTGTTGCCGGAAATCTCGGTGGCCAAAATCTCCAAGGATGCTCCGCTTGAAAAAGTCTGCCTCCTCGGCTGTGGCGTGACGACGGGCATCGGTGCCGTTATTAATACGGCCAAGGTCAAACCCGGCGATACCGTCGCTATTTTCGGTCTGGGCGGGATTGGTTTGTCAGCAATCATTGGTGCTGTGAAAGCCAAGGCTTCGCGGATTATTGCGATTGATATCAACCCGGCCAAATTTGAAATTGCCAAGCAGTTGGGCGCCACTGAGTGCGTCAATCCAAAAGACTTTGATCGTCCAATCCAGGACGTCATTGTGGATATGACGGACGGTGGCGTGGATTTCTCCTTTGAATGCATCGGTAATGTGCAATTGATGCGTGCGGCACTTGAATGCTGTCACAAGGGGTGGGGCGAGTCGGTGATCATTGGCGTGGCGGGTGCCGGGCAAGAAATCTCCACCCGTCCGTTCCAACTGGTGACCGGCCGCGTCTGGCGTGGTTCTGCCTTTGGTGGCGTGCGCGGACGTACTGAGTTGCCGAGCTATGTCGACATGGCACAAAGCGGTGAGATCCCGCTGGATACCTTCATCACCCATACCATGGGGCTGGAAGACATCAATAAGGCTTTCGACCTGATGCATGAAGGTAAAAGCATCCGTACGGTCATCCATTTCTAATCGGCAGCGGCCAGCCTCACGCAATTGGGGCTGGCGGCCTGGAGTTGTCCATGACACTGGAAAATATTTCCTGCCAGAAAAGCTTCGGTGGCTGGCACAAGCGCTACCGGCATCGTTCGCAGGTGCTCGGGTGTGACATGGTGTTTGCCGTGTATTTGCCGCCCCAAGCCGAGCAGGGGGCGACATTGCCTGTGCTGTACTGGTTGTCGGGGCTGACCTGTACCGACGAGAACTTCATGCACAAAGCGGGTGCCATGAAAATGGCGGCTGAGCTGGGTTTGATCCTTGTGGCGCCGGACACCAGCCCCCGCGGCGACGGTGTGCCCGGTGACCCGAACGGTGCGTGGGACTTTGGTCTGGGCGCGGGGTTTTATCTGAACGCTACCCAGCAACCTTGGGCTCAGCATTATCAGATGCATGATTACGTTGTGAAGGAGTTGCCCGCGTTGGTTGAAGCGCATTTCCCCGCTTCCCAGCGACGCGGGATTAGCGGCCATTCGATGGGCGGTCACGGTGCTCTGGTTTGCGCACTGCGTAATCCTGGGCGTTATCAGTCCGTTTCGGCGTTTGCGCCCATCAGCAATCCGATGGATTGTCCTTGGGGGCAAAAAGCGTTTTCTTATTATCTGGGCGAAGAACGTTCGCGCTGGCGTGAGTGGGATGCCAGTGCGCTGTTGGCTCAGGCGCGTGAGAAGTTGCCGCTGTTGGTTGATCAGGGGGGCAGGGATGACTTCCTGACTGTCCAGCTCAAACCTGACGTGCTGCAAAAGGCTGCTGAACTGGCCGATTACCCGCTGACGTTGCGCGTGCAGCCGGGCTACGACCATAGCTATTTCTTTATCGCCAGTTTCATTGATGATCACCTGCGCCATCACGCCAACGCACTGGGTGCCTAATAGCGCCCAAGGCGGGCCAAAGTAGGTAGAATCACGCCCTGACTTAATCGGGGCGTTTTTTTATGCGTATTGGCCACGGCTATGATGTGCACTGTTTCGCTGAAGGCGACTTTATTACCTTGGGCGGTGTGCGAATCCCACATAAATTTGGCCTTTTGGCTCACTCTGATGGCGACGTGCTGCTGCACGCGCTCAGTGATGCATTGCTGGGGGCTGCGGCACTGGGCGACATCGGCAAGCACTTCCCGGACACCGACCCTACCTTCAAAGGGGCTGACAGCCGTGTCCTGCTGCGTCACGTGGTAGGCCTTATCCACGCCAAAGGCTGGAAGGTCGGCAATGTCGACAACACCATCATTGCTCAGGCGCCAAAAATGGCACCGCATATTGAAACGATGCGCGCGCGGATTGCCGCGGATCTAGAGGTTGATTTGGACCAGGTAAACGTAAAAGCCACCACCACTGAAAAGCTTGGCTTTGTCGGTCGTGAGGAAGGCATTGCCGTGCATTCGATCGCATTGTTGGTTCGCGCATGAATGAACGTGATCTGTTGGGCCCGCGTGCTTATGGCGACGCATTGGGTACGGCTGTGCTCAAAGCCACGGCTGACGATTTTCAGGTCGATGAAGTGCTGGATATTCCCCTGTCCGGGGATGGCGAGCATTTATGGCTGTGGGTCGAAAAGCGGGGGCTGAATACTGAAGAGGCCGCGCGCCGGATTGCCAAGGCCGCTGGCGTGCCCTTGCGTACGGTCAGTTATGCCGGGCTTAAGGATCGTCAGGCGCTAACCCGCCAGTGGTTTAGCGTTCAGTTACCGGGCAAGGCTGATCCGGATCTGTCTTCGGCTGAAAATGACACGCTGAAAATCCTCAAGACTTCGCGTCACAAGCGTAAGTTGCAGCGCGGAGCCCACGCGGCAAACGGCTTCACGTTGCGTCTGACTCAACTGGCGGGTGACAAGGACGCGCTGCAGCAGCGTCTGGAGCTGATTGCCCGCCAGGGTATTCCCAATTATTTCGGCACTCAGCGTTTTGGCTGGCAGGGCGGCAATTTGGGGGAGGCGCGTGAATACGCCGCCCGCAAGGCCTTGCCCGAACAGCGCAATGTGCGTTCACGGCTGCTGTCGACAGCCCGCAGTTATCTGTTCAATCAAGTATTGGCCGCTCGCGTTGCCGACGGAACGTGGCAAAAAGCGCAAGTGGGCGACCTCTTGGCCTTTACCGACAGCCGGAGTTTCTTTCTCGCCGGTGAGGCTGAGTGCAGCGATCCGCGTCTGGCCATTTTGGACTTGCACCCTACCGGGCCGCAGTGGGGCGAGGGTGATTCTCCTACCCGGGGCGCACCCTATGAACTGGAACAGTCGATTGCCGAGCGTGAAGCTGATCTGCGCGATTGGCTGGTCCGTGCGGGCATGAGTCACGAACGACGCATTCTGCGGCTGCCCATTGGCCGGTTGACGTGGCATTATCCAGAGCCTGACATTCTGCAACTGGAATTTGTACTGCCGGCCGGATGCTTCGCCACTGTTCTGGTGCGCGAACTTGTTGATCTGGTGCCGTTGGGTCAAACGGACAGCCTATGCGTATTCTGATTTCTAACGATGATGGGGTGAGTGCCCCGGGCCTTGCAGCGCTTCACGCTGCACTGGCCGATTATGCCGAGTGCGTGGTGATTGCGCCCGACCAGGATAAAAGTGGTGCTAGCAGTTCGCTGACGCTTGACCGTCCGCTGCACCCGCATACCTTGGCCAATGGGTTTGTCAGCATTAATGGCACACCGACCGATTGCGTTCATCTGGGCATTCACGGTCTGCTGGACCCGCAACCCGATATGGTGGTTTCCGGGATCAACCTTGGGGCCAATCTTGGGGATGATGTGCTGTATTCGGGAACCGTCGCAGCCGCGCTGGAAGGACGGTTTCTGCAACGGCCGTCGTTCGCATTTTCATTTGTGTCGCGTCAGCTGGAGAACTTGCCGACGGCTGCTTACTACGCTCGCAAGCTGGTGCAAGCCCATGACCAATTGGTCCTGCCGCCGCGAACTGTGCTCAACGTGAATATTCCCAACTTGCCGTTGGACAAGATTCGCGGTATCCAGCTCACGCGTCTGGGGCACCGGGCGCGAGCAGCGGCGCCGGTGCATGTGGTCGATCCTCGTGGCAAGGCCGGGTACTGGATTGCTGCCGCGGGCGATGTTGAAGATGGCGGACCGGGGACGGACTTTCATGCGGTCATGCAAGGTTATGTGTCGATTACGCCGTTGCAGCTTGATCGCACGTTTGGCGAGGCATTCCAATGCCTCGATGGTTGGCTTGAGGGCTTGGGTTGATGGGGCGTGAACAGAGTGGCCTGATGCATCGCGGTATTGGCATGACTTCCGAGCGTACTCGTGAGCGGCTGATTCAGCGCCTGGTTGACGAAGGTATCGTCAACCAACACGTGCTTGAGGTTATTCGTCGCACCCCGCGTCACCTGTTTGTGGACGAAGCGCTGGCGCACCGGGCTTACGAAGACACCGCATTACCGATCGGCAACAACCAAACGATTTCCCAGCCGTATATGGTGGCGCGCATGAGCGAGCTGCTGCTTGAAGACGGCCCGCTGGACAAGGTCATGGAGATCGGCACCGGCTCCGGTTATCAAACGGCAGTACTTTCGCAACTGGTTGAACGCATCTTCTCGGTCGAACGCATCAAGGTGCTTCAGGACCGTGCCAAAGAGCGTTTGCAGGCGCTCAACTTGCGCAATGTTGTGTTTCGCTGGGGCGATGGCTGGGAAGGCTGGCCAGCGCTGGCGCCTTACAACGGTATTATCGTAACGGCTGTTGCAACCGATGTTCCCCAGGCGTTGCTGGATCAATTGGCACCGGGCGGCCGTCTGGTGATCCCGGTGGGTGCGGGTGAGGTGCAACAACTGATGTTAATTGTGCGCGAGGAGCATGGTTTTGCGCGTCGCGTTATCGGTAATGTGCGTTTTGTACCGCTTTTGAATGGCCCGTTGGCCTGACCCTCATTCATCTGCGCTGAATTATAGGGGCAGGCGGGGGTCATATAGCCCGACGCCAAGGCTCTGTTTAGCCTTACACGCGCTTTATACGGCGTGTTTAAGCGTCGGCTTTACTGTCTGTAATAGCTGCGTTGCCAGTTATACTTGCGCCACATTTCGGCCGGTACTGGCCATCTAATATTTAGCCACCATCAAAGGGAGCGGCGGGTGAGTCTCACAGTCATTGCGCAGCGTATGAGAACCAATAGCTATCACAGACTGGTGGTCGGTTTACTTCTGAGTGCCACGCTTGCCTTGCTGGCGGCCTGTTCCAGTTCGCCAAAAAACGGCGTGCGTGTTGTCGACCGTAATGGGGTGGCCCAGCGTCCGGCCGTGACCACTGGGCAATACGTGGTCCGGCGTGGCGACACCCTATTCTCCATTGCGTTTCGCTACGGGTGGGACTGGAAGGCGCTGGCTGCCCGTAACAACATCGGGGCACCCTTTACGATCGTGCCGGGGCAAACCATCCGCTTTGACGGACGAGCCGGCACCCGTCCGACAGCTGTCGCGACCAGTACTGTCACCTCGCCTTCATCGGGCAGTAAAACCACTGTCATCAAGCGCCAGGCCACAGCAACAAAGACCGCGGTCGCCCCGGCGCCATTGCCTGCCGGGCCTGCTCCCAAAGGGTGGGGCTGGCCTGCGAACGGTATTTTGATCGGTAAATTTTCTTCAAACGGTAGTTTGAATAAAGGTATTGATATCGCCGGAGATTTGGGACAGCCTGTTTTAGCTGCGTCGGATGGCTCAGTGGTTTACGCCGGGAGTGGATTAAGGGGCTACGGCGAATTAGTCATCATTAAACACAGCGATACCTATGTCAGTGCCTACGGTCATAATCGCAGGCTTTTGGTTCGGGAGGGGCAACAGGTCAAGGTTGGTCAGACAATTGCCGAAATGGGGTCAACGGGTACAGACCGGGTGAAACTTCACTTTGAGATTCGCCGACAAGGTAAGCCTGTAGATCCACTGCAATTCCTGCCGCGCCGTTGATCAGTTTCCAGCCCGTTCCTTGATGTAGTAAAGGAATGGGCTCCAGCTTTGCCAAGGATCAGGCGACGCTAGAGCTTGAGGTCGAACTCAACAAAGGACTATAAAATGGCTCTCAACAAAGAAGCGCCGGGGTTTGACATCGACGATGAGGTGCTCCTTATGGACCCTGATATCGTCATGGACTCGATGTCAGAAGAAGATGCTTCAACCCCAGCAGTTCGTACCAAGTCCAAAAGCTCATCTGCTTTAAAGCAGCACAAGTACATTGATTACACCAGGGCGCTTGATGCGACTCAGTTGTATCTCAATGAAATCGGTTTTTCCCCGTTACTCTCTCCCGAAGAGGAAGTCCATTTTGCGCGTTTGTCGCAAAGCGGAGATCCGGCCGGGCGTAAGCGCATGATTGAAAGTAACTTGCGGCTGGTCGTGAAAATTGCCCGTCGTTATGTCAACCGTGGGCTATCGCTGCTCGACCTGATTGAGGAGGGCAACCTGGGCCTTATTCGGGCAGTCGAGAAATTTGATCCCGAACGCGGGTTCCGCTTCTCGACATATGCCACCTGGTGGATCCGCCAAACGATTGAACGGGCGATCATGAACCAGACCCGCACTATTCGTTTACCGATCCATGTCGTTAAAGAACTCAACGTCTATCTGCGAGCAGCGCGTGAACTGACGCAAAAGCTCGATCACGAACCTTCCCCTGAAGAAATCGCCAATCTGCTCGAAAAACCCGTTGCTGAAGTCAAGCGCATGCTGGGCCTCAATGAGCGAGTGTCCTCGGTGGATGTTTCTTTGGGTCCTGATTCCGATAAAACCCTGCTCGATACCCTGACGGATGATCGTCCTACAGATCCTTGTGAACTGTTGCAGGACGATGATTTGTCGCAAAGCATTGATCAGTGGCTGTCGGAGCTGACCGATAAGCAGCGTGAGGTGGTCATTCGCCGCTTCGGGCTGCGAGGCCATGAAAGCAGTACGCTTGAAGATGTAGGGCTGGAAATTGGCCTGACGCGTGAGCGTGTACGCCAGATTCAGGTCGAAGGATTGAAGCGCTTGCGCGAGATTCTTGAACGTAATGGACTTTCCAGCGAATCATTGTTCCAGTAAGTCTTGTAGCACCCAGAACCCCGGCTAAAAGCCGGGGTTTTTTTATGCGTCACACTCGTTATGTTCATGGACATTCGGAGTGGAGTGGATCTCTTTATCACCTCTATCGGTAGGAAAAAGTTACTGGTTAGGGCATGCATTTCCCGCGGAGGTCTAAGACTTTGGTATTTGAAGTGAAGTGTCAGCGGAAAAAATGGTTTTTTGGTTCGCTGTTTTGTAAGCCATTACTTACTCTTTTTGTAAGTGAAAGGTTGGTGAAAGGTTGAGTGATCAGATTTTCTTACGCTGTTTAATATTTAACTATCTGATATTAATAGTTTTTTCTGTTTATTCGGGTTCGGCCGTGTAATAAAAATCTATATCTGGTGTGCTTGCAGCAAGTTTGGAAATCTCTAATATCAGAACTGTATCGACGGATCGATACAGCGCTCAAGGATGGACGTTGAAGGACATCGCAGGAAGCGATTCATCAGGATGATGAAAGGGAAAAAAGGGATTAGGGAATAAATGTGGGCGGGTCAAACCGCCCCTTTTTTATCTGGTATCAATGCCATAGACGGACGTTTGCACTCTGTGAACCATGTCTGCGTGTTACCCCCCTTATTAAAAGCAAAACGCCCAAGGTCAATCAGGCCTTGGGCGTTTTTTATGGCGTATCTAAAGTCGCAATACGCTTGGGCGGCTTACAACGTCGGGTAGTCGATGTAGCCTTCCGGTCCATGGGAGTAGAAAGTTTGCGGGTGGGCCTCATTGAGCGGAGCGTGCGCCTTGAAACGTTCAGGCAAGTCCGGGTTGGCGATGTAAGGCACGCCAAAGGCCACGGCGTCTGCTTTGCCAGCAGCCAGCAATGCGTTGGCGCTGTCTTGGGTAAAACGCTCATTAGCGATGTAAGGGCCGCCAAAGGCCTCTTTCAATTGCGGGCCCAGGCTGTCGGGACCTTCTGCTTCACGTGAGCAGATGAATGCGATACCGCGTTTGCCCAGTTCCCGTGCGACATAGCCAAAGGTTTCAGCCAGGTTCTCATCGCCCATATCGTGCAGGTCTGCCCGAGGCGACAAGTGCACACCCACACGACCCGGCCCCCAGACGCTGATAGCGGCGTCAGTCACTTCCAGCAGCAGGCGGGCACGGTTTTCCACTGAACCGCCGTACTGATCCGTGCGCTTGTTCGTGCTGCTCTGCAGGAACTGATCGAGCAAATACCCATTGGCGCCGTGAATCTCGACGCCATCAAACCCAGCGGCCTTGGCGTTTTCAGCACCGGTACGGTACGCCTCGACAATATCGGCAATCTCTGCTGTTTCCAGTGCACGCGGCGTGGGGAAATCAACTTTCGGACGCACCAGGCTGACATGGCCTTTAGCAGCAATAGCGCTCGGTGCAACCGGCGTATCGCCGTTCAAATAGGTGGGGTGGGAGATGCGCCCCACGTGCCACAGTTGCAGGAAGATGCGCCCGCCCGCTTGATGCAGTGCTTTCGTGATATTGGTCCAGCCACGTACCTGAGCGTCAGACCAGATCCCCGGAGTGTCCGGGTAGCCAACGCCCATCGGTGTCACTGACGTTGCCTCGCTGAGGATCAGGCCAGCGGAGGCACGTTGTACGTAGTATTCAGCCATCAGCGCATTGGGTACGCGGCCTTCATCGGCGCGGCAGCGAGTCAGCGGCGCCATGATGATGCGGTTGGGCAGTTCCAGCTCGCCCAGTTTGATGGGGTCGAAAAGGGTGGTCATGTCTGTAACCTCTCGTATCAGTGTGTGGCAGTGGCCAGTTCGGGATTACCGCCCTGGCGAAAAGTAATCAGGGTCACCAACAACGCCAGGACCGCCAGCGCTGCGGCAGCCAGCGGCACGCTGGTCAGGCCGAAGCCGTGGGCTATCACGCTGCCGCCTACCCAGGCTCCCAATGCGTTACCGATGTTGAATGCGCCGATGTTCAGGGTTGAAACCAGATTGGGGGCGGCTTTGCCGAACGTCACGACGTTGACTTGCAGCGCCGGTACGGCCGCAAACGAGGCGGTGGCCCAGAGGAACAAGGTGATTTCGGTTGGAATCACGGCCACGCTGGTCCAGGTCAGGACAGTCGATATCACGGCCATGGCGATGAAGACGCCAATCAGTGTGGCCGCCAGCCGCTTGTCAGCCAGTTTGCCGCCGATAATATTGCCGACGGTGAGGCCAAGACCGATCAGTAGCAGGGTCCAGGTCACGCCCCGCGGTGACACGCCAGTAACGTCGCCCAGTAACGGCGCCACGTAAGTGAACAGGGTGAACATCGACGCCGCAAACAAAGCGGTCATGCTCAGGGACAGCCAGATGCCAGCGCCTTTGAGCGCTCTGAGCTCTGCTTGCATGTCGAGTTTTTCTTCGTCACGCCTGGTTGGCAAGAAACGGATCAGGCCAATCAGTGCGACCACACCGATGACGGTGACGGCGAAGAATGTCGAGCGCCATCCAGCGGCTTGCCCCAGCGCGGTACCCAAGGGCACGCCCAGCACGTTTGCCAGTGTCAGACCGGTGAACATCAGGGCGACGGCAGAGGCGCGTTTGTTGGCTGGCACCAGCCCCGCGGCCACGACCGAGCCAATGCCGAAAAAAGCGCCATGGCAAAGTGCTGTGACTACGCGGGCAAACATCAGTACGTTGTAATCGCTGGCCACTGCGCACAGCAGGTTGCCGACGATAAAAATGCCCATTAATGCCACCAGCGCGGCCTTGCGTGGCAGTTTGGCAGTCGCCAGCGCCATGAACGGCGCGCCGATGGCCACGCCCAACGCGTAACCGGTTACCAGCCAGCCAGCACCGGGAATGGACACACCAAGGTCGGCAGCGACATCGGGCAACAAGCCCATGATGACGAACTCAGTGGTCCCGATAGCGAAGGCACTGAGCGCCAGGATAAGGAGCGAGAGGGGCATGAAAATCCTTGTTAAAGCGTTTGGTTGAATTGTTCGAGGAAGGCTCGGATGGTGTCTTCGTTACGTTTGAAAAAGTGCCATTGGCCGTGCTTTTGGCTAGTAATCAGGCCAGCGCGTTGTAACGTTGCTAGGTGTGCTGACACCGTTGACTGAGACAGGCCGCAGTGCTGGTCAAATTGACCTGCGCACACTCCGTGCTCGGTGGAGTGCAGTTGATCGGGAAATGATTTTTCCGGTTCTTTAAGCAGGTGAAGGATTTCTCGGCGTACTGGGTGTGCCAGCGCTTTTATTATTTCGTCGAGGTCGATGTTCATGGTGGCAGTGCTCAATGAGTTACAACGTTATATCGCGATGAAGCGAACTTTAAATCGTAATATCGCGATATACAAATATGATTTTGATCTGATATCAGTATAAATCGGTATATCGGGTTATAACGATATTGGAGGTGCAGTGCTAAACTGCGCGCCATGAATTATCTCGCACATCTGCACCTTGGCGGCCAGCGCCCTGAAGAATTACTCGGCAGCCTGTATGGCGACTTTGTCAAAGGACCGCTGCAAGGCGAATTCAGGCCGGGGATTGAGTCCGGCATTCAGTTGCACCGCAACATCGATGCCTTCACCGACGCTCACCCGCTGGTGACTCAGGCTCTGGCGCGGTTTAGTCGCACGCGGCGGCGGTATGCAGGCATCGTACTCGACGTGTTCTTCGACCATTGCCTGGCCCGCGATTGGGGGCACTATGCCGACGTGCCGCTGGAGCGCTTCACGGCGGGGTTTTATCGTGTGCTGGGTGCCGAGCCGCAGTTGCCCGGTCGATTGGCCGTCATTGCCCCGCACATGGCAGCTCATGACTGGTTGGGTTCTTATCGGGACTATCAAACGTTGGGACGGGTATTTACCGGGATTGCCCAACGCCTGTCGCGCCCTCAGGAATTGGCGGGTGCCATGCAGGACCTGGATGCGCTGTATCAGCCTTTAAGCCAAGACTTTCGAGCGTTCTACCCTGAGCTACAGGCTTACGCCGCTCATGCGCTGAGCGGGTGACCGCGCCTTGAGTTAGTGATGCAGTAACAAACCCGCCTGGGCTGTACTCGCAGGCCCCGTCTGTGGGGGGGCCGCGAGCACGCGTTCGATGGCTTGTTGCGCACGGAAAGCGAGGACTGCCCGTTCCTGATGCAGGCACGCTATGGGTTCGAGCAGGTGGATCTCCACGTCAGCCGTGTCGTGACTGAACAACCGCCTCAGATGCGATAGCAAATCGTCATTGCCTATAAAGGGCGCAATCGGGTCAGTCGTGCCTTCACGCAGATAACGAATCGCTACAGGTTGCAGGTGCGCGCCGCTGTCGATGGCCGCTGACAGCAGTCGGCCATGGAACGTGCGTACGCAGCGGCCATCCGTCGTGGTGCCCTCGGGAAACATCAGCAGCGGCAAGCCCTGACTCAAATGGTGACTCATCTGTTGGCGGATCAATTGGCTGTCGCCAGCACCGCGCCGGATAAACAGACTGCCAGCCTTGACGGCCAGCCATCCTGCGACTGGCCAGCCGCGCACCTCGGCTTTCGACAAAAATGACAGTGGCGTCAATTGGCCGAGCAGAGCGATGTCGGTCCATGACACATGGTTGCTGACCCACAGCATCGAGGCGTCCGGTAACTGGCCGAACACTTTGATGCGAAAGGGCAGGGCATTGCTCAGGCGCGCCATGAAAAACTGCGACCAGCACTGGCGCCTGTGCTGGGTACTGGAGAGTTTCAGGCGTTCCATCATGGCAAACACGCTGGCCATGCCCAGCCCCAGTCCCACTACGCTCAATACGCGGATCATTCGGCCATAACGGCGTATGCGGTCCATTACATGGCCGCCTTGAAGTGTCGGGCGTAACGCGGGCACAGCTCGTCACGTTTAAGCAAAATGAATACATCTGCCACCTGGAAGTCCTCATCCCAGCAAGGTTCGCCGCATATTTTCGCTCCCAAACGCATATAAGCCTTGAGCAGTGGTGGCATTTCGGCGATGACGTTGGTGGGTATTTCCTGTTTAGGAATCGGATTTTTCGGCTCGGCGCGTAGGTGTTCCGTGCACAGGTAACGTTCACGCAAGCGCTGCATGATGGCGTGGGCTTGAACGCCTCCGTCCTGCATCGGGATGCTCGCGCAGCCCATCAGGTAACAGTAATTGCCCTGGTTGAGGACTTCCGCCAATTCGCCCCACAGCACGGCGATGGTCCCGCCATTTCGGTAGGCAAGGTCGACGCAGGTTCGCCCGATTTCAAGGACTGGCCCCTGCAGGTGCGCCAGCCCGTGCAGGTTGAATTCTTCTTCGCTGTAAAAGTGCCCGATACTGCGGGCCGCCGTGTGGTCCAGCAGCCGCGTGGTGGCGACCAGATGGCCGCTGTTCAGATCGCGCACGCCGATGTGTGCGCAATGCCTGTCGAAGTCGTCCTGATCGAGGCCGCCTTCTTCTCCTTTCAGCTTGGCCTTGAGCTCATCACTGAATACCCGGAAACGCAGGGCCTGTGCCTCGCGCAACGCTTCGGGGCCGATCAGGCGTTCGGCCTGCAGGCGTCGTTCTTGAGCGGTGTCGCGAATGCGGGCGATTTGAGACATTGCGAATCTCCATGCAGGCCTGTGCCCGCCGAGGGTGACTGCCAATCGACTGAGGGGTGCAACGTCAGGCTAGGCAGGTGCAATGTCATCGCCATGACAATTGGGTGATGCTTGCATGACAGACGCTGCGCCGCTCTGCGCCTGATGAACTGTTGGAGTCGGCTGGCGTCCTACCCCATAAGCTAAAAAAATCCCTCGCATCGCTTGCATGTGCCCCGGCTCGGGGTAATGTTCGCCCACGTCTAATTGCTGAAGAGTTCTTATGTTTAAAGCGTGTTTGTCTTCTGTGTGCGCGATCTTGCTGACCCTGGGCGTAAGCCTGTCCGCGCAAGCCAATTGGTACCTGGATGGCGAGTCGTCGCGGCTATCGTTTATCACCACGCAAAATGCCAACGTTGCCAATGTGCATCGTTTTTTGGTTTTGCACGGCAAAGTGGATCGCAAAGGGCTGGCGCAATTGAGGATCGAGATGGATTCGATCAACAGCGCGGTGCCGTTGCTGGATGAGCGCATGCGTGATGTGTTGTTCGATTTCAAGCACTTTCCTGAAGCACAAATCACTGCGCAAATTGACCTTCAACCGATTAACGACCTGGCGCCGGGCGCACAGTTTGAGCTGCGTTTGCCGGTCACGGTCAGCTTGCGTGGCAAACAGCACACCTATGATGCTGAGCTGCTGGCCACCCGCCTGGATGAACACCGGTTTCAAGTGGTAACGCTGGAACCGCTGGTGGTGCAGGCCGAGGATTTCGGTTTGCAGCCCGCGCTTGAAACACTGCGCAAACTGGCGGGCTTGTCCGCAATCAGTTTTTCAGTGCCGGTGGGTGCGGTCTTGATCTTCACGGCCCGTTGAGATGGCCGGCGCAGTGTTTCCATGGCGCGACGCCAATCAGTTCGAGTTGCTGATCGACGGCCCGCAATTCTTCCCGCGTATGCTCGCTGCGATGGCCGACGCCCAGACACACATTGACCTTGAGCTTTATCTCGTCGAAAGCGGCGCGTGTGCCGAGGCCATTGTGGTCGCGCTGGAGCAGGCCGCCGCGCGCGATGTGCGCGTGCGTTGCCTGTTCGACGGGTATGGCAGCCTGGCATTTACCCTGGGGCTGCGTCGCAGGCTGATTGATGCCGGGGTAGAGCTGCGCTTCTACAACGGCATCAGTTGGCGCAAAGGCCTGAATAATCTGTATCGCGATCATCGAAAGCTGTTGCTGGTCGATCAACGATTAGCCGTGGTCGGTGGTACGGGTGTGACAGATGAGTTTTGGCAACCCGACACCAACACCTGCGACTGGCATGAAGTAATGGTCGAAATTCAAGGGCCCTTGGTGTTGGATTGGCAGATGCTGTTTGACCGCCAATGGCGCGCCAACATCAGTCGCAAAGCCTGGAAACCCGCCACGCACTTCGGGTTACCTCATTTACCCAGGGTGCCCACCATGGGCGCAGGCATGGGCCGTGTTGCCTACGCGGACGCTCACCAGCATCGCGATATTTTGAAGTCGCTGGTCAGGGCTATTAACAGCGCACAGCAGCGTATCTGGCTGGCAACGCCTTACTTCTTGCCGACCTGGCAAGTGCGCCGGTCACTGCGCCGGGCTGCCAACCGGGGCGTGGATGTGCGTTTGTTGCTCACCGGCCCCCGCACCGACCACCCTTCGGTACGTTATGCCGGGCATCGTTATTACCCGCGCCTGCTCAAGTCGGGTGTAAAGATCTATGAATACCAACCGTGTTTTTTGCACCTGAAAATGGTGCTGATCGATGAATGGGTCAGCATAGGTTCGTGCAATTTTGATCACTGGAACCTGCACTTCAACCTCGAAGCCAATCTGGAGGCGCTGGACCCGGCGCTGACTCAGGCCGTAGCGGCAAGCTTTGTCACGGACTTTGCCCAGAGTCAGGCCGTCAGTTTGCAGGCGTGGCAATCGCGGCCTTTATGGCGGCGCGTCAAACAACGTGTCTGGGGGTGGGTGGATCGGCTCGTGGTGAACCTGGTGGGGCGTCGCTAGCTGTTTTACCCGGCGAGCAACTGTTTTGCTCAATACGGTTACATAACGTTTCAGAACGTGCAAAATCAAGCGGCCTCATGGGCACTTGGAGAGCGTGAGCAGGATTTCTGGAGCGTTTTTGCATGACACCTTCGTTGTTGTTGGCAGTACTGGCCTCGGGCTTCATTTATGGCATCACGCCGGGTCCGGGTGTTTTGGCAGTGTTTGGCATCGGCGCTGCCCGTGGTCGCCGCGCGGGTGCGGGTTTCTTGTGCGGGCATCTGCTGGGCGATGTGATTTGGTGCAGCACCGCACTGGTCGCCATTGTCGGTGCCCGGGAATTTGGCAGTACCGCATTCAACGTCCTGGGTTTGCTCAGCGGCCTCTACCTTTTCTGGCTGGGCTTGCGTGCCGTGCGTGCACAGCCTGGCAGCGGGGCGCAGCAGGGTCCTGCCCGCCAGCCTTTTGCCCACGGCATTTTCTTCGGCTTGACCAACCCCAAAGCCTATCCCGTTGCCGTTGCTACGTTCACGGCCTTGCTTTCCAGTCGCGCCGAGTTGCTCACTTGGGCGATGTTGCCGTGGTTAATTGCCCTCAGTTTCGTGGGCGGAGCGGCGGCCTATGCCATTCTGGTCGGGATTGTCGGGGCCGGACACGTTCGCGCGCTGTATCAGCGCCATCAATTACTGATTACGCGTTTGTGTGGCGTCATGTTCATCGGGTTTGCGGTCAGCGCATTGGCGCATGCATTACCCGGTTTATGGTTGAGTCTGGTGTGACCTGAGCTGCAAGGAAACAGCCGGGGGAAGTGGTGTGTGAAGAGGATGGAGTGTGAGGTTTTACCTTCTGGCTTAGAGCTGCCCAATGGATATTAAAAGCTACCTTTCTCAATCCAGTTTCATCGACCTGTTGCTTGATGCCGTGTGCGTGGTGGACCGTCAGGGGCGTTTTATCTTTGTAAGTGCTGCCTGCGAGCGCATCTTCGGGTACACCCAGGATGAACTGATCGGAACGTACATGATTGAGCTGGTGTTGCACGCTGATCGAGCGCGCACGTTGCAAGCGGCTCAGGAGGTCATGGGGGGCGAGCCCAAACTTAATTTTGAAAATCGCTACCTGCACAAAGACGGCCGGATCGTGCATATATTGTGGTCTGCCCGCTGGTCCGAGACCTGGCAGATGCGCATCGCCGTTGCGCGTGACATTACCGAGCGCAAGCACGCCGAATCGAGGCAGCAAGCGTTGTTTGATATCTCTGAGGCAGCCCATGGTGCTGAAGATTTGATGCAGCTTTTCAAGCGCGTGCACCTGCTCATCGGGCAATGGCTGCCCGCGTTGAATTTCTCCGTGGCCTTGTGGGATCAGGCTCAAGGTACGTTGAGCTTTCCCTATCACGTGGATGACCACCCGCAACGGCAAAAAAATGAAGCCCTTGAGTTAAGTGAGCACGTTATTCGTACCGGGCAACCGATGTTGCACAGTTTGCCGGATGCGCCTTCGAGGCTGTGTGTGCCGCTGGCGACGCAAAAGGGCATTATTGGCGCGCTGCTGGTTAAAAGCTCGCTGGGCCAAGAGCGCTATACCGAGCAGCATCAAGAGCTGCTGCAATATGTGTCGACTCAAGTGGCTGCAGCGATTGAGCGCAAGCAATTACATGCCCGCTTGCAGTACTTGGCGCAGTACGATCCCCTGACACAACTTTACAACCGCGAATCACTGTATGAACGGCTCGACCGGGCATTGGCCAAAGCGAGGCGAGAGCACGGATTTGTCGGCGTGTTGTATGTCGATCTGGATCATTTCAAGCAGATCAATGATCAATATGGACACGGCATCGGCGATTGCCTGCTGCAGCAGATTGCCAGGCGCATGAAACATTGCGTACGTGAAAGCGACACGGTGGCGAGGATGAGCGGGGATGAGTTCGTGGTCGTGCTGGATAACCTCAAGCATCCGGACCATGCACAGATTGTGTCGCAGAAAATTTGCCTGAACCTCGGTCAGCCATTACTTATCGAGGGCCATACCTTGCATGTGCTGCCCAGCATTGGGGTGGCGGTCTACCCGGATCACGGAGAGGTCGCGCAGCAATTGTTGCACCATGCCGATACGGTGATGTACAGCGTGAAGAAAAGTGGTCGGGCGGTGTAAGAAGGTACTGCACAGACATGTCGCTTTCTGAAGACTGAAAGCGCAAAGAAGAAGTGGAGCGGGTGAAGGGAATCGAACCCTTATTGGGCATTTGGGGCCTAAAGCGTGTATCCGTGTAGTGGTCTCCTTCCGCTATGACCCGGTTTTACGGGTGAATAGCTCCGTTCTCGATTGTGCACCATGGTGCACCCTGATATCCATGCCCCCACAGACAGGTGACCAATCACCTATTGTTTAATCCTGAGGCCTTCAAAGCAGCGCATGGCAACGTAGACAAGGTAGTCCGGTCGCTAGTCCAGCGGAGTTCGGGCGGAAGGTGTATTAGTCGGCAAGGTGGCCAGCGTGTTCACTTCCACCGACACCGGTGTCGGTCAGCAGATCCGTCGCTTCGACTCGACGACCTTCACATCGCACCATGATCATCATGCCGATCGGCTACGGCAATGGTGCGCTGTTGGACATCTCGAAAATGGATGGTAGAGCTCCTTACGGGGACAGTATGCAAATGGCCAGTAGCCTTGAGTCATCATTCCTCATTAAGTGAGCGCATCCTTGTACGGCTAGCCCATTCGTACAGCAGAAGCATGCTTTATCCCCCCATTAGCATTTACTTTCGCGTCATCCATAGGCTGGTCAAGGGCCATCGGGTGCTGACGCCCTGCACAACACAAAAAGTATCTATTTTTTGAGGAAATGGTGCATTCTGGGCAGCCATTTTGATGAATGGTTTTTGTGACCAAAATTTGATTAACTGCCGTTGAAGTGGTAATCCCCCCTGAAAAAAGTACGCATCAGAAGTAGAATTTTCTCCTGACCGGATTAAGGAAATTTTGCGTGAAGA
>NZ_NQKI01000049.1 GCF_002269125.1 Pseudomonas lundensis | reverse complement strand
CCAACAAGTTTTGCGGCGATGGTCTCATTGGCCTGCGCTATGCGGTGCTTGCGACAATACTTTACGTACAGAGCCTAGGACGCCTAAGCCAACTCAATATTTCAATTAAATTTCAATCCACTTAAAGCAGGTTTTCAATATGGGCTACCACATGGCTATGAACACCCAGGCACTGCCTGATGCAGACACACTGGACTCCCAGACCGAGCAGCAGCTTATCGATCAACTTGAATTGTCCGATGCCGAGAAAGAAGAACTCCACGCTGACTAACTCCGTAAGGAGGGAACGTTTCTGACTTCCCTCCTTACACCGGACTCTCCCATGACGACATTAATTCCTCCTGACGAACGTGAGCTTTCTTTGCCCGAGGCGTATGCAAGAGTGCTTCAAGAGCTGAACTGCCTCGGGCTGGCCTGCTCCGTTCGTACACTCGGAGAGCGCATTGTGAACACTCGCGTGATGCTGAGTGACGCCAACTCAGGGCATCAGGGGGTCGGTTCCGGAAAAGGCTACACTGACAGCGCCTTGGTTGGAGCCCACTATGAAGCCTTGGAACATTACCTGAGCGAGCATCATGAGATGCACGTCGGGGTTGAACTGCGTCCTGCAAATCGATTCACGCGCGACGGTATCTTTCACGACGACAGTCTTCTGGATAGCGTCATTCAACACACTCAGGCCAGCATCGCCAGCCGCCTTTACCACAGCCCTCTCGACACAGCGTCCTTCTATTACCCGATCGCTTTTAGCTTGCCTGACTACCCCGGCAGGCCGTTGGCAGGCGACACATTTGATTACGCAGGTATACGCCGCTACTTCAGCAACAGCGGCATCGCCATTGGCTCCACCTACCAGGAAGCAGCTCTGCACGCCATCAATGAATGCCTGGAGCGCGATGCACTCTCACTCTTCCTGCTCAGCCATTTTTACTACCGGCACGACCGGCCACTGCGCAGGGTCCAACGCCCGCAGGCACACCACCCTCTCTGCAACCTTTGGCAGGAAGCTGAGACAGAGTTGCAAGCAGAAGTCATTCTGCTCGACATCAGCAGTGAGTTTTGCGTCACCACCTGTATGGCTTTCACCCACTCCGGTAACCAGCCCATCACCCTTTTCGGCTGCGGCACGTCATTAAGTGCGTCCCATGCGGCAGCTCGCGCACTTACCGAACTCGTGCAAGTCCGTTTGGCGGCAACCCGCGCCGACACAGCGCAACATATCGACTTGCAAATGCGCCATTTAGCCGCGTTTCCTCGCCTGCAGCGCTGCCTGCGCCTGGATATAGACGACCTGATGATGCATACCCGCCAGCAACTGGTCGCGCTGCCAATGCACGGCGCCCCAGGCACGCTGGGCGAGCAGATCCACGTCATCGCCCGTAATGTACGCGCGCACAACCGCGAACTGGGTATCAGCACCCTCTATCAAACGGACAGGGGTACCACCCTGGCCAACGTCGTGATCCCGGGGCTTGAGCTTTTTTATATTGTGAGCACCGGCAACGTTGTCATTCCCCAAGCCCGGGGACAGGCGCTCAATGAGTGTGTCAGGTGATGCCATGACTCATGCCCTGACCGTACACCGCGAGCAGCACGTCCAGCAGCAGATACACACGCTCTGCAGCATGACGGTGCATCAACACGCGTCGTGGACAGAACCCCTTGGTCCCGGGCTGAACAACGTGTTTATGCTCAATATCGAGGACTCGCTCTGGGTAGGCCGCAAAACGCTGACAACGGCCTTCGGCGGCCGACAGCACCTGTCCAGCCTGATCCGGCCCTCCATGTTGCTCGGGCGTTTTACCCGCATTGTTTACGGGAGCCATGGCGTCACTGTGCAGTTCATCACGGCAGGCGAAGCAGAAAAGACACAGCTCTTTCAGCGAGCGCCCAACCTGACGGGCAGCGAGCTGTACTTTCCCTTCCCCGTCCTTGATAGCCATGCACAGGAGTACGTCATGCATGAAGAACACTGGCGCTTTAGCGAAAAACTGGCCCAGACACTGAATGAGGATGAACGACACTTTCGAGACCATTGCACCGCCTTGCTGCAAAGTCGACTCAAGCCCGGCGCCCGACTGCTCGACCCGGCATGTTCCACCGGCGCATTCATAGCGTCCATGGCCAGTGCGTTGCCCCACACCCGTTGTATCGGCGCCGACTGCTCGTTAAGCATGGTGGAGCAAGCGCGCACCCATCATCGATTACCCAATCTGCAGTTTCACCATCGTGCTGCACAAGAAGCGCCTCAGCCCACAGCCGAATGCGATGTTTTATTTCTGCGCTTCCTGAATGCCGAGGTGATGAGCAGAGACCACGCGCAACACTTGCTAATGATGCTGTTGAAGCACTTGAAACACGGCGCAATGGCCATCGTGTTCGGGCATACCCCGGTGCTGCCCAACATCCGGTATTGGGCACATGCGGCTGGATTGAAGCTCATCTCTTCCTTGGCCGCTCGGCCGGATCACTTGGAGTTGTTCGAGTGCTATGTATTGCAATCGCCTGTGGACTAACACATTAGGCCAGTTTGGCAGTTGCGAGCGATTCTCGCCTTGTATAGGCTTGCGCGCCGCCCGCCCAACCCTGGACCTGTCATTCATGCGTTCTATCCGCTTTGCACTGCTGCCTTTGGCCCTTGCCTGTGCTTCTTGCGCCCTCGCAGAGACACTTGAGCTGGGAGAGGTGCAAGTACGCAGTCAAGAAAGCAGTGAGCTGGACATGGCCCGAGCCCGGATGAGTGAAGTCCCCGGCGCCAGCAATGTGATTGACTTGAACACCGTTGAAACCGGCCGGACGAGCAGCAATACCGACGTGCTCGCGTACCAGCCTGGCGTCTATGCACAGTCATCGGGCAACGACGGTGCCAAGGTTTCAGTGCGCGGTTCCGGCCTTAATCGCGCGCCGGGTGCCCACGGCTCAGGGCTGTACGTGATGTTTGACGGGCTGCCGCTGACAGGCCCCGGTGGCACCCCTTATGAATTATTTGAACCGTTATGGCTCAGCCGCGCCGAAGTCCTGCGTGGCGCCAATGGGTTTGACACCGGTGCACTGGCCTTGGGCGGCTCGATCAACTACGTCACCCGCACCGGCTACGACGCGACCCCGCTGCAGGTGCGTTATGAAACAGGCAGCTACGGTTATCAAAAACGTCAGCTCAGCTCAGGGCAAGTACTGGGCGATCTTGATTACTACATCTCCCTGAATGACGCCACTACCGACGGTTATCAAGACCATACCCGGGGTAGCAGCAAAGGCGTTGCGGCCAATGTCGGTTATCGCTTCAACCCGCAACTGGAGACGCGTTTTTATTTGCGCTATCGCGAGACTGATAACCAACTGGCAGGCCGTGTTACCAAAGACCAGATCAAGCATCATCCACGCTCGGCCAACCCTGCTTATGTCAAGGGAGATTACAGCCGTCCTCAACCGGGAAGTACCTGGTTCGCCAACAAAACGACGATGTACCTGGACGACGACTCGCAGCTTGAAACCGGACTGGTGTACCACGACTACCCAATGGACCTGCGTGAAGGCCCTAACCGGCTGAAAGCCGCGTATACCGATGTCAGCGGCACTTTGAACTACAAACGCCGTGACACCGTGTTCGGGCTGGAAAGCAAGACAACCGTGGGCTTGCGTAGCACCAAACACCTGCCCAATAGCGGGGCATCGGAATACGTGCGAATTCCTGCGGGAAACACCGCGGCGTATCCTGCGGGCACAAAGATGCGCGACTTCAGTTACCAGGGTTCGGACACGGTGCTGCACGCCGGCAATGACCTGGAGCTGATGCCCGATCTATGGCTCACCACTGGCATGGCCCTGATCTACACCCGCCGTGAGAGCGACGTGAGCTACCCGGACAGCGGCGGCAAGGTCAGCCAACATGATTGGGATTACGCGCCACGTGTCGGCCTGCGTTACGCGTTCAATCCCGCGTTGCAGGTGTATGGCAATGTGAGTCGCTCCGTCGAGCCGCCGCATCCCTGGTCGATGATCTGGGGTTCGCCTTTTACGTTTCCTGTCAATAATGGCCCGGCCACTGGTCGTCAAAGCACACCTGTCGCTTTACACAATCAAACAGCCACCACTCTTGAGTTGGGGGGCCGGGGTGATGCCTGGTTTGGTCAATGGGATCTCGCCTGGTATTACTCGGCCATTCGGCATGAACTACTCAGTGTCGAGACGCAAGCTGCAACCGCCACTCAAGCGCCAATTATCGGCGAATCCAATGCCAGCCCAACCGTCCACCAAGGGATTGAAGCCGGGCTCAACAGTCTGTTGTGGGAAAAAGACGGTATTGGCAACGTCTCGTTGCGCCAGGCATACACCTTCAGTGATTTCCACTACCGCAATGATGAACGTTTTGGCAGTAACGCGTTGCCCGGCATTCCCCGTCACTATTATCAGGCCGAGCTTCGCTACGACCATGCACAAGGATTCTACGCCGGGGTCAATACGCAAGTGGCCTCGCGCATGGCCGTGGATTACGCCAACTCGTATCACACCTCTTCCTACATGTTGTGGGGAGCAACATTCGGGTATGCCTCACCCAAGAAAGACTGGCAAACCTGGCTAGACCTGCGCAACCTGACACGCCAGCGCTATGCCGCTACCGTCACCCCAGGGTATGACGACAACGGCAAGGACGCCGCGCGCTCGACCCCCGGCGAAGGCATGGGCGCCTACGTCGGGGTGTCATACAACTTGCGCTAGTTGCGTGGCTGAATGTCGGCGGGCAGTCGCACTTTGCGGCGCGTCCCGCTGAACAGCCCCCAGCTGGAGAGAAAAAGGGCAGCGATCAATGGCCCGATCACAAAGCCATTTAGGCCAAAGATGGCCATACCGCCCAACGTGGATATCAGAATCAGGAAGTCCGGCATTTTGGTGTCTTTGCCGACCAGAATCGGGCGCAGCACGTTATCCACCATGCCGATCACCAAAACCCCATACAGCGCCAGTACCACCCCCTCCCATACCTGACCTGTCACCAGAAAGTAAATGGCCACGGGAGCCCAGACGATCCCGGCGCCCACGGCGGGCAGCAGAGAGAGAAACATCATCAACACTGCCCAGAACAATGAGCTGTGGATACCCAGGAACCAAAACATCAGTCCGCCCAGAGCGCCCTGTGTGATCGCAACCGCCAGGTTGCCCTTGACCGAAGCCCGCACCACGCGACGCAGTTTGAGCTGCAGCAAACGCTTCTGCTGCTCCGCCAGCGGAACTGCATTGCGAATGGTGCGCACCATCTGCTGGCCATCACGGATAAAGAAATACAACAGGTACAGCATGATGAAAAAACTCACCACCAGTTCGAAAGTACTCTGACCAAAACTGAAGACTTGGGTGGCAAAGAACTGACTGCCTTCCAAAGCGCCTTTGGACACTTTCTCACTCAAACCGGCGATATTGCCCAGACCAAAGCGATCCAGCCAATTCTGTACATTCATCGGCAAGATGTCTTTGAACTGCATGACGTAGCTGGCGACGTTGATCTTGCCGCTCTGCACGTCGTTGTAGAGCATGGCCACTTCCTGCACCAGCAAGGCGGTGGTGATGATGACCGGCAAAATGGCAATCACGGTACAGATACCCAGGGTGGCAAATGTCGCCAGGTTGCGCCGCCCCTTGAACTTGAGCACTAATTTGCGTTGTAAGGGGGCGAACAGAATCCCCAGAGCGACTGCCCAGAAAATCGCACCGTAGAACGGTAACAAGATCCAGATAAAAGCAATTGTGACCAAGGCCAACAATAACAGCAGGGTTTTGCGTTGCAGGCTTGTTTCGTTCATAGGCCGTCCATGTCAGTAAGGCGCACATTCGTCGGTTAGCGCCAGCTTAGTCCGCAAAGCGTCTGCCAAGTGCCATCGTTGCTGCATAAAGCATAGATCCAGATCAACATTCCACTGTTTAAGCCCGATTACTATCGCGCCCTTTGCGAATGGCTCCACTATGTCCCTTGCACCGCCCGAACTCCTCGCCCCTGCCGGCACCCTGAAGAACATGCGTTACGCCTTCGCTTATGGCGCCGATGCCGTGTACGCAGGCCAACCGCGCTACAGCTTGCGGGTGCGCAATAACGAATTCGACCACGACAACCTGGCTATAGGCATTAAAGAAGCGCAGGCCCAAGGCAAACGTTTTTACGTCGTGGTCAACATCGCCCCGCACAATGCCAAGCTGCGCACCTTTCTCAAGGACCTGGCGCCAGTGATCGCCATGGGCCCAGATGCGTTGATCATGTCCGACCCCGGTCTGATCATGCTAGTGCGCCAGCACTTCCCGCACATGCCAATCCACCTGTCAGTGCAGGCCAATACCGTGAATTGGGCCAGCGTCGAATTCTGGCGTCAGCAAGGGCTTAGCCGAATCATCCTGTCGCGCGAATTATCGCTGGAAGAAATCGAAGAGATTCGTCGGCAAGTGCCTGACATGGAACTTGAGATTTTCGTGCATGGCGCGTTGTGCATGGCTTACTCCGGTCGGTGTCTATTGTCCGGCTACATGAACAAGCGAGATGCCAATCAGGGCAGTTGCACCAACGCCTGCCGCTGGAAGTATGACGCTGCACCCGCCACCGAGAATGAACTGGGCACAATCGTGAACGTGGTTGACCCGTCTGTGGAGCCGACATTAGGCATAGGCCGGCCGACTGACGAGGTGTTTCTGCTGCATGAAACCAGTCGTCCTGAAGAGCCAATGGCGGCGTTTGAAGACGAACATGGCACTTACATCATGAACTCCAAGGACCTGCGCGCCGTACAGCACGTGGGCCGGTTGACGCAAATGGGCGTGCACTCGCTGAAAATCGAAGGCCGCACCAAGTCGCACTTTTACTGCGCGCGGGCCACTCAGGTGTACCGCAAGGCCATTGATGACGCCGTGGCAGGGCGTGAGTTTGATCGCAGCCTGATGACGGATCTGGAGTCTCTGGCGCAACGCGGATACACCGAAGGCTTCCTGCGCCGCCATGTGCATGACGAATACCAGAACTACCTGCATGGCAGCTCACTGTCCCAGCGTCAGCAGTTTGTGGGCGAGCTGACCGGGGAACGGCGCAACGGCATGGCCGAGGTCAAGGTCAAAAACCGGTTTTCCGTGGGCGATCATCTGGAACTGATGACCCCGCGCGGAAACTACCACTTCGATCTTTATCAATTACTCAACACTGCCAACTTGCCAATTGAGGTTGCGCCCGGGGATGGCCACACGGTGTACCTGCCAATCCCCGATCAAGTGGATTTGAGCTACGCCTTGCTGATGCGGGATCTGACCATCAGCGAGACGATCAAACAGGCTGCGCTGTAAACGCGCACGGGCGTAACAAGGATCAAGTGGTCAATCCCTGAACACTTCATCCAGCAGGTTATGCATGGCGATGAAGGCGCGCTTGGCGGTTTTCGCGTCATACATCATCTTGCCCGGAACGTTGGCGTGTGGATCTGTGAACGAGTGCACGGCGCCACCGTAGCTGACCAACTGCCAGTCAACGCCTGCTGCATTCATCTCGTTTTCAAAGGCCGGGAGCTGCTCGTTGGGTACCAAGGGGTCGGACGCACCGTGTAGCGCCAGCACCGCCCCTTTGATGCTGTTCGCATCAATGGGGTTAGGCGTATCAAGGGTGCCGTGAAAGGATATGGCGGCTTTGAGCGGTGCACCACCGCGGGCCAGCTCCAGCGAACAACAGCCTCCAAAACAAAAGCCGAAGGTTGCCAATTTGGCGCTGTCGACTTTGGCAAACGAGGTGTTGCGCAAGTTATCGTAAGCGGCCCACATACGTTTGCGCAGCAAGGCACGGTCGTGTTTCAGCGGCATCATCGCAGCGCCCGCCTCATCAGCATTAGCAGGACGTATGCCTTGACCGTACAAGTCGGCAATCAATACCACATAGCCCTGTTCGGCCACGGACTTGGCAATCTCTTCAGCCCCTGCGCCAATGCCCATCCAATTGGGCGCCATGAGCAAGCCCGGCAACGGATCCACTCGGCTTGAGTCATAGGCAAGACGGCCCTCGTAAGGCTGGCCATCGATTTGATAGATCACCGACTGGAGCGTTATAGATTCCATTGAAAACCTCTGAGTTCAAAACAAAAAAAACCCGCCGAAGCGGGTTTTTTATAGACGTCTTACACGGACAACTCAACTAACAACTTATTCAGACGACGGACATAGGCCGCCGGATCTTTCAAGCTGTCGCCAGCCGCCAGTGCTGCTTGATCGAAGAGTATGTGCGACAAGTCGCCAAAACGCTCTTCACTTTGCTCCGCATCCAGTTTCTCGATCAGCGGATGAGCCGGGTTGAATTCGAAGATAGGCTTCGAATCCGGAACTTTCTGTCCGCTGGCTTCCAGAATCTGGCGCATCTGCAAGCCAAGGTCCTGCTCGCCAATCGCCAAAATGGCCGGTGAATCGGTCAGACGGTGCGAAACACGCACTTCACTGACGCTGTCGCCCAATGCCGTCTTGATGCGCTCAACCAGACCTTCTTTAGCCTTGGCCACTTCTTCTGCGGCTTTCTTGTCCTCTTCGGAGTCCAGATTGCCCAGATCAAGGTCGCCACGCGCCACGTCAACAAAGGTTTTGCCGTCAAATTCGCTGAGGTAGCTCATCAGCCACTCATCAATACGGTCGGTCAACAGCAGCACTTCGATGCCTTTCTTGCGGAAGACTTCCAGGTGCGGGCTGTTTTTAACCTGAGCATAGGTTTCACCGGTCAGGTAGTAGATCTTGTCCTGACCTTCCTTGGCACGCTCAAGGTAGTTCGCCAGTGAAACCGTTTGCTCGCCGCCTTCCTCGTGGGTTGAAGCGAAGCGCAGCAGCCCGGCGATTTTTTCTTTGTTGGCGAAATCTTCAGCCGGACCTTCTTTCATCACCTGACCGAAGTTTTTCCAGAAGCCCTGGTATTTCTCAGGCTCGTTTTTCGCCAGTTTTTCCAGCATGTCCAGGACACGCTTGGTCAGCGCCGACTTCATGGAATCGATGATCGGGTCTTTTTGCAGGATTTCACGCGACACATTCAACGACAGGTCGTTGGAGTCGACCACGCCTTTGATAAAACGCAGATACAGCGGCAGGAAGGACTCAGCCTGATCCATGACGAATACGCGCTGTACGTACAGCTTCAGGCCTTTAGGCGCTTCACGTTGGTAGAGATCAAACGGAGCGCGGGCCGGCACATAGAGCAACGAACTGTATTCCAGCTTGCCTTCGACCTTGTTATGGCTCCAGGCCAACGGGTTTTCGAAGTCGTGGGCGATGTGCTTGTAGAACTCCTGATATTCCTCGTCCTTGACTTCAGCGCGAGGTCGAGTCCACAAGGCGCTGGCGCGGTTAACGGTTTCCCATTCCAGCGCAGGTGCTTCTTCGCCTTCTGCGCCAGCCTGCTCTTTAGGCAGTTCGATGGGCAAGGCGATGTGGTCGGAGTATTTTTTAATGATGTTGCGCAGACGCCAGCCATCAGCGAACTCTTCTTCACCGGACTTGAGGTGCAGCACAATTTTGGTACCACGCTCAGGCTTCTCGACAGTAGCAACTTCGAACTCGCCTTCGCCCTTGGACGACCAGTGCACGCCTTCGCTGGCAGGGGTACCGGCACGACGGCTGAACACGTCTACTTTGTCTGCAACGATAAAGGCGGAGTAGAAGCCCACACCGAACTGACCGATCAAGTGCGAATCTTTCTTTTGATCGCCCGAGAGGTTTTTCATGAAATCGGCGGTGCCGGACTTGGCAATCGTGCCCAAGTGGGTAATCACGTCGTCACGGTTCATACCGATGCCGTTGTCTTCAAGGGTGACGGTCTTGGCGTCCTTGTCGAAGCTCACACGGATTTTAAGTTCGTCGCCGCCTTCCAGAAGTTCTGGCTTGGACAGCGCTTCAAAACGTAATTTGTCGACAGCGTCAGAGGCGTTCGAGATCAATTCGCGAAGGAAGATTTCCTTGTTGGAATACAGCGAATGGATCATGAGGTGCAACAGTTGCTTGACCTCGGTCTGGAAGCCCCGGGTTTCCTTTTGAGTTTCCACGCTCATTGTTATAAAACTCCAATTTGATGGCATGAGCCACGCCCTAGAGGGTTGGCGGCGGGATGTCATGAAAGTTGGGGCTGGTACTGAAATTTCAAGGCCTGTGTTTTGAATCTACCCCAGCCCCCTCGTCATTGCGGGTTAACGCACCCGGTTAAGGGCCTCTAAACAGGGCATTACGACGATATTACCGTGCCATGACTAATCTGCTTGGCTTGTCAGTCGGTGACTGCGTAGAATTCGCGCGCGGCGTGCATTTATATATCTGCACACCCAAGGAACTTAAGCTATCGGCCTGTGCTCAAACGGCCGGTAGATATACTCAATAAGGAGAAACACCCCATGCGTAAGACTTTCGCTGTTGCCTTGATGTTGGCTGCTTCCCTCGGTCTCGCTGCTTGCGACAAAAAATCCGAAGATAAAGCACAAGACGCTGCTCAACACTCCGAGCAAGCTCAAGAAAAAATGAATGAAGCACAAGACAAAGTAAACGAAGCTGCAAAAGAGAACGCCGAAGCCGCTAAAGATCAGGCTGAGTCGAACAAAGCCGCTGCTGAAGAAGCCGCTCCGGCTGCTCCAGTTGCACCTGCTGCTACAGAAGCTGCTCCTGCTACCAAGTAATTCATTTACTTGGCTGCAAAAGAAAGCCCGCTCAATGCGGGCTTTACTTTGTCTGCGATTTGCCGAGTCAGACCAACAAACTTTTGAATGCAGGACTCAACATTAACAAGAGTGTGCAAAGCATCCCGACCACCCACGCCAGAGAGCGTTGCAACGCCCTATCAGCCCAGTAACACAGCAAAAACACAATGCGTGCGCACACAAACACAATGGCCAATGTGTCAATTAGCAAACCCTGTGTTTGGGTGGTGTGCGCCATCAATACAGCCGCCGAGAACAGCATGAAGGCTTCAAAACTGTTCTGATGCCCCGCCAGTGCTCGCGCGCCCAGGCCTGTCAAACGCGCCTGTTGTTCACGCGGTAATTGATTGTCATAGCCGCCCTGCTCTTTCATGGCTTTGGCCACGGGCACGCGTGCAATAAAGATCAACAGTGCGCTAATAAAAACACACCAGAAAGGAATACTCATGGGGTTGCGTCCTTGTTTGACTCAGGCAACGGCGCCTCAGTCGGGGTGTAGACCATGACACTCAACACGTCAGAATGAAACTCGCGTCGGTATAAAACCACGACGACACCCGCGCTCATCAGCATAAACAACCACGGGCTGACAAACCACGCCAGCATGGTCATGCCGAAGTAATACGAACGCAGGCCAAAGTTGAACTGGTTGGCTGCCATCGAAATCACTTTGGCCGCGCGCAATGCAAATGCCTTGCGCTCTTGTTCCGCAACATCGCGCTCGCCAATCATGGGCGCCGATCCAATGAGGATGGCGGCAAAGTTGTATTGGCGCATGCACCAGCTGAAGGTAAAGAAGGCATAAACGAATACCAGTGCCAGGCACAACAACTTGATTTCAGACATGCCCTGCGACGCTTGTTGCACCATGGGGATATCCGCCAACAGCGACACCGCCCGCTCCGATGCGCCCAGCACAGTCAGAATACCCGCGAGAATAATCAGGGTGCTGGAGGCAAAAAAGGATGCATTGCGTTCCAGATTGCCAATCACACTCGCGTCGGCAATGCGGTTGTCGCGCAATAGCATGCGGCGCATCCAGTCCTTTCGATACAAGTGCAAGACGCTGGCAAGACAGGCCGTGTCACGCGCTTTCCAGGTGGCATAGCGTGTGTAGCCACCCCAGCACACGACAAACCAGAGTGCGGCTAAAAGATGAGTCCAATTTGACTGAATGAACGACATGGGTTTTCCCGAAGCGCACGTGAGGGTAAGAGTTATGCACGTGCGTTCGACGCTTTAGCCAGCAAAAAGACACGCCCATAAAAAATGCCCTGTATCAAATTGATACAGGGCATTTTCATGTCGTCATTGCCCGCTTGTGGCGGGCTGAATGATTACGCCAGCGCTTCTTGACGCTTGCCCAGCATGCGGTCGCAAATCACCGCACCCAACAGAACCACCAGAGAAGGCACCAGCCACGCCAGCCCTTGCTCACTGAAAGGCATGTTAACCAGTCGATCAGGAATCCAGCCCGCCATGCCAGCCCCTTTAAGGGCATCGATGGAACCGAAGATGAAGGACACCAGCATCACCGGGCCCACGATTCGTGCTTGAGCGTGCCACAAGCCTTTGCAGAAACTCAGCGCCACCAGCACGATGCACGGCGGGTAAATCGCTGTCAGCAATGGAATGGAGAACGCGATCAACTGAGTCAGGCCCAGGTTGGACACCGCCAGCGAGAAGACTGCCAGTATCAACACCAGAGCCTTGTAGGACAGTGGCAGAACAGTACTGAAGTATTCAGCACAGGCGCAGGTCAGACCGACCGCAGTTACGAGGCAGGCCAGTGCAATCAATACCGCCAGAAAACCGCTGCCCAACGAACCAAAGGTGTGTTGTACGTAAGCGTGCAGTACCGCAGCGCCGTTGGTGGCACCCGCAGCCACTTCATGGCTGCCCGAACCGAGACGGAACAGGCTGACATACACCAGCGCCAGGCCCACACCTGCGATCAAACCGGCAATGATTGCATACCGGGTGATCAACTTCGGTGACTCCACACCACGGGAGCGGATGGCATTAACAATGACAATGCCGAATACCAATGCACCCAGCGTGTCCATGGTCAGATAACCATTGATGAACCCTTGGGAGAATGGCGCGGCAACGTATTCCGGGGTTGCCACGCCAATGTCGCCAGCCGGTAACGCAAACGCAGCAATGCCGAGGATCGCCAGCGCGATGATTTTCAGCGGCGCCAGAAAACGCCCTACGGTGTCCAAAAGGCGGCCCGGGTACAGTGAAACGAAGAACACGATAAGGAAGTACACCGAGCTGTAGAGGAACAGCGCCAGCGGGCTTTCACCGGTCAAAGGCGCGAGGCCGACCTCAAACGACACGGTGGCCGTACGCGGGGTCGCGAACAGCGGACCTACCGCCAGGTACGCAACCGCAGCCAGCAAGCCGCCAGCGATTTTACCGATCGGGCTACTCAGCGCATCCATACCGCCGCCGACTTTCGCCAGCGCCACAACGGTGATGACCGGCAAGCCTACAGCCGTGGTCAGAAAGCCCAATGCAGCAATCCAGACATTAGGTCCGGCTTGCAGGCCAACGATCGGCGGGAAAATGATATTGCCAGCCCCAACGAACAGGGCAAACGTCATAAACCCAAGCGCCAGGATGTCCTGGCCTTTCAATACTTTCATTACGGAAATACCACACTACTGAATCGGAATTTAGAGGGGGAATTTCCCGTGCGGATGTGGGAAATGCTGTCGAACTGTATAAGTCCAACCCGTCTAGCGCGTGGCTTCCTTGTGGGATGCGAACGCAGAATTGGCTGTCAGATTACCCATTTTTTTCCTGCAACGCACTGTTGCAGGGCGCTCTGTCCGATGAACGCACGCAGTTGTCGCTTTGATGACATCGAAATTCGCCTTGGTGTGCTTTTCCTACAAGACGAGTCATAACAACCTACGCTTTCAATCACTAATCTGCTGGCAAACCTGCCAACAGGGTGTGCAAGCTTTGGAGCCATTGAAGAGTAGCGCGAGAGAGCATCACAGGTCGTAAGGGTCGTTAAAACGCTATCGCGGGTCTTCGGCTGGGCGCGCAGAAACATGACGGCGCACTAGAACCTCAAGCATTCCGGAACGGCGTCGATCCCGGCTTGCCTATGTGATATCAGCTCTGCCATAGCGCTTTTCAATGCACCGGAGCCTGAACGCACAAAGGCCACCCGAAGGTGGCCTTTGCCTGGTGTAACAGTCAGCTAAGCCAATGGCTTATTTGATTGCCCAGCCAGTCAGCTCGGACAACGCCTTGCCGATGTCTGCCAGCGAACGCACGGTTTTAACGCCTGCGTCTTCCAGAGCAGCAAACTTCTCGTCTGCAGTGCCCTTACCGCCAGAGATGATTGCGCCAGCATGGCCCATGCGCTTGCCTGCAGGGGCAGTCACACCAGCGATGTAGGAAACAACCGGCTTGGTCACGTTTGCCTTGATGTAAGCAGCCGCTTCTTCTTCAGCCGAACCGCCGATCTCACCGATCATAACGATCGCTTCGGTCTTCGGGTCTTCCTGGAACAGCTTCAGAATGTCGATGAAGTTGGAACCAGGAATCGGGTCACCACCGATGCCCACGCAAGTCGACTGACCGAAACCGGCGTCAGTAGTCTGCTTGACAGCTTCGTAAGTCAGGGTGCCGGAACGCGACACGATGCCTACTTTGCCTGGCAAGTGGATGTGACCTGGCATGATGCCGATCTTGCATTCGCCCGGCGTGATCACGCCTGGGCAGTTAGGGCCGATCAGGGTCACGCCCAGCTCGTCGCACTTAACTTTAGCGTCCAGCATGTCCAGGGTAGGAATGCCTTCAGTGATGCACACGATCAGTTTGATGCCACCGAACGCTGCTTCAAGGATAGAGTCCTTGCAAAACGGAGCCGGTACGTAAATAACGCTGGCAGTTGCACCCGTAGCCGCAACAGCTTCTTTTACGGTGTTGAAAACAGGCAGGTCCAGGTGAGTGGTACCGCCTTTGCCCGGCGTAACGCCACCGACCATTTTGGTGCCGTACTCAATGGCTTGCTGGGTGTGGAAGCTACCCTGCGAACCGGTGATGCCCTGGCAGATAACCTTGGTGTCTTTATTGATCAGGACGCTCATTACTTGCCCTCCGCAGCTTTGACAACTTGTTGAGCAGCGTCGGTCAAGCTGGTAGCAGCGATGATGTTCAAGCCGCTTTCTGCCAGTACTTTAGCGCCCAGTTCAGCGTTGTTGCCTTCAAGGCGCACAACCACCGGGATTTTAACGCCGACTTCTTTCACTGCACCGATGATGCCTTCGGCAATCATGTCGCAACGAACGATGCCGCCGAAGATGTTGACCAGTACTGCTGCAACATTGCTGTCGGACAGAATGATCTTGAACGCTTCAGTTACGCGTTCTTTGGTAGCACCGCCGCCAACGTCGAGGAAGTTGGCTGGCTTGCCGCCATGCAGGTTGACGATGTCCATGGTGCCCATGGCCAGGCCGGCACCGTTAACCATGCAGCCGATGTTACCTTCCAGCGCTACGTAGTTCAGTTCGAACTGGGCAGCGTGCGCTTCGCGCGGATCGTCCTGGGACGGATCGTGGAAAGTCTTCAGCTTAGGCTGGCGGTACATGGCGTTAGCGTCGATGTTGATTTTCGCATCGAGGCAGTGCAGATCGCCGTCAGTCTTGATGACCAGCGGGTTCACTTCCAGCAGGGCCAGATCGTGGTCCTGGAACAGTTTGGCCAAACCAACGAAGATCTTGGCGAACTGGGAAACCTGCTTGCCTTCCAGACCCAGCTGGAAAGCCAGCTCACGACCCTGGAATGGCTGAGCGCCAACCAGTGGATCGATCGTGGCTTTAAGAATTTTTTCAGGCGTATCGTGAGCGATTTTCTCGATGTCCACGCCACCTTCGGTGGAAGCCATGAACACGATACGGCGGCTCGAACGGTCAACGACAGCGCCCAGGTACAGCTCTTTAGCGATATCAGTGCACGATTCAACCAGGATCTTGGTGACCGGCTGACCATTGGCGTCAGTCTGGTAGGTCACCAGACGCTTGCCCAACCACTGTTGTGCGAATGCTTTAGCGTCTTCTTTGCTGCGAACCAGCTTTACACCGCCCGCTTTACCGCGACCACCTGCGTGAACCTGGGCTTTTACAACCCATTCGGTTCCGCCGATTTTGTCGCATGCTTCTGCGGCCGCTTCCGGGGTATCTACTGCATAACCCTTGGATACTGGCAGGCCGTATTCAGCGAACAGCTGCTTACCCTGATACTCGTGAAGATTCATGCTTTTTACCGTCTTCGTTAGGTACTGCGCATTCGGCGCTGCACTTTTATTAGTGCCGCACCACCTGTGACTGCTGCTTGCACTGTTTCGACAAACCCGACACCCGCGTGGGCGGAGTCGGGCCTGATTGAAACGGGACAAGACTGCGTCCGGCGGAAGTTCCGCGGTGAGGCTTGCGAGCAAGGCTCACGACGGGCAAACCGCCGTGGTTTCTTATTGTCTGGTCTTAACGTTTCTTACGGTTGGCAATGTGGATGGCGCCGCCATTCACTGCCAGCGCTGCTTCGTGCAACGCTTCGGACAAGGTTGGATGGGAGAAAACCATCATGCCCAAGTCCTCGGCACTGGTGCCGAACTCCATACCGATAGCGCCCTGCTGTACCAGCTCTGCAGCGCTCGGGCCAATCACGTGGACGCCCAGTACGCGGTCAGTTTTGGCATCAGCAATGACTTTTACAAAGCCACCGGTGTCGTTTGCTGCCATGGCACGGCCACTGGCTGCGAACGGGAAGGTGCCGACGTTAACTTCAACGCCTTCAGCTTTCAAGGCCTGTTCGGTTTTACCGACCCACGCGATCTCCGGGTGCGTGTAAATAACCGATGGAATCAGGTCGTAGTTCATCTCGGTCTTGTGACCTTTGATGCGCTCGACAACCATGATGCCTTCTTCGGAAGCCTTGTGAGCCAGCATCATGCCGCGCACCACGTCACCAATGGCGTAGACGCCCGGTACGCTGGTGGCGCAATGATCGTCAACAAACACGAAACCGCGTTCGTCAATGGTCACGCCGCTGTCGGCTGCCAGCAGCTCGGTGGTCACCGGACGGCGGCCTACCGCTACGATCAGCTTGTCGAAGGTAATGGTCTGTTCGCCGTTGGCGTCGGTGTAGGTCACAACGACTTCTTCGCCGTTCACCTTGGAACCGGTTACGCGGGCGCCCAGCTTGATGTCCAGACCTTGTTTGGTCAGGGTTTTGTAGGCTTCCTTGGACACAGCAGCATCCGCCGCCATCAGGAACGTATCCAGGGCTTCCAAAACAGTGACCTGAGCCCCCAGACGCGACCATACCGAACCCAGTTCCAGGCCGATTACGCCAGCGCCGATTACGCCAAGACGCTTGGGTACGGACTGGAATTCCAGGGCGCCAGTCGAATCAACGATTACGTTGTTGTCCACTGGAGCCGGTGGAATGTCGATCGGACGCGAACCCGAAGCCAGAATCACGTTCTCAGCTTCGATGATTTCGACGCTGCCGTCAGGCTTGGTCAGTTCAACTTTCTTGCCGGCCAGCAATTTGCCGTGACCTTGCAAGGACGTCACGCCATTTGCCTTGAACAGGGTCGCAACACCGGAAGTCAGACCTTTAACGATGTTGGCCTTGCGGCCTACCATCGCCGGCACGTCCATCTTCACTTCACCGGTGCTGATACCGTGGATGGCGAACGCATCCTTGGCTTCGTGGTACTTCCAGGAGCTGTCCAGCAGCGCCTTGGATGGAATGCAGCCAACGTTCAGGCACGTACCGCCCAGCGCCAGTTTGCCTTCCTTGTCGGTGTATTTTTCGATGCAAGCAGTCGAAAGGCCCAGTTGAGCGGCCTTGATGGCTGCAACGTAGCCACCAGGGCCCGCACCAATCACTACAACGTCAAATTTCTGAGACATGTAAAAGAATCCTCTTTTAGCGACAAGCTTCAAGCCGCGAGCTGCAAGCCAAAGCCAGGCCGCGAACGACACAAGGCTTCAGACTTGCAGCTCATGGCTGCTTCTATCAGATATCCAGCAGCAGACGCGCCGGATCTTCCAGCAGGTTTTTGATTGCTACCAGGAAACTTACAGCTTCTTTGCCGTCGATCAAGCGGTGATCGTAAGACAGAGCCAGGTACATCATCGGACGGATGACCACCTGACCGTTGACGGCCATAGGACGCTGAAGGATGTTGTGCATGCCCAGGATCGCAGCTTGCGGCGGGTTAACGATCGGGGTCGACATCATCGAACCGAACGTACCACCGTTTGTGATCGTGAACGTGCCGCCGGTCATTTCATCAATCGACAGCTTGCCGTCACGGGCTTTCTTGCCGTAGGCAGCGATGCCGCCTTCGATTTCAGCCAGGCTCATCAGCTCTGCATTACGCAGAACAGGAACCACCAGGCCGCGGTCGCTGGAGACGGCAACGCCGATGTCTGCGTAGCCGTGGTAAACGATGTCGGAACCGTCGATAGATGCGTTGACAGCCGGGAAGCGTTTCAGCGCCTCAGTGGCGGCCTTCACGAAGAACGACATGAAGCCCAGACGCACGCCGTTGTGGGACTTCTCGAACAGGTCCTTGTACTTCGAACGCAGTGCCATGATTTCAGTCATGTCCACTTCGTTGAAGGTGGTCAGCATCGCCATGTTGGACTGCGCTTCAACCAGACGCTTGGCCACAGTGGCACGAACGCGGGTCATTGGAACGCGTTTTTCAACACGGTCGCCAGCAGCGAATACCGGTGCAGTTGCAGCCGGTGCAGCGGCTTTGGCAGGTGCGGCAGCAGGAGCAGCTTTTTTGGCCGCTACAGCAGCAACAACGTCTTCCTTGGTCACACGACCACCTTTGCCAGTACCGGCAACGGAAGCAATGTTGATGCCGTTTTCTTCAGCGATTTTACGAGCCGCCGGTGCAGCGATCGGGTCATCTTCGCCATCGGCAGCAGGTGCAGCGGCTTGAGCGGCAGGAGCAGCGGCAGCCGGTGCAGCAGGAGCAGCAGCGCCGCCTTCAACGATGGAGCCCAGTACTTCGTCGGACAGAACGGTGTCGCCTTCGTTCTTAACGATTGCGCCCAGTACGCCATCAGCAGTGGCCAGTACTTCCAGCACAACTTTGTCGGTCTCGATGTCAACGATCAGGTCGTCACGCTTTACAGCGTCGCCCGGTTGCTTGTGCCAGGTGGCAACGGTGCCGTCGGCAACCGATTCCGGAAAAGTTGGGGCTTTAATCTCGATAGCCATGTTCGTGGTTCCTTTAATTCGGTTCAGTGCGCGAAGGCGTTAAACAGTAAACGCATCTTGCAACAGTTTGGCCTGTTGCTCGGCGTGCATCGATGCATAACCACAAGCAGGTGCAGCAGAAGCGTCACGGCCCGCGTACTCAAGTACGAGCGACTTGTCGTGACCGCCAATGATGCGGCGCATGTGATGCTGGCTGCAGTACCAGGCACCCTGGTTCATCGGCTCTTCCTGACACCACACTATGTGTTTCAGGTTTTTGTACGGAGCCAGGACTTCAATCAAGTCGTCCTCAGGGAACGGATACAGCTGCTCAAGACGCACGATGGCGATGTCTTCACGACCTTCGGCACGGCGTTTTTCCAACAGGTCATAGTAGACCTTGCCGCTACACAGCACGATGCGCTCGACTTTCGCGGGATCCTGCGCGTCGATTTCCGGGATAACGGTCTGGAACGAACCTTCTGCCAGATCTTCCAGGGTCGAGACGGCCAGCTTGTGGCGTAGCAACGACTTCGGCGTCAGAACCACCAGCGGCTTGCGCAGCGGACGGATAACCTGACGGCGCAGCAGATGGTAGATCTGTGCCGGCGTGGTCGGTACGCATACCTGAATGTTGTGTTCGGCGCACAGCTGCAGGTAACGCTCAAGACGTGCCGAGGAGTGCTCAGGGCCCTGACCTTCATAACCGTGTGGCAGCAACATAGTCAGACCGCACAGGCGACCCCACTTGTGCTCGCCGCTGGTGATGAACTGGTCGATAACGACCTGCGCACCGTTGGCGAAGTCGCCGAACTGGGCTTCCCAGATCACCAGCGCGTTTGGCGTGGTGGTCGAGTAACCGTATTCAAACGCCAATACCGCTTCTTCCGACAGCAACGAGTCGTACAGATCAAAGCGAGGCTGACCTTCGTACAGGTGCTGCAGCGGAATGTAGGTGCTGGCGTCTTTCTGGTTGTGCAACACGGCGTGACGGTGCGAGAACGTACCGCGACCGATGTCCTGACCCGTCATGCGGATCGGGTGACCTTCGAACGCCAGGGTCGCGTATGCCATGGTTTCGGCATAACCCCAGTTGATCGGCAGGCCGCCGGCTTGCATTTTTTGACGGTCTTCGTAGATCTTCGACACCTGGCGCTGCATGACGAAGCCTTCTGGGATTTCCAGCAGCTTGGCCGACAGTTCTTGCAGGGTTTTCAGATCAAAACGCGTGTCATGGCGCGCTGTCCAGGCATGGCCCAGGTACGGACGCCAGTCTACGAACAGCTCTTTGTTTGGCTCTTTGACCAGACTCTTCACAACATGCAGACCGTTGTCCAGCGCGTTGCGGTATTCGTCGATCTTGGCCTGAACGCGATCTGCGTCAACCACACCTTCCTGAGTCAGACGATCGGCATACAGTTCACGCGTGGTGCGCTGTTTGGCGATCTGCTGATACATCAGCGGCTGGGTGCCGTTTGGCTCGTCGGCCTCGTTGTGACCGCGACGGCGGTAGCAGAACAGGTCGATCACGACGTCACGCTTGAACTGCATGCGGTAGTCGATGGCCAGTTGAGTCACGAACATGACGGCTTCAGGGTCATCACCATTCACATGGAGAATCGGCGCCTGGATCATTTTCGCAACGTCGGTGCAGTACTCGGTCGAACGCGAGTCCAGCGGGTTGCTGATGGTGAAGCCCACCTGGTTGTTAATCACCAGGTGTACGGTGCCGCCGGTCTTGAAGCCGCGTGTTTGCGACATCTGGAAGGTTTCCATGACCACGCCCTGACCTGCGAATGCAGCATCACCGTGGATGGAAATCGGCAGAACCTTGTCGCCCGCCTTGTCGTTACGACGATCCTGGCGTGCACGTACAGACCCTTCAACCACCGGAGAAACGATTTCCAGGTGGGACGGGTTAAACGCCATTGCCAGGTGAACTTCGCCACCGGAGGTCATGACGTTGGAGGAGAAGCCCTGGTGGTATTTAACGTCACCGGAACCCAGCTCGATCTTTTTCTTGCCTTCGAACTCGTCGAACAACTCGCGCGGGTTTTTACCGAAGGTGTTCACCAGGACGTTCAGACGACCACGGTGGGCCATGCCGATGACGATTTCCTTGGTGCCGTAGTTGCCCGAACGCTGGATCAGCTCGTCTAGCAATGGAATCAGGCTCTCGCCGCCTTCCAGACCGAAACGCTTGGTGCCCGGGTATTTGGTCCCCAGGTATTTTTCCAGACCTTCGGCAGCCGTGACGCGCTCAAGCAGATGGCTTTTGACTTCAGCCGAATACGTTGGGCGGCCGCGCACGCTTTCGAGGCGCTGTTCAAACCAGTGGCGCTGCTCGGAATCGACGATGTGCGTGAACTCTGCGCCAATGGTGCGGCAATATGTCTGCTGCAACGCTTCGAGAATTTCGCGTAGGCTCGCTTCCTCTTTGCCGATGTACAGGTCGCCGGCACGGAAGGTCGTATCAAGATCGGCATTGGTCAAGCCGTAATGATTGATCGACAGGTCTGCAGGTGCAGGACGCTGCCACAGCCCCAGCGGATCAAGCTGGGCTGCCTGGTGGCCGCGCATCCGATAGGCCTGGATCAATCGCAGCACTTCAACCTGCTTCTTCTCGTGCTCACTGCTCACGCTCCCGGCGGAAACCGGTTGGGCGCGGCGCTGGTTCTTTGCCAGCAGTACGAAATGATCGCGGATTGTGGAGTGCGAAACATCGTTGGCAGAGTTGCCGTCAGTCGGCAACGTCTGAAATTTGGTGCGCCATTCTTCTGGCACAGCGTTAGGGTCGTGCAGGTAGAGCTCGTAGAGCTCTTCCACATAGGCAGCGTTACCACCTGAAAGATAGCCGCTGTTCCACATGCGCTGCATCACGCTTTCTTGCATGCTTGGTCACCCTCGGTTAGGGGACACCATCGACGAGAACACCAGAGCATGCTTGAGAAAGTCCGAATACAGCGACTAAAACAAGCCACTTAGGATCACGCTGATAGTCCGGGTACCAGCCCGGATGCCCCTGCTGGTCTCATTTCTTCAAAATAAGAGCCGCAACTTTGTGAGCTGCTGCTCAGGTTAAAACTACGGCGCCGGTTGAAGCCTGCGCCGTAGCATCTTCGGTTACAGCGATCTACGGTATAGCGGTGTATCAGACGCCGCTTTGCAGCAGCATGCTACGCACGTGGCCGATGGCCTTAGTCGGGTTCAGACCTTTAGGGCACACGTTTACGCAGTTCATGATCCCGCGGCAGCGGAATACGCTGAACGGGTCATCCAGTGAAGCCAGACGCTCGCTGGTCTTGGTGTCACGGCTGTCAGCCAGGAAACGGTAGGCTTGCAGCAGTGCAGCAGGGCCCAGGAACTTGTCCGGGTTCCACCAGAAGGACGGGCACGAAGTCGAGCAGCAAGCACACAGGATGCACTCGTACAGACCGTCGAGCTTTTCACGCTCTTCTGGCGATTGCAGACGCTCGATGGCCGGGGCCGGCGTATCGTTCTGCAGGAATGGCTTCACCTTCTCGTATTGCTTGTAGAAGATGCTCATGTCGACGACCAGGTCACGGATAACCGGCAAACCTGGCAGAGGACGGATCACCAACTTGTTACCTTTTACGACAGCGGACAGTGGCGTTACGCACGCCAGACCGTTTTTGCCGTTGATGTTCATGCCGTCCGAGCCACAAACGCCCTCGCGGCAAGAGCGACGATAGGAGAAACCTTCGTCCTGCTCTTTGATCAGGGCCAGAACGTCCAGCACCATCAAGTCTTTACCATTGGTATTGACCTGGAACTCTTGCATGAACGGTGCAGCGTCCTGATCCGGGTTGTAGCGATAAACACTGACTTTCAACATATCGGCCACCCTTAGTAAGTACGAACCATTGGCTGGAAGGTCGGAACGGTTTTCGGCGAGAAATTCACCGCACGCTTGGCTACGCGCTTCTCACCCGGGAAATACAGGGTGTGGCACAGCCAGTTAACGTCGTCACGATCTTCGTAGTCTTCACGGGCGTGAGCACCGCGCGATTCTTTACGGGTTTCAGCAGCGATTGCAGTGGCTTCTGCCACTTCAAGCAGGTTTTGCAGCTCAAGTGCTTCGATACGGGCCGTGTTGAACGCCTGGCTCTTATCGTTGATTTTCACGTTGGCGATGCGCTTGCGCAGCTCTTGCAGCTGGGCAATACCCTTCTGCATGTATTCACCGGTACGGAATACACCGAAGTAGTTCTGCATGCAGCTTTGCAGCTCTTTACGCAGGGTTGCCACGTCTTCGCCATCAGTGCGCGAGTTCAAGCCATCCAGACGCGCCAGAGCAGCGTCGATATCAGCCTGACGTGGGCGAGCGTAATCAACGCCTTCTTTCAGGGTCTGCTCAAGGAACAGGCCAGCAGCACGACCGAACACCACCAGGTCGAGCAGCGAGTTGCCGCCCAGACGGTTGGCGCCGTGAACCGATACGCAAGCCACTTCACCGACCGCGAACAGGCCAGGAATGATTGCGTCGTTGCCTTCAGCGTCCTGAGTAATTGCCTGACCATGAATGTTGGTGGCAACACCACCCATCATGTAGTGGCAAGTAGGAACGACTGGAACTGGCGCCAGAACCGGGTCGACGTGCGCAAACGTTTTGGACAGTTCGCAGATGCCTGGCAGACGGCTGTGCAGAACTTCTTCACCGAGGTGATCAAGTTTCAGCATCACGTGGTCGCCATCCGGACCGCAACCGTTACCCGCGATGATTTCTTTAACCATCGAGCGAGCGACTACGTCACGGCCAGCAAGGTCTTTGGCGTTCGGAGCATAACGCTCCATGAAACGCTCGCCGTGCTTGTTGATCAGGTAACCACCTTCACCACGGCAACCTTCTGTAACCAGTACACCCGCGCCGGCGATGCCGGTTGGGTGGAACTGCCACATTTCGATGTCCTGCACCGGAACGCCTGCGCGCAGTGCCATGCCAATACCGTCACCGGTGTTGATCAGTGCGTTGGTGGTCGAGGAGTAAATACGGCCCGCACCGCCAGTCGCCAGTACGGTCGCATTAGCGCGAACGTAAGAGGTTTCACCGGTTTCAATGCAGATGACGATCATGCCAACAAAGGCGCCGTCTTCGTTTTTCACCAGATCCACACCGTAGTATTCGTTCAGGAATACAGTGCCAGCCTTGAGGTTGGCCTGGTACAGGGTGTGCAACAGTGCGTGGCCGGTACGGTCCGCCGCAGCGCAAGTACGTGCCGCCTGGCCGCCCTTGCCGAAATCCTTCGACTGACCGCCGAAAGGACGCTGGTAAATACGGCCCTGCTCGGTACGGGAGAACGGCAAGCCCATGTGCTCAAGTTCAAACACGGCTTCCGGACCTACGGAACACATGTATTCGATAGCGTCCTGGTCACCGATGTAGTCGGAGCCCTTGACGGTATCGTACATGTGCCAGCGCCAGTCATCGTTCGGGTCTGCAGACGCGATGGCGCAAGTGATGCCACCCTGAGCCGATACGGTATGTGAACGGGTCGGGAAGACTTTGGTAATTACAGCAGTCTTGTGACCGCCTTGTGCCAGCTGCAGAGCAGCACGCATGCCAGCACCGCCGCCGCCTACAATAATGGCGTCGAACGAAAGTGTATTAACTGTGTTAGCCATGACTCAGATACCCCAAAGAATCTGCACACCCCAGACGAAGTAAGCGAACATTGCAACGCCGCATACTGCCTGGAAGAGGAAACGTACTGCTGTCGCGGACTTGCCCAGCGCCATTGGCGTGAGGTAGTCAGTCGCGATGGTCCACATGCCGACCCAGGCGTGAGCGCCGAGTGCAACAAGGGCCAGCAGGCTGAAGATACGCATCCAGTTGCTTGCGAACAGCTCATGCCATTGGGCGTAGCCAATGCCTGGGTTCGCAACGAGGTACCCGATCAGGAAGATGAAATAAGCCGCTAGAACGACCGCAGACACACGCTGTGCCATCCAGTCATAGAGGCCCGAACGCGACAGGTTCGTAACGCTGGTTACCATATCCAAACTCCCGCCAGAACGATCATCACCACGGAAATGACGATTACGATTTTCGAGCCCAGTTTGCCGCCTTCCAGCGTCTCACCGATGCCCATGTCCATGATCAAATGGCGAATACCTGCCACCAGGTGGTACAGCAAGGCAGATAGCAGGCCCCACGCAACGAATTTGGCCAGCGGACTGGTCAAGCATGCCTTCACCTCGGCAAAACCTTCTTCCGAACCCAGGGATTTGCTCAATGCATAAAGCATGATGCCCAGGCCGAGAAAGAGAATGATGCCCGATACACGGTGCAGAAATGACGTAACGCCGGTAATGGGGAGTTTGATGGTCCTTAGGTCTAGGTTTACAGGTCGTTGGCTATTCACGGCTTTTTTCACACTGAAGAGCCCCTAACAATCAGGGCAAGTTTGTTGGGATGTGCACTGGTCAGGTACCCACCACCCAGGGAGTGACGACCCCCATCTAAACGGGCCCAAAAGCCCCTGGCGGTCGGCTGCCGAGTATAGACAGTTAGGTCACTAATGACAACGCAATCACCTCCCCCTAATAGCGCATTGCAATGCAGCTACAAAAGGCGTAAACGGCAGGGATAATCGTTAAAAAACGCTCCTGAAAGCCTTGTACAGCAAGACTTTAGGCAAATTGACATTCAAATTTATCTCACTATAGTGGTGCGGGCCCTGCGTGGGGGGTCTGTCTGATGATTTCAAGCATAAATAGGAGGCCACATGGCTGACAAAAAAGCGCAGTTGATCATCGAGGGCGCAGCCCCCGTCGAGCTGCCCATTTTAACTGGCACCGTGGGTCCCGATGTAATCGATGTGCGAGGCCTCACGGCCACGGGCCGGTTCACATTTGACCCTGGCTTCATGTCGACCGCGTCCTGCGAGTCGAAGATCACCTATATTGATGGTGACAACGGTATCCTGCTGCACCGCGGCTACCCGATCGAACAACTGGCCGAACACTCTGACTACCTTGAAACCGCTTACCTGCTGCTGAACGGCGAACTGCCGACCGCAGAGCAGAAAGCCCAGTTCGTCAGCACCGTCAAGAACCACACCATGGTTCACGAACAGCTAAAGACCTTCTTCAACGGCTTCCGTCGCGACGCCCACCCGATGGCCGTCATGTGCGGCGTAGTTGGCGCCCTGTCTGCCTTCTACCACGACTCCCTCGACATCAATAACCCGCAGCATCGCGAAATTTCCGCGATCCGCCTGGTTGCCAAGATGCCGACCCTGGCCGCAATGGTTTACAAGTACTCCATGGGCCAACCCATGATGTACCCACGTAACGACCTGAGCTACGCCGAAAACTTCCTGCACATGATGTTCAACACACCGTGCGAGATCAAACCGATCAGCCCGGTACTGGCCAAGGCCATGGATAAGATCTTTATCCTGCACGCCGACCACGAACAGAATGCCTCGACTTCCACCGTACGCCTGGCAGGCTCCTCGGGTGCCAACCCGTTCGCCTGTATTGCTGCGGGCATCGCCGCACTGTGGGGCCCTGCCCACGGCGGCGCCAACGAAGCCGTGCTGACCATGCTCGACGAAATTGGCGATGTCTCCAACATCGACAAGTTCATCGCCAAGGCCAAGGACAAAAACGATCCGTTCAAACTGATGGGCTTCGGTCACCGCGTTTACAAAAACCGTGACCCGCGCGCAACGGTCATGAAAAAGACCTGCGACGAAGTTCTCAAAGAGCTGGGCATCCAGAACGATCCGCAACTCGAACTGGCCATGCGCCTGGAAGAGATCGCCCTGACCGACCCGTACTTCATCGAGCGCTCGCTGTACCCGAACGTCGACTTCTACTCGGGGATCATCCTCAAGGCGATCGGTATTCCAACCAGCATGTTCACCGTGATCTTCGCCCTGTCGCGCACCGTAGGCTGGATCTCGCACTGGAAAGAAATGCTCTCCAGCCCGTACAAAATCGGCCGTCCGCGCCAGCTGTACACCGGTTACGAGCAGCGTGACCTGACCAAACTCGAAGACCGCAAGTAAGCGCCTGCCCAACGACAGCGCTCTGCCTGCAACGAATACGGCCTCTATCTGATAGAGGCCGTATTTTTTTGCCCGCAAGCCGCACACCAAGATCACGCTAAGCGCCCTGTAATCATTGCCAAGACAGGCAACTACGATCACAGCCCTGGACACCCGGCCGCTTGACGAATCACGCTAACCGTCCCCCACAAGCTCCGGTTTGCCACATCGGACGCGCTGCCCCCCCCCCCTTTCTGTGATGCACAAAAAATCCCCCTGCCTTTCGACAGAGGGATTTTTCAGTAGCCCAGCCTTACATTATTTTCTTAGTGCGACACCGCCCCGCTCGCCCCCAGGCCCGTCTGCGAACGCACAAACTGAGGGAAGAACAACGCACGCTCTTTCTCTGCCGACTTGGACTTGTCAGTGATCGAGAAGAACCAGATCCCCACAAACGCAATGATCATGGAGAACAGCGCCGGATACTCGTAAGGGAAGATGGCTTTTTCATGATGAAGGATCTGCACCCAAATGGTCGGACCCAGAATCATCAAGCCGACTGCGCTTACCAGCCCCAGCCAACCACCAATCATTGCACCGCGCGTGGTCAGGTTTTTCCAGTACATGGAAAGCAGCAACACGGGGAAGTTACAACTGGCTGCGATGGAGAACGCCAGGCCCACCATGAACGCAATGTTCTGGCTTTCAAACAAGATGCCAAGGCCAATCGCCAGCACGCCGAGGGCGATGGTGGTGATTTTCGAGACACGAATCTCGTCCTTGTCGTTTGCCTTGCCCTTTTTAATGACGCTGGCATACAAGTCGTGAGACACCGCCGAAGCACCTGCCAACGTCAGGCCCGCGACCACCGCCAGAATCGTTGCAAAAGCGACGGCGGAAATGAAGCCCAGGAAGATACTGCCGCCCACGGCATCGGCCAAATGCACAGCCGCCATGTTATTGCCGCCCAGCAGCGCGCCTGCCGCGTCTTTAAACGCAGGGTTCGTGCTGACAAGAATGATCGCGCCGAACCCGATGATGAACGTCAGAATGTAGAAGTAACCAATGAAGCCAGTCGCATAGAGCACGCTCTTACGGGCTTCCTTGGCATCACTCACGGTGAAGAAGCGCATCAGAATGTGCGGCAGACCGGCAGTACCGAACATCAGTGCCAGACCGAGGGAGAACGCCGAGATCGGATCTTTGACCAGACCGCCCGGGCTCATGATGGCTTCACCTTTAGGATGAACCTGCACCGCTTCGGCAAACAGCGAGTTGAAGTCGAAGTTGACGTGTTTCATGACCATCACAGCCATGAACGTTGCACCGGACAACAACAGCACGGCTTTGATGATCTGTACCCACGTGGTGGCCAGCATGCCACCGAACAGCACATACAGGCACATCAGGATGCCCACCAAGATCACCGCAACGTGGTAATCGAGACCGAACAGCAACTGGATCAGCTTGCCCGCACCGACCATCTGGGCGATCAGGTAAAAAGCCACCACCACCAGCGATCCGCAGGCCGACAGGGAGCGGATCTGAGTCTGCCCAAGACGGTAGGACGCCACGTCGGCAAAGGTGTACTTGCCCAAGTTACGCAGACGTTCCGCAATCAGGAACAGGATGATGGGCCAGCCCACCAAAAAGCCGATGGAATAAATCAGGCCATCGTAGCCAGAGGTGTACACCAGCGCGGAAATACCCAGAAAGGACGCGGCCGACATGTAGTCACCCGCAATCGCCAGACCGTTCTGAAAACCGGTGATCTTGCCGCCCGCGGCGTAGTAGTCCGCCGCCGACTTGTTACGCTTGGAGGCCCAATACGTAATGCACAGTGTTGCACCTACGAACACCACAAACATGATGATCGCTGACACGTTAAGGGGTTGCTTCTGCACTTCACCGGTCAGGGCCTCGCCCGCCCAGACGCCAGAAGACAAGGCTGCCAGGCCCAGTGTTGCCAATAGACGCCGGATCATTGCGCAGCCTCCTTGAGAATTGCATTGTTCAGGTCGTCAAACTCGCCATTGGCCCGGTGGATATAAATAGCTGTCAGCACAAAGGCTGAAACAATCAGCCCGACACCAATCGGTATTCCCCAAGTAATGGACGAACCGGGGCTCAATTTCGCCCCCATGATGTGCGACCCGTAGGCAATCAACAGGATAAAGCCGGCATATAACCCAAGCATGATCGCCGATAGAATCCAGGCGAAACGCTCTCTTTTTTTGACCAGCTCCTTGAAACGGGGGCTGTTTTGAATCGTGAGGTAAATGCTGTCGTTCATTATTTTTGTCCTCGCAGCACAGATGAGATGGAACGATTTCACTATTAGGGGGCTTGAATTTCTAAGCCAGACGACTTTAGTAGTAGAACCGTCTTCCACTGTAGCCCCCGGTTTATCTGGCCTGCATGGAAGTTGACATCATTTTGCCTACCCCAGAAACGCAAAAACCGCCTGACGCACGCATCAGGCGGTTACGCAAACACCGAGCTAGACACCTCGCTGTTTTTATTGAGTCCACGCAGCTACTCGATCGGGGTGCTTGGCTACCCACTCCCGAGCCGCCACTTCTGGCTTCTCACCTTCCTGTATGGCCAGCATCACTTCGCCAATTTCGTCTTTCGATGCCCACTGGAATTTTTTCAAAAAGGCCGCCACCTCCGGTGCTTTGCTGTCCAGCGCTTTGCTGCCAACACTGTTAACGGTTTCTGCGGCCCCGTAGACCTGCTTTGGGTCATCCAGAAAGCGCAGTTTCCATTTGGCAAACATCCAGTGCGGCACCCACCCAGTGACCACCACCGGCTGTTCTTTGGCATAAGCCCGCCCAAGCTCTGACGTCATGGCCGCGCCGGAACTGGCTTGCAGTTTATAACCAAGGCCGTAATCCTTGATCGCCTGGTCCGTTTTGAGCATGACACCAGACCCCGCATCAATCCCGACTATTTTCTGTTGATAACCCTTGTCCTCTTTAAGATCGGCAATTGACGTGGCTTCAACATAGTCAGGCACGATCAAACCGATTTTTGCGTCCTTAAAGTTGGGCCCGTAATCCACCACCTTGTCCTTATTCTTCGCCCAATACTCGCCATGGGTGACCGGCAACCAGGCGGACAACATAGCGTCCAGCTTGCCGGTGGCCACGCCCTGCCACATGATCCCGGTCGCCACCGGCATCAACTTCACGTCATAGCCCAATTTCTGCTTAATCACTTCTGCGGCCACATGGGTTGTGGCCACACTGTCCGACCACCCATCGACGTAACCTATATTAAGTGTAGGTTTCGCCTGCGCGCAGACTGCGCCCGCCCCCAAAGCCAGCACCAAAGCAGCCCCCACACTCAAGCGTCGTCGCATCGTCATCAATGAATCCTCACCGTGTAGTGCCCGACGGGTGCCGGACCGCTTGAACCCGTAGCTCGATGATCAACCTCTGAATCACTGCAACCTGCTCTGACGGCGACCTCAAGCCAGCTGCAAGCGACATGCGCTTAGGGAATCTCCGAACAAGTTTTCAAATGTGCTGAAATACGCCTGACCACCTGATCCGAGCCGCCTATGAGCCAGAT
>NZ_NQKI01000048.1 GCF_002269125.1 Pseudomonas lundensis | reverse complement strand
CATCTTGGCCTCCTGGCTTTAATGGCGGTGTATTTTACAGAAAATCGTATTTCTTGGGTTTACGTACAGAGCCTAGCACGGAAGACATTTGTTCTCCCCAATAACTCAGGAGTATTGGCGTTCGCAGGGTCGTGCACACCCGCTATTCATTTCCTCGACAATCTGTCCGAAGCATTTCGTAATAAGTATCAATATGACGAGTGCGCGAGAGTTGATAAAGAGCTGATAGATCGTGTCTTAAAACACTCACCGCGAGCAGGAGAGTTTTGGCTGCTAGGGGTCTTAATTGATGCGTCCGGCCATCGCACCCCCTATACACATAATTCGGTCAAGCGAATCGACACCCAGTTCTTTGGCGTCTGCTATGCAGCAGGAAGTGGGGCAGAGCTTGTTGGACAACTTATTGAGAGGGAGGACCACCGACTTCAGGGTGTGAAGACAGCTTCTGGGGCCGCGCTTTGGAGGACAACCGAGTACCTGGCTGAGAGCATCTCCTGCGAAATGCTCTATCGAGAAAGTGACTACCTAAACGGACTGGCGGTGAACTCACCGATCAGCGTTGGCTGCGGTGGTTTCTACGAGTGGTACAAAGTGCTGCCGCAGGGGGTCAAACCAATGAAATCCAGAGTAGATATTCATGTATCACTGCTCGACAAACAAAAACTGGTAATTACGCGAATTTATTTTTGCGAACAAATGCAAAACCCTAAGTTACGGCTCGTTGATTCAGCATTGCCGTCGCAAGATTATTATTTGTCGATCTTTAATTTGGGGCTCAAGCCTTGCGAAATCCCCATGGAGATGGAACTGACCGAATGGATGACAATTGTTCCTGAGGAAACTGTCGGAGTCCTGGTGCGTTCCTTTTTTAATAGCGACGGTATTGAAGTAGGTGCCACAGCACGCCAACTATCCGCAAGCGTATCTCCTAAGTCTGCAAAGCATCTGTTTGGTGAACCTCTCGATGTAGCTCGCGTTCGGCTTATTGTCTATTCTGGTGGGGTCGCGACCCTGAGCGCCGTGACCTCCTCGGCTGGAGAGCTGCCAAGCGCTCGCGTATTGGAAGTCAATGGCCGTGTCGCACTCGCATTAAACCAGACGACTATTACTGCGTTGTTGGAAGCGGCGTCACGTCTGTCGAATATCAATGATGAATGCGTCGATACGGATAAAGCTGCTGTTTAGATAGGCAGCATCTGGCCCTCACCAACCCTGCTGACGGGGCTCGAACTAAAGTTTTTTAATAGAGCCGAAAACTACTTTCTACCGAGGAAATTATTCAGTGGTTCGAGAGACTATTCGCATTACGATCAAACGTGGACTTTCAGCTGTTGCCGCAATGCTCAGCTTGGTTTCTGGAATGTTCTGGCATATTTCTGCCAAGCAACAGATGGACGCACTTGATGCATCGGCTGAGGCTGCCCGAAAGCTCACTGAACTTTCTATTCAATTTAACGTTTGGGCAGCGTACATGGCCGTAATTACCGGTATTTGTTTAGCCTGCGCTCTTTATTTTGAGGACTAACCTAACCAACTACACCTAGGGATGCTCCGATCAACTTGCTGCGCGGCGGCGGCAAGTCGTAATTTGCACGGCACGCAGCGCTATTTGCTCAAAACGACCTGATGCAGTGTTCATCGAGGGCGTTTTTCGCCCGGTTTTCCATGTTAAGCGCGCAACTCGCCCATACCCATCAGTTGTTTTCGAGCCATCCACAGGTTCGACAGGGCGAACAATGTGGTCAACTGAGCCGTGTTTTTCATCAGCCCACGAAAGCGCACTTTCACGTACCCAAATTGGCATTTGATCACCCGTGTTGATGCTGACCTCGGATTGACCCAGGTACCGACGCAAGACTGCCCTATCTCCAAAACTGCAAAAGTCGAGCACAGACAATGATTCACGAGGAGTCAGACTGGGTCAGTAAAATCTCGGCAGCTGGGTCAACTCAGCGTCGGCGCCAACAGGCTTAACCTCGAACCACTGCTCCGTTCCGTCGTGCAGCACTGCCCGGACGTCAGGGTAGTAGATGGCGCTGTACCCACCCATTTCGAAGGTTTCTTTGCTCGGCTGAACTTCGTATCGAAACACCTGAGGCGACAGCTCAAGAAGACTCAAAAAATACCCCTCAAGCTGGGATTCCCAAGGAATGGATTTGCCATTTTTCAGTGAGGGGAAAAAGCCCCGGAAGTGGCAGGATCTGCGGGTTACAACATTTCTTACGGCCATGACATTTCTCCAGGTCGAACGAGTCCTTGACGCAGAAAAATGCATGCGCCAGCGGACTCATGGAGGCTATTCAACAGGCAACACTGTGCCCTCGAGACGCCTCGATAAGGTCGAAAAATTGGGGAGAGTTGACATGCGCCGAAAAAAGGCAGAAATTACGAGCACCACACAAGTAATTCCTGCTTCATCTAGGCGCGGTCATCCTCCCAAGGTTGATCGCGTTTTTACATTCTGGCTTCCTCTTTCTGCATTTAGAATCCTTATACGCTAGCTCTGGCGCACATTACGTCAAACAATAAATTAGCCCCACCTCATGCATTCATAGCTAATTTTTGACTAACGATATTAAGCCAGGCGTTGACTACTGACAATTCCTTTATAGCTATATGAGCAAATAAAGCTGGATCTTATAGTTCCGTGTTATATGTGAAAAACTTCTATAAAATTTCATTTATATCGAGTTAGCGAATAACGTTTTCAATAAGGCTATTTCTCTAAATTTATTATAAAAATATGCATCCTTTATAACACTGAATCGCTTATCCAAAATTCTTCAAACAAGAGACACAAAAAAGCCAACGCTACATAGCGTTGGCTTTTTTGTGTTGCACAGTTCAACTATTTGTAAGAATTCTCATTTATTTTGAGAACCTACAGCCGCATCAGAAGTCCAGGTTGGACACTGCCAATGCGTTGCTCTCGATGAACTCACGACGAGGTTCTACGGCATCGCCCATCAAGGTATTGAAGATCTGATCGGCGCCGATCGCATCTTCAATAGTGACCTTCAACATGCGACGCACGCTTGGGTCCATTGTGGTTTCCCAGAGCTGATCGGGGTTCATTTCACCCAGACCTTTGTAGCGCTGAATGGTGTGACGCTTGGTGCTTTCAGCCATCAACCAGTCCAGTGCTTCCTTGAACTCGGTGACTTGCTTGCGGCGTTCGCCACGCTGAATGTAGGCACCCTCATCCAGCAAAGTACTCAGTTGCGCACCAAGGGTCACAACGGTTTTGTAGTCGTTGCTGCCGAAGAAATCACGGTTGAAGGTGATGAACGTCGAGTGGCCGTGGGAAATCAGTTCGACTTCCGGCAGCCATACGTTGCGCTCTGTGTCTTCGCGCAGGCTGGCCTTGTACACCAGGCCCGATTTCTCAACCAGACGCAGACGCTCTTCAAACTTGGCCATCCACGCCTGCATGGCTGCGTGGTCACCCAGTTGCTCAAGCGAAACAGCCGGCAGGTAGATGAAGTGCTCGGTCAGCTCCTGAGGGTACAGGCGCGAGAGACGCTTGAGGGTTTTCATCACCATGCGGAAATCGTAGACCAAACGCTCCAGCGCTTCGCCAGAGATGCCCGGGGCGTCTTCGTTCAAGTGCAGACTGGCGTCTTCAAGGGCCGACTGCGTCATGTACTCTTCCATGGCGTCGTCGTCTTTGATGTATTGCTCTTGCTTGCCCTTTTTCACTTTGTACAACGGCGGCTGAGCGATGTAGATGTAGCCACGCTCGATCAGCTCCGGCAACTGACGGAAGAAGAAGGTCAGCAACAGGGTACGGATGTGCGAACCGTCGACGTCAGCATCGGTCATGATGATGATGTTGTGATAACGCAGTTTGTCGATGTTGTATTCTTCGCGGCCAATACCGCAGCCCAGCGCTGTGATCAAGGTGCCAACTTCTTGCGAAGAAATCATCTTGTCGAAGCGGGCTTTCTCAACGTTGAGAATTTTACCTTTCAACGGCAGGATCGCTTGGGTACGGCGGTTACGTCCCTGCTTGGCGGAGCCGCCAGCAGAGTCACCTTCCACCAGGTACAGTTCGGACAGCGCCGGGTCTTTTTCTTGGCAGTCAGCCAGCTTGCCAGGTAAGCCTGCGATATCCAGCGCGCCTTTACGGCGGGTCATTTCACGGGCTTTACGGGCCGCTTCACGGGCACGCGCGGCGTCGATCATCTTGCCGACAACCAACTTGGCTTCGTTCGGGTTTTCCAACAGGAAGTCCGAGAAGTACTTGCCCATTTCCTGTTCAACAGCGGTCTTCACTTCGGAAGACACCAGCTTGTCTTTAGTCTGGGAGCTGAACTTCGGATCTGGCACTTTCACCGAAATAATCGCAGTCAACCCTTCACGGGCATCATCGCCAGTGGTGGCGACCTTGTGCTTCTTGGCCAAACCTTCGGCTTCGATGTACGTGTTGAGGTTACGCGTCAAGGCAGAGCGGAAGCCCACCAAGTGCGTACCGCCATCGCGCTGCGGAATGTTGTTGGTGAAGCACAGCAGATTTTCGTTGAAGCTGTCGTTCCACTGCAGAGCGATCTCTACGCCGATACCGTCTTCACGTTGTACGTTGAAGTGGAACACCTGGTTGACTGGCGTCTTGTTGGTGTTCAAGTAGTCAACGAATGCACGCAGGCCACCTTCGTACTTGAAGAGCTCTTCCTTGCCACTGCGCTCATCCTTAAGGACGATACCAACACCGGAGTTCAGGAAGGACAGTTCGCGAATACGCTTGGCCAGAATGTCCCAGCTAAAGTGAATATTCTTGAAGGTTTCTGCAGACGGTTTGAAATGGATCTGGGTACCGGTGGTTTCGCTTTCGCCCACGATCGCCATCGGTGCCTGAGGCACACCGTGGACATAAGTCTGTTCCCAGATCTTGCCGCTGCGGCGTACGGTCAGCACTAGAATTTCGGACAGGGCGTTAACAACCGACACACCTACACCGTGCAGACCGCCGGAAACTTTATAGGAGTTGTCGTCGAATTTACCGCCAGCGTGCAGCACCGTCATGATGACTTCAGCTGCGGAAACGCCTTCTTCTTTGTGCACATCAACCGGAATGCCACGACCGTTGTCGCGAACGGTGATGGATTCATCCGGATGAATGATGATGGTGATGTCGTCGCAATGGCCAGCCAGTGCTTCGTCGATGGAGTTATCGACCACCTCGAACACCATGTGGTGCAGACCGCTGCCATCGTCGGTGTCACCAATGTACATACCGGGACGTTTGCGTACGGCATCCAGGCCTTTCAGCACTTTAATGCTCGTTGAGTCGTACGTATTTTCTTCGCTCAATGCCTTCACTCCCGATGGTCGTGGGTCTGGGTGATACAGCCCTGTTCCACGTGGAACAGAGCAACTGGCGTTTCCGTCTGCCAGCCTTCCCTCAATAATTCGTGATCTACACAGGTGATAAACACCTGGCAGCGTAAGTCTTCCAACAAGCGACACAGTGCGTGGCGATGTTGCTCGTCGAGTTCAGACGGCAAATCATCCACCAGATAAATACATTGGCCGCGCCGTGCCTGGCTGACCAAATGCCCCTGAGCAATCCGTAAGGCGCAGACCACTAACTTTTGCTGTCCACGCGAAAGGATTTCTGCGGCATTGTGTCCGCCCAGCTTCAGACGTAAATCAGCACGTTGCGGTCCCGCCTGGGTATGACCCATTTGCTGATCGCGGTGGACGGACCCGGCGAGCACTGCGCTCAGCTCACGGTCTTTGTCCCACCCACGGTAATAACTCAGCGTTAACCCTTCGAGCTCCAACAATTCGCTCAGGGTTTGCTCAAAGACTGGTTTCAAGGCTTTGATGTAGGCGCGTCGGTATTCATCGATTTCATCACTGGCCAGGCACAGTTCCCGGTCCCAGGCCGCTTGTGAAACGGCGTCGAGTGTACCATGCCGCAGCCATGAGTTCCGCTGCCGCAGGGCCTTCTGTAGCCGCTGCCAGGTCGACATGAAGCGCGGTTCGACGTGGAACACGCCCCAATCCAGAAACTGCCTACGGATCTTAGGTGCGCCTTCCAATAGACGAAAGCTGTCCGGGTTGATCAATTGCAGCGGTAATATTTCTGCCAGTTGCGCAGCACTGCGCGCATTCTGACCATCGATGCGAATCTGAAACTCCCCCTGCCGGTCCCGTGAAATACCCAGCGCACTGTGCCCGCCTTCAGCCAACTCAACCTGACCGAACACGGTGCACGTCTGTTGTTCATGCTGAATAACGGGGTTTAGCCGCACGCTACGAAACGAACGGGCCAGCCCCAGCAAGTGGATAGCTTCCAGCACACTGGTTTTTCCGCTGCCGTTGGCGCCGTACAAGATATTGATGCGGGGGGAGGGGGAGAACGTCACCGGGTGCAGGTTACGCACCGCGGTGACTGTGACACGACTGAGGGACATCTAGCGCAGGCTGTGCATAAGTTACAGGCGCATCGGCATGACAACGTAGGCCGAGTCGTCGTTGTCCGACTCTTGCACCAGCGCACTGCTGTTAGAGTCCGACAGGATCAGACGCACTTGCTCAGTGGTCATTACGCCCAATACGTCCAACAGATAGCTCACATTGAAGCCGATCTCCAACGAACCACCGTTGTAGTCAACACCCACTTCTTCTTCCGCTTCTTCCTGTTCCGGGTTGTTGGCCTGGATTTTCAGCTGACCATTAGCCAGCTGTAGACGGATACCGCGGTATTTCTCGTTGGACAGAATCGCCGTGCGGCTGAACGCTTCACGCAGCGCCTGACGATCACCGATGACGGTTTTGTCGCCACCTTTAGGCAGCACGCGCTCGTAGTCCGGGAATTTGCCGTCTACCAGTTTGGAGGTGAAGGTGAATTCGCCTGTTGTTGCGCGGATGTGATGAGCCCCCAACACAATGCTGACTTCACCATCCGGCTCTGTCAGCAGGCGAGCCAGCTCCAGGATACCCTTACGCGGCACAATGACCTGGTGACGATCCGGCTGACCGATATCGGCTTTCATCGAACACATGGCCAGACGGTGACCATCGGTGGCGACGGCACGGATGATCCCGGCCGAAACTTCGAGCAACATACCGTTGAGGTAGTAGCGCACGTCTTGCTGCGCCATAGCGAAGCTGGTGCGCTCGATCAAGCGACGCAGCTTGCTCTGCTGCAGGTTGCACGTCAGTGAGCCTGGGCCTTCTTCGACGGTCGGGAAGTCATTGGCAGGCAGTGTAGACAGCGTAAAGCGGCTACGCCCGGCTTTGACCACCAGCTTTTGATCATCAAGCTTGATGTCGATCAGCGCATCGTTGGGCAAACTTTTGCAGATATCCATCAGCTTGCGCGCAGGTACGGTGATTTCGCCGGGCTCGGCCGGCTCTTCCAATTGCACGCGACCAACCAGCTCGACTTCCAGGTCGGTACCGGTCAGCGACAGTTGCTGGCCTTCGACAACCAACAGCACGTTGGACAATACCGGCAAGGTCTGGCGGCGTTCAACAACGCCTGCGACCAGTTGCAGGGGTTTCAACAGGGCTTCGCGTTGAATGGTGAAATGCATGGTCTAGTCCCTTGCCTTAATAAGCTGCGCTGGTGTCATCAGGTGGTCAGAGTTCGCAGCAGGTTCTTGTAGTCCTCGCGGATGTCCGCGTCGGATTCCTTGAGTTCGTTGATCTTGCGGCACGCATGCAAGACCGTCGTGTGGTCGCGGCCACCAAACACGTCACCGATTTCCGGCAAACTGTGGTTAGTCAGCTCTTTGGACAATGCCATGGCGACCTGACGGGGACGCGCCACCGAGCGCGAACGGCGCTTGGATAGCAAATCCGAGATCTTGATCTTGTAGTACTCCGCGACCGTGCGCTGGATGTTATCCACAGAGACCAGTTTGTCTTGCAGCGCAAGCAAGTCTTTAAGGGATTCACGAATCAGCTCGATGGTGATGTCGCGGCCCATAAAGTGCGAGTGAGCAATCACCCGCTTGAGCGCACCTTCAAGCTCACGCACGTTGGAGCGAATGCGTTGAGCAATAAAGAAAGCGGCATCGTGGGGCAAATCGACTTTGGCCTGATCGGCCTTTTTCATCAGGATCGCCACACGTGTTTCCAGTTCCGGCGGCTCGACGGCCACGGTCAGGCCCCAGCCAAAACGTGATTTAAGACGTTCTTCCAGGCCTTCAATTTCTTTCGGGTAACGGTCGCTGGTGAGAATCACTTGCTGACCGCCTTCAAGCAGGGCGTTGAAGGTATGGAAAAACTCTTCCTGAGACCGCTCCTTGCGCGCAAAGAACTGAATGTCATCGATGAGCAATGCATCCACCGAGCGGTAGAAGCGCTTGAACTCATTGATTGCGTTGAGCTGCAGGGCTTTGACCATGTCCGCTACAAAACGCTCGGAATGCAGGTACACCACCTTGGCATTCGGGTTCTTCTTCAGCAGGTGGTTGCCCACCGCATGCATCAAGTGAGTCTTACCCAGACCTACACCGCCATACAGGAACAGCGGGTTGTAACCGTGTTTGGGGTTATCCGCCACTTGCCACGCCGCAGCGCGGGCCAGTTGGTTGGATTTACCCTCGACAAAGTTTTCAAAGGTGAACGTGCGGTTCAGGTAACTGGTGTGCTTGAGCGCACCTTCAACTTGAACGGTACGTTGTTCGGCGCGTACCGGCGCTTGTTGCGAACTGGCGCCAGCCATTGGATCGAAGCTGTCTCGCGACGGCTCTTCACTCGTCTGGGTAGCAGGCTTGTGCACAGGCGCAGGTGCTACAGCTGACTGGGCAGGAGCACTCGGGGCCACGGAGGGTGCGGCCACCTGTTGCGAGGCAGCAGCAGCCAACGGCGCATTGGGGGCCGCACGAGGTGCCGAACTGCGCTTGCTGCCTATTAATAAGGACAGCGCAGGGGCCATGCCATTGCTGTGCTCATTCAACAGCTCAAGCAAACGGCTCAGGTATTTTTCGTTCACCCAGTCGAGGACAAAACGGTTGGGTGCATACACGCGCAACTCGTCGCCTTCGGCTTCGACCTGTAGTGGACGGATCCAGGTGTTGAATTGCTGGGCAGGCAGTTCTTCGCGCAAAAGCTCTACGCACTGCTGCCAAAGTTCCACTGACACGGATATCCCCTAAGTTGAAAGCCGGTGAGGCAAAAACAGGCGCCATTGTAGCGAGCACGCGTTCACTTATCCACATGTAGGTTGCCTGTCTATAAGGAAGGAATGCGGTTTTATCCCTGAACAAAGCGACAAATGGTAGGTGCATAAGCTCTGTGGATAAGCGGGCCTAAGCCCGTTGTACAAGTGGGGGCGAAACTCTGTGCATAAGTCGACTGTGGATAAGTGGCCCTTTCATACACAGCTTTTCCGAAGGAGCAGCACAGGCAGAGCACCGCTTGTGGACAACCTTTTGAATCGCTGGAAGCTCGAATTTATACGGCCTGTAGCGTTTTATCCACAGATTTTGTGCTCAGTAAGAGTAGTAAGTTCTTTAAAAGAGCTTTAAATAAACCGTTCTTTAATTTCTATAGCTGCGCAGAGAAAGGTCTGTGTAAAAAAGCCCACATCTATTTACCAGGAAAGGTTGGTTGGAAATTGACCTATTGGCTTGCATTCTCTAGAATCGCCGGTCTCTTAAAACGGGGGCCATTCCGGCCCGTTGTGGACGAACCAGGTAGCACGACATGAAACGTACTTTCCAACCAAGCACTATCAAACGCGCCCGCACTCACGGTTTCCGTGCACGCATGGCTACTAAAAACGGCCGTGCCGTCCTGTCGCGTCGCCGCGCCAAAGGCCGTGCGCGTCTGGCAGTTTGATAATCAGACAATGGTGGTGAGTCAGGACTTCAGTCGGGAAAAGCGGTTACTCACTCCCCGGCATTTCAAGGCAGTCTTTGACTCCCCCACCGGCAAGGTACCGGGGAAAAATCTCCTGCTCCTTGCGCGCAGTAACGGTCTCGATCACCCCCGCTTGGGGTTAGTGATCGGTAAAAAGAGCGTAAAGCTCTCCGTTCAGCGCAATCGCCTTAAGCGTTTGATGCGTGAATCGTTTCGTCTCCACCAGGATTCACTGGTCGGTTGGGATATCGTTATCGTCGCGCGCAAAGGTTTGGGTGACGTAGAGAACCCCGAATTGATTCAGCATTTCGGCAAACTCTGGAAGCGCCTGGCGCGTAATTCGCCAGTTCCAGCGGTTAATTCCGAAACTGTAGGGGTAGGCAGTCCTGATGCGTAAACTGGCACTCGTTCCGATCCAGTTTTATCGTTATGCCATTAGTCCTTTGATGGCCAGCCACTGCCGTTTCTACCCCAGTTGTTCCTGCTACGCGTTGGAAGCCATCGAAAATTATGGCGTTCTTCGCGGCGGCTGGCTGACCTTTCGTCGTTTAGGTCGCTGTCACCCGTGGAATCCCGGTGGTTATGACCCGGTTCCACCTATCCCTACCTCCCGTTCTTCTTCGATGGCCGAGTAATCATGGATATTAAACGCACGATCCTGATCGTCGCCCTGGCAGTCGTGTCCTACGTTATGGTTCTCAAATGGAACCAGGACTATGGTCAGGCTGCTCTGCCGACTCAGAATGTTGCCGCCAGCAGTACCACCGCGCCGGCTTTGCCCGACACGGTTCCAGGTAACAACGCTTCCAACAGTGCTGATGTCCCTAGCGCCACTGCTGATACCAGCACGCCGACCGAAACCCCGGTTGCTGCTAGCAAAGACTTGATTCACGTAAAAACTGACGTGCTGGATATCGCAATTGATCCACAGGGCGGTGACATTGCCCAATTGCGTTTGCCGCTGTACCCGCGCCGCCAGGATCACCCGGATGTTCCATTCCAGTTGTTCGATAACGGCAACGAACGTACCTACCTGGCGCAAAGCGGCCTGACAGGCGTGGATGGCCCGGATGCTCGTTCTTCCGGTCGCCCGGTTTTCAGCACTGAGAAAAAAACCTATGAGCTGGCCCCGGGCCAGGATCAATTGGTTGTTGACCTCAAGTTCAGCGAAAACGGCGTCAACTACATCAAGCGCTTCACACTCAAGCGTGGCCTCTACGATGTACAAGTCACGTATTTGATTGATAACGAGAGCGGCAAGCCGTGGAACGGCAACCTGTTCGCGCAATTGAAGCGTGACGCCAGCTCCGACCCGTCTTCCAGCACCGCTACCGGTACTGCTACCTACCTGGGCGCCGCCCTGTGGACAAGTGCAGAACCGTACAAAAAAGTGTCGATGAAAGATATCGACAAGGGTCAGCTGAAAGAGACCGTTCAAGGGGGTTGGGTAGCCTGGCTGCAACACTACTTTGTGACCGCGTGGATTCCTCAGAAAGGCGATAACAACGTCGTTCAGACCCGCAAAGACAACCAGGGCAACTACATCATCGGTTTCACCGGCCCAACGTTGACCGTTGAACCGGGTAAAACTGCTGAAACCAGCGCAACCCTGTATGCAGGTCCAAAGAGCCAGGGTGTACTCAAAGAGTTATCCCCAGGCCTGGAACTGACAGTTGACTACGGCATCCTGTGGTTCATTGCCCAGCCGATTTTCTGGCTGCTGCAACATATCCACAGCATTGTGGGTAACTGGGGTTGGTCGATTATCTTCCTGACCATGCTGATCAAAGGGATCTTCTTCCCTCTGTCGGCCGCCAGCTACAAGTCGATGGCTCGCATGCGCGCCGTGGCGCCAAAACTGGCCGCTCTGAAAGAGCAGTTCGGTGATGACCGTCAAAAAATGTCGCAAGCCATGATGGAGCTGTACAAGAAAGAGAAGATCAATCCACTGGGCGGCTGCTTGCCGATTCTGGTGCAGATGCCGGTCTTCCTGTCCTTGTACTGGGTACTTCTGGAAAGTGTTGAAATGCGCCAGGCGCCGTTCATGCTCTGGATTACTGACCTGTCCATCAAAGACCCGTTCTTCATTCTGCCGATCATCATGGGCGCAACCATGTTCATCCAGCAGCGTCTGAACCCGACACCGCCGGATCCGATGCAGGCCAAGGTGATGAAGCTGATGCCAATCATCTTCACCTTCTTCTTCCTGTGGTTCCCGGCAGGTCTGGTGCTGTACTGGGTTGTGAACAACTGCCTGTCCATCGCTCAACAGTGGTACATCACGCGTAAAGTTGAAGCTGCTACCAAAAAAGCAGCCGAGTAACTTACTCTGGTGAGCACCACTCAAAACGCCCCCTAGTGGGGCGTTTTGCTATCTGTCACTTTTGTTTTCGAGGCCTGTTTTATGAGTGTTCCGGCTGAAACCATTGCCGCTGTGGCAACCGCCCAAGGGCGAGGTGGCGTGGGGATCGTGCGCGTTTCCGGTCCGCTAGCGAGCAAGGCTGCGCAGGCGTTCAGTGCTCGCGAGCTCAAACCGCGTTATGCCCATTACGGGCCGTTCTTCGGTGAAAACCGGGAAGTGCTGGATGAAGGGATCGCGCTGTATTTCCCCGGCCCCAACTCTTTTACTGGCGAAGACGTCCTGGAATTGCAAGGTCATGGCGGCCCTATCGTGCTCGACATGCTGCTGCAACGCTGCATTGAGTTGGGTTGCCGCCTGGCGCGTCCGGGCGAATTCAGCGAGCGCGCGTTTTTGAACGACAAACTCGACCTGGCCCAGGCCGAAGCTATTGCTGACCTGATTGAGGCGAGTTCTGCACAGGCCGCACGCAATGCACTGCGATCATTGCAGGGCGCCTTTTCACAGCGTGTGCATAACTTGACTGAGCAACTGATCAGTTTGCGTATCTACGTAGAAGCCGCGATCGATTTCCCGGAAGAAGAAATCGACTTTCTCGCCGATGGTCATGTGCTTGGCATGCTGGATAAGGTCCGCGAAGAGTTATCCACCGTTCAACGGGAAGCGGGTCAGGGTGCCTTGTTGCGCGATGGGATGACAGTCGTGATTGCCGGTCGGCCAAACGCAGGAAAATCCAGCTTGCTCAACGCGCTGGCCGGGCGTGAAGCGGCCATCGTTACCGAAATCGCAGGGACTACACGTGATGTGTTACGCGAACATATCCACATTGATGGCATGCCACTGCATGTGGTCGACACCGCGGGATTGCGCGACACCGAAGACCACGTCGAGAAGATCGGTGTACAACGTGCCCTCAAAGCCATTGGCGAGGCCGACCGTGTGTTGCTGGTCGTCGATGCGACGGCTCCGGAAGCTGATAACCCGTTTGCACTGTGGCCAGAGTTTCTGGAGCAGCGTCCTGATCCGTCAAAGGTCACGTTGATTCGTAACAAAGCTGATCTGACCGGGGAAGCCATTGCATTGGAAGTCAGCGATGATGGCCATGTCACCATCAGCCTGAGCGCCCGCTCCACTGAAGGTCTGGATTTACTGCGTGAACATCTCAAAGCCTGCATGGGGTACGAACAAACCTCTGAAAGCAGTTTCAGCGCTCGCAGGCGACACCTTGAGGCCTTGGGGCATGCCAGTGCTGCGTTGGAGCATGGTCGGTCGCAACTGACCTTGGCCGGCGCAGGAGAACTGCTGGCTGAGGACTTGCGACAGGCCCAACACGCATTGGGAGAAATCACAGGCGCATTTAGCTCAGATGATTTGCTGGGCCGAATTTTCTCCAGTTTTTGTATCGGCAAATGATCTGAAAAGCTGCTGGTTAAATTCGCGGCTATGTCCATTTGCGCAGCCGCCGCAGTCCCCGTTACTGATAGGCACCCTGTACCTTTTCAGCTGCTAGGGGTCCTTCATTCCCCCAGAGGTATTAGTCCAGTCCGCCATTGATCCCGCCACGATGTGTGCGCCAGTTCTTGCTTCCCTCACAGCAGGGGTAGTTCTGGGCATCTTTGGAATGCGTAAGACTTACCCCACCTATGTGACGATGGGAGGCGTTCTTTTCATTTGCCTGCTGGCAAAACACGCCTGCTTGATGAACCGTTCATCGTCAAAATCGCGCTTGGATTCAAATAACGTCTGCCCCTGATGGGGGCAGGCGTTTTTTTTGCTGCCTGAAATGCAGGCACAGGGCTATTTTCTGTGGTTTAAGCCCTGTGCATAACTGGCCTTCAGGTCAGTGGGTAAGTAGGGGTCAAAACTGAAGATAACCCCGTCTGTGGATAAGTGTCGTTAATATCCACAGGCTTAAGGCAGTTATCCAAACACCTCATTGCTACATGACCACAGACTTTTGATCCTCTGTACAGTACGAGAAATAAGGCTCTTATGGATCTATCCACAGAAAAGTTGCTGTATAGAAATAAACATAAAAACAAAGCTTTAATAAATTTCTTCTTTATTTATTTTTCTATCTTGCCTTATCCACAGCTGGTTAAATTTTGTGCAAAGGGTTCTTTAAGAAGGGCGAAGTCCCTATACTTCGCGGTCTATCCAAAACTCCCTAGAAACAGGCACGAGGTGCGTGGTGAATTTCCCTTCCCGTTTTGCAGTGATCGTCATCGGTGGCGGTCACGCCGGAACCGAGGCTGCACTTGCTTCAGCACGCATGGGCGTAAAAACCCTGTTGCTGACCCACAACGTGGAAACCCTCGGGCAAATGAGCTGCAATCCTGCAATCGGCGGGATCGGCAAAAGTCATCTGGTTAAGGAAATCGACGCCCTCGGCGGCGCGATGGCAACGGCTACCGATAAAGGCGGAATCCAGTTCCGCGTACTCAATGGCCGCAAAGGGCCTGCGGTACGGGCAACACGTGCTCAGGCTGACCGCATTCTCTACAAGGCCGCAGTACGAGAAATCCTCGAAAACCAGCCCAACCTGTGGATATTTCAACAGGCTGCTGATGATTTGATCGTCGAACAGGATCAAGTGCGTGGCGTCGTGACCCAAATGGGTCTGCGTTTCATGGCCGATGCCGTGGTGTTGACCACCGGTACATTCCTGGGCGGACTTATCCACATCGGTATGCAGAACTATTCGGGCGGACGAGCCGGTGATCCACCGTCTATCGCCTTGGCTCAACGCCTGCGTGAATTGCCTTTACGGGTTGGACGATTGAAAACCGGTACGCCACCGCGTATCGATGGCCGCTCTGTCGATTTTTCGGTCATGACTGAACAACCCGGGGATACGCCGATTCCGGTGATGTCGTTCATGGGCAATAAGCAACAGCACCCGGCCCAGGTCAGTTGCTGGATTACCCATACCAACGCGCGGACCCACGAAATCATTGCTTCCAACCTGGATCGCTCGCCGATGTATTCGGGTGTAATCGAAGGTATCGGGCCACGTTATTGCCCATCCATCGAAGACAAGATTCATCGCTTTGCCGACAAAGAGAGCCATCAGGTCTTCATCGAACCGGAAGGTTTGACCACGCACGAGCTGTACCCGAATGGCATTTCCACATCCTTGCCGTTCGATGTGCAAATCCAGATTGTGCAATCGATCCGTGGTATGGAAAACGCACACATCGTGCGTCCGGGTTATGCCATCGAGTACGACTATTTCGATCCACGTGACCTGAAATACAGCCTTGAAACCAAGGTGATCGGCGGCTTGTTCTTCGCCGGTCAAATCAACGGTACTACCGGTTACGAAGAGGCTGGCGCCCAAGGTTTACTGGCGGGAACCAACGCCGCGTTGCTTGCACAAGGCAAAGAAAGCTGGTGCCCGCGCCGCGACGAAGCCTACATCGGCGTGTTGGTAGATGACCTGATTACCTTGGGCACTCAGGAACCGTACCGGATGTTTACATCCCGCGCGGAATACCGTTTGATCCTGCGTGAAGACAACGCCGACATGCGCTTGACTGAAAAAGGCCGTGAACTTGGGCTGGTTGATGACGCTCGTTGGGCAGCCTTTTGTGACAAGCGCGAAAGCATTGAGCGCGAAGAACAACGCTTGAAAAGCACGTGGGTTCGGCCGGGCACGGAACAAGGTGATGCAATTGCTGCCAAATTCGGTACGCCGCTAACCCACGAGTACAACTTGCTGAATTTGCTGACCCGTCCTGAGATCGACTATGCCGGCTTGGTGGAAGTGACCGGGCAGGGGGCAATTGATCCGCTGGTCGCTGAGCAAGTTGAAATCAAAACCAAATACGCCGGCTACATTGATCGCCAACAGGATGAAATTGCCCGGTTACGGGCCAGTGAAAATACCAAATTGCCTGTGGATATCGATTACACGACCATTTCCGGTCTGTCGAAAGAGATCCAGAGCAAGCTGGGTGCCACGCGTCCCGAGACACTGGGTCAGGCTTCGCGTATTCCCGGCGTCACCCCGGCTGCGATTTCCCTGTTGATGATTCACCTGAAAAAACGCGGCGCAGGCCGCACGTTGGAGCTAAACGCTTGAGTTCGCTGGTCACTGCACAACACGCCGAAGAGTTATCCACAGGTGCACGCCAACTGGGCGTAAATCTGACAGAAATCCAGCATCAGCAACTGCTGGGTTATCTGGCCCTGTTGATCAAATGGAACAAGGCCTACAACCTCACGGCTGTGCGTAATCCTGACGAGATGGTGTCGCGCCATTTGCTCGACAGCTTGAGCGTCATGTCTTTCATCGAGAACGGCCGTTGGCTGGATGTTGGCAGTGGCGGAGGCATGCCTGGTATCCCTCTGGCGATTCTGTTTCCTGGCTCGCAAGTCACTTGTCTGGACAGCAACGGCAAGAAAACCCGTTTTCTGACCCAAGTGAAACTTGAGCTCAAGTTAGACAATCTTCAAGTTATCCACAGTCGGGTTGAAGAGTATCAACCTGAGCTGCCGTTCACTGGAATTGTGTCTCGAGCTTTCAGCAGCATGGAGAACTTCACCCACTGGACCCGTCATCTGGGCGACAGCGATACACGCTGGTTAGCCATGAAGGGCGTTCATCCTGCTGATGAGCTGGTAGCATTGCCCACTGATTTTCGTCTAGATAGCGAACACGCCTTGACCGTTCCGGGTTGCCAAGGCCAACGCCATCTGCTGATACTGCGCCGCACGGCATGATTGGGAACGCACGCAAGAATGGCTAAGGTATTCGCAATAGCGAACCAAAAAGGGGGCGTGGGTAAAACCACCACCTGTATCAACCTCGCGGCATCGCTGGTCGCTACCAAGCGTCGAGTGTTGTTGATCGACCTTGATCCACAAGGCAACGCCACCATGGGTAGCGGTGTGGATAAACACGGTCTTGAGAATTCGGTCTACGACCTGTTGATCGGTGAGTGCGATTTGGCGCAGGCCATGCACTACTCCGAGCACGGTGGTTACCAACTACTGCCGGCCAACCGGGATCTCACGGCTGCAGAAGTCGTGCTGCTTGAGATGCAGATGAAAGAAAGCCGTCTGCGTACAGCACTGGCGCCGGTTCGAGAAAGTTACGATTACATCCTGATCGATTGCCCCCCGTCATTGTCGATGCTGACCTTGAATGCGCTGGTGGCCGCCGATGGCGTCATCATCCCGATGCAGTGCGAATACTTTGCGCTGGAAGGGCTGAGCGACCTTGTGGATAACATCAAACGCATCGCGGAACTGCTGAACCCTAACTTGAAGGTCGAAGGCCTGCTTCGGACCATGTACGATCCGCGCCTGAGCCTGATGAACGATGTTTCGGCGCAGCTCAAGGAGCATTTCGGCGGTCAGCTCTATGACACGGTGATCCCGCGCAACATTCGTTTGGCCGAAGCACCGAGTTACGGTATGCCGGCGCTGGCGTATGACAAAAATTCCCGTGGCGCGATTGCTTACCTGGCCCTGGCGGGCGAGCTGGTTCGTCGTCAACGTCGTAGCCCCCGCACAGTTCAGCCAACTTAAGGAAATCCCATGGCCGTCAAGAAACGAGGTCTAGGACGCGGACTGGATGCACTGCTCAGTGGTCCTACGGTCAGCTCGCTGGAAGAGCAAGCGGTCAAGGTTGATCAAAGTGAATTGCAGCATTTGCCCCTGGACCTGATCCAGCGCGGCAAATATCAACCGCGCCGTGATATGGACCCGCAAGCCCTCGAAGAACTTGCCAATTCGATCAAATCTCAAGGCGTGATGCAGCCGATCGTTGTGCGCCCGATCGACGGCAACCGTTTTGAAATCATTGCGGGCGAACGTCGCTGGCGTGCAAGCCAACAAGCGGGCAAAGAGACCATCCCGGCGATGGTGCGCGATGTCCCGGACGAAACCGCCATCGCGATGGCACTGATTGAAAACATTCAGCGTGAAGACCTCAATCCGATCGAAGAAGCCATTGCCTTGCAGCGTTTGCAGCAAGAGTTTCAACTGACTCAACAACAAGTGGCTGATGCTGTGGGTAAATCCCGCGTGTCCGTGGCTAACTTGTTGCGGTTGATATCCCTGCCGGAAGTGATCAAAACCATGTTGTCCCACGGCGACCTTGAAATGGGTCATGCACGTGCGTTGCTTGGTTTGCCGGAAAACCAGCAGGTGGAAGGGGCGCGACACGTTGTCGCACGCGGGTTGACCGTACGTCAGACAGAAGCCCTTGTTCGACAGTGGTTGAGTGGAAAACAGGAACCCGCTGAACCGGTTAAACCTGATCCGGACATCGCACGCCTCGAACAACGATTGGCCGAACGCCTAGGCTCTGCGGTGCAGATCCGTCACGGAAAGAAGGGAAAAGGCCAATTAGTAATTGGTTACAATTCTCTGGATGAGCTCCAGGGAGTGCTTGCACACATCCGCTGAAACAATTCCTCGTGTAGCGCGCAGTCGGAAATCACTACCTGACAGTTGAATAGGGGATTAAGCGCCCCTATACTCTGCGCGCATTTTGTCGGCACAAATTATGCCAAGTTATTACTTTTGGCAGCCGGCCTTTGAGGAGCAGATGTGATGGAAACACGCACGCCAAACCGCTTGCCGTTCCATCGCCTAGCGGTTTTTCCGGTTTTACTGGCTCAATTTGTCGTTTTATTGCTGGCTGCTCTGGGGCTCTGGCAATGGCATGGAGTCGTCGCCGGATATTCGGGACTCTGCGGAGGCCTGATTGCTTTGCTACCCAATGTGTATTTTGCTCACAGGGCTTTCCGGTTTTCCGGCGCTCGAGCAGCGCAAGCCATCGTGCGGTCGTTTTACGCCGGCGAGGCAGGCAAATTAATTTTGACGGCAGTGCTGTTCGCGCTGACGTTTGCAGGTGTGAAGCCATTGGCGCCGTTAGCAGTATTTGGCGTCTTCGTGCTGACCCAACTGGTCAGCTGGTTCGCTCCCCTGCTAATGAGAACAACACTTTCGAGACCTTAGGGCGTTTGAGGCAACCATGGCAGAAACAACCGCTTCGGGCTATATCCAGCACCACTTACAGAACCTGACCTTCGGGCAGCTACCTGATGGCGGCTGGGGCTTTGCTCACACCGTTGCAGAAGCTAAAGAAATGGGCTTTTGGGCATTCCACGTCGATACACTCGGCTGGTCGCTGTTTGTAGGCCTGATCTTTATCCTCGTTTTCCGCATGGCGGCCAAGAAGGCAACTTCCGGTCAACCAGGCGCACTTCAGAACTTCGTAGAAGTGCTGGTGGAATTCGTTGATGGCAGCGTCAAAGACAGTTTCCACGGCCGCAGCGCCGTTATTGCTCCGCTGGCGCTGACAATTTTCGTGTGGGTGTTCCTGATGAACGCCATCGACTTGATCCCGGTGGACTGGATTCCTCAGTTGGCCATCCTGATCACTGGCGATGAGCACTTCCCGTTCCGAGCCGTACCGACGACTGATCCGAACGCTACCCTGGGCATGGCCCTGTCGGTATTTGCACTGATCATCTTCTACAGCATCAAGATCAAGGGTATTGGCGGCTTCATTGGCGAACTGACCCTGCACCCGTTTGGCAGCAAGAACATTTTCGTTCAAGCGCTGCTGATTCCGGTGAACTTCCTGCTCGAATTCGTGACGCTGATTGCCAAGCCAATCTCGCTGGCACTGCGTCTGTTCGGCAACATGTACGCTGGCGAACTGGTATTTATCCTGATCGCCGTAATGTTCGGCAGCGGCCTGCTTTGGCTTAGCGGTCTGGGCGTGGTGCTGCAATGGGCGTGGGCTGTTTTCCACATCCTGATCATCACCTTGCAAGCGTTCATCTTCATGATGTTGACCATCGTTTACTTGTCGATGGCGCACGAAGAGAACCACTAAGACCCGTTTCGGCGAGTCTGGTGCCCCTCTCGCTCCGGCGAGAGGGCGTCGCAAAATGATTTTGTTTTACCGCTTTAATCTAAAAACCTAAACCATACGACGTAAAAGTCGGGAGGAAAGATGGAAACTGTAGTTGGTCTAACCGCTATCGCTGTTGCACTGTTGATCGGCCTGGGCGCACTGGGTACTGCAATTGGTTTCGGCCTGTTGGGCGGCAAGTTCCTGGAAGGCGCAGCGCGTCAACCAGAAATGGTTCCAATGCTGCAAGTTAAAATGTTCATCGTTGCCGGTCTGCTCGACGCCGTAACCATGATCGGTGTTGGTATCGCACTGTTCTTCACCTTCGCTAATCCCTTCGTTGGTCAACTCGCTGGCTAATCACTCGAATTTTCGAGTTGATTAGAGTGATGGACAACGAACGAGCGAGGTGTTGGCGTGAACATTAATGCAACCCTGATTGGCCAGTCCGTTGCGTTCTTCATTTTTGTACTGTTTTGCATGAAGTTCGTGTGGCCTCCGGTCATCGCGGCATTGCAAGAACGTCAGAAGAAGATTGCGGCTGGACTGGACGCTGCTAACCGAGCAGCTCGCGACCTGGAGTTGGCCCAAGATAAAGCGGGTCAGCAACTGCGCGAAGCTAAGGCTCAAGCAGCTGAAATCATTGAGCAAGCCAAGAAACGCGGTACTCAGATCGTAGACGAAGCCCGTGAACAGGCTCGCGTTGAAGCTGACCGTGTGAAGGCTCAGGCTCAGGCCGAGATCGAACAGGAACTGAACAGCGTTAAAGACGCCCTGCGTACCCAATTGGGTGGCCTGGCTGTCGAAGGTGCTGAGAAGATCTTGGGTGCCACAATCGATCAAAACGCGCACGCGGAGCTGGTTAATAAACTGGCTGCTGAAATTTAAGCGAGGGCGATCATGGCAGAATTGACCACGTTGGCCCGACCTTACGCTAAGGCAGCCTTCGAGCACGCCCAGGCCCACCAGCAACTGGCCTCTTGGTCAGCCATGCTCGGCCTGGCTGCAGCAGTGTCGCAAGACGACACTATGCAGCGCGTGCTCAAGGCCCCGCGACTGACGAGCGCAGAAAAGGCCGCCACATTTATTGATGTGTGCGGCGACAAGTTCACTGTAGAAGCACAGAACTTCATCCATGTCGTTGCCGAAAACGACCGTCTCCCGCTGTTGCCGGAGATTGCCGCTCTGTTTGACCTGTACAAGGCTGAACAAGAGAAGTCGGTAGACGTTGAAGTGACCAGTGCTTTTGCATTGAACCAAGAACAGCAAGACAAACTCGCCAAGGTTCTCAGTGCACGACTCGACCGGGAAGTGCGCCTGCAAGTTGCGGAGGATGCCAGCCTGATAGGTGGTGTCATCATCCGCGCCGGCGACCTGGTTATCGATGGCTCGGTTCGCGGGAAACTCGCAAACCTTGCCGAAGCATTGAAATCTTGAGTTTGAAGGGGCAGCAGAGCAATGCAGCAACTCAATCCTTCCGAAATAAGTGAAATTATCAAGGGCCGCATCGAAAAACTCGATGTGACCTCTCAAGCCCGCAACGAAGGCACTGTCGTCAGCGTATCTGACGGCATTGTGCGGATTCACGGTCTGGCCGACGTAATGTACGGCGAAATGATCGAGTTTCCGGGCAGCGTCTTCGGCATGGCTCTTAACCTCGAGCAAGACTCTGTAGGTGCCGTAGTATTGGGCGCATACACGACTCTGGCTGAAGGCATGAGCGCCAAGTGCACTGGCCGCATTCTGGAAGTTCCGGTTGGTAAGGAACTGCTGGGTCGCGTAGTCGACGCACTGGGTAACCCAGTTGATGGCAAAGGTCCGCTGAACAACACCGAGACCGATGCGGTCGAGAAAGTTGCTCCAGGCGTGATCTGGCGTAAGTCGGTAGACCAGCCTGTACAGACTGGCTACAAGGCTGTCGATGCCATGATCCCTGTCGGCCGTGGCCAGCGTGAGCTGATCATCGGTGACCGTCAGATCGGTAAAACCGCTCTGGCGATCGACGCGATCATCAACCAGAAAGACAGCGGCATTTTCTGTGTATACGTAGCGATCGGTCAGAAACAATCGACCATCGCTAACGTGGTTCGCAAGCTGGAAGAAAACGGCGCGTTGGCCAACACCATCGTCGTTGCAGCCAGTGCTTCCGAATCCGCAGCGCTGCAGTTCCTGGCACCGTACTCCGGTTGCACCATGGGCGAATACTTCCGCGACCGCGGTGAAGACGCGCTGATCGTTTATGACGATCTGTCCAAGCAAGCAGTGGCTTACCGCCAGATTTCCCTGCTGCTGCGCCGTCCACCAGGCCGTGAAGCTTACCCAGGCGACGTGTTCTATCTCCACTCCCGTCTGCTGGAGCGCGCATCCCGCGTTTCTGAAGAGTACGTTGAGAAGTTCACCAATGGCGCAGTGACCGGCAAAACCGGTTCCCTGACCGCACTGCCGATCATCGAAACTCAGGCTGGCGACGTTTCCGCGTTCGTTCCGACCAACGTGATTTCCATCACTGACGGTCAGATCTTCCTGGAATCGGCCATGTTCAACTCGGGCATCCGCCCTGCAGTGAACGCCGGTGTTTCGGTATCCCGTGTGGGTGGTGCCGCTCAGACCAAGATCATCAAGAAGCTGTCCGGTGGTATCCGTACCGCTCTGGCTCAGTACCGTGAACTGGCGGCATTCGCTCAGTTTGCATCTGACCTGGACGAAGCGACCCGTAAGCAACTTGAGCATGGTCAGCGCGTTACCGAGCTGATGAAGCAGAAGCAATATGCACCAATGTCGATCGCTGACATGGCGCTGTCGCTGTATGCCGCTGAGCGTGGGTTCCTGACTGACGTCGAAATCACCAAGGTCGGTAGCTTTGAACAAGCGCTGATTGCTTACTTCAACCGCGATCACGCCGACTTGATGGCGAAGATCAACGTGAAGGGTGACTTCAATGACGAGATCGACGCTGGCATGAAAGCCGGTATCGAGAAGTTCAAGGCCACCCAAACCTGGTAAGCCGCAGCGGGAGCCGCAAGGCTCCCGCTTGCTAACCTGATAGGTGTTACATGGCAGGCGCAAAAGAGATTCGCAGTAAGATTGCGAGCATCAAAAGCACGCAAAAAATTACCAGCGCCATGGAAAAAGTGGCGGTCAGCAAAATGCGCAAGGCACAAATGCGCATGGCTGCTAGCCGTCCTTATGCGGAGCGCATCCGCCAGGTTATTGGGCATTTGGCCAACGCCAACCCGGAATACCGCCACCCTTTCATGATCGACCGCCCTGTTAAGCGCGTTGGTTATGTTGTAGTGAGCAGTGACCGTGGTTTGTGCGGTGGTTTGAATACCAACCTGTTCAAGGCTTTGGTCAAGGACATGGCGGTAAACCGCGAAAACGGCGCCGAGATTGATCTGTGCGTGGTCGGCAGCAAAGGTGCGGCTTTTTTCCGTAACTTCGGCGGTAACGTCGTCGCTGCCATCAGCCATCTGGGTGAAGAACCGTCGATCAATGATTTGATCGGCAGCGTTAAGGTGATGCTGGATGCTTACCTGGAAGGCCGTATTGATCGCCTGTCCGTGGTGTCCAACAAGTTCATCAACACCATGACGCAACAGCCGACTGTGGAGCAATTGATTCCACTGGTGGCGACCCCGGATCAAGAACTCAAGCACCACTGGGACTACCTCTACGAACCAGACGCTAAAGAGCTGCTTGACGGCTTGATGGTGCGTTACGTGGAATCGCAGGTATACCAGGCGGTGGTCGAGAACAGTGCAGCTGAACAAGCTGCGCGGATGATCGCAATGAAGAACGCCACTGACAACGCCGGTGATTTGATCAGCGATTTGCAGCTGATCTACAACAAGGCGCGTCAGGCTGCGATCACCCAAGAGATCTCGGAAATCGTCGGCGGCGCTGCCGCGGTTTAACGGTTCAAATATTCAGAGGATCCAGCTATGAGTAGCGGACGTATCGTTCAAATCATCGGCGCCGTGATCGACGTGGAATTTCCACGCGAAAACGTACCGAGCATCTACAACGCGCTGAAAGTACAAGGCGCGGAAACAACTCTGGAAGTTCAGCAGCAGCTGGGCGACGGCGTTGTTCGTACCATTGCGATGGGTTCTACCGAAGGCTTGAAGCGCGGTCTGGACGTTATCGACACTGGCGCAGCCATCTCCGTACCGGTCGGTAAAGCGACACTGGGCCGGATCATGGACGTACTGGGCAACCCGATCGACGAAGCTGGCCCGATTGACACCGAAGAGCGTTGGGGCATTCACCGTCCTGCACCGTCCTTCGCTGAACAAGCTGGCGGCAACGATCTGCTGGAAACAGGCATCAAGGTTATCGACCTGGTTTGCCCGTTCGCAAAAGGCGGTAAGGTTGGTCTGTTCGGTGGTGCCGGTGTAGGCAAAACCGTAAACATGATGGAACTGATCCGTAACATCGCCATGGAACACAGCGGTTACTCTGTGTTCGCTGGTGTGGGTGAGCGTACTCGTGAGGGTAACGACTTCTACCACGAGATGAAGGATTCCAGCGTACTGGACAAAGTGGCACTGGTTTACGGTCAGATGAACGAGCCGCCGGGTAACCGTCTGCGCGTAGCACTGACCGGCCTGACCATGGCCGAGAAGTTCCGTGACGAAGGTAACGACGTACTGTTGTTCGTTGACAACATCTACCGTTACACCCTGGCCGGTACTGAAGTATCCGCACTGCTGGGCCGTATGCCTTCCGCAGTAGGTTACCAGCCGACCCTGGCCGAAGAGATGGGTACTCTGCAAGAGCGTATCACTTCGACCAAAAGCGGTTCGATCACCTCCATCCAGGCGGTATACGTACCTGCGGATGACTTGACTGACCCGTCGCCTGCAACCACGTTTGCCCACTTGGACGCGACCGTTGTACTGTCCCGTGACATCGCCTCCCTGGGTATCTACCCAGCGGTTGATCCACTTGATTCGACTTCGCGCCAGCTGGATCCGAACGTAATCGGCCAGGAACACTACGACACCGCGCGTGGCGTTCAGTACGTATTGCAGCGTTACAAAGAACTGAAGGACATCATTGCGATCCTGGGTATGGACGAGCTGTCGGAAACCGACAAGCAGTTGGTATCCCGTGCTCGTAAGATCCAGCGTTTCTTGTCTCAGCCGTTCTTCGTGGCTGAAGTCTTCACTGGCGCTTCGGGTAAATACGTTTCCCTGAAAGACACCATTGCTGGCTTCAAAGGCATCCTCAACGGTGACTACGACCACCTGCCAGAACAAGCGTTCTACATGGTCGGCGGCATCGAAGAAGCGATCGAGAAAGCCAAGAAACTGTAATTCGGGCGCCCGGAAACGGGCGCTAATCAGGTTGAGGCAATCAGATGGCTAATATGACAGTCCATTGCGATATCGTCAGCGCGGAAGGAGAAATCTTTTCCGGTCTGGTTGAGATGGTGATTGCGCACGGCAGCCTGGGTGATCTTGGTATCGCTCTGGGTCACGCTCCGCTGATCACTGAACTCAAGCCAGGTCCGATCCGCCTGATCAAACAGGGTGGGGAAGCCGAGGTGTATTACATCTCCGGTGGTTACCTCGAGGTTCAGCCGAACATGGTCAAGGTGCTTGCCGACACCGTGCAACGTGCTGCCGACCTGGATGAAGCCTCCGCTCAGGAAGCCGTCAAGGCTGCCGAGAAGGCCCTGAACGAAAAAGGCGCAGACTTCGATTACGGAGCTGCGGCTGCACGACTGGCCGAGGCCGCAGCTCAGCTGCGCACCGTCCAGCAGATCCGCAAGAAGTTCGGCGGCTAAGCCTCCTGCTTATTGTGTGATTGATTAAAAAGGGTAGCCTCGGCTACCCTTTTTCTTTTTCCGCGAAATACTTTTTGGTCGCATCCGCTGACCACCCAGGATTGGTAGCCAGTCATGTCTCTCGATATCGTAATTCTCGCAGCAGGTCAGGGCACCCGTATGCGTTCGGCCTTGCCCAAGGTTCTGCACCCGGTGGCCGGCAACTCCATGCTGGGCCATGTTATCCACAGCGCCCGCCAACTAAAGCCAACCGGTATCCATGTCGTCATTGGTCACGGTGCAGATCAGGTGCGCGAGCGCTTGGCTGCTGACGATTTGAATTTTGTTCTTCAAGACAAGCAATTGGGCACGGGCCACGCAGTGGCTCAAGCGCTGCCATTTTTGACCGCTGAGAATGTACTGATCTTGTACGGCGACGTGCCGTTGATTGAAGTCGACACGTTGCAACGTTTGCTTAAGCAAGTTACGCCGCAACAGTTGGGCTTGCTCACCGTAAACCTGGACGACCCGACCGGATACGGCCGCATCGTGCGTGACGCAGCAGGCAAGGTGTGCGCGATTGTTGAGCACAAGGATGCAACTGAGGCTGAGCGCACTATATCCGAAGGCAACACTGGCATTCTCGCGGTTCCGGCCAACCGTCTGGGTGACTGGATGAGCCGGTTGTCTAACAACAACGCTCAAGGTGAGTATTACCTGACCGACGTGATTGCCATGGCCGTTAACGATGGTTTGGTCGTCGCGACGGAACAACCGCACGACGCGATGGAAGTGCAGGGCGCCAATGACCGCAAGCAGCTTTCGGAATTGGAGCGTCATTATCAGCTACGTGAAGCGCGTCGCTTAATGGCGTTGGGTGTCACCCTGCGCGATCCGGCGCGCTTTGATGTGCGTGGTGACGTGACTGTCGGACGTGATGTGCTCATCGACATCAACGTTATTCTCGAAGGTCGTGTGGTCATTGAAGATGACGTGGTGATTGGCCCCAATTGCGTGATCAAAGACAGCGTTTTGCGTAAAGGCGTAGTGGTCAAAGCCAACAGCCATCTCGATGGTGCCGTCATGGGCGAGGGCAGTGATGCCGGGCCCTTCGCACGCTTGCGTCCCGGTAGCGTTCTCGATGCGCGGGCCCATGTGGGTAACTTTGTCGAATTGAAAAACACCCATTTGGGTGAAGACGCCAAATGTGGTCATCTGACCTATCTTGGCGACGCCGAGGTTGGCGCGCGCACTAACATTGGTGCCGGTACCATTACGTGCAATTACGATGGCGCGAATAAGTGGAAAACCGTAATGGGGGCTGATGTGTTTATTGGTTCCAACAACTCCCTGGTCGCGCCTGTGGATATCTCAGATGGCGCGACAACGGCTGCCGGTTCGACCATCAATCAAAACGTACCTGCCGAGCAACTTGCCGTTGGTCGGGCGCGTCAGCGCAACATCGAAGGATGGCAGCGCCCGGTAAAGCTGCCAAAGGCGTAATGCTGCGTTATCCACAGGGCAAATTCGTGCAGTGTGGGTAATTTGTATTGTTACAAATCCCTTAATAATCAGTAGTTTAAAAAAGCCCTTATCCATGAGCTGTGGATAAGGGCTTTTTTCATCCAATCGACCTGATTCTGCATGGCCTCTGATTATGGGGATTAGGCGAGTTATTCACAGGCAAAAAATCCAGAATTCCGTTGACGTCGAATTCGAGATCGGGTCTCATTGCTTTCGTTATCTTTCGAAACGAAACTTAAGGCGTTTATGTCAAAGCGCAATACTCCACAACGTAGACATAACATTCTTGCCCTGCTCAATGCGCAAGGCGAAGTCAGTGTGGATGAGCTGGCTAAACGCTTCGAAACTTCCGAGGTTACGATTCGCAAGGATTTAGCCGCACTCGAAAGTAATGGCCTGCTTTTGCGTCGTTACGGTGGTGCGATCACCTTACCGCAAGAGTTAGTGATGGACCCGTCCCAGTCGGTGTCGCTCTATAAGCAGGCGATTGCCCGGGCGGCAGTCAGTCTGCTCAAAGAGCATGCGCGCATCATCATCGACAGTGGCAGCACGACGGCTGCAATGATTCCTCAACTCGGTTTGCAACCGGGCCTGGTGGTCATGACCAATTCACTTCATGTCGCTAATGCCTTGAGTGAACTGGAACATGAGCCCGTGTTGCTCATGACTGGCGGAACCTGGGACCCGCACTCTGAGTCTTTTCAGGGCCAAGTGGCCGAACAGGTGCTGCGATCCTACGATTTTGATCAATTATTCATTGGCGCTGACGGCATCGATTTGCAGCGCGGCACCACCACGTTCAACGAGTTGCTGGGGTTGAGCCGGGTCATGGCCGACGTCGCGCGCGAAGTGATCGTGATGGTGGAGGCCGACAAGATCGGTCGAAAAATACCCAATCTGGAACTGCCCTGGAGCAGCGTCCATACCCTTATTACTGATGATCGCCTGCCGCAAGAAGCGCGCGAACAGATTCAGGCCCGAGGCATAACCTTGTTATGCGCGGCACTTAGTTAGGAGAACGTTATGTGTGGAATTGTTGGCGCAGTCGCTGAACGGAATATCACGGCCATTCTGCTCGAAGGCTTGAAGCGTCTTGAATACCGCGGGTATGACAGTGCCGGTGTCGCCGTATTTACGAATAATGGCACGCTGGAGCGTATGCGTCGCAACGGTAAAGTGGCAGAGCTTGAACAGGCACTGGCCGGCGAACCGTTGATGGGGCGTCTGGGTATCGCCCACACCCGCTGGGCCACACACGGTGCTCCCTGCGAGCGTAATGCGCATCCGCACTTTTCGGGTTCCGATCTTGCAGTTGTGCACAACGGCATCATCGAGAACCATGAAGCCCTGCGCGAACAACTCAAGGGGCTGGGCTACGTATTTACGTCGGACACTGACACCGAAGTCATTGCGCACCTGCTTAACCATAAGCTCAAAGATAATAACGACCTGACTGCTGCGCTCAAAGCCACCGTCAAAGAGTTGCACGGGGCTTATGGTTTGGCCGTTATCAGTGCCAAACAGCCGGACCGCTTGGTCGCTGCACGCAGCGGCAGCCCATTGGTGATTGGCCTGGGTCTGGGGGAAAACTTCCTGGCCTCTGATCAGTTGGCCCTGCGCCAAGTCACTGACCGGTTCATGTACCTGGAAGAAGGCGATATTGCTGAGATCCGTCGGGACAGCGTGCAGATCTGGGATGTGAACGGCCAAAACGTCCAGCGTGAAACCGTTCAATACACCGATGGCGCTGAAGCAGCAGACAAAGGCGAGTTTCGTCACTACATGCTCAAGGAAATTCATGAGCAGCCTTCGGTCGTCCAACGCACGTTGGAAAACCGCTTGGGTCAGGATCACGTCTTGGTTCAGGCCTTTGGTCCACAAGCAGCCGAGCTGTTTGCCAAGGTCCGTAATGTTCAGATCGTTGCTTGTGGCACCAGCTATCACGCGGGCATGGTCGCGCGTTATTGGCTGGAGTCGTTGGCGGGAATTCCTTGTCAGGTCGAAGTGGCCAGCGAATTCCGCTACCGCAAAGTGGTGGTCCAGCCAGACACATTGTTCGTTTCCATCTCGCAATCTGGCGAGACCGCTGACACCTTGGCAGCCCTACGTAATGCTAAAGAGCTGGGTTTCCTGGGCAGTCTGGCCATTTGTAACGTGGGCATCAGCTCGCTGGTGCGTGAGTCTGACCTGACACTTCTGACCCAGGCAGGTCGCGAAATTGGTGTGGCTTCCACCAAAGCCTTTACCACCCAATTAGTCGGGCTGCTGCTGCTGACGCTGTCGCTGGGGCAAGTACGCGGTACGTTGGAGGAGGGTGTTGAAGCCCAATTGGTAGAAGAACTGCGTCGCCTGCCTGCACGTCTGGGGGAGGCGCTGGCAATGGATACGACCGTCGAAAAAGTTGCGGAGTTGTTTGCTGACAAACATCACACCCTGTTCCTGGGTCGTGGTGCTCAGTTCCCTGTGGCGATGGAAGGTGCGCTCAAGCTGAAGGAGATTTCGTATATCCATGCTGAAGCGTACCCGGCAGGAGAGTTGAAACATGGTCCGCTCGCGCTTGTGGATAACGACATGCCGGTGGTCACGGTCGCGCCGAATAACGAACTGTTGGAAAAATTAAAATCCAACTTGCAGGAAGTACGTGCGCGCGGTGGCGAACTGATTGTATTTGCAGACGAGCAGTCAGCCATGAGCAATGGGGAAGGCACGCATGTGATTAACATGCCGCACATCCATGATGTACTGGCGCCCATCCTCTACACCATACCGCTGCAGTTGTTGTCGTACTACGTTGCTGTACTTAAAGGGACAGACGTAGACCAGCCACGCAATCTGGCGAAATCCGTCACTGTGGAATAAATGCCCCGACGAGAAACAACTGTTTACAAACAATAAAGGTTGTCACAAAAGAATAAAGGTTGTCACAACTCAATAAAGGTTGTCACAAGCTCCTGCTCCGACCGTACATCAGGGGCAGGAGCAGGTCTTGAAAATTAGGATCAAAATCCTCTGGACCTGTGACCTGTGACCGTTGTCCTGGCCGAGCCCGCTCCTGACATCTCCCACGCCACATCCCCCCAGTGTCGTTCCGGTCGAGTGGGTCGCCCAATGATGAGCGACTCGAAAATGATATCTGATCCAGCTGCATCGTTTAAGCCTGCGCCTTCCAAGCTGATGACTCAGCAGAAAATCGATAGGAGAATCAAATCTGGTCGTGGGAGCGGCGTGAAAGAATCCTATGTGCCTTGGATCAAGGTTTGGGATATCAAATCCAAAGGTGTGTCTCACCTGGTGTTGGGTGTAAAGATACATCGTACTCACCACCTGATATCTAATGCTGAGCGCGACTACCTCACCGTCCTGGAACGTGATAATTCCATTATCGATATCCGTGAGCAATTCCCGCTATTGACGCAAACTGAAACTCAAGCAATCGCTAACAGCCTTAATTATCGTCACCCGGTCTATCCCGGAACTCAGATTCCAGTAGTCATGACGACTGATTTTCTGATCACCTTCATTGACTCATCGGGCGAAGTTAAAGTTGCCGCGCGGTCCGTCAAATATCGGAAGGAGTTTGAGGATGCAGAAATCGGCGTGCAGAACAGAATGGCAGAGAAGCTAGCTATCGAAGAAAAGTATTGGGCGATGAGGCAGATAGAATGGAAACTTGTGCTGCACGAGAACTTGTCCCGAATTAAGATAGCGAACCTAACCATTCTCCGGACCTATGCGAGCATCCATCGGTAATCCCCCCTGAAAAAAGTACGCATCAGAAGTAGAATTTTCTCCTGACCGGATTAAGGAAATTTTGCGTGAAGA
>NZ_NQKI01000047.1 GCF_002269125.1 Pseudomonas lundensis | reverse complement strand
TTTTGAGCAAATAGCGCTGCGTGCCGTGCAAATTACGACTTGCCGCCGCCGCGCAGCAAGTTGATCGGAGCATCCCTGGAAGTGTTCGTGGGTGACAGCAGCAAAATGCTCGCGGTCTTCAGGGGCTACACCCAATACCACCGCGTAGGTGGTCAGTGCTTCGCCGTTGCCTTTAGCCATGTCTTCGGACAGCTCGTTCATCATGCCATTCATGGCAATCCACGATTTGCCGCCGTAAGTCAGCGCGTCTTTGGTGGTGCAACCGTTGGTGCCGGATGTCATGCCGAAGGTAGCGTTGCCGGAAGTGCCGTTGGTGGTAGACGCCAGGAAGTGGGCCGGTGTGCCGCGCTGGCCTTCAAACAACATGTTGCCCCAACCGCAGTTTGGGCCACCGGGTGCCTGAGCCATGGCATTGAGGGAAACAACAGTGAAGAGAGTACCGAGAAGAATCCGTTTCATAGCTTTGTTCTCTATGTGTGTGCAACCAATGGACAAGGGTGTCTGGCCCTGAAGCGCCAGTACGGGCCAGTTATGACTTCCAGCCGCGTAACACCTTGGAGTCTAGGCACGTTCTGCAGGTTCCGTCTTTTTTTGTAAAACAATCATTGATCAAGCGCAGTTTTATCCCGCAAATGCAGGCCCTCCGGAATTCACGCATCGTGCGCCTTGCCAGTGGCGTACAGCCAGCGCCAGAATGCTGCCATCTGCCCCGCCCGATGTAAGGAAGCCCGATGCCTGATCCTGTTGCTGCCAGCTTGCGTTTAGCGCCTGATGCGCTGACCCGTCCGTTTTCCGCTGAACAGTTCAGCTTCTCTACCACCAATGATCTGGAGCCTTTTCGCGGCATTCTCGGCCAGGAACGTGCGGTCGAAGCCTTGCAGTTTGGCGTGGCCATGCCGCGTCCGGGTTACAACGTCTTTGTGATGGGTGAGCCCGGCACCGGGCGTTTTTCATTCGTCAAACGCTACCTCAAGGCCGAAGGCAAGCGCCTGAAGTCCCCCAGCGACTGGGTATACGTCAACAACTTCGATGACCCGCGCGAGCCACGGGCGCTGGAGTTGCCGGCCAGCGGCGCCGGGGCGTTCATCGCTGACATCAATGGGTTGATTGATAACCTGCTGGCGACGTTCCCGGCGGTGTTCGAACACCCGACTTATCAACAGCGCAAAAGCGCCATCGACCGGGGCTTTAACCAGCGCTATGACCGTGCGCTGGATGTGATCGAACGGCTGGCGCTGGAAAAAGGCGTGGCGCTGTACCGCGACAGCAGTAATGTCGCCTTCACGCCAATGAGCGATGGTAAGGCGCTGGATGAAGCCGAGTTTTCACAGTTGCCGGAAGAGGAGCGTGAGCGTTTTCACGAAGATATTTCGCAGCTCGAAGAGCGTCTCAATGAAGAGCTGGCGAGCCTGCCGCAATGGAAGCGTGAGTCCAATAACCAGCTGCGCCACCTGAACGAAGAAACCATCACCCTGGCGCTGCAACCGTTGCTGGCGCCTTTGTCGCAGAAGTACGCCGAGAACGGCGCGGTGTGTGGTTATTTGCAGGCCATGCAGGTGTACCTGCTCAAAACCGTGGTCGAGCAGTTGGTTGATGACAGCAAGACCGATGCCCAGGCGCGCAAGCTGCTGGAAGAGCAGTACCTGCCGAGCCTGGTTGTCGGTCAGCCCATGAGTGGCGGCGCCCCGGTGGTGTTTGAGCCGCACCCGACCTATGACAACTTGTTCGGCCGTATCGAATACAGCACCGATCAGGGCGCGCTGTACACCACGTACCGTCAGTTGCGACCGGGTGCGCTGCATCGCGCCAATGGTGGTTTCTTGATCCTGGAGGCCGAGAAGATGCTTAGCGAGCCGTTTGTGTGGGATGCGCTCAAGCGCGCCCTGCAATCGCGCAAGCTGAAAATGGAGTCGCCGCTGGGCGAGATGGGCCGTCTGGCGACCGTCACCCTGAGCCCGCAAGTGATCCCGTTGCAGGTCAAGGTCATTATCATTGGCGCCCGTCAGCTGTATTACACGCTGCAAGACCTCGACCCGGACTTCCAGGAGATGTTCCGGGTGCTGGTGGACTTCGATGAAGACATCCCGATGGTCGACGAAAGCCTTGAGCAGTTCGCACAGCTGCTGACCACGCGCACGTCTGAAGAAGGCATGGCGCCTCTCACCGCCGACGCAGTGGCGCGACTGGCCACGTATAGCGCGCGGTTGGCGGAGCATCAGGGGCGGTTGTCGGCACGCATCGGTGATCTGTTCCAGTTGGTCAGCGAGGCGGATTTCATTCGTCATTTGGCCAACGATGAGATGACCGACGCCGGGCACATCGAACGTGCGCTCAAGGCCAAGGCTACCCGGACCGGTCGCGTATCGGCGCGGATTCTCGATGACATGCTGGCGGGTATCATCCTGATCGACACCGATGGCGCTGCTGTCGGTAAATGCAACGGCCTGACTGTACTGGAAGTGGGGGATTCAGCGTTCGGCGTGCCGGCGCGGATTTCGGCCACGGTGTACCCGGGTGGCAGCGGAATCGTCGACATTGAGCGCGAAGTTAACCTCGGGCAGCCGATTCACTCCAAGGGGGTGATGATCTTGACCGGGTATCTGGGCAGCCGTTATGCACAGGAGTTTCCGTTGGCGATCTCGGCCAGTATCGCGCTGGAGCAGTCTTACGGGTACGTGGACGGCGACAGTGCGTCACTGGGCGAGGCATGCACGTTGATTTCTGCGTTGTCCAAAACGCCGCTCAAGCAGTGTTTTGCAATTACTGGTTCGATCAACCAATTCGGTGAAGTGCAAGCGGTGGGCGGGGTCAACGAGAAGATTGAAGGCTTCTTCCGTCTGTGTGAGGCCCGTGGGCTGACCGGCGAGCAGGGCGCGATCATTCCCCAGGCCAACGTGGCCACCTTGATGCTCGACGAGAAAGTGCTGCAGGCCGTGCGCGAGGGCAAATTCCACGTGTACGCGGTGCGTCAGGCGGACGAAGCCCTGAGTTTGCTGGTAGGTGAGCCTGCGGGTGAGCCGGATGCCGAAGGCCAGTTCCCGGAAGGCAGCGTGAATGCGCGGGTGGTCGAACGCCTGCGGGTGATTGCGGAAATGATCAGCGATGAGGATCTCAAGGAGGCTGAAAAAGAACTGATCGCCGAAACCCTGGCGGCTAAAAAAACCGTCTAGAGCCCTCTGCGGTGGTTACGCGTTTTACCCTCCGTTGGTCACGGCGCCTTTGCGGGCGCCGTTTTTCTTCTATTCTCAGCTCAAGGACCTCCACTGTCGTCACTGGAACGATGCAGCCCGTTGTGTGCGGCTGAATACAGGAACCACCGAGGGTCGCCGCCATGTCGCGCAACCTTTGTCTTACCCGCCAATGCCTGGGACTGGTCACGCGTATTGAATGCAGCGTACGCCCCCTTGCAGGGGGCACCGGTATGTGGACGTTATTGTTTGCTGCCGGTCTGGCGGGCGAGCAGCCCACCACGATTAAGTCCCAAGGCCCGTTTCCCGGCCCGTTTGCGGCTGAAACCATTCTTGAATCCATCGTCGAAAGCTTGACGCTGCATGGCTATGAGCTAGCGGACGATCCGCAGATCTGGTGCCTGCATGTGCAGGCCCAGTTGCGGCAAATCAACGGAGCGCGCTGTCACGCGTCTCGTTGATGGCAGGGTTCAATGGGGCGGACTGACGTCGGGCACCTTGTCGAGCTTGACCTCAAAGCCATACTCCACAGGCGTCAGGTCAGTGCGGGCATAGCTTTCCAGTTGGGTCGGCTGGCCATAGAAGTAATGCACGTCAAATAGCGCAGGGCCTTCTGCTTCCGCGCTGTGGCTGACGGCCAGCACTTCTTTCAGGTAGTTGCCGGTGTCGTCCTTGGCGTAGAAGCGCCATGCATCCGACGGGAAGGCCTTTTGATCGACTATGAGTGCGTTGCCCTTGAGCTCCAGCCCTGTGGGCAGGTGCTCAATGCTCAGCGTCTGTTTGTCTACGGCGGCGATGTACATCGGCATTGAGCCAATGGCATAGGCCGGGGTTTCCGGGAACAAGTTCAGGTCGTAGGTGATAACGCCGGTATGCGGGTCCACATCGAACGCTTCTTCTGGCAGCTCCAGCGGCTCGCTGCGTTTGCCATTGTCGTCTTCAGCGAAGAACGTGACCGGGGCATCGGAGGCGTCGGGCAGCGTGCCGACCAACTCGTCATTGAAGGTCGGCGGGTGGCTGAACTCCAGCGTCGCTGCGCTGGCGTCGTCAATGGACTGGGTGATGATCACGGTCTTTATGAAGTGCTCAGGGTCGAGGTTGGCGTTTTTCAGGTACGCGGGCGCCTGGTCGTCGTACACCACGACCGAGAGCGGCAGGGGCTGAACCTCCTTGCTGGTCATGTTTTTATCGAGCCGTCGCACGGGCAGGTCGAGGGCTTTGCGGGTCACCGTGGCGCTGGAGAAGTCCATGACGCTGATGTCCAGCGCGTCGACGTTGCCGTTGAAGTAAACCTTGCTGTAGTGATTCGGGTGTTGTTGCTCAAAGGCTTTCTCTTCGTCTGCCAACTGCCGTTCGAACGCTTCGCTCCAGGCGGTCTGCTTGAGCATCTCGGCCAGTTGTTGCTGGTAAAACGCCAGTTGCTCGGCATTTTCGTTGATCGAGCCTGCGCGCGAGAGAAATTGGCCTGATTGATCGCGGGCCTGGATGATCAAGGGGTTCAGTTCAGTGTCGCCCACGGCCTTGGCGGGCGCGGCGCTGTTGCGAATCTCGACTTCAGCGAAGTTGTTGCCCAGCGCCAACAGGGTCACGCTGATGGTGCCATCGGTCCGTGTCTGGCCCACGTCTTTGCCGTTGAGCTTGAAATGTACGACCTTGCCCGGCGCAATGACTTCTACCTTGCCATGCAGCATCACCGGTTGCGGCTGCTGGACGTTTTCGGTTTCAACCCCGTCGATGTAAGGGTAGGTGACGGTCAGGTCGTCCGGGTTGCTCAGGTTGGCGCTGGAGGGGCTCAACTGAATGCCGGGATCGGTTTCGGACCACTCGGGCTGGAACGGCACGTCTTGCTTATTGCTCAAGGTGACGGATTGCCATTCCAGTGCGTGGGGGAAAGGGAATTCTGAGGCGCTGTTGATCGGGAAGGGGAACACGGGCTCCAGGTCCGTCAGGTAGTCTGAACTGGCATTTTTGCGCAGGACAAACAGGCCGTTGATGTAAGTGTCCGTCAGTGCCTGAATGCTGGGGTAGTGATTGAGCAGCGCCAGATCGTCGGTGGTGTATTCGGTTTCAACCGGTTTGTCTTGCAGTTTGAGCCGCGCGCGCTCCAACAGCAGCAGCGACCCGCCGAGGTCCGCTACGGCATCTTTCAGTTGTTGGTCTTTGATGGTGTCGAGGTTCTGTTCGAATTGGGCGGTTCTTTCTTCCAGGCTGGCGAGCGGGTGTTGGTCATCCGGTGAGCAGCCTCCCGTGGCGAGCAGCACCAATGAGAGTCCGAGACCAGCCAAGGGGAATCGCAGATCCATTCTTCAGGTTTCCTGTCCGTAAACGATGCCGAGTAGGTGGACACTAGCAGAAAAAGTTTTTACAGACTGTGTCCGGGGCTTTATCTCTGGTGAATTCCCGCTGATATACTCGCGCCCATTTTTTTACTTCCTGTGAGTTTCAATGGAACGCTTTATCGAAAATGCAATGTACGCCTCGCGCTGGATTCTGGCGCCGATCTATTTTGGTTTGTCGCTTGGCCTGCTGGCGCTGGCGTTGAAATTCTTCCAGGAAGTGTTTCACGTAATCCCGAACGTGTTTGCGCTATCTGAGTCGGACTTGATCCTGGTCATTCTGTCGCTGATCGACATGGCGCTGGTGGGCGGTCTGCTGGTCATGGTCATGATTTCGGGTTATGAGAATTTCGTCTCGCAACTGGATATCGACGAGCACAAAGAGAAGCTCAGCTGGTTGGGCACGATGGACTCCACGTCGCTGAAAATGAAAGTCGCGGCATCGATTGTGGCGATCTCTTCGATCCACTTGCTGCGGGTGTTTATGGACGCGCGCAACATCGAGCCCCAGTACCTGATGTGGTACGTGATTATCCACATGACATTTGTGATCTCGGCGTTTGCTATGGGGTATCTGGACAAGATCACCAAGCACTGAGGTCAGGCGGGCCATTAGCGCCTACATAACCCGGGCTGCGAAGGCTTTGGGGGCTGTGTTAGTCTGCTCGCCCTTTTTTTGTTCAGGGCGTGTGGGTCAGTCGTTCAGTTGACTGGCCTGCAACGTCCCACAGCGGAGCAGTGTTATGTCCGAAGTAAATCTGTCGACCGACGAAACCCGCGTCAGCTACGGCATTGGCCGTCAGTTGGGCGACCAGCTGCGCGATAACCCGCCACCGGGCGTTAGCCTGGATGCCATTCTGGCAGGCTTGACCGACGCGTTCGCCGGTAAAGAAAGCCGTGTTGGTCAGGAAGAAATGTCCGCCAGTTTCAAAGTGATCCGCGAGATCATGCAAGCTGAAGCGGCTGCCAAGGCTGAAGCTGCAGCGGGCGAAGGCAAGGCTTTCCTGGCTGAAAACGCGAAGAAAGACGGCATCACCACCCTGGCTTCGGGTCTGCAATTCGAAGTTGTGACAGCAGGTGAAGGCGCTAAGCCATCCCGTGAAGACACCGTGCGTGTTCACTACCATGGCACCCTGATCGACGGCACTGTGTTCGACAGCTCTTACGAGCGTGGCCAGCCTGCCGAGTTCCCGGTCGGTGGCGTGATTGCTGGCTGGACTGAAGCCTTGCAATTGATGAACGCTGGCAGCAAATGGCGCATCTACGTGCCGAGCGAACTGGCTTACGGCGCCCAAGGCGTTGGCAGCATCGCTCCACACAGCGTGCTGGTATTCGACGTTGAGCTGCTGGACGTTCTGTAAGAACCCCACGGTTTAGCGGTAATGACGGGTTGTTGGCTGGCCCGTCATTACACCGTTGGCTTCATAGTTCTATTTTGGCCAGATGCTCATGGGCGTCAGCCGAACCGACAGGGCGCAACGCCCGGGCGTAACAGAACAGAAACAGGTTGCGCACCATCTCTTTGAGCACCACCGGCTCGTTTGAGTTAAGCCCTGAAAAATCCAGGTCTCCCTGATCTTGCAGTTCATTCAGCGCGTCTTCTTCCAGAACGGCACACACTTCCCCGGTTTCCCGATGCAGGATTCGCAGATAGGGATGTGGTCGGTCCAGCCAAGCGTCAATTAAATAAGTCATGGGTGTCTTCTCCTTGATGGATATCAATGAGAATAATTCCTATTCAATTAATAGCAAGTGCCTATTGGCGGATTGGCGTGTTTTCTGCGATCAGGTTGCTACCGGTCAAAGTAACTGGCTCTTTGATATCGCGTGTCGAGTCGGGTAGAGGCAGGGGCAGGGGCAGGGGAAACAACCCCTTCCTGCGCCAGGCGCAGGAAGGAATGGCAATAGAATCAGACTTTGCGAACGAACTCGGACTTGAGCTTCATTGGGCCGATGCCGTCGATTTTGCAGTCGATGTCGTGATCGCCATCGCACAAGCGAATGTTCTTGACCTTGGTACCAACTTTAACCACCAGCGAGGTGCCTTTAATCTTCAAGTCCTTGATCACGGTGATGGTGTCGCCATCGTTAAGGACAGTGCCAGCGGAGTCTTTGTAGACTTTTACGTCGCTGTCGACTTCTGCTTCAGCGTTGGCAGACCACTCATGGGCGCATTCCGGGCAGACCAGCTGAGCGCCGTCTTCATAGGTGTATTCGGAATTGCATTTCGGGCAGGGTGGCAAAGTGCTCACTTGCGCTCCTTAAAAGTCAGGATGGCTAAAAGGCACGCATTGTATAGGGTTTTTTCGGCGGGCGGGGAAAGTGCGGCGGGATGGACTTGCAGTCACTGCCCAAGACCCTCGTGTGAAGGTCTTGGGAGGCGGGAGCGGTTTGCGGTGTGTGGATCAGTGTGTGCGTGCGACCGCGAACTCGCTCAGTTCGACCAGCGCGTCGCGGTATTCGCTCGGCGGCAGGGCTTCAAGGCAGACAATGGCGCGTGCAACGAAATCGCGGGCCAATTGTGCGGTGTATTCCAGCGAGCCTGAGGCTTCAACCGCGGCGCGGATGCTTTCGAGGTCTTCAATCCCGCCTTTCTGAATGGCCTGGCGAACCAGTGCGGCTTGTTCCGGCGTGCCTTCGCGCATGGTGTAGATCAAGGGCAGCGTCGGCTTGCCTTCAGCCAGGTCGTCACCCACGTTCTTGCCCAGGGTTTCGGCATCGCCACGGTAGTCGAGCAGGTCGTCCACCAGTTGGAAAGCCACGCCCAAGTGATCGCCGAACATGCGCAATGCTTCGCTTTGCTCGGGTGTCGCACCGGCCAGAGCGGCTGCGCTGTGGGTCGAGGCTTCAAAGAGCATCGCGGTTTTGCCGCGGATGACTTCCATGTAGGTCTCTTCGGTGGTGCTGGCATCGCGCACTTTTGACAGTTGCAGTACTTCGCCTTCGGCAATGATGCGCGTCGCTTGCGACAAGATCTTCATCACCGGCATCGAGCCCAGCTCAACCATCATTTCGAAGGAGCGCGAGTACAGGAAGTCGCCCACCAGCACGCTCGGCGCGTTGCCCCATGTTGCATTGGCGGTCTTGCGGCCACGGCGCATGCCGGACATGTCCACCACGTCGTCGTGCAGCAGGGTGGCGGTGTGCAGGAACTCGATCGTTGCCGCCAACAGACGCAAGTCATCGCCTTCGCGGCCCAGTGCCTTGCCACATAGCAACACTAATAAAGGACGCAGGCGTTTGCCGCCGGCCGAAGTAATGTAGTCGCCGATTTTTGAGACCAGCGGTACGCGTGAAGTCAGCTGCTTCTTGATGATGCCGTCGACGGCGCTAAAATCGTCCGCCACCGCGCGGTAGAAAGCTTGGGGTTGCATCAGCGACAGGTGCTCCAGAAGGGTTGCGCGGCATGCTAGGTCGGGGGGGATGGCCTGTCAAGGCACGATGGGCGGCCCCTTGCAACGTCCTCTTGCCTTGCGTACAATCGCGCACCCTGAACTTCCTGGGCAGCACCTGCCTTACGCAATTGCACTTGGGCCGTTCCAGCCCCATGCAGCCATGCCAGCCAATACCTTTACCTATAAAGCGCTGGGTGAGCAGGATTATCGGAGAAATACCATGTCGTATGCAGTAATCGTTACTGGTGGCAAGCAGTACAAAGTAGCTCCAGGTGAATACCTGAAGATCGAAAAATTGGAAATCGCTACCGGCGAATCCGTAACTTTTGATCGCGTTCTGTTGGTCGCCAATGGCGACGACGTGAGCATCGGCGCTCCAGTTGTTCCTGGCGCCACTGTTGTGGCTGAAGTGATCTCCCAAGGTCGTCACGATAAAGTCCGCATCATCAAGTTCCGTCGTCGTAAGCACCACATGAAGCGTATGGGCCACCGCCAGTGGTACACCGAGATCAAAATCACCGGTATTCAGGCTTAATTTCAGCCTAATTCCTCACTAGGAGAATTGACTCATGGCACACAAAAAAGCTGGTGGTAGTACCCGTAACGGTCGCGACTCAGAAGCCAAACGCCTTGGCGTGAAGATGTATGGCGGCCAGGCTATCGTTCCAGGCAACATCATCGTGCGTCAGCGCGGTACCCAATTCCACGCTGGCTACGGCGTTGGTATGGGCAAAGATCACACCCTGTTCGCGAAAGTGGAAGGCGTGATCAAGTTCCAGGTTAAAGGCGCCTTCGGTCGTCGCTATGTAAGCATCGTTCCGAAGACTGAAGTCGTCGCAGCGTAATAGCTTGGTAGCTGGAAGAGCCCTGTCTTGCGACGGGGCTTTTTCGTTTGTGGGATGAGTCTCTTGCAAAACTGTTTGTATGGGCTGCTGGCGCTGGATTTAACGGTCGTTGATTGAGGTCGCTGCGCTCATTTTTGCAAGAGTCTTATGTCTTATGTTTATCGGCTCGTCCTGATGACGAGAGGCGTTTTGTTATGAAGTTTGTTGATGAAGTATCGATCAAGGTAAAAGCGGGCGACGGTGGTAACGGTTGCATGAGTTTCCGTCGTGAGAAATTCATCGAAAACGGTGGTCCTAACGGTGGTGATGGGGGCGATGGTGGCTCGATCTATATGGTCGCCGACGAAAACCTCAACACCCTGGTTGACTACCGTTATACCCGTCACTTCGATGCCCAGCGCGGCTCGAACGGCGGTAGTACCGATTGCACCGGGCGCAAGGGTGATGACCTTATCCTGCGCGTGCCAGTCGGCACGACCGTTATTGATGCAGGCACGCAAGAAGTGATTGGCGACCTGACCAAGGCCGGTCAAAAGCTGATGGTGGTTCAGGGCGGCTGGCACGGCCTGGGCAACACGCGTTTCAAGTCCAGTACCAATCGCGCGCCGCGCCAAACCACGCCGGGTAAGCCGGGTGAGCAGCGCGACTTGAAGCTTGAGTTGAAAGTGCTGGCTGACGTCGGTTTGCTGGGTTTGCCGAATGCCGGTAAAAGCACCTTTATTCGTTCAGTGTCTGCGGCCAAGCCCAAGGTGGCGGATTATCCGTTCACCACGCTGGTACCCAACCTGGGCGTGGTCAGTGTCGATCGCTGGAAAAGCTTTGTCATTGCTGACATCCCGGGGCTGATCGAAGGCGCTTCTGATGGCGCGGGCCTGGGGATTCGCTTCCTCAAGCATTTGGCGCGTACCCGTTTGCTCCTGCACCTCGTGGACATGGCGCCGGTTGAAGGTTCGGAAAGCGCTGCGGATACCGCTGAAGTCATCGTTAACGAGCTGACCAAGTTCAGCCCGGCGCTGGCTGATCGTGATCGCTGGCTGGTCTTGAACAAGTGCGATTCTCTGCCTCAGGAAGAGCACGACGCAGTTGTGAAAGAAGTGGTTGATCGTCTTGAGTGGACCGGTCCTGTGTATGTGATTTCGGCTATTGCCAAAATCGGCACCGACAAGCTGTGCCACGACATCATGCGCTACCTCGAAGATCGCGCAGACCGCCTGGCCAATGATCCTGCCTACAAGGAAGAACTGGCCGAGCTGGATCAGCGCATTGAAGACGAGGCGCGTGCACAGTTGCAGGCGCTGGATGACAAGCGTGCCTTGCGTCGCAGTGGCGTGAAGAGCGTCCATGACATCGGTGACGATGACTGGGATGAAGAAGATGTTGAAGACGACGATGGTCCGGAAATCATTTACGTCCGCGACTGATTCGTTGCAGTAAACTACAGCGCCGCTCAATTGAGCGGCGTTTTAGCATCTACGAAACGGTAATCACAAAAATTCCACGGGTAGCGCTCGGTCGCGCTGCTCTCAGGCATAGGTTGGAAGATGATGCGGAGCAAGGTGACAGGTGCGCAGCGTTGGGTCGTCAAGATTGGCAGCGCACTGCTGACGGCGGATGGCAAAGGTCTGGATCGTGCGGCAATGGGTGTTTGGGTCGAGCAAATGGTGGCCCTGCATGAAGCCGGTGTTGAGTTGGTGTTGGTGTCTTCGGGCGCAGTGGCGGCCGGGATGAGCCGCTTGGGCTGGACGGTGCGACCGAGTGCCATGCATGAATTGCAAGCGGCGGCTGCCATCGGTCAGATGGGCCTGGTGCAAGCTTGGGAGTCGAGTTTTGCCGAGCACTCGCGGCACACCGCGCAAATTCTGCTGACCCATGACGATTTGTCTGATCGCAAGCGTTACCTGAATGCCCGCAGTACTTTGCGTGCCCTTGTGGAGTTGGGCGTAATCCCGGTCATCAACGAAAACGACACGGTGGTGACCGATGAGATTCGTTTTGGTGACAACGACACCCTGGCGGCACTGGTTGCCAACCTGGTGGAAGCTGATCTGTTAGTAATCCTGACCGACCGCGACGGCATGTTTGATGCTGATCCGCGCAATAACCCTGACGCGCAAATGATTTATGAGGCGCGCGCGGATGACCCGGCGCTGGACGCAGTGGCGGGCGGTACGGGGGGTGCGCTGGGGCGTGGTGGTATGCAGACCAAGTTGCGGGCGGCTCGTTTGGCGGCGCGTTCCGGGGCGCACACCATTATTGTGGGTGGGCGTCTGGAGCGGGTGCTGGATCGTCTTAAGGCGGGCGAGCGCATTGGCACCTTGTTGTCGCCGGAACGCGGCATGTTGGCAGCCCGTAAGCAGTGGCTGGCCGGGCATCTGCAAACACGCGGTACGCTGGTGCTGGACGAGGGGGCTGTCGCGGCACTGTCGCAGGGCAACAAGAGCTTGCTGCCTGTGGGGGTGAAGGCGGTTCAGGGTGGCTTCCGTCGTGGGGAAATGGTGGTGTGTGTCGCGCCGGACGGCCGTGAAATTGCCCGTGGGCTCGCCAACTACAGTGCTGCGGAAGCGCAAAAAATTATCGGGCAATCGTCGGATGCGATTGTCAGCTTGTTGGGTTATATGGCGGAGCCTGAACTGGTTCATCGCGATAACCTGATTCTGGTTTGAATGTGAGGTTTGAATGCGCTTGATTAAAGGGTTGCTGGGTTTGATGTTGGCGATGCCGTTACTGGCTTCGGCGGAAGAGATTGGTACGGTTTCAACCGTGTTTAAGCTGGTTGGCCCTAACGACCGCATTGTGGTCGAGGCGTTCGATGATCCCAAGGTAGAGGGCGTGACCTGCTATCTGTCCCGCGCTAAAACGGGGGGCATGAAAGGGGGGTTGGGGTTGGCAGAGGACCGTGCTGAAGCTTCGTTGGCATGTCGTCAGACGGGTCCGATCAGCTTCAAGGGTGATCTCAAGGACGGTGATGAAGTCTTTAAGGAGCGCACGTCGCTGGTGTTCAAGACCATGCAGGTGGTGCGATTCCTTGACAAGAAACGCAATACGCTGGTGTATCTGGTCTACAGCGATCGCCTGATTGAGGGCAGTCCACAGAATGCTGTAACGGCAATTCCGATCCTGCCGTGGCCGCATCAGTAGTGCTTATAAAAAGCTGCGATTCACGCAGCTTTTTTTTGCCTGTGAGCTTGTGGTGGGGGGGGGGCGGGGTAGTGAATCCTGGGTATAAATCGCAGGCAATAAAAAACCGACCCTGAGGTCGGTTTTTTAAAAAGCTTAACGCTTAAGCGGCGGTCGCAAGGTTCAACGCCTTGACGTGGCCATTCAGACGGCTCTTATGACGAGCAGCTTTGTTCTTGTGGATGATGCCTTTATCGGCCATACGGTCGATAACAGGAACAGCCAGAACATAAGCAGCTTGTGCTTTAGCGGCGTCTTTTGCGTCGATGGCTTTAACTACATTCTTGATGTAGGTGCGAACCATGGAACGCAGGCTGGCGTTGTGGCTGCGACGCTTCTCAGCCTGTTTTGCACGTTTTTTGGCGGAAGGTGTGTTGGCCACCGTCGAGCTCCTCGAAAGACTTTAGAAAATAGCAAACAAAATAGGCCGCGAATCATGCCGATGACGTGAAGGCTTGTCAAGGGCGTTTGATACGATCCGCTGAGTGGTTGATCGAGGGAGACGGGAGATTTATTTCCGGCGCTTGACCTGTAAACTCGCGAGCTTGGCTCTGTGCTGTTGCGGCGCGCAGTATCGCATAAGTGGACGCTTTGTTCGCCTGCTCTTTTTCTCTATAGGCAAAAACTCTTTCAATGAATTTGCTCAAGTCGTTGGCTGCCGTCAGTTCCATCACCATGATTTCAAGGGTTTTGGGCTTTATCCGAGACACAATCATTGCTCGCACGTTTGGCGCCGGGATGGCCACGGATGCGTTCTTCATTGCCTTCAAACTGCCCAACCTGTTGCGCCGGATCTTCGCAGAGGGGGCCTTTTCTCAAGCGTTCGTGCCGATTCTCGCGGAATATAAAAATCAGCAAGGCGAGGAAGCGACCCGTACGTTCGTGGCCTATGTGGCCGGTTTGCTGACCCTGGTGTTGGCCATTGTCACGATTGTGGGGATGCTGGCTGCGCCTTGGGTAATCTGGGCGACGGCGCCGGGATTTGCCACCACCCCGGAAAAATTCCAGCTCACCAGTGACATGTTGCGGGTTACTTTCCCTTATATATTGCTGATTTCACTGTCGTCCTTGGCAGGAGCGATTCTGAACACCTGGAACCGTTTCTCGGTTCCGGCGTTTGTGCCGACGTTGCTTAATGTCAGCATGATTATTTTTGCGTTGTTCCTGACACCTTATTTCGATCCGCCCGTGATGGCCCTTGGCTGGGCTGTGTTGGCCGGTGGTCTGGCGCAGTTAGTGTTTCAACTGCCGCACCTGAAAAAGATCGGCATGCTCGTGTTGCCCCGCCTTAATCTGCGCGATACCGGGGTGTGGCGGGTGATGAAACAAATGTTGCCGGCGATCCTGGGTGTTTCAGTCAGTCAGATCTCTTTGATCATCAACACCATCTTCGCGTCCTTTTTGGTGGCCGGGTCTGTGTCGTGGATGTACTACGCCGACCGTTTAATGGAGCTGCCGTCGGGTGTGCTGGGCGTGGCGCTGGGGACAATCCTTCTGCCAACCCTGTCCAAGACCTACGCCAATAAAGACCGTCATGAGTATTCTCGGATTCTCGACTGGGGGCTGCGTCTGTGTTTCGTGCTGGTTTTGCCTTGCGCACTGGCACTGGCCATTCTGTCCGAACCGCTGACGGTTTCATTGTTTCAGTACGGTGAATTCAGTGCCCATGATGCCGTGATGACCCAGCACGCCCTGATGGCTTACTCGGTGGGTTTGCTCGGGATTATTTTGATCAAGGTGCTGGCCCCAGGCTTTTATGCTCAGCAAAACATCCGTACTCCGGTGAAAATTGCCGTTTTCACGTTGATCGTGACCCAGTTGCTGAACCTGGTATTCATCGTGCCGTTGCAACATGCGGGCCTTGCACTGGCCATAAGCGTGGGGGCGTGCATCAACGCCGGCCTGCTGTTTTGGCAATTGCGCAGTCAAAAGCTGTTTGTGGCGCAGCCAGGCTGGGCCAAGTACCTATTCAAACTGGTGTTGGCTGTGGCCGTGATGTCGGCCGTTCTACTGGGCTTGATGCAATTGATGCCCGCTTGGGATCACGGTCATATGCTGGAGCGCTTTCTGCGTTTGGGGGGACTTGTTGTCGCTGGGGTGCTGGCGTATTTCGGTATGCTGCTGGTCTTGGGCATGCGTTTGAAGGATTTCGCCCGCAAGTCCCTTATGTAAGGTAATCGCCGGTCAGACGTGTGTTTTATCGTATTGACTGAATTGCCTTGCGCTGTTGCCTGTTGTAGCAGGCTGGGTGTGGTTATAATCGGCCACTTTATGAGCAAGAAGCGCGTTATGCAGCTGGTTCGAGGCCTTCACAATCTGCGGCCCCAACATCGGGGCTGTGTCGCCACTATTGGCAACTTTGACGGTGTACACCGTGGTCACCAGGCAATCCTGGGCCGGCTGCGTGAACGTGCGCTGGAGTTGGGTGTGCCCAGCTGCGTGGTGATTTTTGAACCCCAGCCGCGCGAATTCTTTGCCCCGCAGACCGCGCCGGCACGTCTGGCGCGTTTGCGCGACAAACTGCAGCTATTGGCTGATGCCGGTGTAGATCGGGTACTGTGCCTGGCGTTCAATCAGCGTTTAAGCAAACTCAGCGCCGCCGAGTTTGTTGACACGATTCTGGTTAATGGCCTGGGTGTGCAACACCTTGAGGTTGGGGACGATTTCCGCTTCGGGTGCGACCGGGCAGGGGATTTCGATTTCCTGCAACAGGCTGGCATCATCCAGGGTTTTACCGTCGAGGCGGCGCAAACCGTTGAGCTTGACGGCATGCGCGTCAGCAGCACCAAAGTGCGTGATGCCCTGGCCAATGCCGATTTCGCCCTTGCCGAACGTTTGCTCGGGCGCCCGTTCCAGATTGCCGGGCGGGTACTACACGGGCAGAAACTGGCGCGTCAACTGGGTACGCCAACGGCCAACGTTCAGCTAAAGCGTCGTCGAGTGCCGCTGACCGGGGTCTACCTGGCCAGTGTCGAGATTGACGGCAACACTTGGCCCGGCGTCGCCAACATTGGCGTGCGGCCCACCGTTTCAGGGGATGGCAGTGCCCATCTTGAAGTACATCTATTGGATTACGCCGGTGATCTGTATGACCGGCGTCTGACCGTGGCATTCCACCACAAGCTGCGTGATGAGCAGCGTTTCGCCTCCCTGGAGGCGCTCAAGACGGCGATCAATGCGGACGTCGCCGCCGCCCGAGCCTATTGGCTGGGTCAACCGCTTAAAAAGAGCCTGAAATGACCGACTACAAAGCCACGCTAAACCTTCCGGACACAGCCTTCCCAATGAAGGCCGGCCTGCCACAGCGCGAACCGCAAATTTTGCAGCGCTGGGACAGCATTGGCCTGTACGGGAAGTTGCGCGAGATTGGCAAGGATCGTCCTAAGTTCGTTCTTCATGACGGTCCTCCCTACGCCAACGGCACGATCCACATCGGTCACGCGCTGAACAAGATCCTCAAGGACATGATCATCCGCTCGAAAACCCTCGCCGGATTCGATGCGCCGTACGTGCCGGGCTGGGATTGCCACGGTTTGCCGATTGAGCACAAGGTTGAAGTGACTCACGGCAAAAACCTGCCTGCGGATAAAACCCGCGAGCTGTGCCGTGCCTACGCCACTGAGCAGATTGAAGGGCAGAAGTCCGAATTCATCCGTTTGGGTGTGTTGGGTGACTTCGCCAATCCGTACAAAACCATGGATTTCAAGAACGAAGCCGGTGAAATCCGCGCTTTGGCTGAAATCGTCAAGGCGGGCTTCGTGTTCAAGGGCCTTAAGCCTGTGAACTGGTGTTTCGACTGCGGCTCGGCACTGGCTGAAGCTGAAGTTGAATATCAGGACAAAAAGTCCGCGACCATTGACGTGGCGTTCCCGATTGCCGACGAAGCCAAGCTGGCTGAGGCTTTCGGCCTGGCTGCATTGAGCAAACCTGCATCGATCGTGATCTGGACCACCACCCCGTGGACCATCCCGGCCAACCAGGCCCTCAACGTGCACCCGGAGTTCAACTACGCGCTGGTCGACGTCGGTGACAAGTTGCTGGTTCTGGCAGAAGAGCTCGTCGAAGCCTGCCTGGCCCGTTACAACCTCGAAGGTTCGGTCATTGCCACCACGACCGGTGCCGCACTTGAACTGATCAACTTCCGTCACCCGTTCTATGACCGTCTGTCGCCTGTTTATTTGGCCGAGTATGTCGAACTGGGTGCCGGTACGGGCGTTGTTCACTCCGCGCCGGCCTACGGCGTAGACGACTTCGTGACCTGCAAAGCCTACGGCATGGTCAACGATGACATCATCAATCCGGTTCAAAGCAATGGTGTGTACGTGCCGTCGCTGGAGTTTTTCGGCGGCCAGTTCATCTGGAAAGCCAACCCGGCCATCGTTGAAAAGCTGACCGAAGTCGGTGCGCTGATGCACACCGAAACCATCAGCCACAGCTACATGCACTGCTGGCGTCACAAAACCCCGCTGATCTACCGTGCAACCGCGCAGTGGTTCATCGGCATGGACAAAGAGCCGGTTGCTGGCGATACCTTGCGCACCCGTGCGTTGCAGGCTATCGAAGACACCCAGTTCGTTCCGGCATGGGGTCAGGCGCGCCTGCACTCAATGATCGCCAATCGCCCGGACTGGTGCATCTCACGTCAGCGCAACTGGGGGGTACCGATCCCGTTTTTCCTGAGCAAGGAAAGCGGCGAGCTGCACCCGCGCACTGTTGAAATGATGGAAGAAGTGGCCAAGCGCGTTGAGCTGGAAGGCATCGAAGCCTGGTTCAAGATGGACGCTGCCGAACTCTTGGGCGATGAAGCGCCGCTGTACGACAAGATTTCCGACACGCTGGACGTGTGGTTTGACTCCGGCACTACGCACTGGCACGTGCTGCGTGGTTCGCACCCGATGGGTCACGAAACCGGCCCTCGGGCCGACCTGTACCTGGAAGGTTCCGACCAGCACCGTGGCTGGTTCCACTCCTCGTTGCTGACCGGCTGCGCCATCGACAATCACGCGCCTTATCGCGAACTGCTGACCCATGGTTTCACCGTGGACGAGGCGGGTCGCAAGATGTCCAAATCCTTGGGCAACGTGATTGCGCCGCAGAAAGTCAACGACACACTGGGCGCTGACATCATGCGTCTGTGGGTCGCTTCGACCGACTACTCGGGCGAGATCGCGGTTTCCGACCAGATCCTGCAACGTAGCGCCGACGCCTATCGCCGTATCCGTAACACTGCCCGCTTCTTGCTGTCGAACCTGACCGGTTTCAATCCGGCCACCGACATCCTGCCTGCCGAAGAAATGCTGGCACTGGATCGTTGGGCTGTGGATCGCGCACTGTTGCTGCAACGCGAGCTGGAACTTCACTACGGTGAATACCGCTTCTGGAACGTGTACTCCAAAGTGCACAACTTCTGCGTGCAAGAGCTGGGTGGCTTCTACCTCGACATCATCAAGGACCGTCAGTACACCACGGGCGCCAACAGCAAGGCCCGTCGTTCATGCCAGACCGCGTTGTTCCATATCTCCGAAGCGCTGGTGCGCTGGATCGCTCCGATCCTGGCGTTCACTGCTGACGAGCTGTGGCAATACCTGCCGGGCGAGCGTAACGAGTCCGTGATGCTCAATACCTGGTATCAGGGCCTGACCGAGCTGCCTGAAGGGACCGAACTGGACCGCGCTTATTGGGAGCGGATCATGGCGGTCAAGGTCGCGGTCAACAAGGAAATGGAAAACCTGCGCGCGGCCAAGGCCATTGGTGGCAACTTGCAGGCCGAAGTCACCTTGTTCGCTGAAGACGAACTGGCAGCCGACCTCACCAAATTGAGCAACGAGCTGCGCTTCGTGCTGATTACCTCAACAGCCAGCGTTGCGCCGTTTGCATCGGCCCCGGCGGATGCGGTGGTAACTGAAGTGCCCGGCCTGAAGCTCAAAGTGGTCAAATCTGCTCACGCCAAGTGCGCCCGTTGCTGGCATTGCCGCGAAGACGTCGGCGTGAACCCTGAGCATCCGGAAATCTGCGGTCGCTGCGTGGACAACATCAGCGGCGCCGGTGAGGTACGTCACTATGCCTGATGCCCGCACTGCCGGGCGCTTCGGGCGCCTGAGCTGGCTGTGGTTGACCCTGCTGGTCCTGGTCATTGACCAGGCCAGCAAGGTCTATTTCGACAGCGCATTACAGATGTACCAACAGGTCGTGATCATTCCGGATTACTTCAGTTGGACGTTGGCCTACAACACGGGTGCGGCCTTCAGCTTTCTGGCTGACAGTGCCGGTTGGCAGCGATGGTTGTTTGCCCTGATTGCCGTGGTGGTCAGTGCCGTACTGGTGATCTGGCTTAAGCGCCTGGGACGTGATGACACATGGCTGGCGATTGCACTGGCTTTGATTCTCGGCGGGGCCTTGGGCAATTTGTATGACCGCGTTGCCTACGGCCATGTCATTGATTTCATTCTTGTGCACTGGCAAAACCGCTGGTATTTCCCTGCATTCAACTTTGCCGACAGTGCAATCTGTGTGGGTGCTGTGATGCTGGCACTGGATATGTTCAAAAGTAAAAAGTCCGGAGAACCCGTTCATGACTGAGCCTCGTATTGGCCAGAACACGGAAGTCACCCTGCATTTCGCTTTGCGCCTGGAGAATGGCGACACGGTCGACAGCACGTTCGACAAATCCCCGGCTACTTTCAAAGTGGGTGATGGGAGCCTGTTGCCCGGTTTTGAGGCTGCGATTTTCGGTTTCAAGGCAGGTGACAAGCGGACACTGGAGATTCTTCCGGAGAATGCGTTCGGTCAGCCCAACCCGCAAAATGTGCAGATCATTGCGCGTTCGCAGTTCAAAGACATGGAGCTGTCGGAAGGTTTGCTGGTGATCTTCAATGACGCGGCAAACACCGAGTTGCCGGGCGTGGTCAAGGCGTTTGACGACGAGCAGGTCACCATCGATTTTAACCATCCGTTGGCAGGTAAAACCCTGACCTTCGAAGTGGAAATCCAAGCTGTCAAAGCGCTGTAAATCCAGTGCCCGGCTTCGGCCGGGCCTGTTTGGCATTATCTTTCTGCGCGTCCCACGAGGCCTAGCATGCACATTAAACTCGCCAACCCCCGTGGTTTTTGCGCCGGGGTGGACCGAGCGATTGAGATCGTCAATCGCGCTCTGGAAGTATTCGGCCCGCCTATCTATGTTCGCCACGAAGTGGTGCACAACAAATTTGTCGTCGAAGACCTGCGCTCCCGCGGAGCGATCTTCGTTGAAGAGCTGGATCAGGTACCGGATGACGTTATCGTGATCTTCAGCGCCCACGGCGTTTCTCAGGCCGTACGCAGTGAAGCCGCCGGGCGCGGCCTGAAGGTGTTCGACGCGACTTGCCCCTTGGTCACCAAGGTTCATATCGAAGTGGCCCGCTACAGCCGTGATGGCCGCGAATGCATCCTGATTGGCCACGCCGGTCACCCGGAAGTTGAAGGCACGATGGGGCAGTACGACGCCAGTAATGGCGGCGCTATCTACCTGGTTGAGGACGAAAAAGACGTCGCCAATTTGCAAGTGCGCAACCCTGAAAAACTGGCGTTCGTGACACAGACCACGCTGTCGATGGATGACACCAGCCGGGTTATCGATGCACTGCGTACGCGATTTCCGGCCATTGGTGGCCCCCGTAAAGATGACATCTGCTACGCCACGCAAAATCGCCAGGACGCGGTAAAGCAACTGGCTGACGAGTGCGACGTTGTGCTGGTAGTGGGCAGCCCAAACAGCTCTAACTCCAACCGCTTGCGCGAGTTGGCAGAGCGCATGGCCACCCCCGCCTACCTGATCGATGGCGCTGAAGACATGCAAAAAAGCTGGTTCGACGGTGTAGAACGCATTGGTATCACAGCGGGTGCCTCGGCTCCGGAAGTGCTAGTGCGCGGCGTGATTCAGCAATTGCACGCCTGGGGTGCCACGGGAGCGGATGAGTTGGCTGGCCGCGAAGAGAACATCACCTTTTCCATGCCCAAAGAATTGCGGGTTCGCTCCATTACCTAAGCCATTGCACACAAAGCCTGCGCAGATTTTTGGTTGCGCAGGCTGATTCTCCCGCTTTTTGCCAGCACGATCTGGTAATGGCTTAACGCTTCTTTCACCTGGCAAACATGCAGGGTGCCCGCCTGGAAACCTCCCGCACTTAATAATGGCTCGCCCAGCGGGTTGAATCGCACGTAGTGTTTGACCGGCGAATTAGCTGCTACGGGTATCAGGTTCCTGTTCTGTTTTTCAGCCAGCACCGGGTTATTTTCATCGGTATGGCCCTGGCCGCTCTCGTCAAGAATCACTCTCCACCCATTACTCCAGTCATCATCCAGCGCGTGAATCACCACGTACTGATGGCGTATCAACGCCTCGCTGCGTGCCTTGCGCAAGCTGTTGGCCAACTGCTCGGCCGTGGTCTGGCGACGTTGTTGTTCCGTAAGCGTGTGATAGGCCGGGCTGGCGAATTGGGCTGTGATGGCCACGATCGACAGGGTTATCACCAGCTGAATCAAGGTCATCCCTCTTTGATACACCGGGTCCTCCCTGGACTTTTTTGTGGTGAGCACGCTTAGGTATAGCGGCTACGACGGGGCCGCCACGTATAAAACGTCGGTTCAATAGTTGCCCAATATGTATGTCGTGGTTTTACAGGTAGATCACGTACGCTGGCGAATATTCCTTCGATTTGGTTCACCTGTTTCTGACCTGTGAACCCCTGACGCAGGTCTAGGCTGTGATCATGACGGCGCAGGACGTGCCGTTAAAACAGGTGCGCAGGGATGAATCACCAGAGTCGAGGCTGCAAACAGCAACAAGCTGGCATGACCCTGATTGAAGTGCTGGTAGCTGCACTGATTTTAGGTCTCGGTTTACTAGGGGCTGCAAGCGCACAAATCAATGCCTTGAAGTACACCGACAGCGCGCGCATGAGCACGCAGGCCAGTTTTATTGCATACGACATGCTGGATCGAATGCGGGCCAATGCCACAGGTGACTATCGCTTTTCAGGGGTTGATGTTGCCACTTCCACTTCCACTTCCACTTCCAGCGTTGCAGGGATCGTCGGTCAGGATCTGAGTGATTTCAAGCGCAACATACGCGCCTTCGGTGGGGAGAACGCACGCGGCGTGATTTCAGTGAGCGATCGTCAGGTCAGTATCAACATTTACTGGGATGACTCGCGTGCTGAGAAAAAAGACGCCGCCTTTCAATCCTTCACCCTCACCGGCTATCTGGCCGACCAACAGGCTGCGCGTAAGCCATGAGACAGGCTGACGCTGGTTTTGGCTTGATTGAGCTGATGATTGCAATGACCTTGGGCTTGCTGCTGGTTCTGGGGATGACTCAGGTGTTCTTGAGTGCCCGTCAAACCTCTCTGGCTCAGACTGCGTCCGCTCAACTACAAGAAGATGCGCGTTATGTGTTGAGCAAAATAGCTCAGGAAATTCGCATGGCTGGCATGTTTGGCTGCTTGCCGTTGACGCAAATAATCAATGCGCCTGCCGCCTTTGGAACACCTGTTTCGTGGCAGGGAGCTGCACGTTCAGGAACGTTGCAAATGATTAGCGCAGATGTGGGGCCTCAGTCCGGCAAGCCTGACTGGACGGTTGTGACGGACTGCAAAAACCATGCGCAGGCTTTTGCTGGCGCGCAGACAGGATTGGGGCCTGGAGACATCGGCTTTGCGGTGCGTCGCATTGCATATCGTCATGCGGGGGGGCAATTAAGGAGCGGTTCCACTAACGCCGTGCTTCTGGACAATGTAGTCGCGTTCGACGTGAGCTTTGGTATGGCGGACTCCGTCGGGTCCAACGCGGTTGTGCGCTATGAGTACAGCCCTGCAGATGCCGCGAGCATTCGCAGTGTACGTATGGTCTTGACCTTGAGAGATCCGCGATCCCATGTAAAAGACCAGACCTACCACGTGGTAGTCGCCGTCCGTAACCGGCTGGGGTAAGGAGACGTATGCTGCCAGTGTTAGGGACGCAAAAAGGAATGGTGCTGTTGGTCAGCCTGGTATTTTTGATGCTGCTGGGGTTTTTGGGGCTATCTGCGATGGAAAGCGCCGCGCAGCAAGAAAAAATGGCGGGAGCAATACGGGTCGCCAATCAGTCATTTCAGGGGGCTGAAGCGGTGATGCATAGAGGGGAATCGTGGCTGCATGGGCAATGGCCAGGCATGACGGAGTGCAACACACCGACGCGCTGCGCTCCGCCAGCAGAAGTACGTACTCGACGGTCACCGGGGTTAGACCCTCAGTCAGGTATTAACTGGATGCAAACTGAGCATGGCTTGTATGGCATCCAGTTTCTGGGGCTTAGCATCCCGCGTTCAGCGTTCGAAACGAGCGGTTCTGTCTATTTGTATCGAATAACAGGGATTGGTCTGCGAGCTCAATCCCGGACGGTGCTCGAAACCCTTTATGCCCGCCACCAGATGGCGCAAGGGGAGGGGGCAGTTCCTGTTCAACGCTTTCGTCGGGTTATGTGGCGACAAATTCAATAGGAAGTGTATGCATGTTTAGGCCCACAGCAGGTTTTACCATGATCGAAATGATGATCGTGGTGGCGATCACCGGTATCCTTGGCGCCTTTGTTTATCAGCTTTACAGCGATTACATAAAGCGCGTGCACCGTTCTCAAATTGTGGTGTTGCTCTCTGAGCAAGCCCAAAGTCTAGAGCGGTTCTATACGAAAAACGGGTTATATAGCGGTCTGCCGGACATCAGTGCCGGCAATGACAACTACAGCATTACGTCAGACCTTTTAGACCATGCTTTTTTACTGACGGCTATACGGAAGGACGGCTCGCCCATGGCGAATGATTCGTGTGGGAACTACACGTTGGCGCATACCGGTCTGACAGCGATAACCCAGGCGGCCCCGGGCCTCACCGCACAGCAGTGTTGGGGGCGCTGACCTATTACTTTTGAATAAGGGCTGGACTGATAGATGGCTAGGCACCAACGGGTAGTGATTGTCGGAGGCGGAGTAATCGGCCTGCTGACTGCGTTTAATCTGGCCGCAGAAGTCGATCAGGTAATTCTGCTGGAGCGCGGTGGTGTCGGTCAGGAGTCTTCCTGGGCGGGCGGCGGGATCGTTTCGCCGCTTTATCCATGGCGTTACACCCCGGCCGTAACAGCGCTGGCCCACTGGTCCCAGGATTTTTACCCGCATTTGGCTGAACGTTTGTTGGCGACTACCGGGCTGGATCCGCAAGTGCATACGACGGGTCTTTACTGGCTTGATCTGGACGATGAGGCCCAAGCTCTGGCGTGGGCCCGGCAAGCCGGCAGGCCTTTGAGTTCGGTAGATATTGCGTCGGTCGAGAGCCATGTGCCCGTATTGGGCAGCGGTTTTTCCCGTGCTATTTACATGAAGGACGTGGCGAATGTACGGAATCCGCGGTTGGTTAAGTCACTAAAAGCGGCTCTGCAAGCGATGCCCAATGTCACGGTCCACGAACAATCCGAGGTTCTGGGTTTTGTCAGGGAGGGAGAGCGGATTACGGGCGTCAATACGGTTAAAGGCTCCATATTGGGTGATGCCGTGGTATTGGCTGCCGGGGCCTGGAGTGGTGAACTGCTCAAGCTTTTGGATCTTGAGTTGCCCGTCGAGCCGGTCAAAGGCCAAATGATTTTGTACAAATGCGCTACGGATTTCTTGTCATGCATGGTGTTGGCGAACGGCCGCTACGCCATTCCACGTCGCGATGGCCATATCCTGATTGGTAGTACGCTGGAGCACGAGGGGTTCGACAAGACCCCAACCCAGAACGCGCTCGAGAGCTTGAAGGCGTCGGCCGTGGCGTTGATTCCCGCATTGGCGGATGCCGAGCCCGTTGCGCATTGGGCCGGATTGCGTCCGGGATCACCGCAGGGCATCCCGTATATCGGGCCGGTTCCCGGCTTAGAAGGGCTCTGGCTGAACTGCGGGCATTACCGCAATGGGTTGGTATTGGCGCCAGCATCGTGCCAGTTGTTTGCAGATTTGATGCTGGAGCGCACACCTATCATTGACCCGGCTCCGTACGCCCCTGCAGGGCGACTCTGAATAATTGCGTCTGCCTGGCAGCCTTGTGTCGCCAGGCTGAGACAGCAGTTGCTCAGCCTTTACTTGGGCCTTGCTCCAAATGGTTTTGGGTGCAATACCATTCTTGCCGTTGGCTCAGGGCGCGATCCCGGGGCAAGTGAACACCGCAATGGGCACAGCGCACCATCGGTTGGGCGCTGGGGGTACCCGGTTTTTGGGTGGTTGTAAGGCCCGATTTGTACTTGCGCCACAACCACACACCCGCAGCAATCAAGGCAACCCAGATCAGTAAACGAAACATGGCTCATCGCTATTTGAGAAAAGATGCGCCAGTTTAGCCAAGGACCTGTAAAGCGCCCAGCAACAAATGCGACGCAAAAAAAAGAGCCCCGGAAGGCTCTTTTTTTGGGTTTGACGATTAGTCGAAAAGACCGAAGGTCATGTAGCTGAACCATGAGCGGCTGGTGTCTTCCGTCTCTGGCGCTTCGATGATATTGCTGTCGGCATCTTTAGGTTTCAGCTCGGCAGGAATGGCATCTTTTGCATCCTGGAATTGCTTCTGCACGTCCTGGTTGGCGCGGGTTTCACCCGGTGGCAGAGGGGTACTGGATTCAATCAGGCCCAACGTTGCCTTGCTCAACCACGAGCGGTTGTCGGCTTCGGACACTTGAGGCACAAACTGACCGTCAACCAGGCTTGGGTGGTTCGGGTAGTTGTCTTTGAGCACTTCGAGGCTGGTGTCAGCCAGTTTGTCGAGGTGAAGGCGCTGGTAAGACTCAACCATCACTGCCAGGCCGTCAGCGACCGAGGGCGTTTCCTGGAAGTTTTCAACCACGTACCGGCCACGGTTGGCCGACGCCACATAGGCCTGACGGGTCAGGTAGTAGTGCGCCACGTGGATTTCGTACGCGGCCAGCAGGTTGCGCAGATAAATCATGCGCTGCTTGGCATCCGGGGCGTAGCGGCTATTGGGGAAGCGGCTGGTGAGCTGGGCAAACTCGTTATACGAGTCACGGGCCGCACCGGGGTCACGCTTGGTCATGTCCAGCGGCAGGAAGCGCGCCAGCAGGCCAACGTCCTGGTCAAACGAAGTCAGGCCTTTGAGGTAGTAGGCGTAATCAACGTTCGGGTGCTGGGGGTGCAGGCGGATAAACCGCTCTGCGGCGGACTTGGCAGCTTCCGGCTCGGAGTTTTTATAGTAGGCGTAGATCAGTTCAAGCTGAGCCTGGTCGGCATAGCGGCCGAACGGGTAGCGTGACTCAAGTGCCTTCAGTTTGGCGGTTGCACTGGTATAGCTGTGGTTGTCCAGATCGGCCTGTGCCTGCTGGTACAGCTCGACTTCGCTGAGGTTTTCGTCAACGACTTCCTTTGTCGACGAGCAAGCGGCGGTCAGTGCGAGGATGGCGATCAGCAGCAGGTGTCTCACTTGCATGGCGGCTTGCGTCCCTATGACGGCCGCTGTCTTGGGCGAGGCCGTCCTGTTATGATGAGCGCCCCGTGAAAAGCCTCGGGGCAAAAGACGCCGTATTTAACCACAAGCGCGCAGCCGAAACCAAAGGCTTGGCGCCGTCCTGATGAGCATGTCCGAGAAAATACTACTTCGCGCAGAGGTGCCGTCCGAATTGGGCGGCCAACGCCTCGATCAAGTCGCCGCACAATTATTCGCTGAGCACTCGCGCTCGCGCCTTTCCGCCTGGATCAAAGACGGCCGCCTCACTGTGGACGGAGACGTCATACGTCCCCGTGACATCGTGCATGGTGGCGCCATCTTGGAGCTGACTGCAGAGCAGGAAGCCCAGGGTGAGTGGATCGCCCAGGACATTCCCCTCGACATCGTTTACGAAGACGATGACATCCTGGTGATCAACAAACCTGCGGGTTTGGTGGTGCACCCGGCTGCGGGGCATGCTGATGGCACTTTGCTCAATGCGTTGCTGCACCACGTACCGGACATTATTAATGTGCCGCGTGCGGGGATCGTGCATCGCCTCGACAAAGACACCACGGGTTTGATGGTGGTCGCCAAGACCATTCAGGCGCAGACGCAGTTGGTTGCTCAATTGCAGAGCCGCAGTGTCAGCCGGATTTATGAGTGCATTGTTATCGGTGTCGTCACCGCCGGGGGCAAGATCGATGCGCCCATCGGCCGTCACGGCCAGCAACGCCAGCGCATGGCGGTAATGGAAGGTGGCAAGCAAGCGGTGAGTCATTACCGCGTGCTTGAGCGCTTCCGTTCCCACACCCATGTGCGCGTTAAGCTGGAAACCGGGCGTACGCACCAGATCCGTGTGCATATGTCTCACATTAACTTCCCGTTGGTCGGAGACCCTGCCTACGGCGGTCGTTTCCGTATCCCGCCGGCAGCCAGTGTAACCATGGTCGAGTCCTTGAAAAACTTCCCGCGTCAGGCGCTGCATGCGCGTTTCCTGGAGCTGGATCATCCGACGACCGGTAAACGCATGAGCTGGGAATCTCCGCTGCCTGACGATTTTGTCTGGTTGTTGACGCTGCTTAAGCAAGACCGCGAGGCGTTCATCGGATGAGCGCGTTCCTGATCCCTGACTGGCCTGCGCCGGCAGGCATCAGGGCCTGCGTAACCACCCGTGCGGGCGGCGTCAGTCAGGCGCCGTTCGACAGCTTCAATCTTGGCGATCATGTCGACGACGATCCGCATGCCGTTGCTCTGAATCGCCAGCACCTGACCCGCACCTTTCGCGTACAGCCCGCCTGGCTTAGCCAGGTCCACGGGGTTGTGGTTGCGCCTGCCGATCCCTCGCAGATCGTTGAGGCGGATGCCAGTTGGACTTCAACGCCGGGCATTGCGTGCACGGTTATGACGGCCGACTGCCTGCCTGCCCTGTTCTGCAACCGTGCGGGTACGCGCGTGGCTGCAGCGCATGCAGGCTGGCGCGGGCTGGCAGCCGGGGTGCTTGAAGCTGCGGCACGTAGCCTTCATGTTGAGCCTCAGGACATAGTGGTCTGGCTTGGTCCGGCCATTGGCCCCAAGGCATTTGAGGTCGGTGGCGAGGTGCGTGATGTTTTTATTAACGACATGCCCCAAGCCGCCTCGGCGTTCGTGCCAAGCACTCATCCCGGTCGCTATATGGCTGATATCTATGAGCTGGCGCGCCTGCGTCTGGCGCGTTGCGGTATTGATGCCGTGTACGGCGGCGGGTTTTGCACGGTGACCGACCCGCGTTTCTTTTCCTACCGCCGCAGCCCGCGTACGGGTCGCTTCGCTTCACTGGTCTGGATCGAAACACCGTCCAGCTGATCTGTGTCATTTGTCATACGCTTGAAACTCCCAGAATTGCCCGCATCTACTAAGGTATCTGGCAGGTTTCTTCATTCAGGAGTTTCCATCCCTCCGGCCTGCTCATAAGGAAGGTGACGAATGCGTATAGATAGATTAACCAGCAAGTTGCAATTGGCATTGTCCGATGCTCAGTCATTGGCTGTCGGCCATGATCATCCGGCGATTGAGCCAGCGCACTTGATGCAGGCATTGCTGGAGCAGCAGGGCGGCTCGATCAAGCCATTGCTGATGCAAGTCGGTTTCGATGTAAACAGCCTGCGTAAAGAGCTGACCAAAGAGCTCGATCAACTGCCAAAAATTCAGAATCCGACCGGCGACGTCAACATGTCGCAGGATTTGGCGCGTCTGTTGAATCAGGCGGACCGTCTGGCGCAACAAAAAGGCGATCAGTACATCACCAGCGAAGTCGTATTGCTGGCCGCCATGGACGAAAACAGCAAGTTGGGCAAGTTGTTGCTGGGGCAGGGCGTTAGCAAAAAAGCGCTTGAAAACGCCATCAATAATTTGCGCGGCGGTGAAGCCGTCAATGACCCCAATGCTGAAGAGTCCCGTCAGGCGTTAGACAAATACACCATTGACCTGACCAAGCGCGCCGAAGAAGGCAAGCTTGATCCGGTGATTGGTCGTGACGATGAAATTCGCCGCACCATTCAAGTGCTGCAACGCCGGACCAAAAACAACCCGGTGTTGATCGGCGAGCCTGGTGTGGGTAAAACCGCGATTGCCGAAGGTCTGGCTCAGCGCATCATTAACGGCGAAGTGCCTGATGGCCTTAAAGGCAAACGTCTGTTGTCGCTGGATATCGGTGCTCTGATTGCAGGTGCCAAGTTCCGGGGTGAATTCGAGGAGCGCCTGAAAGCGCTGCTGAACGAGCTGTCTAAACAGGAAGGTCAAATCATCCTGTTCATTGACGAACTGCATGTCATGGTCGGCGCCGGTAAAGGCGAAGGAGCCATGGATGCGGGCAATATGCTCAAGCCAGCGTTGGCGCGGGGCGAGTTGCATTGCGTGGGTGCAACCACGCTCAACGAGTACCGTCAGTACATTGAAAAGGATGCTGCCCTTGAGCGCCGCTTCCAGAAAGTACTGGTCGACGAGCCAAGCGAAGAAGACACCATCGCGATCCTGCGGGGCTTGAAAGAGCGTTATGAAGTGCACCACAAAGTCGCGATTACGGACGGTGCCATTATTGCAGCGGCCAAGCTTAGCCATCGCTACATCACTGATCGGCAGTTGCCTGACAAAGCGATTGACCTGATTGACGAAGCCGCCAGCCGCATTCGCATGGAAATCGACTCCAAGCCTGAAGTGCTGGACCGTCTGGAGCGCCGCCTGATTCAGTTGAAGGTTGAAGCGCAGGCGCTGAAGAAAGAAGAAGACGAGGCGGCGAAAAAACGGCTCGAAAAATTGCAGGAAGAAATTGAGCGCCACGAGCGTGAATATTCTGACCTGGAAGAAATCTGGACTTCGGAAAAAGCCGAAGTGCAGGGCTCTGCCCAGATCCAGCAAAAGATCGAGCAAGCCCGCCAGGAACTCGAAGTGGCACGTCGCAGCGGTAATCTCAACCGCATGGCCGAGTTGCAGTACGGGATCATCCCGGATCTGGAACGCAGCCTGCAAATGGTTGATGAGCACAGCAAGACTGAGAACCAGTTGTTGCGCAGCAAGGTGACTGAGGAAGAGATCGCTGAAGTTGTGTCGAAATGGACCGGTATTCCTGTGTCCAAAATGCTCGAAGGCGAGCGCGACAAGTTGATGAAGATGGAAAGCTTGCTGCACGAGCGCGTGATTGGTCAGGACGAGGCCGTGGTGGCCGTGTCCAATGCCGTGCGTCGCTCACGTGCTGGCTTAAGTGATCCGAATCGCCCAAGCGGCTCGTTTATGTTCCTTGGCCCAACCGGTGTGGGTAAAACCGAGTTGTGCAAGGCGTTGGCCGAGTTCCTCTTTGATACGGAAGAGGCGATGGTGCGAATCGACATGTCCGAGTTCATGGAGAAACATTCCGTGGCTCGACTGATCGGTGCTCCACCAGGCTATGTGGGTTATGAAGAAGGTGGCTATCTGACCGAGGCCGTACGGCGTAAGCCTTACTCGGTGATCCTGCTGGATGAGGTTGAGAAGGCTCACCCGGACGTCTTCAACGTGTTGCTGCAAGTGCTTGAAGATGGCCGGTTGACTGACAGCCACGGTCGCACGGTTGACTTCCGCAATACCGTGATCGTGATGACCTCCAACCTGGGCTCTGCACAGATCCAGGAGTTGGTGGGCGATCGTGAGGCGCAACGTGCGGCAGTGATGGATGCGGTGAGTACTCACTTCCGTCCGGAGTTTGTGAACCGGATCGACGAAGTGGTGATCTTCGAGCCTCTGGCCCGTGATCAGATCGCTGGCATTGCCGAGATCCAGTTGGGTCGCCTGCGCAGCCGTCTGGCTGAACGCGACCTGAGCCTGGAGCTGAGCCAGGAGGCTCTGGATAAGTTGATTGCGGTTGGTTACGACCCTGTGTATGGCGCGCGTCCTCTGAAACGTGCAATCCAGCGCTGGATCGAAAACCCGCTGGCACAACTGATTCTCTCGGGTCAGTTCCTGCCGGGAACCACCGTGGTGGCCAGCGTCAAAGACGACGAAATCGTCTTTGCATAAGGCCTGTTATCGGTGCTTTGAAAGGGGCCTCGCAGTGCGAGGCCCCTTTTTTTGGTTTTTTTTACATAGGGTGTTGATCTGTAAGGAAAACGCGAGTAAAGTGCGCCCCGCAGTCAGTCACCCGCAACGACAACTTGGCCCAAACCAAGGGGTCGGTTAGAAGAGCTAAATCATTGTCTTCTAACGAAAAAAAAGGGTTGACAAGGGTTTTAAAGGTTGTAAAATGGCCCGCCTCAGAGACGACAACGCAGAGATGCGCTGAAGTCAACGAGAATTGCAAAGAGTTACAAAGTAGTATTGCAGCACCGTTGTAGATTGAAATATGTAGTTCCGCGATAGCTCAGTTGGTAGAGCAAATGACTGTTAATCATTGGGTCCCTGGTTCGAGTCCAGGTCGTGGAGCCATTTTCAAGCCGGGGTATAGCGCAGTCCGGTAGCGCGCCTGCTTTGGGAGCAGGATGTCAGGAGTTCGAATCCCCTTACCCCGACCATTTTTGGGTCGTTAGCTCAGTTGGTAGAGCAGTTGGCTTTTAACCAATTGGTCGTAGGTTCGAATCCCACACGACCCACCATTTTTGGCTCCAGTTCGCTGGGGTTAGATCTTAAGATCAGAGGCCAAAAGCGCTGATCGCAGAAGGCACCTCTTTGAAGGTGCCTTTTTTTTACCGGGGTATAGCGCAGTCCGGTAGCGCGCCTGCTTTGGGAGCAGGATGTCAGGAGTTCGAATCCCCTTACCCCGACC
>NZ_NQKI01000046.1 GCF_002269125.1 Pseudomonas lundensis | reverse complement strand
TGGAGCGGGAAACGAGACTCGAACTCGCGACCCCGACCTTGGCAAGGTCGTGCTCTACCAACTGAGCTATTCCCGCAATAATGGCGTCCCCTAGGGGACTCGAACCCCTGTTACCGCCGTGAAAGGGCGGTGTCCTAGGCCACTAGACGAAGGGGACGTTGCCCAAAACATACGCTGTATGTTTCAGTGCCAATTACATTAACCGAAGTTATTGTTTTGGCTTTCACTCAACCCCGCTCAAGAGCGAAGCTGCTTAAAAATGGAGCGGGAAACGAGACTCGAACTCGCGACCCCGACCTTGGCAAGGTCGTGCTCTACCAACTGAGCTATTCCCGCAATAATGGCGTCCCCTAGGGGACTCGAACCCCTGTTACCGCCGTGAAAGGGCGGTGTCCTAGGCCACTAGACGAAGGGGACGTTGCCCAAAACATACGCTGTATGTTTCAGTGCCAATTACATTAACCGAAGTTATTGTTTTGGCTTTCACTCAACCCCGCTCAAGAGCGAAGCTGCTTAAAAATGGAGCGGGAAACGAGACTCGAACTCGCGACCCCGACCTTGGCAAGGTCGTGCTCTACCAACTGAGCTATTCCCGCATTGGCGTCCCCTAGGGGACTCGAACCCCTGTTACCGCCGTGAAAGGGCGGTGTCCTAGGCCACTAGACGAAGGGGACACGCTACAACTTCACTGGTCACTGCGTTTGGCTGTGTGCTTTACGCTGCAATTGGCGCGCATTCTAGGGATGGTTTTGGAAGTCGTCAACCCCAATATGAAAATATATTGAAATCAATGACTTCCCCTATCTTCAGGACTTTTCTTACGCCGTCTAGCGCCCAAGTCCTGACGCCTATATTCCGACATCCTACAAGGAGTTATAGTTGGCAGCGGACAATAGTGGCACTCTGTACCACATCCCACACTTTTGCCTCTTTATAGATGAGAGCTATTACCTTCAAGATTGTTTGCCACACCCAAATAAAGCCCATTGACCATCCAAAGAGGTTTTCACGTTGACGCCATCCATGATCACCCTGCTTGTAGTAGCCGGGATCGTCCTATTGATCGCCATCGGTTACATGAACCATGTGGTGGAAAACAACAAACTGGAAAAGGCGCGCCTGAAGGTTGAACTGACTGACCGCGTTCGTCGCTGTAGCGAAGTCAGCGAAACATTCCCGGGCCAATTGATGTCGCCCGGCCTCAAGCACTTGCTGACGCGCCTGGAACTCAATGCGTGCCAGCGCCTGCTGCATCTGGATAAGAACAGCGCGCCTGTGAAGGCACGCATTGCCGAGCTGAATGCACTGGTGGGCCAAGGTGAATCGATTCCGGTCAATAACCCGCCCGGCCCTATCCTGACTGAAGCCAAAGCAAAAGACGTGCGTTTTCTGCTGGAAACGTTGCACGGGCAAATCACCCGCGCGGTGCAAGATGGCTTTCTGCCTACCAACGAAGCCAAGCGCTGGATCAAAGAGATCCGCCATTTACTGGTCGTGCTGCACATCGAATTTTTCAACAACCTTGGGCAACTGGCTTTCCAGCAAAATCAGCCTGGCCAGGCACGTCTCGCCTATGAGCGCGGCGCCCAGTACCTGCGCAAACAGCCTGAGCCTGCCCTGTACAGCAACGCCCTGAAGGAAATGGAGGAGCAACTGGCGCGTGCCAACTCGCTCGTACTCACCAAGCTTGAGCCGGCAAAAGATGAAGTCAATGAGCTGACTGAAGGTTTGAAAACTGACGAAGCGGATGCCGACTGGAAGAAAAAGGTCATCTACGACTGATGTGCTAAACCCTGAAAAAAAGGACAAGCGTATGCCTTGTCCTTTTTTTTGGATACCTGAAAGCATTGATGACTGATCAACAGGCACGGTCTTAACGCCTAACCTGCGCAGGAATATGCGCGCGCGGATACATACACGCAGGGCGAGCAAAAAAGATCGAGGGTTTTTATCTGACGCCCGAACGGGCTAGAGAATGTTGCAGGGCAACAGCATGGAAGCAGCCATGCAGGCTGCCTCCATGCACAACATCAGGCTACCGGATTGATTGGCTTTTCCGGGTACCAAACGTCAAGCAGCGGGCTCACTTCAACACTGGTCAGCTCTGGACGAGCTTTCAGCCAGGCTTCAACAGCGGCACGCTGTTCTTCGCTGACCGAACCACGCTTCTGCAGGCAAACCAGACCGTAGTCGTCGCCGCCAACATAACCAAGGCCGTTGGCTTCCATGGCTTCTTTCAAGAACGCATCGAGGAAAGCATCGACAGCTTCATCCGACAGGTCTTCTTTGAAATCCAGGTTCAGCTCAAAACCCAACTCCTGAAATTCATCAACGCACAGCTTTTTGCGCAGACGCTGGGAACGATTAGTAGCCATTGAACAATCCTCTTAAGTAATAACGGCGGCACTTTACCAGTTTCGAGCTGCACTTGCCCGGTTCAGTGTGGACGGCTCATCGTTTTGTGCATTTAATCAGTGGATGTATGTATCACGGCAATGCCCAAGCCTGACGACCTTGGGGCATAATGCCGTCACTTTCATGACCATTGAGGGAATCTTTTCATCATGCCCTCGTATTTTCCCCCTCGCCTGTAGGGTATTACTTTTTATGATCAAGTCTTTACGTCCATTGTTTCTTGCCGGGCTGATGCTGCCATTCGCCTTTGGGGCCAACGCCGCCCCCGTCAACACCACCCTGTCGCCCAAGGTTCAACAGGCCCTTAAAACCAACAAGCTGCAAAACAACGCACTGTCGTTGGTGATGCTACCGCTCAACGGTCCCGGCGTACCGACTGTTTTCAACGCCGACGTCTCTATGAACCCGGCGTCCACCATGAAGCTGGTCACCACCTATGCGGCGCTGGAAATGCTCGGCCCTACCCATCAGTGGAAAACCGAGTTTTACACCGACGGCACGCTGAGCAACGGCATCCTGCAAGGCAACCTTTATCTTAAAGGCGGTGGCGACCCCAAGCTGAACATGGAAAAGCTCTGGCTATTGATGCGCGACCTGCGCGCCAATGGTGTGCAGCAGGTGACGGGCGATCTGGTGCTGGATCGCAGCTTCTTCGAACAACCACAATTGCCCGTGTTTGACGACGACGGTAATGACAAGAACAAGCCGTTCCTGGTCAAACCCGACGCGCTGATGGTCAACCTCAAGGCGCTGCGTTTTGTTGCACGCAATGATTCAGGAAAGGTCCTGATATCGGTTGAGCCGCCGATTGCCAGCATCCGCGTGGATAACCAGGTAAAAGCCGTCAACGCCAAGCAATGCACGGGGGACGTGCGCTACAACCCGGTGACGCAGCCGGACGGCTCGGTGGTCGTCACCGTCACTGGCCAGCTGGGAGAAGGCTGCAACTCGCAGACGTACCTGTCGCTGCTTGATCACGCAACGTACACCGCAGGCGCAGTTCGCGCGATATGGAAAGAGCTGGGCGGCAGCATTCTGGGACAGGACCGTCAGGGTTCGGTGCCTAAAAGCGCCAAAGTACTGGCCCGCGCTTTCTCGCCCGACTTGGCCGAAATCATTCGTGACATCAACAAGTACAGCAACAACACCATGGCTCAACAGCTGTTTCTGAGCCTGGGCGCGCAGTTCCGCACCGATGCAGATGGCGATGATGCCAAAGCAGCACAACGGGTGGTTCGTCAGTGGCTGGCCAAGAAAGGCATCACCGCACCACACCTGGTGATGGAGAATGGCTCGGGCCTGTCTCGCGCCGAGCGAGTCAGCGCACGTGAAATGGCCCAGATGCTTCAGGCCGCATGGAAGAGCCCGTATGCTGCCGAGTTCATCAGCTCCATGCCCATTGCCGGCAAGGACGGCACGATGCGCAAACGCCTGAAAACCACCGCCATGAACGGACAGGCTCACATCAAGACCGGCACCCTCAACACTGTCCGGGCCATTTCGGGTTTCAGCCGCGATAGCAATGGCAACACCTGGGCCGTGGTCGCCATTCTCAATGACCCACGCCCATGGGGTGCCTCTGCAGTTCTCGACCAAGTATTGCTGGACCTTTATCGCCAGCCGCAAGTGCCGAATAACGCAGTTTCCATCGCCCAGTAGCGGGTCTCTTACCTGCCACAAAAAACGCCCCGGCTCGCAAGAACCGGGGCGTTTTTGTGTGTACTGCATCTGTCATTGCGCTAAGAAATGACAAAGAGGCCGTCAACGCGCAGTGATTTTCCACGCGCGGTGAATTTTGCTGTTGCGCGCAAAATCCGGATCAATCGTGCTGGCCGTGATTTCTTCTACCGCGTAGCGCGCTTCCAGATGCTCATCAAGAATGAACTTGCGGAAGTTGTTCGAGAAATACAGCACGCCCCCCGGCGCCAAACGCGCCATGGCCAGATCCAGCAATTGCACGTGGTCGCGCTGGACATCGAAGATGCCCTCCATGCGCTTGGAATTAGAGAAGGTCGGCGGATCGATAAAGATCAAGTCGTACTCTTCCCGACATGCGTCCAGCCAGACCATCACATCGCCCTGCTCCAGACGGTTCTTGTCTGAAAAGCCATTGAGCGACAGATTGCGACGCGCCCAGTCCAGATAGGTCTTGGACAAGTCCACGCTGGTAGTGCTGCGCGCGCCACCTTTGGCCGCATGGACACTGGCAGTTGCGGTGTAGCAATACAGGTTAAGGAAGCGCTTGCCGGCAGCCTCACGCTGAATACGCATGCGCATCGGGCGGTGATCAAGGAACAGGCCTGTGTCCAGATAGTCCGTCAGGTTGACCAGCAGCTTCACGCCACCTTCATTGACTTCGGTGAACTTGCCTTGAGCACTTTGGCGTTCGTACTGCTTGGTACCGCTTTGACGTTCACGGCGCTTGACGATCACGCGGCTTTTATCGACGTTCAGTGCCTGCGGAATGGCCGCCAGCGCATCGAACATACGCGCCGAGGCTTTTTCCGGATCGATGGATTTAGGTGCTGCATACTCCTGAACGTGTACCCAGTCGTGGTACAGGTCAATCGCCATCGAGTACTCAGGCATGTCTGCATCGTAAACACGGTAGCAATCGATACCTTCACGCTTGACCCACTTCCCCAGCGCTTTGAGATTCTTTTGCAGACGATTGGCGAACATCTGCCCGCCTTCGCTCAATCGCGGCTGTTCGATCACAACAGGAACCGGCTTGATCGGATTACCGTTCTTGTTGAACTTCTCGTATTTACCCGGCGCCTCAATGTTGGACGGCAGATCGGACTCAGCCTGCTCCCGCTCCGCCTGACGCTGCTCGGGAGTGCGACGCTCACCTGTCACAAACTGATCCGGTACAACCTTGATCAGCAGCAGCTTGCATGGCAAGGCACCGTTCCAGAACGAGTACTGCTTGTGGCTGCGAATGCCCATGCGCTTGCCCAGATCCGGAGCGCCAGTAAATACTGCGGCCTCCCAGTTCAAGCACGCCTGACGCAGACGCTCGCCGAGGTTCTGGTAGAGATAGAGCAGGCTCGCTTCATCACCCAGACGCTCGCCATAAGGGGGGTTACAGATGACCAGGCCTTTCTGGTTCTGATCCGGGCGGGGCTCGAACGTCGCGACTTCACCCTGGTAAATTTTGATCCAGTGGCTCAACCCGGCACGCTCGATGTTATTGCGGGCAGGCTGGATCAATCGCGGGTCAGCTTCGTAACCACGAATCCACAACGGCGGCTTGGACATGCCTGCTTCAGCACGCTCTGTGGCTTCCTGATGGAGTTTTTTCCAGATTGCAGGCACATGGCCGAGCCAGGCATCAAACCCCCAATGTATGCGATTGAGGTTGGGCGCCATGTCCGCCGCGATCATCGCACCCTCAACCAGGAATGTGCCCACACCGCACATAGGGTCAGCCAGCGCGGCGCCTTCGGCTGCCATGCGCGGCCAGCCCGCACGAATCAAAATGGCTGCCGCAAGGTTTTCTTTAAGGGGCGCTGCGCCTTGCTGCAAGCGATACCCGCGCTGGTGCAGGCTGCTGCCAGACAGATCCAGCGACAAAATGGCTTCGCCACGGTCCAGACGCAAATGAATACGCAAGTCTGGACTGATCTTATCGATCGAAGGACGCTCACCGGCTGGCGTACGCAATTTGTCGACAATGGCGTCCTTGACCTTCAACGCACCAAAGTGCGTGTTGTCGATGCCTGAACCATGGCCGCTGAATTCCACCGCCAGGGTGCCGTCCGGCACCATGTGATCCTGCCAGTCAACATCCAGTACGCCGTGGTAGAGGTCCTCGGCATCCTTCATCGGGAAGCGTTTGAGCACCAGCAATACGCGGTTGGCAAGGCGCGACCAGAGACACAGACGGTAGGCAGTTTCCATATCTGCAGTACCACGAATGGCCGAGGTATGCTCGCGAGCTTCCTCAAGGCCAAGGCCGGTGGCCTCTTCAAGGAGAAGGCCTTCAAGGCCTTTCGGGCAGGTAAGGAAGAGTTCGTAACGATCCGACATGGGATTCCTGAGCTTTTAGCTATCAGTGAAGAGGCAACGCATTGCCTGCTCCGTTTTCAATCAAGCGCTTTTCTTGAAGAGCGCTCGCGTGGCACGAAACTGTGCCGTTCCACCCCAACGACCACCCTCGCCCGCAGGCATAAAGAGTTTAGACGCAGAGGCAGGTCATTCATCTTGAAACAAAGGGACATATTCAGACCCTTCGTCGAATAGTACCCGAGCAAAAAAGGCGGTCATTCGCAGCAGAGAATGAAACGCATCATCTTTGCAAACACTCGCAGCATCAGGCTTTTGTCGTAGAAAGGGGCAACAGCACACCCGGTCTTATGGCCTGAACAACACTATCGTTACGTCCTTATGACAAAACGATCATTCACACACCCAAGTACATTGGTTAGAACTTAACTCAGGTAGTCACCGCGCAGGTGATTACAAACATGCTCGCCACGCCGGCAGCGAGCAACCCACGGCAGATCTATTCTGCCCCGACCTGAGTCAGGTCGACGCGATATAAAACAGTCAACAAGTGAGGGCAATACCCTATGAGAAGACTTAAGCGTGATCCGTTGGAAAGAGCTTTCTTACGCGGATACCAATATGGCGTTAATGGCAAGTCCCGTGAGCTTTGCCCTTTTTCTCTACCGTCGGTGCGCCAGGCATGGATTAATGGCTGGCGCGAAGGACGCGGCGACAACTGGGACGGTATGACAGGCACTGCGGGCATCCACAGACTCAACGAACTTCACGCCGTCGGCTAACTCTGGGCACATTCCGACATCACCTCGAATACGCAACACTTTAACCATGCCGTCCTATCCGGGCGGCGGGCTGCGGCCCAAGGGCTCCTTCAAGGAGCCCTTTTTATTGGGTGTTTATCGACGAGGAATAGCCGAAATGGCATCCACCGATTCGCGAATCAGCGCGGGTCCTTTATAAATAAAGCCGGAGTAAACTTGCACCAGACTGGCACCAGCCTCGATTTTTTCAGCCGCATGCCGGCCTTCAGTGATGCCGCCCGCTGCAATTATAGGCATCCGGCCAGCAAGTTCTTCAGCCAGGACCTTCACCGTGTGGGTGCTTTTTTCTCGTACGGGTGCACCCGACAGGCCGCCCGCTTCATCCCCATGCTCCATACCCTCAACGCCGATGCGACTCAACGTCGTGTTGGTGGCGATCACCGCATCCATGCCTGTATCCAGCAAGGCACGTGCAACGAGCACGGTTTCTTCATCGGTCATGTCAGGTGCAATCTTGATTGCAAGTGGCACGCGCTTTCCGTGACGCTGTGTAAGTTCGTTCTGGCGCAGCTGTAAGGCTTCCAGAAGCTGCTTGAGCGAATCGCCGAACTGAAGCGTGCGAAGGCCAGGTGTATTGGGCGAGCTGACGTTAACGGTCACGTAGCTTGCGTGAGCGTAGACCTTGTCCAGACAGATCAGGTAATCATCGACAGCACGCTCAACCGGTGTATCGAAATTCTTGCCGATATTGATGCCCAGAATGCCGCTGTACTTGGCGGCCTGCACACGTGTCACCAAATTATCGACGCCAAGGTTGTTGAACCCCATGCGGTTGATAATGGCCTGCGCTTCAGGCAAACGAAAAATACGCGGCTTGGGATTACCGGGCTGCGGGCGCGGCGTAACGGTGCCGATCTCCACAAATCCAAAGCCCAATTGAGCAAAACCATCAATCGCAGCACCGTTTTTATCCAGGCCTGCGGCCAACCCGACCGGGTTGGGGAACTCAAGGCCCATGACCGTAACGGGCAGCTTGGCCGGCGCCTTGCACAGCAAACTGTTCAGCCCCAAACGGCCGCCCGCCCCGATCAAGTCAAGGGACAGATCATGCGAGGTTTCAGGAGAAAGTTTGAAGAGCAACTGGCGGGCCAGGTTATACATGGGCTCGATGGTCTCGGAAGGCGGCTGAAAGAGAGCGCGATTATAGCCGTGCCGAGCGCGAAGACGCGAGGGAAGTGTGGCGCGGCGTATCAGGCCTGCCGGATTGAAACAGTACGATTAAATCGTAGGCAAAGAAAAGCCCGGCATGAGCCGGGCTTTTCTGAACAGGCTAGCTAAAAATTACTTAGCTTCTGCTTGAACGGTAGCTTCTACGCGACGGTTCAGAGCACGGCCTTCTTCAGTTGCGTTCGAAGCAACTGGGTTGGCTTCGCCGTAACCTACTGCGTTTACGCGGCCGGATTCAACACCGTCGTTAACCAGAGCTGCGCGAACGGCGTTAGCACGACGCTCGGACAGTTTTTGGTTGTAGGCGTCTGGACCAACGCTGTCAGTGTAACCAGCAACGGTAGTGGTGGTCGCTGGGTACTGCTTCATGAAATCAGCAACGTTGCGGATGTCAGGCATGTACTGCGATTTAACAACCGACTTGTCGAAGTCGAACTTAACGTCCAGCTCAACTTTAACCACTTCAGCGATTGGAGCTTCTGGTTCTGGCTCAGCGATTGGTGCTGGAGCTGGAACTGGAGCAGGAGCTACTTTACCCCCGTTGCCGCCGAAGTTTACACCCAGGCCAACAGTAGGAGCGTAGTCCCACTTGCCGTTGTCCAGTTTGTAGTCAGCTTCAACGCCTGCACGGGCGAACAGGTTGTCAGTGATGTACCACTTAACACCAGCGCCAGCAGTCAGGAAAGTCGACTTGTCACGACCGCTGTGGCCGTCAGCTTCTACGTTGGTCATGCTCTTGTGAGCAACACCACCGGAAACGTAAGGACGCAGAGCGTCGCCCACGGTGCCGAAGTGGTACTGAGCGTTCAGACCAAAGTTGTCGCCTTTGATTTTCTGGTGGCCAGTGCCGTCGTTCGAACGGGTGTGGTTAGTCTTGTCGTAGGTCAGGTTCAACGAGACGTCGTCGGTCAGGAAGTAACCGATCGATGCGCCTGGGTTGTAACCGTCTTCTACGTGCTTGACGCTGTCGTTGTACTGTTTTTTGTAGAACAGTTCACCCTCGACCGCGCCTTGGCCTTGTGCCAGGGCACCGAACGAAGTTGCGGCTACAAAGGAACCAATGGCAATGCCCAAGGTGTTTTTCAGTTTCATCCGTTAAATCCCCATCTGGTGATTGTAAAGCAGTCCCACATACCGGGGGACAACTCGGCGGCAAGTCTATCAGAACTTACCTACACGTAGAGCTATTTGCGCTGAACTAAGTTTCAGCAATGCCTGCAAATTTCTCACGCAATTTATCAAGAGCACGCTTGTAGCGCATTTTCGTCGCACTCAAACCCATATGCATTATGTCTGCGATTTCCTGAAATTCCAGTTCTGCGACAAATCGCAGCACCAAAATCTCACGGTCAATCGGGTTCACATGCACCAGCCAGCGATCGAGCCCACCCTTTTCCTCAGGTTTCGGCGTCTTTTCTTCAGACGCTTCCTCGAGGGGGTCAATACTCAATGCGTCCATCAAGCGACGCTTTCGCCGTTCCTTCCGATACTGCGTAATGCATTCGTTGTAGGTGATGCTATATAGCCACGTCTTGAATTTCGATTTGCCCTCAAAATTCTTCAAGCCATACAGCACCTTAAGCATTACCTCCTGACAGACATCGTCAGCATCACGATCGTTCCCTAAATACCTTGAACAAACGTTGAACAAAGTTCGTTGGTAACGCCGCATCAACTCTTCATAGGCGCGCGTGACGTGAAACAACTCATCATGCGAGCGCGCCACCAGCTCCTCATCGGAGAGTTCGCGGGGGTCATAGCGCATGGATAGCGATTGGGCTTTATTCAAAACGAGTCGTGCCGACAGTCAGGTCAATGTCCGCCACAGCCGAGAACACAGGCTTATTTGCGGCGGCATACATTAGCAGGGTTTGCCGCATCAGCGGCTAGTCACGTGCTGCTCCAGCAAGATCCGATTGGAGATGGAGACTAGCTCACCCTCCTCGGTCAGCAACGTGGTTTTAACCGTGCCGATCTCTTCGATCTGCCCTTCTATCTCACCTACACGCACGTCTTGCCCAACCTGATACAGCTCACGCACATAGATCCCGGCAAGGATCTGACCCGCAATTTCCCGACTTCCCAACCCCATTGCCAGCGCAACTGCCAGACCAACGGTAATCAAAACAATGACAATTACATGGTTCAGCAGGTCAGTTTTGACCTCCAGCTGACTGATGGCCACAGAAATACTGATGATGATGACCAGACCCTGAGCCACGCGGCCCAGCCCGCCAGCATAATCGAACCCTACGCTTTCGGCCGCGCCGCGCACCAGACCGTTGAGCAATTGCGCAAGCAACACACCCACCAGAAGTACCAGCAACGCGCCAAAAACCTTGGGCAGGTAAAGCGTGAAAATGTCCAGCGTAGCTGAAACCCGCTCAAGTCCAAGGGACTGAGCTGCTGAAACCAGGAAAATGAGAAGAATGAACCAATAAACAATTTTGCCGATCAGTGTGGAGATCGGGACCTGGATCCCTGCACGGCCCAGTATTTTCGTGAGGCCGGTGCCACCCATCAAACGGTCAAGGCCCAACTTGGCGAGCAACTTGGACAGCAAGGTATCAAGCAGTTTTGCAACCACGAAGCCCAGCAATACAACAACCAGCGCCCCGAACAGGTTCGGGATGAAGTTGGCAATTTTGGTCCAAAGGGCGGTCATTGCCGTAACCAGGCTCTGGGTCCAGAGATCAAGTTCCATGTTCAATCAGCCTTATCAGCAGGGCGAGCAGCAGGTTTGCGTCGCGAAACGGGCGCAATATGAGCCGAACCGCTGTTCAAAGCAATCATCAGTGCCTGCACCCAACGGCCCAGCAGACTGAAAAGATCACCCGCCCCCACCTGACGGTTAGCGGTTTTCAGTACACGGCCCAAGCAGGCATCGTCGTCACGGGTGGACGGCTCGGCCTTGAGCATTTCACGTAAGGACTGTTCAAACGGATCGTGCATAAGCACCTCTCGGTATGTCAGTGAAAGACGTGGGCAACATGAATGAGGTCACATACCGTGGCTTTAAAGCCACTGCAAACGACGATAAAACCACCACTGCCCTACACCAATGACCAACATCACAAGGCAGGTCACGGCAAAACCATAAGGGTCATTGGAGAAGGGAACGCCGCCCACGTTGATGCCCAACAAACCGGTAATAAAGGTGATGGGCAAGAAGATGCCGGTCAGCACGCCGAAGCGATACATGATGCGGCTCATGCGAACGTTCAAACGTCGGTCTTCAGCCTCAAGCACAAGCCCCACGCGCTCGCGGGTCAGTTCGAGCTCCTCGAGGTAGCGCGTCAGACTATTGTTCAATTCGTTCCAGTAATCTGCATCATCGGCCGTAAACCATGGCAACTTGGTGCGTGTCAGCTGACCGAAAATATCGCGTTGAGGGGCAAGAAAACGACGCAGTGCGGCAGCCCTTCTGCGGATCTGCAAAATAGCGCCATGCTCGGGTGTATACCGTTCGTCGGCATCAATTTTATCTTCTTCGTCATCGACGATTTCAGACAGCTCACCAATCAGATCCTGCACTTTTAATGTCAGGTGCTGAGCCAGATAAAGGATCAATTCGGCGGGGTTCTTAGGCCCTTCGCCCTGATCGAACTCGCTTAGCAGCTCATCGGTTGCACGCAAAGGCCGCATGCGCAGTGAAATCACCCGCTGCGCACTGCCGAAAATACGCAGCGACACCATGTCCTCCGGTTCAGCGCCGGGGTTCAAGTTAACGCCCCGCAGAAACAGCAACAATTCGTTGTTGGGCAGAGGCAGCAGACGCGGGCGCGTATTTTCTTCCAGCAGCAAGTCACAGCTGAACTCGCTCAGGCCGCTAGAGTTACGCAGCCAGCTCTGGGTTTGAGGATGACTGCGATCCCAATGCAACCAGAGGCTTTCATGGGCTTGCAACGCAAGCTCATTGAGCTCGGTGCGGGCAATCGGGCGAGCACCGCCCTCACCGTCCAGCACCAATGCATGCACCAGGCCCCATTGGGCGTTGTCTTCCTCGAACATCCGTGATCCTTAGCGGTTACGCCGTTATTCCGGCATTTTCAAAGCAGTAGGCGAAACAATGACGCCGTTATTGTCGGCGTAAATAAATTCACCTGGCCGAAATGTGACGCCTGCAAACGTGACCGCAACGTTAAGGTCGCCCACCCCGCGCTTATCGGTTTTCATCGGATGACTGGCCAACGCCTGGACACCCAGATCAGTTTGCGCGATGACGTCTACATCCCGTATGCAACCGTAAATGACCAGGCCTTCCCAACCGTTTTTCGCCGCTTTTTCAGCGATCATGTCACCCAGCAAGGCTCGACGCAGTGAGCCACCACCGTCGACCACCAGTACTTTGCCTTTACCGTTTAGCTCTGCTTGCTCTTTAACCAGCGAGTTGTCTTCAAAACACTTGATCGTGACGATTTCGCCACCGAATGAATCGCGCCCGCCAAAGTTGCTGAACATCGGCTCAAGCACTTGAACCAGATCAGGGTAGGCATCGCACAAATCGGGAGTGATGTAGTGGTTCATGGAAACTCCTGTGAAAAAAGGCACAGCAGGAAGAAGCGAAAGGGTTCTAAGGGTATAGACGCCACCACGGCGTGAGGCTTTAAAAGTTGCCCGTATGTCAGAACACAGCAAGGAACGGGTCACACAATATGACCAGAACCTCAAAGGGCGTCACATAGTAGCCGCAACCTCATCCTGCCGAAACCCCAGCAGTGGCGCTTCGCTTTCCTCAGCGACTTCACGTGGTTGCGACGCGCTCCGGCTTTGCAACCAATTGAGCACCTTTGGCCAAACCTCGGTTTGAGCAGTTTCACTGACCAGCATTTCGACATGACCAAAATCCGAACTGAAACCCTGCGCACGCCCCAAGGTCATGAATGTTCGCTGCTCTGATCCCAATTGGTCATACAACGCGCGGCAAGCCCATTCCGGGGTTTTCAAGTCGCCCGCGGCCGCAACAGCCATGATCGGTAAACGAACCTCAGCCAGCCCGGCCCACCAATCGCGTCCGGCACCTTTGAAGCGCCCCAAAAAACCGTTCCAGCGCAAGTTTTCCAGCGCGATGCCAATCGGCTCGTCTTCCGGTCCACGCTTGAGGCGAACGCCCGACAGTTGTGCGCAGCGCTTGAGCAACAGATGAGCGACCCACTCCACCGGCGGAATTTTTAACAGCCAATAGCGGCGATTGACCTGACAGCCAAAAAACGCTGCAGACGCGACTGCCGGTTCGCCCATGTACTGGCCGCCTAACGCAGCGGCCAATGTGACACCGCCCTGAGAATGACCTAACCAGTGGGGGACCTGCCCACTTTGCTCACGCACAAAGGCAGCAATCGCTGGCAAGTCGTAACGCGCATAATCCGCCACACGGTTGTTACGCCACTGTTGATTGCGCACTGACAGGCCGTGACCACGCATCTCGGGTAGCCACACATCAAAGCCGGCACGGGCCAGATACGCCCCAAGCCCGACACCTTTTGGGGAGTACCAGAAACGTCGATTGGAGAAACTGCCGTGTAACAGGATCACGGGCACGCCCCGCGCCAGCCCGGCATCTGCCATGCCCAGACGGGTGACCGCCAATTCAACGGACGCATCCGGACTGTTGGCGGGTTTCAAGCGATACACGTCTTCGCTCAGATCGCCCCGACGCTCGGCGCTGATCAGGGCAACGGGAAATAAATGACTGCTGCTTTGCATAATGCTCTTGCACAAAAAAGGGCGACCCCATACAGGAACTCGCCCTACCACTGCTTATATAAGGACAGGGCAATCACTGGACTGCCCCGCCCCTCATTTAACGGCTCAAGCCTTGGCTTGACCTTCGGCCAGGAAGAACCAGGTTTCCAGCACGGTGTCCGGGTTCAACGACACACTTTCAATGCCTTGCTCCATCAACCAGCGCGCCAGATCCGGGTGATCAGATGGGCCCTGACCGCAAATACCGATGTACTTGCCAGCCTTGTTACAAGCCTGGATGGCGTTGGACAGCAGCTTCTTAACTGCCGGATTACGCTCGTCGAACAAATGCGCGATGACACCCGAGTCGCGGTCAAGTCCCAGCGTCAGCTGAGTCAGGTCGTTGGAACCAATGGAGAAACCATCGAAGTATTCGAGGAACTCGTCAGCCAGGATCGCGTTGGACGGCAGCTCGCACATCATGATGACGCGCAGGCCGTTTTCGCCACGCTTAAGCCCGTTTTCGGCCAGCAAGTCGATTACCTGACTCGCTTCGCCCAAGGTACGCACGAATGGCACCATGATTTCGACGTTGGTCAGGCCCATCTCATTGCGCACACGCTTTAAGGCACGGCATTCCAGCTCGAAGCAGTCACGGAAGTTTTCGCTGATGTAACGCGAGGCGCCGCGGAAACCCAGCATCGGGTTTTCTTCTTCCGGCTCGTACAGCTTGCCACCAATCAAGTTGGCGTATTCGTTGGACTTGAAGTCCGACAAGCGCACGATCACCTTCTTCGGTGCAAATGCCGCTGCCAGTGTGCTGATGCCTTCTACCAGTTTTTCAACATAGAAGCCGACCGGGTCGTTGTAACCGGCGATGCGTTTGTCGACGCTTTCCTTGATGTCCTGCGGCAGACCGTCGTAGTTCAGCAGCGCCTTGGGGTGCACGCCGATCATACGGTTGATGATGAACTCCAGGCGGGCCAGGCCCACACCGGCGTTCGGCAACTGCGCGAAATCAAAGGCGCGGTCCGGGTTGCCCACGTTCATCATGATTTTGAACGGCAGCTCCGGCATGGCATCCACGGAGTTTTTCTTGATGTCGAAGCCCAGCTCGCCTTCAAAAATGAAGCCGGTATCGCCCTCGGCACACGAAACAGTTACGCCTTGGCCGTCCTTCAACAACTGAGTGGCATTGCCGCAACCCACGACCGCCGGGATCCCCAGTTCACGGGCGATGATCGCCGCGTGGCAGGTGCGTCCGCCGCGGTTGGTGACAATAGCGCTGGCGCGCTTCATCACCGGTTCCCAGTCCGGGTCGGTCATGTCGGACACCAGCACGTCGCCCGGCTGAACCTTGTCCATTTCAGACACGTCTTTAATGATGCGGACCTTGCCAGCGCCGATGCGCTGGCCAATGGCGCGGCCTTCTACCAGGACCGTGCCGGTTTCCTTGAGCAAGTAACGCTCCATGACATTGGCCTGAGAACGGCTTTTCACGGTTTCAGGACGCGCCTGAACGATGTACAGCTTGCCGTCATCGCCGTCTTTGGCCCACTCAATGTCCATCGGGCACTTGTAGTGCTTTTCGATGATCATCGCTTGCTTGGCCAACTCGCAGACTTCAGCGTCACTCAGGCAAAAACGTGCACGATCAGCGGGCTCGACGTCGATCACCTTGACCGATTTACCGGCCTTGGCTTCGTCGCCGTAGATCATCTTGATGGCTTTGCTGCCCAGGTTACGGCGCAAAATCGCAGGACGGCCTGCGTCAAGCGTAGGTTTGTGCACGTAGAATTCATCCGGGTTGACCGCGCCTTGTACGACGGTTTCGCCCAAACCATAAGCGCCGGTGATAAAGACCACGTCACGGAAACCCGATTCGGTATCCAGGGTAAACATTACGCCTGCGGTCCCGGTTTCAGAACGCACCATGCGCTGTACGCCAGCAGACAGGGCGACCAGCTTATGGTCAAAACCCTGGTGCACGCGGTAAGAAATCGCACGGTCGTTGAACAGGGAAGCAAACACTTCCTTGGTCGCACGAATCACGTTTTCTACACCACGGATATTAAGGAAGGTTTCTTGCTGACCGGCGAACGACGCGTCAGGCAAGTCTTCAGCGGTGGCTGAGGAGCGCACGGCCACAGCCATGTCGGGATTGCCCTGGGACAAGGTGGCGAACGCAGTGCGAATTTCAGCGTTGAGCTTCTCCGGGAACTCGGCTTCCATGATCCATTGACGGATCTGGGCGCCGGTTTTGGCCAGTGCGTTCACGTCATCAACATCCAGCGCGTCGAGCGCAGCGTGGATCTGATCGTTCAAACCGCTGAGTTCAAGAAAATCGCGATAGGCCTGAGACGTGGTGGCGAAACCACCGGGTACCGAAACACCGGCGCCTGCAAGATTACTGATCATCTCGCCGAGGGATGCGTTCTTGCCCCCCACATGCTCTACATCATGGACGCCGAGCTTATCGAGGGAAACTACGTACTCTACCAAGGTGATCTCTCCACTAACTGTGTTGGAAAAGCTCAGGGCGCTGGACGCTCTACAGGGCGGCATCGCAGCGAATGTGGCCTGGACCTGGAAAATAAGTGACACTGCCTGACACTGAGGCCGACAAAATCGCGCCTATCATATCCAAGAATCGTCACCAGCTTAAGGCCCAAGGCGCAAATGAAACGATCTGCTTTCTTTATCTCCGATGGCACCGGCATCACCGCCGAAACCCTCGGCCAGAGTTTGTTGGCCCAATTCGAAAATGTGACCTTCAGCAAGTTCACGCGGCCTTATATAGACAGCGCCGATAAAGCGCGGGCAATGGTACAACAAATCAATAACGCCGCCGAAAAAGACGGAGTTCGTCCGATAATCTTCGACACCATCGTCAATCAGGACATTCGTGAAATCCTCGCGACCTCCAATGGTTTCATGATCGACATCTTCTCCAGCTTCCTCGCCCCACTGGAACAAGAGTTGGCCGAACACTCTTCTTACTCGGTCGGCAAATCGCACTCCATCGGCCACAACTCCAACTACATGGAGCGTATCGAAGCGGTGAACTTTGCCCTCGACAACGATGACGGCGCCCGTACACACAAATACGACAAGGCTGACTTGATTCTGGTGGGTGTCTCGCGTTGCGGCAAAACCCCAACCTGCCTGTACATGGCCATGCAATTCGGCATCCGCGCAGCCAACTACCCGCTGACCGAAGACGACATGGAAAGCCTGAAGCTGCCCGCCGCCTTGCGCGAGCACAAACACAAACTGTTCGGCCTGACCATCGACCCGGACCGGCTGACCGCCATCCGCAACGAACGCAAGCCCAACAGCCGCTACTCCAGCTTTGCCCAATGCGAATTCGAAGTGCGCGAAGTCGAAAACCTGTTCAAGCGCGAAAACATCCCGCACATCAACTCCACCCATTTTTCCGTAGAGGAAATCTCGGCCAAAATTCTGGTTGAGAAAGGCGTGGAACGCCGCTTCAAATAGACCTCATCTTGCCGCACTGGCGCAGGCTGCAAAAAAGGGTGTCTTATAGCCCGATCGCAGCCTGCGCAAGCGTGCGGGTCAAATGACCCACTTATCGACAAACTCATTGACCGGCGTCGACTCAAGTTGCGCCTGATCGTTGCACAACTCAAAAATCTGCGCACAACGCTGGCGTGCAAAACGCGTCGCCAAGTTGCTTTTGAACTTCTCTTCCAGCAGCGCAATACCTTGCGCCCGGCGCCGACGATGGCCGATCGGGTACTCCACCACCACTTGCTGAGTGCTGGAACCATCGGTGAAAAAAACCTGCACCGCGTTGGCAATCGACCGCTTGTCTGCCTCCAGGTATTCCCGGGTAAAACGCGGCTCTTCGACGACCTGCATCTTCTCCCGTAACTCATCAATGATCGGATGCGCCGCATGGAAATCGTCTTCGTACTGTTCAGCCACCAGATTGCCAAACGCCAGCGGCACGGCAGTCATGTATTGAATGCAATGATCGCGATCTGCCGCGTTGGCGAGCTTGCCCTGCTTGGAAATGATCCGGATCGCTGATTCATGGGTGGTAATAACGATTTTCTCGATCTCATGCAGCCGATCCTTGACCTGCGGATGCAAGGTAACGGCCGCTTCACAGGCAGTTTGCGCATGAAACTCCGCCGGAAAACTGATCTTGAACAACACGTTTTCCATTACATACGTGCCATAGGGTTGCGACAACTTGAACGCACGCTGGCTTTCGGGCTTGAGTGCCAGGTCCTTGTTGGTATGGCTAAAGAGCACATCATAAAAACCCCATTGCGGCGCCGTCAGAGCACCCGGGATACCCATCTCTCCTTTCAGCGCAATGTCGGCCAGGCGCACACCGCGGCTGGTGGCATCCCCCGCCGCCCACGATTTGCGCGAACCTGCGTTGGGGGCATGGCGATACGTGCGCAATGCCTGACCGTCCACAAATGCGTGGGACAGCGCCGACAACAGCTGTTCGCGGGTGGCCCCCATCAGCTTGGCACACACGGCTGTCGAGGCGACTTTCACCAACAACACATGATCGAGGCCGACTCGATTGAACGAATTTTCCAGCGCGATCACGCCCTGAATCTCATGCGCCATGATCATTGCGTCGAGCACGGCGCGCACCGTGAGGGGCGTTTGACCTTTGGCCACGCGCTGTTGTGACAGGTGATCGGCCACCGCCAGAATCCCGCCCAGATTGTCCGAAGGGTGCCCCCACTCTGCGGCCAGCCAGGTGTCGTTGTAATCCAGCCAACGCACACTGCAACCGATGTCCCACGCCGCTTTTACGGGATCGAGACGGTACGGCGTACCGGGCACCCGCGCCCCGAACGGCACCACGGTGCCTTCAACCAGCGGCCCGAGGTGCTTGGTGCACTCAGGAAAGCGCAGCGCCAACAAACCGCACCCCAATGTATCCATCAGGCAAAGGCGGGCAGTGTTCAGGGCTTCTTGCGACGTGATGCGGTAATTGAGGACGTAATCGGCAATGTCCTGCAAAACCCGGTCATAGTCCGGACGGTTGTTGAGGTCGACGTTGGCGCTCATGGGTGCCTCCAAAAAGTCAGTGAGTGGTGTGTTCCATCCTCAGGTTAATCATGGTGTTGCGGGTCTCAAGTGCCCGCTCGACAGTCCCTAGACACCTTGGCCCCTCCCCCGCCCCTCATCTGACGGGAGAGGGTCGGGGTGGGGGCAAAGGGTCATGCGGTCAAAACGAATCGCCCGGCACCCGCACCCAGCCTTCCATCAGCACACGCGCACTGCGGCTCATGATGGCTTTGGTGACGGTCCATTCACCGTTGACCTGCTGCGCCTGTGCGCCGACGCGCAACGTCCCTGACGGGTGGCCAAAACGCACGGCATCACGCGTTTCGCCGCCTGCCGCCAGGTTCACCAACGTGCCGGGAATGGCGGCCGCCGTGCCAATCGCCACAGCGGCCGTGCCCATCATGGCGTGGTGCAACTTGCCCATCGACAGCGCCCGCACCAGCAAATCCACATCCTGCACCTTGACGGCCTTGCCGCTGGACGACACGTAATCCGCAGGCGCGGCTACAAACGCGACTTTAGGGGTGTGCTGGCGTTTGGCGGCCTCTTCCAGAGTACCGATCAGCCCCATGCGCAATGCGCCGTGAGCGCGAATGGTCTCGAACATGGCCAAGGCCTTGGCGTCACTGTTGATGTCGTTTTGCAATTCGGTGCCGCTGTAACCAATGTCGCGGGCATTAACAAAAATGGTGGGAATACCCGCATTGATCATGGTCACATTCAGGGTGCCGACACCTGGAACGTCCAGTTCATCAACCACATGACCGGTAGGGAACATTGAGCCGCCGGCTCCGTCTTCATCCGCCGCCGGGTCAAGAAACTCCAGCTGCACTTCGGCCGCAGGAAACGTCACCCCATCCAGCTCAAAGTCGCCCGTTTCCTGCACCTCACCGTCCGTGATAGGGACATGGGCAATGATGGTTTTCCCGATATTGGCTTGCCAGATTCGCACCACTGCGGTGCCGTTCTGCGGAATCCGCGCCACGTCCACCAAGCCGCTGCTGATGGCAAATGAGCCGACAGCTGCAGACAGGTTGCCGCAGTTGCCACTCCAGTCCACGAATGGCTTGTCAATGGCGACCTGACCAAACAAATAATCGACGTCGTGATCCGCACGCAAACTTCTGCTCACAATCACGGTTTTACTGGTGCTGGATGTAGCTGCGCCCATGCCGTCGATTTGCTTTTCGTACGGGTCCGGGCTCCCGATCACCCGCAGCAGCAAGGCATCACGGGCCGCGCCGGGCACCTGTGCGACCGCCGGGAGGTCGAGGAGACTGAAAAAAACACCCTTGCTGGTTCCGCCCCGCATATACGTCGCAGGGATTTTGATTTGCGCTGCATAAGCCATGACACAGTCCTGTTAAGGCCGGGGCGAGGCGCCCCGGCGCTGTGATTACGCGGAGGCCGATTCCAGGAAGTCCTGCGCGAAACGCTGCAACACGCCGCCAGCTTCGTAGATCGAGACTTCTTCGGCGGTATCCAGACGGCACGTCACCGGCACGTCGACGCGTTCGCCGTTTTTGCGGGTGATGACCAGCGTCAGCGTGGCACGCGGGGTACGTTCGCCAATCACGTCGTAAATTTCGCTGCCATCCAGTTGCAGGGTTTTGCGGTTGGTGCCCGGCAGGAACTCCAGCGGCAGGACACCCATGCCCACTAGGTTCGTGCGATGGATACGCTCGAAGCCTTCAGCGACGATGGCTTCCACACCCGCCAAACGCACGCCCTTGGCCGCCCAGTCGCGGGAAGATCCCTGCCCGTAATCGGCGCCGGCGACAATGATCAGCGGCTGCTTGCGCTCCATATAGGTCTCGATGGCTTCCCACATGCGCATCACGTTGCCTTCAGGCTCCAGTCGAGTCAGCGAGCCCTGTTTGACTTTGCCGTCCTCGATGACCATTTCATTGAACAGTTTCGGGTTGGCAAACGTCGCGCGCTGGGCAGTCAAGTGGTCGCCACGGTGAGTCGCGTAGGAATTGAAGTCAACTTCCGGCAGGCCCATTTTCGCCAGATATTCACCCGCAGCGCTGTCGAGCATGATCGCGTTGGACGGCGACAGGTGGTCAGTGGTGATGTTGTCGGGCAACACCGCCAACGGGCGCATCCCTTTGAGTGGGCGGGCACCGGCCAGTGCGCCTTCCCAGTACGGCGGGCGGCGAATGTAGGTGCTTTGCGGGCGCCAGTCGTACAGCGGCTCAACCTTCGGTCCGGTGTCTTCATGGATTGCAAACATCGGGATGTAGACCTGACGGAACTGTTCCGGTTTGACCGCCGCCTTGACCACTGCGTCGATTTCTTCGTCGCTTGGCCAGATGTCTTTGAGGCGAATTTCGTTGCCGTTGGCGTCCAGACCCAATACATCTTTCTCGATGTCAAAACGGATGGTTCCCGCTATCGCGTAGGCAACCACCAAGGGCGGCGAGGCGAGAAACGCTTGCTTGGCGTAGGGGTGAATACGCCCGTCGAAGTTACGGTTACCCGACAGTACAGCCGTGGCGTACAGGTCGCGGTCGATGATTTCCTGCTGAATGTGCGGGTCCAGCGCACCCGACATGCCATTGCACGTGGTGCAGGCAAACGCCACGACACCAAAGCCCAACTGCTCCAGTTCATCGGTCAGTCCAGCTTCGTCGAGGTACAACGCAACGGTCTTCGAGCCCGGCGCCAGCGAAGATTTGACCCACGGTTTGCGGGTCAGCCCCAGCCGGTTAGCGTTGCGAGCAATCAGGCCCGCTGCGATCACGTTGCGCGGGTTGCTGGTATTGGTGCAACTGGTGATGGCTGCAATGATGACCGCACCCTCCGGCATTTGCCCCGGCACATCCTCCCATTGACCGGCGATACCTTTGGCAGCCAGATCAGTGGTGGCGACCCGGGCATGCGGGTTACTCGGGCCTGCCATGTTGCGCACAACGCTGGACAGATCAAAACTCAAGCGGCGCTCATATTGCGCGTCTTTAAGGCTGTCGGCCCACAGGCCGCTGACCTTGGCGTAGTGCTCGACCAACTGCACTTGCTGGTCTTCGCGTCCGGTCAGTTTGAGGTAGTCGATGGTCTGCCGGTCAATATAGAACATCGCCGCCGTGGCGCCATATTCCGGGGCCATGTTGGAAATCGTCGCGCGGTCGCCCAGGGTCAACGCCGCAGCGCCTTCACCGAAGAACTCCAGCCAGGCGCCGACCACTTTTTGTTTGCGCAGGAACTCCGTGAGGGCCAGCACCATGTCCGTGGCCGTGATGCCTGGCTGCAACTTGCCGGTCAGCTCAACACCAACGATCTCGGGCAAGCGCATCCACGACGCACGGCCCAGCATCACGCTTTCGGCTTCCAGCCCGCCGACGCCAATGGCAATCACACCCAGCGAGTCGACATGGGGAGTATGGCTGTCGGTACCGACGCACGTATCGGGGAACGCCACGCCGTCACGCACCTGAATCACCGGCGACATTTTCTCCAGGTTGATCTGGTGCATGATGCCGTTGCCCGGCGGGATCACGTCGACGTTCTTGAAGGCTTTCTTGGTCCATTCAATGAAGTGGAAACGGTCTTCGTTACGGCGGTCTTCGATGGCGCGGTTCTTTTCGAACGCCTCGGGGTCGTAACCGCCACATTCCACTGCCAGTGAATGGTCAACGATCAGTTGGGTCGGCACCACAGGGTTCACTTGCGCCGGGTCGCCGCCTTGCTGGGCAATGGCGTCACGCAGGCCGGCAAGGTCCACCAACGCGGTCTGTCCGAGGATGTCGTGGCACACCACCCGGGCCGGGAACCACGGGAAGTCGAGGTCACGCTTGCGTTCAATCAGCTGGCTCAGCGAAGCATTGAGGGTGGCCGGATCGCAGCGACGCACCAGGTTTTCAGCCAACACGCGCGAGGTGTACGGCAGCGTGTCATAGGCGCCGGGCTTGATCGCATCGACCGCCGCGCGGGTGTCGAAATAATCCAGCCGGGTGCCCGGAAGTGTTTTACGAAATTCAGTATTCATTGGCATGGGACTCGATCACGGTTAGGTCGGGGCCGCCACACGCGGCGCCTGCCGGGCTGGCATGGGCGGCCCTGCGGTCAGCGACGTTCGATTGGCACGAACTTGCGCTGTTCGACGCCGATGTACTCGGCGCTCGGGCGAATGATGCGGTTGTTGGCGCGCTGCTCGAACACGTGCGCGGCCCAGCCGGTCAGGCGTGAGCAGACAAAAATCGGGGTGAACAGCTTGGTCGGGATGCCCATGAAGTGATACGCCGAGGCATGGTAGAAGTCGGCATTGGGAAACAGTTTCTTTTGCTCCCACATGGTTTTGTCGATGGCTTCGGATACCGGGAACAGCACCGTGTCCCCCACTTCTTCCGCCAGTTTTTTCGACCAGTCCTTGATCACTTCATTGCGCGGATCGCTGTCTTTATAGATGGCGTGACCAAAGCCCATGATTTTGTCTTTGCGTTCGAGCATACCGAGCGTGCCTTTGATGGCTTCGTCGGCGGAACTGAAGCGCTCGATCATCTCCATGGCTGCTTCGTTCGCGCCGCCATGCAGCGGGCCACGCAACGAACCGATGGCCGCCGTGATGCACGAATACAGATCGGACAGGGTTGAGGCGCAGACGCGGGCAGTAAAGGTCGACGCGTTGAATTCGTGCTCTGCGTACAGAATCAGCGACACGTTCATCACTTTGATGTGCAAGTCGCTTGGCTTTTTATCGTGCAGCAGGTGTAGGAAATGGCCGCCAATCGAGGCTTCGTCAGTCACACAATGGATGCGCACCCCGTCGTGGCTGAAGCGATACCAGTAGCACATGATCGCTGGGAAGGCCGCCAGCAAGCGGTCGGTCTTGTCGCGTTGCTGGGAAAAGTCCTGCTCGGGTTCGAGGTTGCCGAGGAACGAGCAGCCGGTGCGCATCACATCCATCGGGTGCGCGTCAGCCGGGATACGCTCCAACACTTCCTTCAGCGCTTGCGGCAAATCGCGAAGGGCTTTGAGTTTGCTTGTGTAGGCCTCCAGCTCTGCCTCGGTAGGTAATTCGCCGTACAACAACAGGTACGCGACTTCTTCAAAGCGCGCCTGGGCGGCCAACTCACGCACGTCATAACCGCGATAGGTGAGACCGGCCCCTTCCTGACCTACGGTCGACAACGCCGTTTGCCCGGCCACCTGGCCGCGTAATCCGGCACCACTCAATACTTTTGCTTCGGCCATTGCGCTTCTCCAATCTTGAATTTGTTAGGGATTCGGCAAGAACTTATTAATTTGTTACGCCCTTGGTGCGTATCGAGCCCCGCGAGGCTCGACAGCAATCCCGGACGTCAGGTCAATCCGGTTAGAAGCCGTCTTACCTTTTGCTGGCAAACAGCGCGTCGAGCTTCTGTTCGAACACGTGGTAGTCAATGGCGTCGTACAGCTCCATGCGGGTTTGCATGGTGTCGATCACATTCTGCTGGGTGCCGTCGCGGCGAATCGCACCGTAGACGTTTTCCGCCGCCTTGTTCATGGCGCGGAAGGCCGACAACGGGTACAGCACCAGCGACACATCGGCGTCGCGCAGTTGATCCACGGTGTACAGCGGGGTGGCTCCAAACTCGGTGATGTTGGCCAGAATCGGCGCTTTAACGCGACTGGCAAACAGTTTGTACATCTCCAGTTCGGTAATGGCTTCCGGGAACACCATGTCGGCGCCCGCTTCCACGCAGGCTGCAGCACGCTCCAGCGCAGACTCCAGCCCCTCGACCGCCAGCGCGTCGGTACGCGCCATGATCACAAAGCTGTCATCGGTGCGCGCATCCACAGCGGCCTTGATGCGATCGACCATCTCTTGTTGCGAGACAATTTCTTTGTTTGGGCGATGGCCGCAACGTTTGGCGCCCACCTGATCTTCGATGTGGATAGCGGCAGCGCCAAACTTGATCATCGACTTGACAGTACGCGCCACGTTGAACGCCGAAGAACCAAAACCCGTGTCGACATCCACCAGCAATGGCAGGTCGCAAACGTCCGTGATGCGACGCACATCGGTCAGTACGTCATCCAGACCGGTAATGCCCAGATCCGGCACACCCAGCGAACCCGCCGCTACCCCGCCACCGGACAAGTAGATCGCTTTGAACCCGGCGCGCTTGGCCAGCAAAGCATGGTTGGCATTGATGGCGCCCACCACTTGCAGGGGATGTTCATTGGCGACTGCATCACGGAAACGTTGGCCTGGACTGTTTTTATTGCTCATGACTCACCTCGTGGAGTGGCTGTCTGCTGGGCGCTGTCTTGATAGTGACGCGCAATATTGCGTTTGGACGCGCCAATGTGGCGACGCATCAATAACTCGGCCAGTTCGCCGTCGCGATCGGCAATGGCATCGAGAATCCGGTGGTGCTCAGCGAATGCCTGGTGCGGGCGATTCGGGGTGGTGGAAAACTGGATGCGGTACATGCGCACCAGTTGATACAGCTCACCGCAGAGCATCTGGGTCAGGGTGCGATTGCCGCTGCCCTGAATAATTTTGTAATGAAAATCGAAGTCGCCTTCTTGCTGGTAATACCCCACACCTGCCTGAAATGCTGCATCGCGCTCATGGGTTTCGAGCACACGGCGCAGTTCCGCGATGTTTTCATCGCTCATGCGTTCTGCAGCCAGACGGCAGGCCATGCCTTCAAGGGATTCGCGAATTTCGTAGAGCTCAATCAGTTCTTCATGGCTCAAGGACACAACCCGCGCGCCCACATGCGGCACCCGCACCAACAGGCGCTGACCTTCAAGACGGTGGATCGCCTCGCGCAACGGCCCGCGACTGATGCCGTAGGTGCGGGCCAGCTCCGGCTCGGAAATTTTGCTACCCGGCGCAATATCGCCTTGGACGATAGCGGCCTGAATACGCCTGAAGACGTTCTCGGACAAGGTTTCCGAGTCATCTTGGGCCAGCGCGGCACTTTCGAGCGAATCCAGCATATTGTCGACACCTTGAAAATCAATAGCGTCAAAATTAGCTATTCAAGACCTTATAGTCAAAGAATAAATAAGGATTGTCGACAATCTACGAATAAGACCTTGGTTGAATCGACAGCCACAGACCACGCGCCGAACGGCTTGGGCGCTGGCGTCATAAAACCATCATGCTAGAATGCCGACCGCATCAGCCTTGCCCTTTTGAACAGGGCAGCCGCACGAGGACGCTTGCGCTGTATTGCCAGTCGCCTTGAACTGAAGACTGCAAGAGACTGCCCCCGGATTTATGAAATTTCCCTCCTTCTTTATATGTCTTTGCCTGCTGGCGTTGCCGGGCCTGAGCCTTGGCGCCGAAAAAACCGTTTACGGCCTCAATGAATACGCCGAACTGGCAGGTATCAACCTGCAAGTGGCCGCCAAACTCGACACTGGCGCCAAAACCGCCTCACTGAGCGCCCGCGACATCAAACGCTTCAAACGCGACGGCGAGAGCTGGGTACGCTTTTATCTGGCCATTGATGATGCCCATTCGCATCCCATCGAACGCCCGTTGGCACGGGTAAGCAAGATCAAGCGTCGCTCCGGGGATTACGACCCTGAGTCGGACAAGAACTACACATTGCGGCCGGTCATTGCCCTGGAAATTTGTATGGGCAAAGCTTTACGCACCATCGAAGTGAACTTGACCGACCGAAGCGCGTTCCAATACCCGCTGTTGATTGGCTCCGAAGCGCTCAAACGCTTTGATGCGCTGGTCGACCCAAGCCTTAAATACGCTGCTGGCAAACCTGCCTGCGCCGCCACCGCTCAAACCGCAGAGTAATTGAAATGCGCGCTCTTACCTTTCACCTGAAAGTCTTGATTACCATCCTTGTGGTGCTGGGCATTTCGATTACGGCCTACCAGATTTTCGTCATCGGCATCCCGGTGACCGAAGACGCAACGGATGACCTGTGGAACATCGACGCGAAAGTCGAATTCGTTGCCAGTTCCAAGGATCCGGTCAAGATCCAGATGTTCGTACCGCCGTTGAACCGCGACTACGTCAGCCTCAATGAAAGCTTCATCTCCAACAATTACGGGGTGAGCGTCAATCGGGTAGACGGCAATCGCAAAGTCACGTGGTCAGCCCGTCGCGTTAGCGGCAAGCAAACCCTTTACTACCGCCTGGTGTTGACCAAGCGTTACACCGGCGACAAAACCAAGGTCAAAGGCCCGGTATTCCGTGACAGCATCGCTGTCGAAGGGCCAGAAAAAATCGCCGCCGAAGCCTTGCTGGCACCGATCCGCCAGCACTCGGCCGACGTTGAAACCTTCATCAGCGAAACCATCAAGCGGGTTAACAACCCGAACGATGACAACGTGAAACTGCTGCTGGCGGGCGATCCGTCGACGCCACACAAAGCACAAATCATCGAGCTTTTGCTGTCGATTGCCCACGTACCACTGGAAAAAGTCCACACCATCCGCCTGGTAGCAGACCAGCCGCAAACCCCGGAGCTGTGGTTGCGCAGCTTCAACGGTAACGACTGGCTGTACTTCAACCCGGAAACCGGCGAACAGGGCCTGCCATCCGACCGCCTGCTGTGGTGGACGGGCGACGAGCCGATGATTAGCGTCGATGGCGGCAAAAAAGCCAACGTAACGTTCAGCCTGAACAACAGCGAGATGAACGCCATCCGCCTGGCCAAACTGACCGACGAGAACACCGACGCCAACTTCCTCGAATATTCGCTGTACGGCCTGCCGTTACAAACCCAGCAAACGTTCATGATCATGGTGATGATCCCGATTGGCGTGCTGGTGATTCTGGTATTGCGCAACCTGATCGGCCTGCAAACCCTGGGCACATTTACCCCGGTACTGATTGCACTGGCGTTCCGCGAAACACAACTGGGGTTCGGCATCATCCTGTTTACAGTGATAACCGCGCTCGGGTTGATGTTGCGCTCGTACCTGGAGCACCTGAAGCTGCAGATGCTGCCTCGCCTGTCCGTGGTACTGACATTTGTGGTGATACTGATTGCCGCCATCAGCCTGTTCAGCCACAAGCTGGGCCTTGAACGCGGACTTTCGGTCGCGTTGTTTCCGATGGTGATTCTGACCATGACTATCGAACGGCTGTCGATCACTTGGGAGGAGCGAGGCGCCGGGCATGCGATGAAGGTCGCAATCGGCACCCTGTTCGCTGCCACCCTGGCGTATCTGGTGATGAGCATTCCGGAGCTGGTGTACTTCGTGTTCACCTTCCCGGCAGTGCTGCTGATTCTCGTAGGCTTCATGCTGGCCATGGGTCGCTACCGCGGCTACCGCCTGACCGAATTGGTCCGTTTCAAAGCCTTTTTGAAGGCTGACTCCTGATGTTTGGCTTCTGGAAGACCTGGAAGGCCCTGGAAGCCAGGGGCATCATGGGCATCAATCGGCGCAATGCGGACTACGTACTCAAGTACAACAAACGCAGCCTGTATCCGATTGTGGATGACAAGATCATCACCAAGGAACGCGCCATCAAGGCCGGCATTCACGTGCCGGAGATGTATGGCGTGATTTCCACCGAGAAAGAAATCGAAAAGCTCGACGAGATCATCGGCGGGCGCAGCGACTTCGTGATCAAGCCTGCGCAAGGCGCAGGCGGTGATGGCATCTTGGTGATCGCCGACCGTTTCGAAGACCGCTTTCGCACCGTTTCGGGCAAGATCATCAGCCATGAAGAAATTGAGCATCAGATCTCCAGCATCCTGACAGGGCTGTATTCCTTGGGTGGGCACCGCGACCGCGCCCTGATCGAATACCGCGTCACCCCCGACCAGATCTTCAAAAGCATCAGCTACGAAGGCGTACCGGACATCCGCATCATTGTGCTGATGGGCTACCCGGTAATGGCGATGCTGCGTTTGCCGACCCGTCAATCCGGTGGCAAAGCCAACCTTCACCAAGGCGCCATCGGCGTCGGTGTTGACCTCGCAACCGGCCTGACCTTGCGCGGCACCTGGCTGAACAACATCATCAGTAAACACCCCGACACCACCAACGCGGTGGACGGCGTACAACTGCCTTATTGGGATGGCTTCATGAAGCTGGCCGCCGGTTGCTATGAACTGTGCGGACTGGGCTACATCGGTGTGGACATGGTGCTGGACCAGGATAAAGGCCCGCTAATTCTGGAACTCAATGCCCGCCCGGGCCTGAACATCCAGATCGCCAACGACTGCGGCCTGACACTGCGCACCCACGCAGTCGAGGCCCACGTTGAAGCCCTGGCAGCCAAAGGCATCAAGGAAACCGTTGAAGAGCGGGTCCGTTTTGCTCAGGAAATGTTCGGGCACATCCCCCCTAACACCTGACCAGCAGGAGCGAGCGGGCCACGCAAGACACGCTCGCTCCTGAACGGTTTCATGGATTTACCCACCGACACAGGCCTACAATCCCCTCCCCGTTTCGATGGCTGATTTGCTGCGCATGTTGACCTGCTCCGTTCATCCACTGCCTTACCTCGCCAACCCGGCCGATTACTTTGCTGCCATACGCCACGCTCCCGGCGCGGTCTTGCTGGACAGTGGACGACCCGACGCCGAGCGTGGCCGTTACGACATCATGAGTGCCTGGCCCCTTCACACACTGCAACGTCAGCCAGAGGAATCAGGACGCGCATTTTTACAACGTTTGCGCGGCCAGTTGTGCCAACTGGGCGAGGCGCAGATCCCGCCCGAGTACGAACTGCCGTTCGCGGGCGGTCTCATCGGCTACTTGAGTTACGACTTCGGGCGTCAACTCGAACAGCTTCCGGCGCTGGCTCAGGACGACCTGCAGCTACCGGATGCACGCTTGGGCCTGTACCCGTGGGCACTGATAAGCGACCACCGGCACGCAACCAGCCAATTGGTTTTTCATCCCGCGCTGGAGGCCAGTGAACGCAAACGCCTGATTGAGCAGTTCAGCGTGCTTCAACGCCCGTTGGAAGTACCTTTCCGCCTGAAACAACCGATGCGGCCGGACATCAGCACTCAGCAGTACGCACACGCCCTTGCTCAAGTGCATCAATACATTCAGTCCGGCGACTGCTATCAGGTCAATTACACCCAACGCTTCAGCGCCGACTGCCAAGGCGACGCATGGACGGCGTATTGCGCTCTGCGCGCGGCGTGCCCGACGCCCTTTTCCGGCTTTATGCAATTACCCGCGCAAGGCGCAATTGTCAGCCTGTCGCCGGAACGCTTTGTACGGGTCAGCAACCTGCAGGTCGAAACCCGTCCGATCAAAGGCACCCGCCCACGCGGCAAGAACGCCGCGCAAGATACGGCCAACGCCGCCGAACTGCTTGCCAGCGCTAAAGATCGCGCTGAAAACCTGATGATTGTCGACCTGCTGCGCAACGACCTCGGGCGCACCTGCCGCACAGGTTCGGTCCGCGTGCCGGAGCTGTTCAATCTCGAAAGTTACCCCAACGTCCATCACTTGGTGAGCAGTGTCACGGGCGAGCTGGCTGCGGATAAAGACGCGCTGGACCTGATCGGCGACAGCTTTCCGGGCGGCTCGATCACCGGCGCACCCAAGATCCGCGCCATGCAAATCATCGACGAGCTGGAGCCCACCCGTCGCAGTATTTATTGCGGCTCGTTGCTTTACCTCGACGTACGCGGCGAGATGGACAGCTCCATCGCCATTCGCACGCTGCTGATCAAGGACGGTCGCGTGAGCTGCTGGGGAGGAGGAGGTATTGTCGCGGACTCGGACTGGGAAGCCGAATATCAAGAGTCCATCACTAAAGTGAAAGTGTTGCTCGACACGCTGCAAGCCCTGTAACACACCGTATTTGCTAACATCGCGCCACTAGAGAGCGCCCAGCGCCATTGACTGTAGGAAGCCGCCTGATGAGCCACCCGTTCGACGTCGCGGAACTCGCCGCGACATACGCCAGCAAATCCCCGCAAGACATTCTCAAACTCGCCTTTCAGCATTTTGGCGACGAACTCTGGATTTCATTCAGCGGCGCCGAAGACGTGGTGCTGGTGGACATGGCCTGGAAACTCAACAAAAACGTTAAAGTGTTCAGCCTCGACACCGGACGCCTGCACCCCGAAACCTATCGTTTCATTGAGCAGGTCCGCGAACACTACAACCTGCAGATCGAGCTGATTTCGCCAGATCAACGCCTACTGGAGCCATTCGTCAAAGAAAAAGGCTTGTTCAGCTTCTATAAAGACGGCCACGGTGAATGCTGCGGCGTGCGCAAAATCGAACCGCTGCGCCGCAAGCTGGCTGGCGTCAAAGCGTGGGCGACCGGCCAGCGGCGCGATCAAAGCCCGGGCACTCGCAGTCAGGTCGCCGCACTGGAAATCGACGGCGCCTTCTCGACCCCGGAGCGCCCGCTGTACAAATTCAACCCGTTGGCGCAAATGACCAGCGAGGAAGTCTGGGGTTACATCCGCATGTTGGAGCTGCCCTATAACAGCCTGCACGAACGAGGCTTTATCAGCATCGGTTGCGAGCCCTGCACCCGCCCAGTCCTGCCTAACCAGCACGAGCGCGAAGGCCGCTGGTGGTGGGAAGAAGCTACGCAAAAGGAATGTGGCCTGCATGCTGGTAATTTGATCGCCAAACACTGACCTTAAAACCCTCAGTCCTGTGCAACTGCCGCAGGACTGCGTGAGGTTAAGCAGGCGCGCAGCGATTCAATTACCTCTACGCCAACGCAGAAACTCTGGCAGCAAACCACAAAACACACGCGCACAAAAAAGCCTGCACATGGCAGGCTATTTGTGGATCACAAGCGTTCAAGGGGCTTGTGTTCCGAATATGGCGCAGCGGACGGGACTCGAACCCGCGACCCCCGGCGTGACAGGCCGGTATTCTAACCGACTGAACTAACG